>NZ_FWER01000207.1 GCF_900169785.1 Rhizobium sullae
TGTTTGCCGAGCCAACACCGGCCGCATCCGTTCCGCTTGTTGTCGTCCGTTGTCGGTCAAGGGGACTTCTGTCATGCCCGTGTGTTGCCCGGTCAGGCTCCACTCGGTCTCCCCATGCCTGATCACGAATACTTTCACGTCCAGCCCTCCTGGCTTAGACGTTGTCTGCCTCTGTCGATCGCAGCTCTCCCAAGGCAGCCGCCTGTCCCCACGTCCAGCCCGAGATTCCGGGCACGTCGTCGCCATATTTTTCGATGTGCTGCCGGTGTTCGATCAGCTTCTGGTGAATTGCCTGTTTGAAATACGCAGCGCGAGCGCCGAGTTGCGGTAGCCGGTCGATCACGTCCTCGACCAGATGGAAGCGATCCATCTCATTCAGCAC
>NZ_FWER01000081.1 GCF_900169785.1 Rhizobium sullae
CGTGACCGGCGCAACCGCCTGACGTCTCACACAAGCGCCTTGTTCCGACCTTGATCAAATAACGTGACATCGCCGTCCCGGATTTAGTGAAATCGCTGTCCGGGATTCAATGGAACCCCTGTCCGCGAATTACCGAAACCCGCAGCATAAGCCGTTCCGAATTTGCGACCCCATCTCCGGATCGTCTCATGGGAGACGACGATACCGCGCTCCAGCAGCATCTCCTCGACCATCCTCAGGCTCAAAGGGAACCGAAAATACAGCCAGACCGCACGCGCGATGATCTGCGGTGGAAAGCGGTGGTTCTTGTAGCTTACGGCCGGACTGTTCATCCCAACCCATTACCAGACAACCGTTAAGCCGCTGACAACGTGACATCACCCGTCAGATCAAGGCCTATGAAGTTACACCTCATTTATTCATGCCATGGATGCCGGCTATCCAAACAATCAACTTTACCGATGTCCCGTAGTACCATTAGAAGACGCTGAATTTTGATCCCAATCAAGCATCAGGTGGCAAGACTTGCGATCGGTGCAGGAGGAAGCACATGCGCTGCGGTGGAAACTATGCTGGGAAAATCAGCTGGAGCTTTCGGATCACATCGAGCTCGCTGAGTTCTTTCGAAGGACATATGGTCCGACTGGAGGCTTTAGTGCAACACAATTTGAAGAGAGTCGAAGTTGCCGGAGCAAGGGCTGAGTTTCGTCTAATCGCTTACGACGAACGGGATAGCGGCTCATGTGGGCCTGTTGCGCCGTTTCATTAAAGTCGGCGAGGTTGAGTTAATGGTGGCCGAACTGGGACTGTTTGGGGGGCCGTCCAGACCTTAATGGTCTCCGGTTGAGCTTCGCTGCACGACAGGGTGTATCCAGTGTTGCAGCAGCTTGGCACCATTCGGCACGCGCTGCACAAGTACATTAAAAGGCTCTGCATATACGGTGTGGCGACAATTGTGGCGGGGGTTCGAGTGTGGTCCACCATTTCAGACGTGTATCTCGACCTGCCTCCACGGGCATCGAAAACGTACTTGTCGTGATTTTTCAACTTGGACGCGCGATGAGCGAGTGGGCCGACGGCACACTGATCGATCGGAATGGTCCGGAGCTGTGAAACATCCTGCCTACATACGCGAAGCGCCGAGTCGTCACGCACCAGATCGTCTTCATCTCTGCGAATGTAAGCGCGGCAGGGACGGCGAGTGGGTTTGGGATTGGCGAAAGCTGTGGCGTACAGATCGTGTTCATCTGCCCTACGAGGAAGTTTTTGCCAGCCAGTTTCAAGAGTGAAGGAGAGCCATTGAAACACGTTCTTGTCATCGATGACGATGCCGCTATACGGCACCTCATTGTCGAATACCTAACGATACATGCCTTTAAGGTAACCGCGGTAAGCGATACTAGGCAGCTCAATCGCGTACTCTCGTGTGCGCCGGTCGATCTCGTGGTTGTTGATCTTAATCTGGGTCGCGAAGATGGTCTGGAAATCGTCCGCAATTTGGCGACAAAATCGGATATTCCAACTATTGCCATCAGCGGCGATCGTCTTGAGGAGGCCGAAAAAGTCGTTGCACTGGAGCTCGGGGCAGCTGATTTCGTTTCCAAGCCTTTTGGAATGCGCGAATTCTTGGCCCGCATTCGAGTAGCATTGCGCCAGCGGCCCATCAATCCAGGGGCAAAAGATCGACGTTCGTTTTATTTTGCTGGTTGGAGACTCAATCTTAATCAACGCCGATTGATCTTTGAACAAAGCGGCGAGGTCAAGCTGACCGCAGGTGAGTTCAATCTACTAGTCGCCTTTCTGGAAAAACCACGGGACGTTTTATCCAGAGAGCGGCTTTTGCTTGCGAGCCGAGTGCGTGGAGAAGAGGTGCATGACCGAAGTGTTGATGTCCTCATATTGCGTTTGCGCCGAAAGCTTGAGGCGGATCCGGCCCACCCTCGTCTGATTAAAACATCCAGGGGTGCAGGCTATTTCTTCGACGCTGATGTGGATACCAACGACGGGGGCGCATTGGCCGCCTGATCGGTGTCCATGGGAGGGTCGGCGGCTCGGCGCCTGTTGCCCACGAGGTGCCGCCGTGTAATGCGGTTCCCGAGATGGCCGTGTCGGCAGCGGCCGTTAAGATTGGCAATTTGCGCCGAGTCCCTCCTCGGTGATTATCAAGCGTGCGGGCTCCGGAAGGCCTCCTGTCTGGCTTTCAAAGATGCGCTTTAGTGCGCGATCGGAGTAATATCGAACCTTTCGCAGTTGCAATGGTGGCTGGCCCTTAATGAGGACAATTTGGCATTTGTCGTCGAGCAGACGGACCTGCTCGGGCCGCAGTAGAGGTGATCCTTGATCTGAAATCTGAATATTGCGATCGAACATTCGCCCTTGGGTATGGGAAGTGGAGCGCGCTTGAAACGTATATTCACCGATCGCTTTCGAAATATAATTTGGTGTCTCGTCATCGGCGGTGGCCATGAAGACTTGCACGCCAGTATTGCTGAGAAAGTTTTGTTTGCCGGCCTCGTCGTATGTTCCCGACAATGCCGAGAGGCTTTGGATAATGAACATAAAGCGGCCCTTGTAGCCCGCGATGGTCGTGATTGCCGTTTCAACCGCCTCCAGCTTGCCCAAGTGCTTGAACTCATCCAGCAGGAATAGCACCTCGTGCTTCTCATCCTTGCCAGGCAGCGAGCGTTGTAGAATTGAAACGACCTGCTGAAAGAGTAGGCGCATCAGAGGCGCGACGACCTCAAGATCGTTTGGGCTAACGCAAAGATAAATGCAAGTTCTTCGGCGACGCAAATCATAGATTGAGAAATCTGAGCGGCTTGTCGCGGCTTTAACCAGGGGGTCCGCCCATAAGTTGAGCCCGCCATCGCCCAGCACAGAAGTGTAGGAGGTTAGAATTTTTGTATCGTTGCCCGCCATGTCGTCGAAGATCCGCTGAGCCTCTTTGTTCTGGGTCTCCTCCGCGAGGCGCGCAAAGAGCCTATATTTCTCGCCTGGCTGAGCAAAGAGGTCGTAAACGGCCCCGATTGTTGGCGTGCCGCGCTCGATGCAGGCAAGAATGCCGGCGACAAAAAGATCTCGAGCGCCGTTGATGAAACCTTCCGCGCCCTGTCCCTTGGTCGTAATGAGGTTCGCCGCCAAGCGGCGTGCCTCGGTGAACTGCCGCTCTGGAGGCAATGCTATGATATCCAACAGAGGATTATAGCAACTCGTCCGCCGTTCTGGATCTAGCGGTGCGAATTTCAACACACTGTCGCCATCGGCTTT
Source organism: Rhizobium sullae (assembly GCF_900169785.1). GTDB lineage: Bacteria > Pseudomonadota > Alphaproteobacteria > Rhizobiales > Rhizobiaceae > Rhizobium > Rhizobium sullae. The sequence goes on from NZ_FWER01000081.1 coordinate 3,268, forward strand.
GCGTGCCCTAGAGGTGAGTTCAAAAAGCTCACCCTTAACGTCGAGAGCTATCACTGAGCCCTTGAAAGTAAGTAGCGTGGGAATGACAATGCCCACGCCTTTTCCCGCGCGGGTCGGCGCAACGATAAGGCTGTGAGGCTGCTCGCCATTGGTCAGGTAATAGTCGGACCAAAAAGGGCCACTTGTCTTTCCAAATATTGGACCACTGATGCGGCTGTACCGCTGCAGATAACCTGTACGGCGCATTTCACCCACGCCAGCCCAGCGCGCCGTGCCGTGATGCTCGCGGCTGCCTTCGGAAAGCATCTGCTGAACCAGCAGGACGATTCCCGATGTTGAGACGACGACAGCTAAGCCATAATAGAAGGCAAGCGTTGTATAGCCCAAATAGAAAGGCGTCTCGTACCAAAAAGCGAGGATGTCAAACGCCATCAACGCTTCACCGCTAATTCCGTGACGGAATGTTGCGTACAGACTTGCCGCACAAAAACCTGCAGCCAGTGAGCACAGAATGCTCAAAGCGATGCTTGAGGGCGTAGTTTTGTTTGAAAACGTAGTTTTGCTTGAAATGGTCGTTCCACCGTATGATTCGAGCGGCTGCAAGATGCTGCGACACCCCGGCCGGAGGTCGCGACTTTATGGCGCCGCGTGAAGAGCGGAAGACGCGGACCTGCCCGATATGCAGATATCCGCCAACCATCGATAAGGATCTAAGCACTGAAGATATTGGAATCAAGGTGAAAGAAAGAAATTCTGTTGCAATGTCAATCGATTAGAAATCGTTTTGTAACGTGCCCCTATTGCTTGCTACGTCTCCGAACATAACAGGAAAACAAATTCATCCCGCCCTTCACGAATTGGGATCGGCAAAGGAAAACGTCGCCTGTCGGCCCCAAACGGCGTCATTGAACGTCAGGGCTCCGCTTAAGAGTCAGTCAAATTGATAAAGCTCGGCTGATCTATCAGTAGCGGCCCTACGGAAGGCTGCCGTCGGCGAAGCGTAAGTGAAATCCGCCTCTCACAAGGGGCGCATTGACGTGCCCTGGCCATAGGATTGCGAAACGCCGATTGTCTTGCACGCTCGCTTTGCTTGTTCTTCGACACATATAACATACCTAAAGTGGCGATGAGGGGGTATGTCCGCGGCGGCAACCTTCAGTAGGACTACAAATGTAACGCTAATTCGATTTAGCAGATCAAGCTTCGATGGTAGCCTCATAGGGCAATGGAAATTACTTCGGAGTCCTATCATAGATCACGATAGCAAACGGATACGCACACCTGAAGTTCATCCCCGCGACGGCGGGAGGGCGGCCGAGGTACGACGTTACCTTTCTGATCTCCCAGATGGGCTGCTGACTAATATTGCAGAACGGTTAGTAACTGATAAACCGCGCGAAACAGCACGCAATTTTGGGGAAAACGTGTGGCTGCAACTAGCTTGGTTGCGACGGACTTTGGCAAGTTTGGTGATAGCGAAGAGAAAAATCCCTTGTCAGTCGCGTCATTGAAATGCTGGAGGCTCCTGATGTCTACGGGGCCTACGTGTTCGCACAAAATACCATCACGCGAGGGTAAGCCACTTAGATGCAAATCGGAATGCGCGAGCTTACTGGTGGCCCAGGTCTGCAAGAGATGTCACAGAGCTTGCAGCAGTGTCTATGAGCAGTCCCATCGAGATCCACAAAAGACGAACAACCTTCCTCGCCTATGCGTCCCGGACGTCGCGTTGCGATGCGTATCGATTGCAGTGGGGAATAGGCGTAGTCACGCTACTGAACGGGGAGGGGCGTGGTGTTTCAGGTTCAGCACCGACCGTGCATCCATCAGCGCGAAACCGAGCTAATGTTCAGATCGCGATGCTCAGGAAGGCGGGCGAACGCGGATGATTCGTCGCTGACTTCTTGGGAGAAGAAACTCAGCACCAAGATAGTTTTTGTGTTGGTCGTCACGACTGTGTTGTTGACAGTGCTTGCAAGCTGGTGCGGGCAAGACAATCAGACTAATCAGGTAATACTAAGTGAATTGCAAAGAATTAAGACCAATGGTGCATTGCTGCAGCGCGATGTGCTTCGCGTTCACGCCGGCATGCTACGGGATTACAGCCCTGTTGCGGAAAAGTTACAGGCAGTGCAGAAGAGCCTGATTGACCTTCAGGAGTTGTTTGAAAAGGCGACTCACGAGAACGCCAGTGATCTCTCTCAACTGCTAACTCGGGTAAAGCTGTCGGTCGAAAGGACAGATGCGATCGTCGCCGGCTTGGGCGCACAGAACGCGCGCTTGCAAAACGCTCTCTCAAGTTTCGAACACTTTGTGAGCTTGCTTCCGGGATCACCGAGGCTCGAACTCGGCCATTTGATTCTGCAGTTTTTGCTTCGTCCGAGTTCGAACCTTGCGTCAGAGATCGATAGAAATCTTGACCGGCTTCAATCGACGGGGGGTGAGAATGAGGCCATTGAACATGTTGTACGCAATGGTCGAGTCATCCTGTCTTTGCTGCCGCAGGTGAACGAAGCCGTAAATAGCATTGCGTCATCCGACACTATTGCCGAAGCCGCGAAACTGGAGCGCGAATATGTAAAACACCACAGCTTGATCAATCTGGGCGAGAAGTGGGCACGAATGTTTATGACCTTCGAACCAATATGCCTCTGCTTTTGTATAGTCGTGCTCCTCTCAAGATTGCATCTGTACACGAATCGGTTGGTAAGGCGCTTGCAATTTGAAGCGACGATGAAGGAAATTGAGGCTTGCTTCAGAGATAGTGGAGCAACAAAGATGTCGTTAACTTCCTCAACCCAAGCCGCACTTCGAGTTGTTCAGCGCTTTTTCAATGCTGATCAGTGCGCGCTGGCACTGGTCGAAGTGAGTGCCAGGAGGGCGGCTGAGTGCTTCGCCGCAAACAATCCTGGGTCTACATGGAACGATGGGCTGCTGCTTGAAATTGTTTCGCTTGTCCAGGCGGGGGAACAACTGCCCCCGTTTGCCATCGTTCCCGCGCAAAACGTTCGCGGGGTTGCGGAGGGGACTTCTGGTCTTTCTCAGGTGCTTGTCTTCAAGGCCTCCGATCAGCTAATCACCGTTTGTTGCCTTGCCTATGAGCAAGACCGTTCAGGGCTCTCTTCCAGTGAGGTCCAACTTCTTGAGTGCGCTACTGGTCGTGTCTGCGATTACATCGATCTTCGACGTAGGCAGATGGAACATAACCTTCTGGAGAGGCGGTTGGAGCATGCGGAACGGCTGAAGGCCGTCGGCACACTTGCAGGCGGCATGGCGCATGAATTCAACAACCTTTTAGGGGCAATCCTCGGCTATGCCGAGATGGCCCACAGTCTTCTGCACCCCCTCTCGAGAACAAGAGGTTACATCGGCCAAATCATTGCTGCAGGCGATCGAGCAAGGCTGATCATTGATCAGATCTTGGCACTGAGCCGAAACCAGAAACGTAAGACCAAGGCCTTCAACGTCTCCGAGGTGACAATGGATTTAGCTCCGTTGCTGCGCGTTACGCTTCGTGCGGATGTAGAGCTGGATTTAAAAATTGACGAGAGGCAAACGGTAATCGATGGAAACCCATTGGAAATACAGCAGATCCTGATGAATCTCTGCAAGAATGCCTCGGAGGCTGTCACGAATGGAGGCCGCGTTGAGGTCAGCGTCTCTCGCACTTATGTCTCCCAATCGAAGACACTTGCTCCTGGCGCTTTGCCTCCCGGGGACTATGTCCTCCTTTCTGTCGGCGATAACGGCAACGGTATTGCTGAAGCAGTACTACCGTATATTTTTGAGCCCTTTTTCACCACGCGCTCGTGCATGGGCGGGACGGGGCTCGGTCTCGCTGCAGTTCACGGGTATGTGAAAGCGCATGCAGGATGTATTGATGTTAGCTCAACCGTTGGGCGCGGTACGCGCTTCGACATTTATCTACCGCCTTCCTCAAAGGAGCCGGTGAGTGCGGACAGCTTTTTTGGGCCTTGTGAAATACCACTTGGTAACGGAGAGGTCGTCGCAGTAGTAGAGCCCGACCGAGGGACGCTGGAGATGTATGAGGACAAGATTGCCGCATTAGGCTATGAGCCAGTCGGCTTCAACACATTCGACAATCTTTGCGATTGGATGTTTAGGGGGAAAGCAGTCGATCTTATTGTGGCGGACCATTTGTCTTTTCCCGGGCGATGGCGCGCCGAAGCCATACATGCAGCCCTTAAAACAGTGCCTGTCATCATCATTGGTGGAGCTAACCTTAACATGCCACCTGCGGCTGATGACCGAGCCTCCGCGATTGCCCTGGCTAAGCCAGTCTCGTCGAGGACCATGGCATGTGCAATTCGTATGATGATCAGGACGTGAGGCTGCAGTCGTGCACAAGGAAGACCTACTGAGATTGGACTTGCTTCGGAGAAGTGGAGAGGCATTTTCAGATCATGCGGCCAGTGTCTCGAACTGTGCGGGGCTTAGGTAGTCAAGCGCCGAGTGCCGCCGGGTGGGATTGTAGAAGCCATCGATGTAGCGGGCAGTGGCAATTTCGGCCTGATTTCGCGTCTGATAGTCCTCCAGATAAGCTCTGATTTCAACCTCTTGAAGAACGTTTCGACCATGGCGTTATCATAGCAGTTTCCCTTTCCTGACATCGAGATTAGGATGCCATTGCTGCGCAGCGGGGCCTGATAGTCAACTGAACAATATTGACTGCCGCGGTCGGAGTGATGGATCAGGCCAGGCTTTGGTCGACGCATGATAATGGCTTTTCGAAGAGCATTGACTGCCAGTTGGCGATGGAGCCGATCACCGGTATCCCAGCCGACGACGCGGCGGGAGAACAGGTCGATGACAACGGCCAGATAGAGCCAGCCCTCGCGGGTCCATACGTAGGAAATATCAACACCCCATTTTCTGGTTTGGCCCGGTCGCTGCAAAATCCTGATCGATGATATTGGGGGCTACCGGAAAGGCATGTTGGCTATCCGTAGTGCGCTTGAACCTCCGCCTCTGCCGGGCGTGCAGGCCATTCTCGCGCATGAGCCGGGCGGTTCGTCGTCGGCCGATGGCAAAGCCGCTGTCCTGCAATTTTCGCGTCATGCGTGGGCTGCCGTAGGTCTCGTGAGAAAGCGCATAGGCAAAGCGCACATGCGCCAGCATCACCATGTCTTCGCGCTGCCGACGACGTGCGGGCCGGTCTTTCCAGGCAAAATAGCCGCTCTGGCTGACGCCCAGTACCTTGCAGAGACGGTATGCGGGGAATTCCGTTTTCGCCTGGTCGATGAAACGGAACTTCATCGACTTCCCTCCTTGGCGAAAAAAGTCGCGGCACGCTTCAGTATCGTAAGCGACAAGCTGGGGCCGTTCAGGCCGTGTAGTTCCACGGCATGAGGGCGTCGATTTCGCTGCTGGGCCATCCATTTGCGAGGCGCTCAAGTGCCTGGGTAAGCCAGGCTTGCGGATCGACGGCATTCATCTTTGCCGTTTGCAGGAGCGTTGCGATGGTCGCCCAGGTCTTGCCGCCACCGTCGCTTCCGGCGAATAGGCTATTCTTCCTTGTGATCGCCTGAGGTCTGATCGCCCGCTCGACGATGTTGGAGTCGATCTCGACGCGACCGTCGGTTAGGAAGCGTTCGAAGATGTCGCGACGCGAGATGGCATAGCGGAGGGCTTCCGCGAGTTTGGATTTGCCGGAGACCCGTGGCAGGGTCGCCTGCCAGAAGGTGAAGAGGTCTTTGACGATCGCTGCAGAGACTTCCTGACGTGCTGCAGCACGAGCCTCAGGGTTTTGACCCCGGATGGTTTCCTCAATCTCCCAGAGCTTCGCCATACGTTCGACCGTCTCTGTGGCAACCTTTGAGGTTTTTGCGACATGCAACTCATAGAACTTTCTCCGACTGTGCGACCAGCAGCCAGCCAGGGTGACCCCGTCATTGCCACCATCCTTGCGGACAAGCTTATTGTAAGCACCGTATCCGTCGACTTGCAAAATCCCCCGATAGCCGCTCAGGTGCCGTGCAACGCACTCGGTCGCGCGACTGTCCTCGAAGCGATAGGCCACCATCGGCGGGCCACTGCCTCCGAAGGGGCGGTCATCCCTTGCATATGCCCAGAGCCACGCCGTCTTTGCTGATCCGGAACCAGGCGCAAGTGTCGGCAAGGTCGTTTCATCGGCAAAAATTCGTTCGGCCTTCTTGATCTCGTTCAGGATGTAGTCCGCGAGGATGTTGAGCTCGAACCCCAGCTTGCCCATCCATTGGGCCATCAGCTTGCGGTCAAGTTCGACCTTGTCACGGGCGTAGATGGCTTCCTGGCGATAAAGTGGCAGGCCGTCGGCATATTTGGAGACGGCGATCTGGGCCAGAAGCGCTTCTGTTGGAATGCCGCCTTCGATGATGTGTGCCGGAGCCGCAGCCTGGATGACGCCGTCTTCGTTCTTAAAGGCATATTTCGGCCGGCGGGTGACGATGACCCGGAACTTCGCTGCGACGACGTCCAGCCGTTCGGAGACGTCTTCTCCGATTAGGATCTTCTGCTTACCCGCGTGTTCCGGCAACTCTTCCGGCTCGATCACGACCTCGACGCGCTCAAGATGCGGCGCGAAGCCCTTGCGTGGCCGCGGAGCACGTTTGGCATCCGCATTCCCGCGGCCTTTTGTGATCTGAGCCCTGATTGCCGCAATGCCAGTCTCGATTTCTTCGAAGACAAAGGCATGCTGCTCGTCGTCGACCGTGGATGCTGCAAGCTTTTCCGAACGCCGTCCAAAGTGAGCTCGATCGAATGCTTTCAAGATTTGCGTCAGCCGCTCGATGCGCTCATCGGCGTCAGCGTTCCGGGCCTGGAGGTCATCGACCTGCTTCTCCAAAGCCTCGACGCGGGCTGCCTTTGCGGCCATGGCAAGAACCATGGCTTTCAGTGCCTCTACATCATCCGGAAGCTCAAGATCGGGTGGCGTCATGGGTCTGATCAGAGCATATTTTGCTGCAATCCGCCCGTGGTTTCAGCCACCTGATTTACTTCGCCGCAGCGGTTTACCCAACAATTTCGGGAGGTTTGACTGGCGTGAAGCGAACCCGCTTCCAGTCCATTCCATCGACCAAAGCCAGAAGCTGCGCATGGTTGAGTTGGACCCGGCTGTGGCCGATACGTGGCCAACAGAACTGCGCTTTCTCCAACCGCTTGGCATAGAGGCAAACCCCGGAACCATCCCACCACACGATCTTGATCCGGTCCGCGCGCTTTGCCCGGAAGACATAGAGCGCCCCGTTGAACGGGTCACTGCCGGCATCGCGCACCAGCGACAGCAAACTGTCCGGCCCCTTGCGGAAGTCGATGGGATGGCTCGCAAGAAAGACCTTCACGCCCGACGGGATCATGCCGATCGCACCGCCCGGATCACTCGCCGCAGGTGTGCTTCATCGATATCAGCGCCAGCTCGGACAACGATATCGCCGATGACAAGCTCGATCACTGCTCTCGCGCCAACTGGCCCAGCTTCTATCTGAACAGCCGGATCCTGCGAAAGCGATCGTTGTCCGGCACGAGCATCGCGGCGCCAGCCAAATAGTTGGGACGGATGTATGCCGATGCGATGCGCAATCGCTGACACGCTTGCACCGGGCTCCATCGCCTCAGCCACAGCCCGCTCCTTGAATTCATCGGACCAGCGCCGCCGAAATTGCCGCGGCGCGCCCTCAAGCCGTTCCGGAACGGCCTCGATCATATGGAAGTTTCTAGTTCCAGAGCTAGGCGCAGACATAGAAGCTCACAGTTTGTGAATCGTCTGTCCGCAATACAGGGGCCAACGCTACCAACGCCAGATGGGGTCTGCTTGCCGCTTACTCAGTATCTCGCGTTCCTGCCGCAGGACTTCGTTCTCCCGGCGTAACCGTTTCAGCTCGGCCGTCATGTCCTCGGTGGCAGCCGACCCTATCGGCGCGTCCATCGCCTGATCACGGCTACGGCCAATCCACCGCACCAGCGTCGATAGGCCGACGCCCAAGTCCTGGGCAATCTCGCGCTGCGTCCGGCCGCTCGTCTGCGCCAGGCGCACCGCTTCCTCAAATTCCTTGGTAAAATTCTTCTGCTTCGGCATTCCGGTTTCCTTTCGATTCAAGAAAACCTCTCCACTTCTCCGAAGCAAGTCCAGATTAAGGAAAGCGGAAGCGGGAGGGATGGCGGTTCTAGACTAAATGTTCGCCTGGGACCGGTGTGACCCGTCTCACAATATGCAGGTATCGAGGGTTGCGAGAGCGATCCTCTCGTAGAGCCTCATGGTATGCGCCGCCTACGCCCCATTGATTCCGCATGTTTCTGAACATTGAGGTTTCTGCCAGAAGGTTTTCGGCAAGAGCTGGAGATTTGGAATGGCGGATGGTGAGGGATTTGTTGGGCGATGCGAAGTTGTCGAGCCTCGTCGTGGAAACCGGCGATGGCCCAATGATCTGAAGGCGCGGATTGTAGCGGAGAGCCTTCAACCCGGTACGCGGGTTGTTGATGTTGCGCGTCGCCATGATCTGCTTGCGCACCAGCTATCGGACTGGCGCCGGCAGGCGCGTCAGGGACTTCTGGCGCTGCCTGCGGAACTGATGGCAGGGGTTCCTTGCGAGGATAGCGGAGCATTCGTGCCTGCCTTTGTGCCCCTGGCGATTACGACGGAGCCGAAGGAGGCTGCCGATGCATCACCAATACCGGAGCCGGTCGAGATCACTTCGGGGATCATGACAGTAGAAATAGGCGCAGACCTCCTGGTGCGGGTTCCCGGCGATGTGCCGGTTGATCGGGTTGCGGCCTTGGTGCGGGCGATGCGAGGGACGGCATGATCGTCGCGGGCCAACGATTGCCGATCCTGATCGCGACGCGGCCGGTGGACTTCCGCTGTGGCCACCAGGCGCTGGCATTGATGGTGCAGACCGAGTTGAAGCTTGATCCGCATTCCGGCGTCACCGTGGTCTTCCGGTCGAAGCGCGGCGATCGTCTGAAAATCCTGGTATGGGATGGCACCGGAATGGTGCTGACCTACAAAATCCTGGAACAGGGCAGTTTTGCCTGGCCCAAGGTGCAGGATGGAACGATGCGTCTTTCTCGGGCTCAATACGAAGCCTTGTTCGAAGGTCTCGACTGGCGACGAGTTATGGCGCGGCGGGTAACAGCGCCGAGTGCGGCAGGATGACTCACCTGCTTGATTTTGGCATTGTTTTATTGGGCTTTTCTGCTTCGATTTGCTATGAAGACGCATGTCGCAACCGATCGATCTCAGCCAGTTCCCGGACCTTCCTGTCGAGGTATTGAAAGCCTTTGCGGCGGTGCAGTTCGAGCTGTCGGTCGAGCGTGCGGCACGCCAGCATGAGCAGGCGGTGGTGGCCGAAAAGGACGCCTTCATCAGCGAGCTGAAGGAATTGATCGAGAAGCTGGAGAGCCAGGTTCAGGATTACCGCCGCACGAAGTTCGGGCCGAAATCGGAAAAGCTCGATCCGGCGCAGATGGAACTGGCGCTGGAAGACCTTGAGACGGCGATTGCCGAAACACAGGCCCAGATCGCTGTTGTCGAGGGAAAGATCGCGGCCAGCGGATCCGATCCCGAAAAGGCCGTCCCGCGCAAACAGCGCAAGGCGCGCTCGCTGCCTGAGCACCTGCCGCGAGTCGAGCGGGTGATCGAGCCCGATAGCATTGCTTGCCCCTGTGGTTGCGGCAACATGGTGCGGATCGGCGAAGATCGGACGGAACGGCTCGATCAAATTCCGGCTTGCTATCAGGTGATCGTCACGATCCGCCCGAAATACGCGTGTCCCAAGGGCCGCACCGGCGTGGTTCAGGCCAGGGCGCCGGCACATCTGTTGGAAGGCAGCTGGCCGACCGAAGCCCTGTTGGCGCAGATCGCCGTGTCCAAGCCTTCCGAACATATGCCGCTCAACCGTCAGGCGACAGTCATGGCCCGACACGGAGTGCCGATCGACCGCACGGTCCTGGCCGATTGGATGGGGCGGACGGGTGCTGCGATCGCGCCGGTGGTAGACCGCATGGCCATGCTCCTGAAACAGGGCAGTTCAAGACTTTATGTCGACGAGACCACGGCCCCGGGTGTTGGATCCGGGCCGCGGCAAGACGAAAACTGGCTATCTCTGGGCTATTCTGCGCGACGACCGCGGCTGGAACGGATCTGCGCCGCCGGGCGTGGTGTTCCATTATCGGCCGGGGCGTAAAGGCGAATATGCCGCAGAAATCCTCGACGGCTTCGACGGCACGATCCAGGTCGATGCCTATGGCGGCTACTCCCATCTCGCCACGCCAAAACGCACGAGTGGCGATCCGTTGAGGCTGGCCTTCTGCTGGGCACATGGCCGCAGAAAACTGATCAAGTCCCAGCCGAAGAAGGGTTCGCCCATCGTCGACGAGGCGTTGTTGCGCATCGCCGCTCTCTACAAGATCGAGGACAGCATCCGAGGTTGTGATCCCGATCATCGCCGGGCTATCCGCCAGAACCTGTCCCGCTCGCTGGTGGACGAGTTCTTCACCTGGCTGACAGCTCAGGCCGCGCGCGTCTCGCGCAAGTCCGACCTCGGCGAAGCCATGGCCTATATGCTGAAACGCCAGGACGGCTTCCGGCTATTCCTCGACGACGGCTGCGTCGACATCGACTCCAACCTCGTCGAAAATGCAATCCGCAGCCCAGCCATGAATCGCCGCAACGCGCTGTTTGCCGGGCATGACGAGGGTGGCCGTAATTGGGCCCGTTTCGCCAGCCTGATCGGCACATGTAAGATGAATGGCGTTGAACCATATGCCTACCTGCGCGATCTCTTCATCAGCCTCGCAAATGGCCACCTCGCCAAAGACATCGACGCCCTGATGCCCTGGGCCTATGCGCAACGGATCAGTGCCTCATAATGACCTCGTCCGGGACTCCTCGACGAGCTCACAGAACCACCAGCAAGCAAAAGACCTGACCGTTGCAACCGCATAATCAATGGGACGGAGACGCCGCATACGCCTCATGCATAGGAGACGGGCCATGGACGAGACTATCACATATGTCGGATTGGATGTTCACAAAGAGACGATCGCGGTGGCGCTCGCTGATGGTGGTGGGCGCGGTGACGTGCGTGCGTTTGGCCAGATCGTAAACACACCAACGGCCTTGGCCCGTATGCTGGCCAAGCTGTCGCAGCCGGGCCGGACGTTGAAGTTTTGCTACGAAGCAGGACCTTGCGGCTACGGCATTCAGCGGCAGCTCTCTGCCGCAGGCCATGACTGCGTCGTCGTCGCTCCCTCTTTGATCCCTACCGGGCGATCGCATAAAGACAGACCGTCGGGATGCCAGCAATCTGGCAAGACTTCACCGCGCTGGGGAACTGAGTGCGGTTTGGATACCAGATACCGCGCATGAGGCGATGCGTGATCTGGTTCGGGCGCGCTTGGCTGCCGTTCGAAGCCTGCGGCAAGCGCGCCAGCAGCTCAGTGGATTTTTACTGCGCCACGGCTTTCACTACAGCCGCCCAGCCTGGACGCAGATGCATCGACGTTGGTTGGCCGGTCTTTGCTTTGAGCAGCCAATTCACCATATCGTGCTGGAGGATCATATCGCCACAATCGAAGCAGCAACCGAGCGGCGCGAGCGGCTGACGAAGCAAATCGAGATCATGCTGCCTGACTGGTCGTTGGCTCCGGTTGTCCTCGCGCTGCAATCGCTACGCGGCATGGCTCTGGTGACGGCCGCTACGATGATTGCCGAATTGGGCGACCTGAGCCGCTTCACAAACCCGCGCCAATTGATGGCCTATCTCGGGCTGGTACCATCGGAGCATTCAAGCGGAGGAACTCGGCGGCAGGGAGGAATCACGAAAGCAGGCAACACAACGGCACGTCGCATGCTGATCGAAGCCGCTTGGAGCTATCGGTTTCCTGCAAAGATCAGCCGCGAGCAATTGATCCGCCAGGAGCAGCTTCCAAAAGCAATCCGAGACACGGCATGGAAGGCGCAGTTGCGATTGTGCAGCCGATACCGAAAGCTTGCGAAGGCCGGAAAGCCCGCGACAACCGTCACTACGGCGATTGCGCGCGAACTATCGGGCTTCGTCTGGTCGATTGCATGCCAGGTCTCAACACGGGGGCAGAACAAGAGCAGTTCAAAATCCTGCGCTAAGTAGAACGAGGCGTGAACTTCGACTTTCAATGCATGCGCGAGTGCTAGCGGGGGGCTGCTTTGGTCCGCGCGGTGACGACCCAGACGGAAGCCAAAAGCTGTACCACGGAGGGATCGCCTAAGGCAGCTAAGGCCTGGCGCAATCGGGGCTCGGATGTCGCCCGCAACGCAGGATTCTCGCGGATGATCTTTCCGAGCGGTCCCACCTTCAGAAGCACCGAAGTCATCGCATCGAGATCTCCGCTAGAGACTTTTTCATCGTGCGATTGGATGACTATCTCTTCGAAGCCAGCAGCTTCAAGGATGCCATGTATATATTCCGGATCTGCGAAGCTGAAAGGAGTTTCATCGACTTTGGCCCGGATACCGACCGCAGAGAGAGGGAAGTGATCCAACTCATTATCCTCAAGGGCACGCCAGCAACTAAAAGCCAATTTGCCGGATGGTTTTAGAAGGCGACGGAAATTCGTGAAAGCCGAGACAGGATCATTGAAACTCATCACACCGAATGGAGAGAACACAACATCCAAACTCTCAGACGGCAAATCCAAGGATTCCGCATCTGCCTGGATCAATCTGACCTGGCTCAGCGGTTTGGTTCTCTGCCCGGCAATTTCCAACAGCAGCGGCGCTACATCAACCCCGATCACTTGGCCTTCAGTTCCGACCTGCTCGGCAAGTTGGAGGAGGGTTTGCCCAGCTCCGCATCCTATATCGGCAACTGTGTCGCCGGCACTCAGACCTAGCTTTTTGATAGCCCCTAGCCCCAAGGGAGAAAGTTGAACGTCAATCAACTCATAGACCTCGGCCCATGCCTTTGCATGGAGAAGTTTTTGAGACGAAATATCCGCTAAATCCTGCTTAAGCATTGAAAAGTCCTTCGCTGCCACAGATGTCCACGCATCTCCCAGGATCACGCGGTTCGTGAACTTTCAGCGCGCACACGCGTGATGGTCTGCCGACTGGTGGTGAATTTCCTGGCGACGGCCGAAACGCTCATGCCTGTAGCGAGATCGTCGCGCGCATCCTGCTTCTGTTTGTCGCTAAGCGTCGAGGGGCGGCCGAGCACTTTGCCTTCCGATTTGGCGCGTTTGAGACCCGATTGCGTGCGTTCGATCAGCAAATCCCGCTCGAACTGTGCGACGGCATTGAGCACGTTCATGGTCATCGTGCCGGCCGAACTGGTCAGATCGGCTCCGCCGAGCGCGAGGCAATAGACGCGAACCCCCATTTCGGCCAGCGTCTTGACCGTAGTGCTGACATCGATGGCGTCGCGACCGAGGCGATCGAGCTTGGTGACGATCAAAATATCCCCTGCTTCCAGCCGGTCCATGAGTCGGGAAAAGCCACGGCGCTGCGCAATGGCGGTGCTGCCGGAAACAGTCTCGGTGACGATCCGACGTGGCTCAACCTGGAAACCGGCGGCTTCGATTTCCTGAATCTGGTTTTCCGTGGTTTGCCCGGTCGTGGAGACGCGGACATAGGCAAAGGTGCGTGGCATGCGCTCAAATCGTCCGAATAGGCTGTCCGTAACATCTGAGCTGTTCGTAACCCTGTCAAGATAATTTGTGGACAGGGCGTTTTGTCCCTGTACGGAAACCAACCTTTCCGTACAGGGCACGGTCATTGATGCGCAAATGTAGGGAGTAGCAAATGGCCAAGCGGAAACTTCTCAAAGTTCAGGACCGGCAGGCGCTTTTCGATATTCCGACCGACGAGGACAGCCTGATCCGCCACTATTCCCTGTCACCGGCCGACCGGCTCGAAATCGAGGTCCGCAGACGGGAGCATAATCGGCTCGGCTTTGCGGTGCAGCTCTGCCTGATGCGTTATCCAGGCCGCGCGCTCATGGCCAACGAGATGCCGCCCAAGGCGATGCTCAACTATATTGCCGAGCAAATCGGAGCCGATCCAGCTTCATTTGATCTGTACGCCCGCCGGGAAGAGACACGCATGAACCATGTAGCTCGCCTGCTGGGCTATCTGGAAATGAGGAGTCCTACAGCCGAGGATCGTCGCGCTGCACTGCTGTCAGCAATTGAGACTGCCTCAACGACCGACAAGGGTGTGACGATTGCGAATACCATCATCGTCACGTTCCGAGAGCGCCGGGTTCTGCTGCCGGTAGCGAACATGATAGAACGTATGGGTTTGGCAGCACGCGCCATTGCCCGTCGTCGCGCCGAGGCGGCGCTCCTCGCGGACCTCGATCAGCAGAAACTTGCAAACGTTGGACGGGCTGCTGGAAGTCGACCCGGCGATCGGCCAGACGCGCTTTCACTGGCTGCGGTCGGCTCCGGACGCTCCGGGTACGCTGAACCTGGTCGGATTGACTGAGCGCATTGCATTCCTGCGCACGCTGGAGATCGACCCGCGCTTGCAGGCCCGGATCGCTTCGGGACGATGGGATCAGATGGTCCGGGAGGGCGACGCCACACCGGCTTGGCTCGCCAACGACTTCAATGCCAGTCGCCGGCGTGCGACGATTGTCGCGCAGATCATCAAGCTCGGCCAGAAGCTCACCGACGATGCGGTGATGATGTTCATCAAGATGATGGGCCGGCTGTTCTCGCAGGCCAACAACAGGAAAAAGCAGCGTCATATGAGTGCCCGCGTGGAAACGTCCAAAGCGTTGCGGCTGTTCCTCGACAAGATCCTGGCCCTGCAGTCCGCCAACGATACCGACGCAGATCCCATGACGACACTGGATCGGCAAGTCGGCTGGCATCGGCTGCTGCAGATCAAACCCGGCCTCGAAGCCATGGTGGAAAGCAACGATGTGTCGGCGCTGATGACGGCGGCCGAACAACATGCGACCGTCCGTAAATATGCTGGTGCCTTTCTCGAGACGTTCACCTTTCACTCCCGGCGGCGGCACGATCCGCTGCTTGCTGCCGTCGCCACCTTGAAAATGCTCTATGCGGACGGACATCGCGTGTTACCCGTTCGCGTTCCGGTCGCCCATCTGGCAAAATCGGAGCGCGAACTGATCTTCGAAGACGAAAAGCCGGATCGGCTGCGGATTTCGGATTAACGGGACAGCGATTCCGGTAAATCCCGGACAGTCGCTTCACTAGATCCCGGACAGTCTCGCGGGATCGACTTTCGTTCGCCTGGTTGATGTCATTGGTTATTGATTTCGGCGTTTCGCGCTTCGGTCAAGAGCGGTCGTGGTTTTTGCCTCCTCATGCTGTCTCCCTCGAGCGCAATTCGATGGGCGTTATGGACGATACGATCGAGGATGGCGTCAGCGATCGTCGGTTCCCCGATCATCTCGTGCCACTGGGCCACGGGCAGTTGGGCGGTGATCAGAGTGGATTTCCTGC
>NZ_FWER01000025.1 GCF_900169785.1 Rhizobium sullae
TCATGATAATCCCCTTTCCTGAGGGCTGTCTGACGTCAGCAACCTTGCTTGGCTCCGGCGTCGTTTCGATGATTGGGATATAGCCGTTTCAATCGGTTTAAAAAAGTGACAATCCCTCACTGCACCTATGCACAAGACGCATAGGCATGTCGGTTTTCGCGGGAAATGATTGTTTGTAGGAACCAGGCTAGGCGATGAGGCTTGCTGAGGCCGAAGGCCTTTTCACCGGTGCCGGGAGGATATGAAGCCAGATGACCTCGTCTTTGCGAAGGCCGGTGGTTCGATATCAACGATTACGGTAAGCGACCGTAAAATTTGAAAATTGGGTTCGATGGCTGGGCTGGAGACCTGATATTTAGGGTTCCTTTTGGCGATGCTTGGTCCCAAGTTCATACCCGCCGACGTCTTCGCTCAGCGACGCCAATCGATCCAGTGCCGACGCGCGCTTGGCATCACGAGTTGTCTTCAAAGCCGCAACATCCGCTGCCCTCAAACGCCGGTGACTGCCAACCTTCTCCGCGGGGAGTTCACCAGTGTCAACCAAACGGACGAGGTACTGCCTGGACACGTTGAGAATATCCGCCGCAGCCTGCGTTGACAGCATCTCCTCGTCCGGTAGCACCGTCACCGGTCGTCCCTCGGCGAGGAGTTCGGCGGCCCGATACATGACCTCGGCCAAGGCAATAGGGAGTTCCTGGCGCTTCCCATCCGCATCAATAACCTGAACGATGCCTTGCCGTTTCTTCGAACTGGCCAGCAATAGCGATGCGACGCGCGCAGCAGCCGACCTCTCGGGTGCCGGAATGGCATTCGAAGTTTTGGTGGAAGTTTTGTCTGACGATGTGCGATGTGATACGGCCATGCCGGCAATATGGATCGTAAACGCTACAAGCGCAACCAATCAATTTCCTTCCGAGCGATCGGAAAATCCGCATGAGTCCCTATGATAGTCGCCGTTCTTGATGCCAATGTCCTGTTTCCCATGCTGCTCCGCGACACGCTGCTCCGCATAGCTGCAGCGGATTGCTTCCAGGTTCATTGGTCGTCTCGCATTCTCGACGAAATGACCGCAATCTTGTCAGTGATTACGGCATGGACCCAACCAGGGCAGAAGCTTTGCGGGCCGTCATTGAAGAGGCATTCCCCGAAGCAACCGCAGAAGGATGGGAAGAGATAGAGCCGGACATGCGAAACGATCCAAAGGATCGACATGTCGTCGCGGCTGCAGTTGCGGTCAAGGCGACCGTCATCGTGACGTCGAACATCCGCGATTTCGGCACCCTTCTCGATGGCATTGTTGCCCAGACTCCTGATGAATTCCTTTCGGAGATCTTCGCGAAGAATCCAATTGAGGTCCTTAAGGCGCTTACGATCCAAGCGGCTGTGTATCGGCGACCAGCGCTGACAACACGCGAGCTGACCGAAAGACTTTCACGTCGCCTGGTTTCGCCGAGAAGGCGCTCGAAGCTCTTGATGACCGCTGACCTTATATCAGTGCATTCCGACGAGAGGCGCCTCCCCTCGCCCGAGGACTGCTAGCGGCGAAGCGCCACATCAAGCTTCTGGCGATATTGGCTTCGCGCATCGCGCGAGCCGCTACGACGGATACGATTCCCACCGAAGGCTTTGATGCGGCAGTGACCTGACTGACCATCTGGACGATCTGCCCGACAAGAAACGCCGGGAGCTCGCCCGAGTTCTGCAGATCCACTTTTTCGAGGTCGAGCAGAGCTTCATACACCGACCCTACAGCTCAAGAAGGTGCTTGAGCGGTTTTGATGTCGCATGAGCCGACCACAAAGGAGCCGTGTCGGCGAATCTTGCCGCAGCGCGGCGGGGCGGGGCTCGCTATCCGGCCATGGCATCCCGGCAGGACGGCGATCAATGATGACGTCAAAGTATTCGATTCCGATGAGAGGCGCCCACGCCCCCTCGCTCGATGATCAGCCGAGGAATTTCGCGGCTGATCCCTTTTAATATCCCGTCATTTCCAAATAGCCATGCCCCCCTGTACTTCCACTGAAGGTAATTGGGCCTTCCCAATAAGGCGTGGTGGTCGCCATCCATGCCTGGTCGTTCAAAGGGCTGGTCGTGACGTCAAGGCCGCGCTCGGGGATCCGGACACGCCATGCAACAGGGACGTTCCGGTGGCCGACGCGTGCTGTGCGCACAGGGGATATCTCCAGTGATCCAGGCGGCAGAGGCGTGGGTTTGCCATCCGGCGCAATCCAGTTCGCCGATCTGTAGCCACCGCTGCCGTCGCGAAGCCGAAACGCCATGACCTTTTCACCGGAATCCAGATGGAGCGAAAACCACTCCCATCCGGTCTGGTCCTTGGCGAGAGGCTGTGAAGACCATTCCCGATCAAGCCATGCCTTGCCGCTGACCAGAACGGTCTTTCCGGCGACGTCGAGAGATCCTGAGACATCATAGAACGGTTGCGAATAATAGTAGCTCGCCTGTCCATTTGCCGATTTCACAGAATAACCCTGCTCGCCCTGCAGCACGAGAGGACCGTTGGCGGACAGCTGGAGCGTATAGCCAAAATCCTTTCCGGTTGCATGCAGGCTGACCTTGTCCAGCTGGTCGACGCCCGATTTCAGCAGGCCTTTCATTTCCCAATCGTCAATCCAGGCAAAAAAGGGTACGGCGACGACACCTGCTTGGCCGACCCCGCCGCGGGCGAATTTTTCGGCCACGAGATGCCGATCCTTCGTGGTGATCGCAGCATGGCCCATCCAGACTTGAGGATCGGACCAACCGCTCTCGGTCTTCGGCGCGAGCGCGGAGCGGAAAAGCGTCCATTGTACGCCGAACTGCGTCCCGTCCTCACCCTGAAGATTTGCAGTAATGTACCACCATTCGATCCGGAATTCGGGATGGGGGCCGTGATCTGCCGGAAAGCGGAGTTGCATGCCGGGGCGTGGAACAGCGAAGCCCTCGGCGGTCGAGCCCAGTCCGGCAAATCCTTGCGAAATAGCGGCGGCAGGAACGGAGATTGCCGTGGCTGCGGCAACAAAGGCAGCCAGAAGAGGTCTAGCGTTCATTGGCAAACACCCTCAGCAAATCCGACGGCCCGATCGTCGCCAGCCGTCGGAGCGGAATAAAGACAGACACGATCGCCGCAGCTAGCGCCACCGATCCCAGGACGAGCCAGTCCATCGGAAAAATCCGCATCGGCAGCCGCCACCCGAAAGCCTCGACATTGACGATCGACAGCAGCACCCAGGCAAGCGCAAGGCCGACAGGAACGGCGGCAACGAAGGTCGCGAGCCACAGCGCGAGCGTGCGCAGCACTTCGAGCAGGGCAAGATCGCGCCGCCTGATCCCCATCGCCCAGACGGGGGCAAGCTGAGGCAGTCGAATGCCTGATAAGGTGAGCAGGCTGGAAAACATCGCAAAACCTGCGACGCCGAGGGTGAAGAGATTGAGCACTCCGGTCACAGCAAACGTCTGGTCGAAGACTGCCTGCGATTGCCGCTTCAAGGAGGCCTGGTCGATGACGTTTTCGGACGGCAGACCGAATTCGGTCGTCAGGCGTTCCTTCAGCGACGGGGCGTCGATCGGAGGAACACGCACGCCATATCTCAGCTTTGGAACGTCAGGATAATGTGCCGTCAGGGCATCGATGCCGACGAAGACCTGTCCTTTTGGATTGCCGTAGTCGGAATAGACCCCGACGACGGGGAGTTTCCAATCACCGGGTAAGGCCAGACTATCTCCGATGTTAAGCCCGTTGCGACGCCAAAGCTGCTCGTTGACGAGCGCCCCCTGCCCCGCGGCGACCCGGTCCCAGACATCGATGGTTCCCGAAAGGAGCGGCCAGTTGTCCCGATAGGTCGGATCGCCTGCTGCCGCGCCGAAGATCTGCAGCCTGTCTCCGAGCACCTCACCCTCGACGCTCCAGATGGGAAGAACCGATGTGGAATGAGCCAGCAGCCATCCTCGCAGTCGCGCCGCTTCGTTCTCGTCTCGTGCCGCGACATAAAGCTCGGCCGCCAGCCGTTGGTCGAGCCAACCGATGAACGTCAGCCGGAAGCTTGAGACCATCGTGCCGACACCGACATTGGCGGCCAAAGCCAGCAACAGCGCCATCAGAGCCAGGCTGAGCCCAGGCAGCTGCTGCCGCGTATCGGCCCAGAACCACGTGACGAGCACGCGCGACGAGTTTCTTTGCATGACAGCAAGACACGCGGACAGCACTGCCGGCAGCATCAGGGCCGCTCCGAGTAACAGGCAAGCCAGAACCGCGAAGCCCGCCACCAGCCCATGTCCGACACTTGCCAAAGCGCCCGAGGTGATCAGCAGACCCAGTCCGCCTAAAAGCTGCAGTCGGATACCGATTGCCGTCGCACGCGCCCAGGCACGAGGTTGCGCTGCAGCCAGCAACGGCATGCGGTGGACCCGCCAGAGGCTTTGGGCCGACGAGACGATGGTCCCGGCAATCGCTATTCCAAGCCCTGTTGCCCACCATTCCGGTCGAACGGTCAGCGTGCCCGGGACACTCGCCGCCCCGTAGAGCCCCTGCAGGGTTGCCGCCACACCCGGCAGCAACAGGGAGGCCACGAAATACCCGATCACGACGCCGACGAGCCCGGAAAGGAAGGCCAGCGCCAGAAGCTCCGTCATCAGCAGGAAGTTCAGCGACGACATGGAAAGCCCGAGAGAGCGCAAGGTCCGAAAGGTCGCTCTGCGCTGCTCGAACGCCAGGCCGATCGTGGCATAGACAATGAACAGACCGACGGCAAAAGCGAGAAACCCGAACGCCGTCAGGTTGAGGTGGAAGCTGTCGGTCAGCTGGGCGACATCCGGTCGGTCGCCCGGCGGCTTTATTGCGATCTCGGGTGCGAGAATGTCGAGCGAAGGCAGGTTCGGCCGCTGTTCCGGCGCAACGACGAGACGGCTCAGCTCACCGCGTCTGTCGAGGATGTGCTCAGCTACGGCGATGTCGGTGAACGCGGCACCGTCCGGCAGGTCCGGCGATACCTTGAGCTGCATCTCGGTATGGCCCTTAAGGTTGAGGGCAGTCGCCTTGGAAACCACGAGGACACCCGGATCCGCCATGAAGGCTGACAGATCATTGGATCCTCCGGTTTCGAAGCCTCGCGCCTGCGCGGGCATCGTCAGCGGATCACCGCCGATAAGCCGCACACGGACATTCCCAAAGCGATGGTCGCCTTCGATAATGGGCGAGACATTCCAGCCTGCCCTTCTCAATTTGGCATATGTTGTTAGGGGAATGGAATTGCCCTTATTCGGCACGAGTTGAGTCAGCTCGTTCTGGTCAAGCACTGCGGCTGCCCGCGCATAACTCGCCCGCGCCTCTGCGTTTATCGCCTGGACACCCGACCAGAGCGCGGTGGCCAACGAAAGGCCGAGGATAAGGGTAACAAGCTGAAGAGGCCGGCGCCGCCAATGCGAAAGGAGAGCCGTTGCGGCGGTCCAGAGCATCAGGCGATCTTTCCGCCGCTGAGATGAACGTTACGGTTGAGCTTCTGCGCCAGCCTCGAAGAATGCGTCACCATCAAAAGCGCAGCACCTGCACTCTTCGTCAGCGACAGCATGATGGCGAGCACGGCATCCCCAGTCGCTTCGTCGAGATTGCCTGTCGGTTCGTCGGCGAGAACCAGGGGCGGGCGCGCGGCAAGCGTTCTGCCAATCGCCACCCTCTGCTGCTGGCCTCCGGAAAGCTGCTCGGGGTATCGGGCAAGAAGCGCCTGGATGCCAAGATTTTCCACGAGCTGCCGCTCCCAGGCAGGATTGTGCCGCCCGGCAAGCTTTGCATGAAAGGAAATGTTGGCCGCGACATCGAGCGACGGAATGAGGTTGAACTGCTGAAACACCAACCCGACCGCCGTACGTCGATACTCGGCCCTTCCCCGATCATCCAGCGCGGCAATATCTCGGCCGGCTGAAAGGACCTGCCCGCCATCGGGATAGTCAAGCCCGCCGACAAGGTGAAGCAGGGTGCTCTTTCCGCTTCCGGACTCTCCCGTCAGTGCGACGCTTTCGCCTGCGTTGAGATCGAAATCGATGCCTTTCAGGATCTCAAGAGGTCCTTCTGCGGTCACATAGGATTTGCTGACATTGCGGAGCGAGAGCTGCATCTGATTTCGGGACCGATGAAGATGTCAGAGTATGTAGGCATGACCTTCGGCTTTGTAACCATTCTTGCATGTCGATTTTGGGCAAGCTGGGTCGATTCCGTTGATTAACAAAAAGGCAATTTCGTCAATTCATGCGGCATGCTAATTAAGGCTGGGAACATTTGGCCGACTCGGCAGGCTTACATTAGGGAAGAAGCTGCTTATCGGGATCGATGGTGAGGGTTCGCTCAAGGTCTCCCTTCCCTTGTCAGTTCCACCCGTTTGGTCGAGCGGATGAAGAGTTGCACGCCGAGTTGCCGCTCCAGGCCTTCGCATGGTTACTGAGGGCCCGTTGGGCGGTGCGAAACGCAGTTCCTTGGCCACCGCGGCAAAGTACAGGTGACGTTTCGGCCACAGAGGATAATCATGACGGGACGACGTTCCAGAGAGACCAGCGCTTGCTGCATTTCGGCAGCGATCTTTTTTTGGTCTTACGCTCCGGTTTCAGCAGACTGCCGGTCGGCCCTCAATAGCCCAGAGTGGCCGAGCATCGCTAGATCCATTGCTACGTTGCAGTTGTGCGAACAGATTCCGATCGGCCCAAATCAAACTGTCCGATTTCAGGTGGAGTCGGTCGATTTCTGCCCCGTTTCGAGCGGTGTCTCGTCGGTCACAGCGAGGGCGTTGCTGACTTGCGAGGCAAATTCGGAGGCGCTTTTCCAGACGCCACCAATCGACAGTCTGGTTGTGGCCACTGTAACGCTTGATACGGTTGCATGCAGGATAAGGGATACAAACCTCGAAATCAGCGGTGAGATCGGCGTCCTCTTGTCTGGACTGGCAGAAACCCAGCAGATCGCCCGCGATTGGGCTCAATCACAGCTCTCACTCCTATGCCGCATGTACCGGTGAGCATCCATAAATACCTGCCAGCCTAGGGGATACTGAAGCAGCAATAGGCAGCAAACGTGACCAGGCTGATCGCTCATTACTATGCGCGGGTGGCGGCGAGTTGCGGATCACCTGAAATCGATACTTTTCTCAAAGACTCCGGTGCATGGTTCCTCTCACTGCCCGCATACAGCCCCTATCTCACTCCGATCGAAATGGCATTCTCAAAAATTAAAGCCCGCCTGAGGGCCGCAGCGGCCAGGACTTTCGACGCGCTCGCGACACACTCGGCTCAATCTCAAGCTCTTCGCACAGCCGTTCGGAAAGCACGACGCGCGGGACTGGTGTCAACTAAAGGCAATCTGCGTCTTCATCGCCTGGCTCCGGTCAGTCGCCAGTTCGAAAGCCGCCTCAGCGTCCGATAGAGGCAGCGTGTGGGTAATCAGCGGCTTCACATCGATCAGGCCCTTTTGCATCAACACGACGCCGGTCGCGAACTCCTCGTGAAAGCGGAAGGAACCGCGCAGGTCCAGTTCCTTGGCCGTGATCGCCATCATCGGAAGGTTCATGTCTCCACCAAGGCCAAGCTGTATGATCACGGCGCGTGGGCGAAGAGCAGCGATGCCGGCGACCAGCGCGGGCGCTGCACCAGAGCATTCGTATAGTATGTCGAATGAACCCTTATGGGCTGTATAGGGGGAAAGCGCATCCGGTTCGCTACGCATATTGATCGTCCGGTCCGCGCCGGCCTTGCGTGCCAGCGAGAGGGTGAAATCCGAAAGATCCGTTGCAACGATTTCGGCGGCCCCGGCACGCCGGGCGGCAATGATCGACAGAAGGCCGATTGGCCCGCAGCCGGTCACCAGAACCCGTTTACCCAATATTTCTCCCGCCCTGCGGGTCGCATGCAGAGTAACAGCCAGGGGTTCAGCCATCGCCGCCTCGCCTGCGGTAAGACCATCGGCCGGCACGCACTGAACGGCATCGGCGACAAGAACCTCGCGGAAAGCCCCCTGGACATGCGGGAAGGGCATGGCACTGCCGTAAAACCGCATATTGAGGCATTGGTTATGCAGCCCTTCCTGGCAATAAAGGCAGGATCGGCACGGTCGGGACGGTGAAACAGCTAC
Source organism: Rhizobium sullae (assembly GCF_900169785.1). Classification (GTDB taxonomy): domain Bacteria; phylum Pseudomonadota; class Alphaproteobacteria; order Rhizobiales; family Rhizobiaceae; genus Rhizobium; species Rhizobium sullae. Next base: position 8,108 of record NZ_FWER01000025.1, read on the forward strand.
GAGTTGGCCCGGTTTCAATCCGTCGACACCCGCCCCGAGCGCCTCCACATACGCGGAAACCTCGTGCCCCAGGATCATCGGCTCACGCAGCCTGACGGCACCGAAACCGCCGTGGTTATAATAGTGCAGATCGCTGCCGCAGATGCCGCCGGCCGCAAGGCGCAGGCGCACTTCTCCTGGTCCTGGCGCTTCGATCGGGCGCTCCTCGATGCGCAGGTCTTTGGGACCGTGAACGACGATGGCTTTCATCGGCGCGTCTCCTTAAAGAACCGGGGTCAGCAGGGGCTGCCCGGCAAAATGCGCCACGAGATTGTCACGCACGAGCTGTCCCATGGCCTTGCGTGTCTCGATGGTTCCAGACGCGTGATGCGGCTGCAGGAGCACGTTGTCCAGAGCGAGAAACCGTGGATTGAGCGCCGGTTCGCCTTCGAACACGTCAAGGGCGGCGGAGCCGAGCGCACCGCTTTCGAGTGCATCGAGCAGGGCCTCCTCATCGATATTGGAGGCGCGGGAGATATTGATCAACATTCCCTCCCCGCCGAGAGCGGCGATCACCTCGCGGCCCACAATGTGGCGGGTTGCGGCGGACGCGGCCAGCGTGACGAAGAGAAAGTCGGACCGGGTGGCAAGCGCGACGGGATCAGCAATAAACTCCCAATCGGCGGCGAAATCCTTTGGCGCCACATCCGAATAAGCGATCTGCATGTCGAAGCCTTGGAGGCGTTTGGCAACTTCATAGCCGATCCGGCCAAGACCGAGTACGCCGGCGCGCCGCCCCCAGACGCGGCGCTTCAGCGGGTAGAGGCCTTTTGCCATCCAACTTCCGTCCTTTACCCAGCTTTCCGCGCCGATCATGCCGCGCGACAGGCACAACATCATCGCCACGCCAAGATCCGCGACGTCGCTCGTCAGCACGTCCGGTGTGTTGGTGACGCCGATGCCGCGTTCCCGGCAGGCGGCCAGATCGACGGCGTCAAAACCGACCCCGTAAACCGAAATCAGCTCGAGCGCGGGGCAGGCCTCGATCATGGCCCGGCTGGCGCCGAGTTCGCCTCGCGTGGCGATCGCCTGGACTTGCGGACCGACGGCGGCAAGAAAGCCTGGCTTGTCGGCTGCCTCGAAATAGCGATGAACGGAAAACACAGCATTCAGAGGCGCTTCGTCCCATTCCGGATAGGGCCCGACCTGAAGGATCTGGGGTTTGCTCATTTCGGTGTCTCCGTCCCTTGACAATTAATGTTATCGATAACATAAAGACGGACATGAGGAATGTCGAGACAAAAAATAAGGGGGAACCATGGGGCAGGACTTGTTTGATTTGACGGGCCGCCGAGCTCTCGTCACGGGATCGTCGCAGGGGATCGGCCTTGCTCTTGCGCGCGGCCTTGCGAATGCCGGTGCCGAGATCGTGCTCAACGGCCGCGACACCGGAAAGCTTGCGGAAGCCGCGAAAGGCCTTGGTGACGGTACGCATCAATTGGCATTCGACGCGACGGATCATGAGGCAGTGCGCGCAGCAGTAGACAGCTTCGAAGCAAAAATCGGCGCGATCGACATCCTCGTGAACAATGCGGGAATGCAGCACCGCTCGCCGCTCGAGGATTTTCCGGCGGACGCGTTCGAGCAGCTTATGCGAACCAATGTCTCCACTGTTTTCAACGTCGGCCAGGCAGTCGCGCGACACATGATCAAACGCGGAGCCGGTAAGATCATCAATATCGCCAGCGTGCAGACGGCACTGGCTCGTCCCGGCATTGCGCCCTACACGGCGACCAAGGGCGCCGTCGGCAATCTGACCAAGGGAATGGCGACCGACTGGGCCAAATACGGGCTGCAATGCAATGCCATTGCGCCTGGCTATTTCGATACCCCATTGAACGCCGCCCTGGTCGCTGATTCCACCTTTTCCGCCTGGCTGGAAAAACGCACGCCGGCCGGCCGCTGGGGCAAGGTGGACGAATTGGTCGGCGCCTGCGTGTTCCTCGCCTCCAATGCATCCTCATTTGTGAATGGACATGTGCTTTATGTTGACGGTGGCATTACGGCCTCTCTCTGAGGTTCCGCAGCGAATGGTGCTGATGGGCGTTGCGGGATGCGGCAAGTCCTCGGTCGGCGCCGCGCTCGCCGACCGATTGGGGGCGGCATATTTGGATGGCGACGAGCTTCATCCGCCATCCAATATCGACAAGATGCGACGCGGCGTGGCCTTGGACGATGGGGACCGCTGGCCGTGGCTGACACTTGTGGGTCAGACACTGGCCAGAGCCGAAGGGCGACAAATCATTGGCTGTTCAGCGCTTAAGCGGGCCTACCGCGCTCATATTGCGCAAACCGCGGGAGAGGTGATTACCTTCGTTCATCTCGCCGGGTCGCCCGAGGTCATCAAGGCGCGAATGAATGCCCGAACAGGCCATTTCATGCCGGCCGACCTGCTGGCAAGCCAGTTCGCGACGCTGGAGCCACCGGACGCGGACGAGAATGCATTCAGTGTGGATATCGACCGGCCGCTCGGCGCGATCGTCGAGGCAGTCGTCACGCAATTAAAGGGAATGGAAACATGACGAACAAGGTTGCATTGATCGGCGCCGGCGCGATGGGCGGCGCCATCGGAACACGGCTCGTAGAAGCCGGGAACCACTTGACGGTCTTTGATCTGGACGCAGCCAAGATGCGCGAGCTGGTCGACAGAGGCGCTACGCCGGCGGCAAGTGCAGCGCAAGCAGCGGCCGGTTCGGACTATGTCATTCTCAGCCTCAACTCGGCAAAAATTGTGCGGCTCGCTGTCTTTGGCGAGGGCGGCGTTGCTGGCGGCGCCAGGCCCGGAACTCTCATCATAGACATGTCCTCGATCGACCCTGAGGCGACGAAGGCCCTGGCGTCCGACGCGGCGGAAAAGGGCCTGCGCTGGGTCGACAGTCCCTTGTCGGGAGGCGCACCCAAGGCGCTGATCGGACAGCTCACGCTTATGGCCGGCGGCAAGGCCGAGGATGTCGCCGATGCACATGAGGTGCTGCGGCACGTCGCCTCGAACTACACACATATGGGGCCGTCCGGCGCTGGCCAGACCACGAAACTGATCAACCAGGTTCTCTGTGGGCTCAATTTTCTGGCCGTGGCGGAAGCGACGCAATTGGCGCTCGACGCCGGCGTGGATGCAGCGAAGATCCCACAGGCGCTGAAGGGCGGCCGGGCCGACAGCGCAATTCTGCAGGAATACATGCCGCGCTTTGTCGCCAAAGATTACCGTCGCACCGGCCGGATCGACAACATGGTCAAGGATTTGAATGGGGCGCAGGATCTCGCCCGCCGCACTAATACCGCCATGCCGCTGACGGCGCTCTGCGCCGAAGTTCATCGCATGCTGACTGCCGCCGGTCTCGGCGGTGAGGACCAGGCCGCCCTGATGGAATTTTTCAAGGGACCCAACAAGGATATCGTACAATGATAACACGCTACGCCCTCTTCGAAGGAAAAGTGAAGAACGGTCAAACTGAGGCGTTTCGGGCCGCCGTTCTCAACGACATCCTGCCGAAATGGAAGGCCTTTCCCGGCGCGCTTGATGTCAGAGTGACATTCGCGGATGCCCGTGATGAAGGAGCTCCGGAAATCCCCATGATCCTTGCGATCAACTATCCCGATCTCGCAACCGTCGAAGCCGCGCTTGCAAGTCCAGCCCGTTCGGCGGCCAAGGCAGCAACGGAAGAGGTGTTGGCGCGCTATTTCGACGGCCGAATCCATCATCACGTCACTCAGGCAAACGAGTTCCCGCTTTGAGGCAAGCATCACAGAAATCACAACCTGCTTGCAATTAGGCGCAAACATGGTTGTAGTGGTCTGGTAACGATAACATGGATGCAAATGCCCAATATTCGTAAGCCACCAACCATGGCGGATGTCGCCCGTATGGCAGGCGTGTCGCCGATGACGGTGTCGCGCGCTTTCAAGCGCGACACCTCCGTCAGCCAGGAGACGCGCGAGGCTGTGCTGCGCGCAACCGAGGAACTTGGTTACGTCTTCGACAGTACGGCTTCCAATCTGCGATCGCAGCGCACCGACTTCGTGGCAGTCACGATCCCATCGATCAACAATGCCAATTTCGCCGATACGGTTCGGGCACTGTCGGACGGTTTGTCGGATAAGGGTTTGCAGGTCCTCCTCGGCTACACGAACTACGACGTTCGTGAAGAGGAGCGGCTGATCGAGCAGCTCTTGCGGCGCAAACCGGAAGCAATCGTGGTGACGGGCGGCAAACATACGCCCCGAGCCCGCAAACTGCTGTCGAATGCTGGCATCCCTGTCATTGAAACCTGGGATCTTCCGGAAGAACCGATTGGACACGTGGTTGGCTTTTCCAATGCCCTGGCTGTACGCAAGATGATCGATCATTTTGTCACTGTTGGCTATCGGAAGATCTCCTTCATCGGTGGCGATGCTGACCGCGACACGCGCGGCAGCGATCGGCGGGGCGGCTTCATCACTGCGATGGAGGATCACGGGCTGGACGCGACGCGGCTGATTGCCGCCGGGCCGCCACCGATTTCAATGCGCGAGGGCGCGAACGCGATGGGCCGGTTGCTGGAGCATTTTCCAGATACCGAAGCGGTGATCTGCGTCTCTGATCTTTCCGCCTTCGGCGCGCTTACCGAATGTCAAAGGCGCGGCATTGCGGTGCCGGACCAGATCGCCATCGGCGGCTTCGGCGACTATGAGATCGGCGCAATTTGCGTCCCTAGTCTGACAACGATCAACGCCTTCGCAGCTGAAATCGGAGCGAAAACGGCGCGGCTCATTCTCGACGTCTTGGACGGGACGCTTTCGGACAGCGCGGGACTGATAACGATCCGGCCGGACTTGATCCTGCGCCAAACAAGCCGCTGATGGATCTGCGGGCCGGAAGCAGATTTTCTCCAGGCCCGCTGTGTCAGGACTACTTGACGTCCGATTTCACAAACTGCCTCAACTCCGGCGTCTGTGGATTAGCGAACAACTCCTTGGATGCCCCCTGCTCCCAGATCGTGCCCTTGTGCATGAAGATCGTCTGCGTGGCCACCCGCCGCGCAAAACCCATCTCATGCGTGACAAGTATCATGGTCATGCCGTCGCGGGCCAGTTTTTCCATGACCACCAGCACTTCCTCGGTCAGTTCCGGATCGAGCGCAGAGGTGACTTCGTCGAAGAGCATCACCTTCGGCCGCATCGCAAGCGAACGGGCAATCGCCACCCGCTGTTGCTGGCCGCCAGAAAGCTGGTCCGGATAGGCATCGAATTTTTCCGATAGGCCTACGAGTTGAAGGACCTCGCGAGCTATCTCCCGTGTCTCCGCTTTCGCAACGTCTTTGACAATGCGGGGCGCCAGCATGATGTTCTCGCCTACAGTCAAATGCGGAAAGAGGTTGTAGCTTTGGAAGACGATGCCGACATCGGTGCGCAGGCTTCGCAGCGCCTTTGCGTCTCCTCCAAGCGCATGGCCGGCGATCTCGATGCGGCCGGAATTGATCTTTTCCAGGCCGTTCATGCACCGTAGCAGTGTGCTCTTACCAGAACCGGACCGGCCGATCAGAGCGAAGACCTCCCCGCGCCCGACGCTCAGCGATACCCCCTTGAGAACTTCGAGCGCACCGAAGCTCTTGTGAACATTTTCAACGATTACTTCCGGCATGAAACCTCCTCTCCAGCCAACGCGACAGCTGGGACAATGGATAGCAGACGACGAAATAGAGACCGGCCACCGCGATGAAGACGCGGAAGGGCTGGAACGTCGTGTTGTTGACAAGCTGACCTGCTCGGGCCAGTTCGACGAAGCCAATGATCGAGGTGATCGAAGTATTCTTGACCACCTGCACCGCAAAGCCGACGGTTGGCGGCAGCGAGACGCGGATCGCCTGCGGCAGGATGATGTAGCGGTATTGTTGCAACCGGGTCATGGCAAGCGATTGCGACGCTTCCCATTGTTGCTTCGGCACCGCCTGAATGCAGCCGCGCCAGATTTCCGCGAGATAACCTGACGCGTAAATCGTCATCGATGCGCCCGCGGCAAAGAGCGGCGGCAATTCAAGCCCGGCAAGGCTGAGGCCATAATAGGACAAAAACAGGATCATCAGCACCGGAATGCCCTGGATGACCTGGATATAGGAACCTGCGGCAAAGCGCATGGCCTTGACGGGCGAGGTTCGGGCAAGCGCTACGGCAAAGCCGAGCAGACCTCCGCCGATCAGCGCGATGACCGTCAGGAGAATGGTCCATTGCAGCGCTTGCAGCAGAAAACCGAATTCATTGAAACCGAATGTTCTCAGCGTCATGCCGGCACCTCCGGCAGGGCCGTCATCGTACGGCGGGCAACCCGCCGGCCGAAAAGCCGCATGCCGAGGAGCGCCAAGCCTGCGCGCAGCGCCAGGGCCAGCGCGAGATAAATCAGCGTGACTACAATATAGACTTCGAAAGACCGGTAGGTTTGCGATTCGACGAAGGCGGCCGAGGCGGCAAGTTCATGGGTCGAAATTGCCGAGCAGATGCTGGAGGCCAGCATCATCAACACGAACTGGCTGCACAGTGCCGGATAAACCTTGGCAACGGCCGGCACCAGGATGACGTGGCGATAGATCTGGAAGCGCGTGAAACCGAGCGCCTCGCCTGCTTCAATCTGAGATTTATGCACAGCCTCGATGCCGGCGCGGATGATTTCCGTCGAATAGGCGGCAAGATTGATGGTCATGCCGATCAGTGCCGCCGTATCGGCGCCCACGCGAATACCAAGTCCAGGCAGGCCGAAATAGACAATAAAGAGCTGGACCAGAAACGGCGTATTGCGGATCACTTCGACATAGGCATCGACAAGATACCGCACCGCGCCGCCCTTTATGGAGCGCAGAGATGCAAGCATGACACCAGCCACTGAGCCGAGAATGATCGAAAGGACCGACAACTTGATCGTCAGCCAGATGCCACTCAGGATTTCGCCCTGATACTGCGCCAGTACGCCGAATTGAAATGTATAGGACATAAGTGAGCTCCGTCGAAATTTCGCGGCCTGCCGGCCGATGTCACCGGCAGGCTCGTGTGCAAGCTCAATCAGAAGGACGGAAGGGTCGGCATCGGACGGCCTGTCCATTTCGTCGCAATCTTGTCGAGATCGCCGGAGATCTTCATCAGATAGATCGACGTATTCAGCCACTGACGCAGTTCGAGGTCCTCCAGCTTCGTCGCCATCGAATTGCCTTGCTGGAAGAAGGTGAAGCCGACCTGCAGGCCAGCGTCAGGACGCTGCTTGATGATCGCTTCACCCACAGTCGACGGCAGTGCAACCGCATCCGCCTGACCGGCAATCAGCGCCTGCGCACTGGTGGAGTCGTCCTCGAAAACTACGATTTCCAAGTCCGGGACGGCCGCCTTGCGGAGCGCGGTTTCCTGTGACGAACCCCGATTGACCGCAACGCGCTTGCCCTGAAGATCGGCAAGGCTCGCAAACTTCTGGTCGGGACCTGATATGATGTCCATGTTGAAGGCGCTGTAGGGCTGGGTAAACATGACGGTTTTTGCCCGTTCACCCGTCGGGGCCAGCGTCGCAACGAGGAAATCGACCTTACCGGTCTGGAGTGCCGGAATGCGGGCCGGCGGCGTCAATGGTACGAGTTCAACAGGCAGCGAGAGATATCCGGCAATCAAGTTGGCGACGTCAACGTCGTAGCCGGTAGGATTACCCTTTTCGTCCACCATGCCCATGGGCGGCGCACCGGTCAGGACGCCGATCCGAACCGTGCCGCGTGATATGATGTCATTGAGCGTGACCGCCCTGGCTTCGGCGGTCATGGCCAGGGCCGTGATGCCGATTGCGACTGCTGTTACAACCGCGCGCATAGAATTGAAAACTTTCATGACTTCCTCCACCTGATTTGACTGGGCTCTTGCTGCCGCATGCGAAGCGACAGAACCGCCCCATCGCTCGCCTCCCCGATTCCCCTTGCACCAGGCATTGCATCCCAACAACGCAAAGGTTATCGTTAACCTCCTTAATGTTATCGATAACAAATGGCATGTCAAGCTAGTTTGCTTTTCACGGCACGGGATGGGGCAAATGGCACAGGATAGGGCGAGGATCGTCACGCTGCTTGATGTGGCTGCAAAGGCGGGCGTCAGTAGCATGACGGTCTCAAAGGTAATGCGAGGCGTCGGCAACATTTCCGAGGAGACGCGGCAGAGGGTGAGGCGTGCCGCAGACGAGCTTGGCTATCTGCCGAACAACCTTGCGGGATCATTGAGTTCGCGCAAGAGCCGGATGGTAGCGGTGATCATCCCATCGATCAGCGACATCGTTTTTTCCGAAGTGCTGAGCGGGGTAAACGCCATCCTCCGGCCAAGAGGGCTTCATACATTCATTGGGGAATCCCATTTCGATCCCGGCATCGAAGCAGACCTCATCCGGGAGATGCTGTCGTTCCGTCCGGCAGGGCTCTTGCTGAACGGCGGCATGGCGCGAAGCTCCGCTTCCGATAAATTGCTGGAAAGACGCAACTGCCCGGCGATTCAATTGTGGGATTGCGACAATGAAGATCTCGATTTCAGCGCTGGCCCTTCGCACGCCGAGGCGGGGCGCCTCGTTGCGGCGCATTTCCTCGAGCGCCGCCTTAGACGCATTGCCTATGTCGGAGCCGAATTGGAGAAGGATCTGTGCGCCCGCTGGCGCTACCTTGCCTTGCGGTCATCGCTTGCGAGCGCCAATATCGACGTGATCAGCATGGTTTGTGAAAACCGGCCGAGACAAGCCGAAACAGGACGCGCCCTGACGCAGCAACTGATCCGCAAGCATCCCGAGATCCAGGCGATTCACTTCCTGAATGACGCGATGGCGCTTGGTGGCCTCTCCTATCTGCACGAAGCGGGAATAGCGGTCCCGGAGCAGATGTCGGTGGTGGGATTTAACGGCACGTCCATACCCAACACGGTGCGAACTAGGCTTACAACCATTGATGTGCCGAGGGCCGCGATCGGAGAAGCAGCGGCTCAGGCGCTCTTGAATATACTTGCAGACGTGCATCTGAACAGGTCGTGGCGGGCTGAGATACAGCTCATCCAGGGCAACACCACGACGAAACCATGATCGATCGCGTGCCCATCGCTTCTTTCGATATCGCTTGCGACACAACGTGCTAAAAAAATGGCACCATTCGCGGTGCCCAGTTTCCGGGAGGAAGGCCGTTACATCTTGCCCCAGAGCTTTTTATACTCGTCGCGGTAGCCGCTTTCCGGATCGAACGCGTTCTTGGGGCCGCCGTCGAATTCGACATTGTCGGCGGTGACGACATGGAGCGGGGAAAGATAACCCGACCATTGTTCGCCGGCGAAGGCGCGGTTCAGCTCGTCGACGAGCTGCCAGCCCTGCAGGTTGAGCGGCTCGGCGACCGTAACCTTCTGGAATTGCCCGGCGCGGATGCGCTGGTAGGCCGATTCCGAGCCATCACCGGCCGCGACGTTGATCGGCGCGTCTGTGCCGCCCTTGCCGGCAGCTGCCAGTGACGGGCCCATGAAGTCGAAATAAAGATCGTTGATGGCGAGCGAATGGGTCCACTGGTCGCCGTATTTCTGCAGCAACGATGTCGTCAGCTGCGGCATGCGCTGGGAGGTTTCGGCAATGGGCGTGTCGACATATTCAAGAACCTTGCCGCCGAGTTTCTCAATCTCCTCTTTCATCCTGTCGGCCTTGGCGATGGCAATCGCATAGGTCGAATCGGTGAAAATCACGACGCCCGGCTTGCCTTTCGCATCGGCATAGGCCCAATCTGCAGCCGACTTGGAAACCTCCATGGCGTCGGTGCTGACGTTGGCGAAAAGGCCGGTTTTTTCGTCAGGACCGATCACCGGCCCTGCATGCCAGGCAACCAGCGGAATTCCTGCAGCCTTCGCCTGCTCAAGAGCCGGCGCCTGCTCGACGGCATCGAAGCCGTTGATGATAATCCCGGCGGGCTTCAGGGCCATGGCCTGGCCGAATGCTGCTGTGCGGCCGCCGATCGAGCCCGCACCGTCGAGAACCTTGACCTGCCAACCCATGGCGGCTGCGGCTTCCTCGACGCCGGTGGTAACACCCAAGATGCCGCCGTTCTTCAGATCGCCGGCGAGTACGACGATCGTCTTGCCTTCTTGTGCCTTAGGTCCTGTCTTCGGACCGTCCCAGGTGGTGACGCGGGTCGCATATTTGTCGACCACGGCCTTGGCGTCGGACATGGCATCCGCCAGCGCCGGTCCCGCAAGTATCAAGGCCAATACGGTGACGGAACTCTGGATAAGCGTTCTGCGTTTCATGGTTCTTCCTCCCTTTGAAGATTGTGCGCGCCGGGCGCGATCAGTTTTTCGATGGCTTTCCAGACACTGGACCTGGGACCGCGGCTTTTCCGACAGCACCCCGCTTCCTCTGCGCGTAACCGGCGATGCCGATGGCCACGAGCAGAGTGATGCCGTTGAAGAGTGGTTCAACGAAGAACGAGCCACCGATTTGCTGGATGCCGGAAATGCCGACAGCAAGAATGATGACACCGGTCATGGTGCCCCAGACATTGACCCGTCCAGGCTTGATGGTGGTGGAGCCGAGAAAGGCGCCGACGAGCGCCGGCAGCAGGTATTCGAGGCCAACACTGGCCTGGCCGATACGCAGCTTCGAGGCGAGCAGGACGCCTGCAAGCGCGGCAAGCGTGCCCGACGAGACAAAAGCGCCGATGACAAAACGGCGGACCGGAATGCCGTTCAGCGCCGCCGCTTTCGGATTGGCACCGATCGCATAGACGTAGCGGCCAATCGGCAGATATTCGAGAACGAGCCAGAGCACGAGGGCAAGCAGCAGCACATAAAAGCCGGTGATCGGCAGGCCGAACACCATCGTACCGTTCAGTGAATAAAAGCCCTCCGGCAAGACTCCGACGACCTGGCGTCCGCCGGTGTGCCAAAGTGCTAGCGCGTAGAGAACCGTACCGGTGCCGAGCGTTGCGATGAACGAGTCGATGCGCGCGACCTCCACCAGAAGACCGTTGAGGAAGCCGGTGACTGCGCCGAGCGCAAGCACGATGACAACTGCAATCGGCCACGGCACGCCGAACACGGTCTGCAGGCTGATCGCAAGAATGTGCCAGAGCACGATGCCGTAGCCAACAGTGAGATCGATGCGGCCCGCAGCCATCGGGATCATTGCTGCCAGCGACAGGAGGGCGATGATCGCCTTGTCGGAAACGATCGAGCGAAGATTGAGGACCGTCGGAAAGGTCTGCGGCAGGAGAAGCGAAAACAGCACGATAAGCAGCAAAGTAAGGATGACCAGCCCGTAAACCGGCAGGAACCGCAGCAGTTTCTGCATGAAGCTGAGGCCTGCCAGCTCGGCTCGGGTCGGCTCAAGGGCGGTGGATTCGATCGACTGCATTATCTTTCTCCCGGAACTCAAGCGGCTTCTGAAGCCGACGCGGCAGCGATCACCGCCGATGTGGTTAAATCCGCACCTTGCAATTCACGCACAATCCGTCCGCGCGAAAACACCAGGGCACGATGGCAGATATGTGCAATTTCCTCGAAATCCGTCGACACGACGACGACCGCGAGACCTGCCTCCAGCGCACGGGCGATCAACCGATAGATGTCGGCCTTGGCACCGACATCGACGCCTGCGGTCGGATCCTCGGCGATCAGAAGCTTGCGGTCGGTTGCAAGCCAGCGGCCGACCACCACTTTCTGCTGGTTGCCCCCCGACAGCGCTTCGATCGGCAGGCTCTGGTCATTCGGCCGCAACCCGACACTCTCCCCGATCGCGCGCGCCAGGGAAGCTTCCTTAAACGGCGAGAGGAAAGAGAAGGGCCTGCGTCCGGAGGCTGCAGGATTGATGAAGGTGTTTTCTCGAAGCGACAGCGACATGGCGATGGATTCTTCGGTGCGGTCGCGCGCGATCAGCCCTATGCCGGACTTCATTGCCGCGACCGGGCTCGACAGGTCCGGTACCGCCCCACCGATATTTACTGCGCCGGAAAAAGCTTCGCAGCCAAAGAGTGCCCGGCCGATCAGTTCTTGACCGGCGCCGCGCAAACCAACCAACCCAAGCAGCTCTCCTTTTCGGATGTCGAAGGAAACAGGTCCGGCGCTGCGGCAGGCAAGGTCCCGAACACTGACGATCGTCTCGCCCGGGTTGCCAGCTGCTTTGGCGAAAAATTGGTCCGCCTTTCGGCCGACGATCATTTCAATCAATTCGTCCGGCGTCGTCTGTGCCACCGGCTTCTCGCCGACCAGGCGACCGTCGCGCAAGACCGCAACCCGATCGGCGATGCGGAAAATCTCATCGAGCCGATGCGACACGTAGATCATCGCGACCCCTCTCGCTTTCAGCGGACGGATGGCGTTGAAGAGGCGTTCCACCTCATCGGCTGGAAGGCTGGCGGTCGGCTCGTCGAGAACAAGCACGTCCGCTTCTACGGCGAGCGCGCGGGCGATCGCCACAAGCGATTTTTCGGTGCGGGTGAGGTCCTGGACACGCGTCGACGGCTCAAAATCGCAGCCGACGAGGTTCAACGCCTCCCGGGCCCGCTCCTCCGTCCGCCTCCAGTCGATCAGGCGCGAACGCATGGAGAAACCCTGCGCCAATCCGACATTTTCGCCGACCGTCATCCATTCGATCAAGCCAAGGTCCTGGTGGATAAAGGCAACCGGCTGACGTTCGTTTGGCTTTGGCGGCCGATGGACATAAGGCTCACCACGGAACTGAATATCGCCGCCGTCCGGCTTATAGATGCCGGCCAAGGTCTTGATGAGCGTCGATTTGCCTGCGCCGTTTTCTCCGAGAAGCGCGAGGATCTCGCCTCGGTGCAGATTCAGGGATACCTGAGACAATGCCCGGGTGCCGCCGAACTCCTTGGTGATGGAGCGAAACTCCAGCAGCTTTTCGCTAGTCATCGGCGCTCCTCCCAAAGCCCAGTGAACCTGCAAGCCATGGTATGTTATCGATAACAATCCTGTCAACAGGAATTAAGAAGCCGGTTGGTTGCGATCAAGGCATCGCAATGGCTTGTGGCCTCGACACCGAACAAAACAAACGGAATTGCAAAGTTCGTCATCCAAGTTTCACGGAAACTAGCGCTGACTGTCACATTGGGCTGCTAGCTGAAGCAGCGAACGAGCCGTGGCAATCCAAGGGCCAGCGGGTCATCGTTACACTTCCAAGGAGCACTTGCGATGAGACTCACTGTTCTTCAATCAGCTCTGGCGTCTCTCCTGGCCGCCACCGCATTTGGTGCTGGTCCGGCCTATGCCGAGAAGACCAAGTTCGAATTCTGGTACGGCCTGTCCGGCGATCTCGGCGAGCGCGTACAGGACGCCTGCAAAAAGTTCAACGACATGCAGGCGGACTACGAAATCATCTGCACCTCGCAGAACGGCTACGACACGACGCTTCAGAACACGATTGCCGCCTATCGCGCCAAGAAGCAGCCGGCGATCACCCAGATCTACGATGCGGGCACGCTCGACATGATGCTTTCCGGAGCCTTCGTGCCGGCCAAGAAACTGATGGCCGACAACGGTTATACGATCGACTGGACCAACTATTTCAGCGGCATCGCCAATTACTACGCGACGGCTGCAGGGGAATTAAACTCCTTCCCGTTCAACTCTTCGACCGCCATGTTCTATTACAATGTCGACGCCTTCCAGAAGGCCGGCATCGACTTCAAGCCGGAAACCTGGGAACAGGTCGAGGACGCCGCCCGCAAGCTGAAGGCGGCGGGTTTCGAATGCCCGCTCGGCTTTAACTTCGATACATGGCAGATGATGGAGCAATTTTCCGCCATCCACAATCAGCCGCTCGCAACCAAGGGCAACGGCTACCAGGGTCTGGACGCCGAACTCGTCTTCAACAAGACCAAGTTCGTCGACCATGTGGCGTTCTTCAAGAAAATGGCCGACGAGAAGCTGTTCGTCGTCAAAACGAAGCAGCTCGGCATGGACATCGTCCCCGCGTTCACCTCCCAGACGTGCCAGATGATCCAGACCTCGATCGCTGACCACGGTACGATCGGCAAGACGCTGCCGGAAGGCGTCAAGTGGGAAGTCGCCATGCTACCGGTCTGGAAAGGCACGCAGCGGCAGAACTCGCTGGTCGGCGGTGCCTCGCTATGGGTCATGGCCGGTCGTCCGGAAGCCGAATACAAGGGCGCAGCCGCTTTCCTGAACTTCCTCGCCACGCCGGAAATGGCCCAATGGTGGTCGACGGTTACTGGCTATATCCCTGTCACCAAGACCGGCTTTGAGGGCATGAAGGCAAACGGTTTCTACGACAAGGCTCCCTACAAGGGCCGCGAGCTCGCAATCGCCAGCCTGACCTACACGCCGACCTCGGAGAACACGCGCGGCATCCGCCTCGGTGGTTTCACCCAGATCCGCAAGGAGGCCTCTACGGCGCTGGAAGCGATTTTCATGCAGAACGCCGACGTGCAGGCTGAACTCGACCAAGCCGCCGAGCGGGGCAACGCCGTGCTGCGTCGCTTTGAAAAAACCTATGCCGGCCAGAAGCTGAACTGAGTTTCGCAAGCAGTAAGAGCCTGCCAGCCGGGTGCAGGCAGGCTCTCGTCCCCAAAATATATTGGTTTGATTGATCCATGGAAAAGCGGGCCGTTTTCAAAAGCTGGTGGCTGCCAATCCTTTTCGCCCTGCCGCAGATTCTTCTGATCCTTCTTTTCTTCTATTGGCCGGCACTCGCGGTGATGAAGTGGGCTTTCACGCTGGAGCCCCCCTTTGGCGGGGCAGCGGAATTTGTCGGGCTGACGAATTTCGACGAGGTGTTTTCCGATCCCTTCTATTGGAATTCTGTCGCCGTCAGCCTCGTTTTCGCACTTTGCGGGACTTGCTTCACCATCCTGGTCGGTCTCATTCTGGCAATTGCAGTGGATCGGCGGCTCCCCGGTTCGGGACTATTCCGTTTCCTCTATATCCTTCCCTACGCAATCGCCGGACCGGCCGCCGGCATGGCCTTCCGGTTCATTCTTTCGCCCGAACGCGGGCTGATGGCCTCGGTCAACGCCGCATTCCCCGATTTCTGGAACCCGGCAAAATACGGCAGCCACGCGCTCATCCTCGTCATCGTCATCTTTGCTTGGAAATGGGCCGGTTACACCTTCATCTTCCTGTTGGCCGGCCTGCAATCCGTGCCACGCTCTCTGACGGAAGCCGCTGCCATGGACGGCGCCGGACCGATCCGACGTGCGATCGATATCCAGGTTCCGCTGCTGGCGCCGACACTGTTCTTTCTACTCGTCATCATGATGACGGAGGGGTTCGTCGGTTCGGACACCTTCGGCATCGTGCACAGCACGACAAGTGGCGGACCCAATCACGGCACGGAGGTCATGGTGTTTCGCATCGTCGATGAGGCTTTCAAGGGGCTCAATTACTCTGGCGCCTCGGCGCAGAGCATCGTCCTGATCGGCCTGATCATGGTCTTCACATTCATCCAGTTTCGCTTCATCGAGAAGCGCGTGCACTACAAGTGAGCCCATCATGATCCAGCGCACCCCGATCGCCGATGCACTGACCTACGTGTTGATGGTCTTCGGCTTCATCCTGTTGATCGGCCCGTTCCTCGTCATTCTGGCCGGTGCCAGTCAAACGCTGCAACAGATCAACAGCGTGCCGTTCCACTTCCTGCCGCAAGACCGCTTCCTTGAAAATGCCTCTGCTGCCTGGTCGCGCGCCAATCTCGGCTCGGCCATGATCAACAGCCTGATCATGGCCTGCCTCGTCACCGTCGGCAAAGTGGCCCTTTCGGCCTGCACAGCCTTTGCCATCGTGTTCTTTCGCACGCCGCTCAAGCACTTCTTCTTCTGGATCGTGTTCATCACGCTGATGCTGCCGCTCGAAGTTCGCGTGGTCCCGACCTATGCCGTGGCTGCCGACCTTTTCCAGCCGTTTCGATTGCTGATTTCGGCCCTGACAGGCATTGAGGTCTCGGTCGAATGGAACCTGCTTAATTCCTACGCCGGTCTCACCCTGCCGCTGATTGCCACCGCAACAGGCACATTTCTCTACCGGCAATTCTTCATGACGCTGCCGGACGAACTTGCCGAAGCCGCCCGCATGGACGGTTCCGGACCCGTGCGCTTTTTCGTCGACATGCTGGTACCCCTTTCGCGCACCAACATGCTGGCGCTCACCACGATCATGTTCGTTTACGGCTGGAACCAGTATCTGTGGCCGCTGCTGATGATCACGGACCCGGCCTACAAGACGACAATGATGTCGCTGAGCGCGCTGCTCCCTTCGGAAAACGGCCTGCCCGACTGGAATGTCACGCTTGCAGGGTCGCTCATCATCATGGCGCCGCCGCTCATCGTCGTTGCGGTGCTGCAACGCTGGTTCGTCCGTGGCCTGGTCGCAACCGAAAAGTGATCCGGCGATTTAAAGAAACGAGGTTCAAACATGGCTGACATCGATATCCGCGCCGTGCGCAAGTCCTACGGCAAGACCCAGACGCTGCATGGCATCGACCTCTCTTTTGCCTCAGGCGAGTTTGTCGTCATTCTTGGCCCCTCCGGCTGCGGTAAGTCCACGCTTCTGCGCATGATCGCCGGACTCGAGGAAATTAGCGCCGGCGAGATCGCAATCAGCGGTCGCGTCGTCAATAGGCTCGAGCCGCGTGAGCGCGGCTGCGCCATGGTGTTCCAGAACTATGCGCTCTATCCGCATATGACAGTTGCCCAAAATATCGGCTATGCGCTGAAGGTTGCCGGTGTGTCAAAGTCAGAGCGCGAAACGCGCGTCGAGGAGACGGCAAAGATCGTCGGCCTTTCCGAATATCTTGCGCGCAAACCAGCAGCATTGTCCGGCGGCCAGCGTCAGCGCGTCGCGATGGCGCGCGCCATCATCCGTGAGCCGCAGGTGTTTCTGTTCGACGAGCCGCTGTCGAACCTCGACGCGAAGCTGCGGGTCACCATGCGGGCGGAAATCCGCAAGCTGCACCAGCGCCTTTCGGCAACGTCCATCTTCGTCACCCATGATCAGATCGAGGCGATGACGCTTGCCGACAAGCTGGTAGTCATGAACAAGGGGCATGTCGAGCAGGTCGGTCAGCCGCTCGACATCTATCATCGGCCAGCAAGCACATTTGTCGCATCCTTCATCGGCGCCCCCGCGATGAACCTCTTCAATACGCGCGTCGAAGTCGAGGCGGCCTCGGTGCGTTTCGGCGGCGCGCAGGTGCCCGTCGACCCTGTTCTGGCGGCCAGCTTGCGGGGCAGAGATGTCACGATCGGCATCCGGCCGGAGCAATGCACCGTTTCGGCGGACGGCCGCGGCGTCCCGGCGACGATAGATTTCATCGAGGAACTCGGCTCTGGCCGCGTCGTCCATGCTGAGATCGATGGCGTACCTTTTGCAGCAGTCATCGGCGAGCACATGAGCGTGCATCCCGGCGATCGAGTAGGTTTGGAATTGCCGCCCTCCCAACTGCATGTCTTCGACCGCGATAGCGGTCGCCGGATAGACATCAAGATCAATTCGAGCTTCCCGCAACAAGTGGCCGGCGTTTCGCAGCTGGCGATTGTTCACTGATTTTCTGAATTCCCTCCAGGAGAAACCCGCATGAACAACATCATTTCCGCCGTCGGCTTTTGCAACCGGACCGGCAAGGGCGACTTGAGTGTGCTTGACGCTTCGCTGCGGGAGATCGCCGAAACGGGGGCCGATGCCTGCGAGATCGGCGTCTATGCCGAGGAAATCATCAGCGGCGGGCGCATCATCGAGGACAGGATGCTTCGCCTCGCCGATATCGTTCGCCGGTACACTTTCAAAAAATTATCGCTGCATGGCCAGATCCTCTCCAACTTCATGGATCGCGAGCATCTGCACCTGCAAAAGAAGGTCGTTCGGGCGATGCTCGAACTGTGCGATCGGCTGGGCGCGGGCATACTCGTCCATCACTCGGGTGCCGGGCAGCTTGCCGGTGGCGAAAATGGCGCAGATCTCGACCGAATGGAGCGCGAGGCGCTGGCCGAGATGGGCGATGTCGCGAAGGACTATGGCGTACGGATCGCACTTGAAAACATTTTCACCACTGAAAGCGGCCAGTACCGCCAGACGCCGAGCGAAGTGGCTGCAACCGTCAAGGCGATTGGCTCGGACAACGTCGTCGCGCTGATCGACTTCTCGCATGCCTATATTGAGTCGACCTATCGCAATCTCGATTTCCTCGAAGAATTGCGCGCAATGGCTCCGGTAACCGGTCACCTGCATGTGCATGACAGCTTCGGCCTGCCCTATTCCATGACGCGTTTCTATCATCCGGCCGAGGCAACCGCGCTCGGTATCGGCGATCTGCACTTGCCGATCGGTTGGGGCGACATTCCTTGGGAGGACATCTTCAGCACGCTTACGTTCCTTCCGGACACGTCGCTGATCATGGAAATTAACGCAGAACGCTTTGGTGACCAGCATCCGGCGTGTTTGGAAAGGGCGAGACGCCTTGCGGGATTGCTCAAGCAGCAATGGGCTGCCTAAGAACAACGCGCGAAGTTCGTGGCGGCACCTCTGTGTCCGAGGTTGGCGATCGGACCTGATGATGGCGGAGGTCGCCTGACCGCTATAGTTAGTGGCCCTGGCTTCGACGCCGGAACGCTGAAGACTTAAGGACAGAAGTGGATTCGATGATTCACGAACGAGGAGTGATCTGATGACAGAACGAACGCTTCGAGTGGGGGTGGCATCGTATGAGCAGATGAAGGCTCGGACTATGACAATCGCGCGGGGAGAGCAGAAGCCTGACAGGGACGATCCAACCATGTGGTTCACATCGCTCGAAAGTTTCGCCAAGATTCTCTCGGCGCGGAACCATGCGTTGCTCGACCTGATCGCGCAGCGCAAGCCCGGGTCCCTGGCCGAACTCGAAACCCTCTCGGGCCGCCCAAGTCCGACCTCTCGCGAACGCTAAAGACAATGGCGCGGTACGGGTTGGTGGAACTTGAAGGCGGAGATCACGGGCGTATCGTACCTCGCGTGCCTACGATCATCGGAACCGCGCGCTTCCTCCCCGTCCTTCATTGCGGGGAGGAAGCGGGCGCCCTTTGGGGTCTCGACATACTGCCGGACAATGTCCAAGGGCGCGCCGCCGCATGACGCGGCGAAATATGACGGCGACCACAACACACCCTTGAGAGTGTTGACGCGCTTCGACAGCTGGACGGTCGCAGGATAGTTGACCAGCAGATGGAGGTGATCGTCTTCGCCGTTGCACGACACGCATTCTGCATCGACGTCGGACCATAGCTTCGCGAAGATGCGCGACAGGTCGGCCACGGCGCGTTCCGACAGCACATCCCGCCTGTACCTGGTGACGAAGACCAAATGAACGTGCAACGCAAAGACACGATGTCGTCCCGTGCGATAATATTGCAAATGCCGCCGGCCGATTGCTACAACCATCGCATGCCGAACCGCGCGTACAAGTACAGGATTTACGCTGACCCGCAGACGGCGGAATTCTTCGCCCGCTGCTGCGGCGTCGTGCGCCTCGTCTACAACATCGCCCTTGAGCAGCGATCCTCCTTCTGGCGGCAGTTCAGGAAGGCCGAGGGAAAGACCATCTCCTACCCGTCCCAGGCGCGCGAGCTGACGGCGATCCGCGCCGAGGTGCTGTGGGTGGCGGAATGCCCGATCGACGCGCAGCAACAGGCGCTGCGTGACCTTGACCAGGCGTTCCGGAATTTCTTTGCCGGACGGGCGGGGTACCCGAAGCCGCGGCGCAAGTTCGTCAACGACGCGTTGCGCTTCCCGTCGAGCCGCGTCGGCGCAATCGCGGTGCTGAACGCGAAGTGGGCGCGGGTGCGGCTCCCGAAAATCGGCGACGTCAAGTTCCGCTACACCCGCCCGATCAGGGGCGCGGTCGGCAACGTCACGGTCGTGCGCGCGGCCAACGGATGGCACATCGTCTTTTCCTGCGCGTTCGAACACGAGACGCCGGCAAACGACAATCCGCCCGTCGGTATCGACCGCGGCATCGTCAACACCTTCGCGCTCTCCACCGGCGAGATGCACGCGATGCCGCCGTCCAACCTCGACGACCGCCATAAGCAGTGGCAGCGGACAGCCGCACGGCGCAAGAGCCGTTCGAAGCGCCAGGCCAAGGCGAGACGCCACGCCGCGCGGATTGCGGCGAAGGCGGCGCGCCAACGGCTGCACTGGCAACACGTGACGACGACGCGCATCGCGCGGCGCTTCGGGACGGCCGTCCTCGAGGACCTGAAGATCAGGAACATGAGCGCCTCGGCGAAAGGGACCGTCGAGGAGCCGGGCAGGAACGTCGCCCAGAAGGCTGGCCTCAATCGCTCGATCCTCGCGGCGGCGTGGTACCGCTTCGAGCTGTTGCTGACCTACAAGCTTGCCTTCCTCGGCGGAACCGTCGTGAAGGTCGATCCGCGATACACGTCCGTGACCTGCTCAAAGTGTGGGTCGAGGGACAAGGCAAACCGCGAAAACCAAGCGAAGTTCCTCTGCCTCTCCTGCGGAACACGCAGACCACGCCGACGTCAACGCGGCGGTCAACATACTCCTGGCGGGAACACTGCCATCGGCGGCGTCGGAGACTTCCGGCGGGAGCCGAGGACTCGAAAGGGCGGCCTAAAGCCGCCCCTGAAAATCCCTTCCTTCGGCGGGGAAGATGTTAAATCACCCTCGATCTGGCGGTGCTTTCGCGCGCCTCCTGATCGTGGCGAAGGCGGCGAGGAAATACTCCATCGTCAGTTAGGTGTACGGCGCTCCGGGCGTCGGGCTGCTTGACCCGGAGGAAACGAAGCCCGCGCCACGCAGAGTTCGTCGCTGTTGATTTCCTTGCCAAAAATCTTCGACAGCTCGCCACGGGTCATCGGCTGGAGATAGCCCACCAGCACCATCGCCTCGACTTCGGACAGCGCCGCGGCGGCTGACCGGGTCGGGTGCCGAAGAAGCGCGGAGCGCCTCGGCAAAACGCATGCGGGTGCGATGCTGCCAGCCGCTGGCGACGGAGACTAGCTCGTAGGGACAATCACGCAGGTCTTCCACGAGGTCGTCGACCAAAAGGTCGCTGCTGCAGGCTCGTCCCACACCCCCGCCGTTGTCTTCCGCGTCACCGGTTCCGTTGAGGCGAAGATCACCGCCTCGACCGTTCGAGTTTCAACCCCAGCCGGAACGCGCATTCTCACCTCGCTTTGATGCGCACCCTTCCATAAGTTCACTCGGGCGTTATGCTGCACCAAGACACCAAGCATGAGGCCTTTCATGACGAAGCAACATCAGAGCGACTTGCGGGAGCGGATGACGATCCTTGGCAATCTTGATGCGGCCTCCTTCGTTCCCTGGATCCGACGCCATGCCGCCAAGCTCGGACTCGCACAGGCTATATCTCATACCGGCCCCAACCGGATCGAACTCGAGGTCGCGGGGCCGGTGGAACTGATCGACATGATGGAGATGGGATGCTCTCTCGGGCCCATCGATGTCTGGGTCGAGACGATACACCGCGCACCGGTTGACCGCGGAACCGACTAGCCTCGACTGGCTCTTTGGGGCTGCTCGCGCGTCTCCTGCCTTTTATTTAATCAATATTGCCAATGCAGAATAATTATGCAAACGTGAGAGCACTGGGAGGCTACCGTCGACGTCAACGCCGGAGCTTTCGCCACGCAGGCCATTGATTTTATATAGAAAGCCGATTGATGCTGTCAGATACGACGGGCTCTTGGACGCCAGTCGCCCTTTCTGCGGATTTGCCAGCAGGAGCCGTTATGCCGGCACGGACGCCAGCCGGGCCGATTGCCCTCTGGCGAAGTCAGTCGGGGCGCGTGGCAGCCTCGAAAGACCGATGTCCGCATCGCGGCATGCGCTTGTCTTACGGCTTCGTGCGTGGCGAGGCCCTTTCCTGCATCTATCATGGCTGGAGCTATAGCCGGACCGGAAACTGCCTGCGCATCCCCGCCCATCCGGGCCTCACGCCGCCGGAAACGATCCGCGTAGAAACGCAGCAGGCCGAAGAGTCCGACGGGATCATCTGGGTTGCGGCGGGACAACTCACGGCCGAGCCCCCGAGGCTTGAAGGTCTCGCTCCATTGCGCTCCCTGGTGGCCCATGCCGGCGTCGCGGCGGTCGAGGCCGCGGCAAGCGCGAAGGCAGGTCCCGAGGGACTTGTCTGGCAGCCGCAGAATTCGCGGACAATCCGGCTGTTGCTCGCTCCGCAAGACGACGACCAGACGCTGATCCATGTTCTGCTCGACAGTGACAGCAGCCTGTCCGCGCGCATCGCCGCGTCACGGACCGCCGAGACGTTGCGGCGGATGGCCGAGGAGCTTCAGACGAAAAGGATCGCGTCATGAGGCAAAACGCGATGATCGATGAGTGGTATCCGGTCGGTCTCTTCAGTCAGCTCGACATCAAGGGGCGCAGGACGGCCCTGATGGGAGAGCCCATCGATGTGGGTCTCGACCAGCAAGGCGACGCCAAGGTGACATCCAGCAATGGACGCACGCTGCCCGTTTGCGTCCGCTACGACCACGTCTGGTCCTCTCTCGGCAAACCCCGGAAGGATCTTTTTCCGATCCCCGAGGCTGATCAGCCCGGCCGGCGGTTTGTCGAGGTTGGCGTGGTTCGCGTGCGCTGCTCACCGCTGCGTGCCGTCGAGAACTTTCTCGACATCGCGCATTTTCCCTTTGTACACACCGACATCCTGGGTGCAGAGCCGCACACCGAGGTGCAGAACTACAAGGTCGAAATCCGGGAGGACGAGGATGAGGTATGGGCAACGCAGGTGAAATTCTACCAGCCGCAGGCTGCCAAGTCGGCAAGCGGCGGCATCACGACGGAATACATGTACCGCGTGCCGGCACCGACCTGCTCCGTTCTTTACAAGACCTGCCCGCCCCGTCCCGGTGAATGGGACGTCATCACGCTGTTCGTCCAGCCACTTGCCGAAGACTTGTGCGACGTCTGGCCGTGGATGGCACTGTTCGACGATGTCACGCCGATGACCGACCTGATCCAGTTTCAGCAGACGATCTTCCTGCAGGACCGGTCGATCCTCGAAAACCAGATTCCGCGGCTCCTGCCGCTTGATCCCGGGATGGAAATTCCAACGAGAGCCGACCTGACTTCGATCGCCTACCGACGCTGGCTGAAACGCCACAGCTATACATACGGCGCACAGCTGGTGGCGCAATGAAGCTCTACGACTATGTCCTCTCGCCCAGTTGCTACAAAGTCCGTCTGATGGCGGCGCTGACGGGTGTGAAACTGGAATTGCGCCCGGTCGATTTTCACCCAGGCGCCGAGCATCGCGGCCCCGAACTCATGGCGCTTAATCCGGCGGGTTCCATCCCGATCCTCGAGGATGGGGATCTAATCCTTACCGAATCCGCCGCCATGCTCGTCTATCTCGCCACCAAGGTAGCGCCGGCGTGGCTCGGCAGCGGCACACCGGCGGAAACGGCCCGTGTCCAGCAGTGGCTTTCGTTCTCGCACCGGCTGACCGTCAACCTCGGAGGGGCGCGCCTTCATGAAATGCTACTCCGCCCAGGGGACATAGACGCCCTCCGAACGCAGGGCATCGCGGCACTTCGCGAGCTGGAAGCCGGGCTGGTCGAACAGCGCCTGCGCGGCATGGGTTTCGTCGCGTCGAACCGGCCGACGGTTGCCGATATCGCCTGCTTTCCGTACGTCGCACTCGCGCCGGACGGCGGCATCCCGCTCGACCCCTATCCCACCATCAGGCTCTGGTCCCGGGCGATCCGCGGCCTCGAAAACTTCATCGAGATGCCCGGCATCCACCGGCTGCACGAGCTGAAGCCCGAACCGCAAATCGAACCGGGCGAGGCGTGACGTGGCCGGCTATCTCTTGAAGAACTGCGCGGCGGTCATCGTCGACGAGGGCAAGGGCCCGAGCGTGCTTCGCAACGTCGACCTCCTGACGAACGGACCTGCAATCGCGACCATCGGCGAGGGCCTTTACAAAGGCGACCTGCCGGCCGGGACGATCGTAGAGGACGCCAGCGGCTGGTTCGTCTATCCGGGCCTTGTTAACACGCACCACCACTTCTTCCAGTGCTTCGTGCGCAACCGCGCCGATCTCGACTGGACGAAGCTCTCGGTTATCGAATGGCTCGACCGCATCTATCCGATCTTCTCGCGGCTGACTGAGGACTGCTTCTACCATGCCTCCGTCACAGCGATGGCCGAGTTGATCAAGCATGGCTGCACCACGGCCTTCGACCACCAATACTGCTTCCCGCGCCACGCTGGCAAACGGCTGATCGATCGTCAATTCGAGGCTGCCGACCTTCTGGGCATGCGCTTTCATGCAGGCCGCGGCGGCAACACATTGCCGAAGTCGGAAGGCTCGACCATTCCGGACGTCATGCTGGAAACGACGGACGAATTCATCGCCGATTGCGCGCGCCTGATTGACACCTATCACGATACCAACCCCTTCAGCATGCGCCAGGTCGTGGTCGCACCCTGCCAGCCGGTCAACTGCTACCGCGAGACCTTCGTGGAATCGGTCGCGCTGGCGCGTGATCGCGGCGTGCAGATGCATACCCACGTCGGCGAAGGCGAAAGCCCGGTCATCGAGAGCCGGCACGGCATGCGGACGGTGGATTACTGCGCGGAGCTCGGGTTTGCAGGCCCCGACACCTTTTACGCCCATTGCTGGGAGCTGACACACGACGAACTGCGAAAGATGGCCGCAACCGGCACCGGTGTCGCCCACTGCCCCGAGCCGGTCTACCTGGTAGGCGCCGAGATTACGGACATTCCGGCGATGTCGGCCTTCGGTCTTCGACTGGGTCTCGGCTGCGACGGTGCTGCCTCGAACGACAATTCCAACCTCATCCACTGCATCCACTCCGCCTACATGCTGCAATGCCTGGTGGCATCGACGCGCGCCCATCCCATCCCGCCGCCGGTCGATTTCCTCAGCTATGCCACGACGGGCGGCGCGGGCCTCCTCGGCCGCCGCGACATCGGCAGGCTTGCTTCCGGCATGGCTGCCGACCTTTTTGCGATCGACACGCGACGCATGGACTACGTCGGCACGCGGCACGATCCGCTGAGCCTGATTGCCAAGGTCGGCATCGGTACGCCGACCGACATGACCATGATCAACGGCCGCATCGTCTGGGCAAAGGGTGAATTCGTCGGGCTCGACGAAGCGCGACTGTTCGCCGAAGCCGAGGCTGCTCTTACGACAGTGGAATTCTAAAACACAAAACAAGGGAACTGACATGCTGAAAAACCTGACCCGCAGAACACTGATGAAGGGCGTTGCCGCCTCCGGCCTCGCCGGCGCGCTTGGCGGCCGGTCCGCAATAGCAGCCGACGAGCCGCTCGGTATTTCCCTCGTGATCCCCTCGCCGGTCGGCGACGTCGGCTGGGGCCACGCGCTGGCCGCCGGCCTCGAACCCGTCAAGGCCGCCTACGGCGACAAAGTGAAGATCACTGTCATCGAGAACATTCCGGAAGGCCCGGACGCCGACCGCATCATGAACAAGACGGTCGCCGACGGAAACAAACTCCTGATCGCCGGCTCCTTCGGCTATCAGAACGGCGCCCTGCAGATTGCCCGCCGGAATCCGGCGGTCACCGTGCTGCATGCCTCCGGCTTCCAGGTAGCACCGAACTTCTCGCCCTTCGCCGCCAAGTATTTTCAGGGAACCTATCTGCTCGGCATGGCTGCCGCCGCGCTCTCCAAGACCGGCAAGCTGGGCTCGGTCTCCGCCTTTGCCATTCCGGAGTTGATCACCTCCGTCAACGCCTTCACACTGGGCGCCCAGGCGGTGAAACCTGATATCGAGGTGTCGGTCGTCTGGGTGAACTCGTGGTTCGATCCGGCCAAGGAGCAGGAAGCTGCCAAGGCGCTGATCGCCCAGAAGTGCGACGTGATCTTCTCCAACGCGCAGGATACGCCGTCCGTCATCGCGGCCTGCGAGGAGGCCGGCGTCTATGCGTTCAACCTCAACTCGTCGATGAAGAAATACGCTCCGAAGACCTATCTCGGTTGCGTGGCGACGGACTGGTCGCCGTTCTTCAAGGCCTCGGTCGATGCCCATGTCGCCGGCACGTTCAAGGGCGGCAATGCCTTCCTCGGCGTCGCAGACAAGGTCGTCGCTGTTGTCGACTGGAATGCGGATATTCCGGCCGACCTCATGACCAAGATCAAGGAGATCGAGGTGAAGATCGCTAACGGCAGCTTCTCTCCCTTCACCGGCCCGATCACCAAGGCAGACGGCAGCGAAGGGGCCGCCTCCGGTGCAACGCTCGCCGATAGCGAGGTCGTCTCCATGGACTGGCACGTCAAGGGCGTCATCACGCCTCTGCCGAAGTGAGCCATGACCGTCCCGCTCCTGTCCCTCCGCGGCATTTCCAAGAGCTACGGCCAGATCCGGGCTAATCAGGCCATCGACCTGGACGTGGCGCCACAGTCGATCCATGCGATCCTCGGAGAAAACGGGGCGGGCAAATCGACGCTGATGAAGCTGATCTACGGCGTCGAGCAACCGGACGACGGAACCGTCGTCTGGGAAGGAGAACCTTTGAGCTTTGCCTCCCCCGCGGAGGCAAGGCGCAAAGGCGTCGGCATGGTCTTCCAGCATTTCTCGCTGTTCGAGACCCTGACGGTGGTGGAGAACACGCAACTGGTCGTGCCGGGCCGGAAGGCCGATCTTATTGAGCGCATCCGAATGCTCGGGCGCGACTTCGGCCTCGAAGTCGATCCCGCCGCTCATGTGCACACGCTTTCCGTCGGCGAGCGGCAGCGGGTGGAGATCATCCGTTGCCTGCTGACAAACCCGAAGCTGCTGATCCTCGATGAGCCAACCTCCGTCCTGCCGCCGCAATCGGTAAACAAGCTCTTCGACACGTTGCGTCGCTTGCGCGACGGCGGCGTCTCCATTGTCTTCATCTCCCATAAACTGGAGGAGATCCGCGCGATCTGCGACCGGGCGACCATCCTGCGCGGTGGACGCGTCACGGGACATGTGGACCCGCGCGAACATGATGCCCATGACCTTGCCCGCATGATGATCGGCCGTGACATGCCGGAACCTATGCCGGCGCTGCCCCTGTCCGGCGGGGAAAAGCGGCTTGAAATTATCGGCCTCGATTATCAGCCGGACGACCCCTTTGCCGTGCCACTCTCCACCGTAAGCCTTACGGTTCGTTCGGGCGAAATCCTCGGCATCGCCGGAATTTCCGGCAACGGGCAAAGCGAGCTTGCCTCGCTGATATCCGGCGAATTGGTCCTGCCGCGAGAACAGCGCGACCGCATCTACATGATGGGAAAGGACGTGGGCACGCTCAACGCGGCTGCCCGCCGGCGGCTTGGATTTGCCTTCGTGCCCGAAGACCGGCTCGGGCGCGGCGCCGTACCGGAAATGTCACTCGCCCTCAACAGCCTGCTGACAGCGCATCCGCTCGACCTTCTCAGGCATGGTCTGGTCGACGAAACGAAGGCAATGGCATTCGCCCGCGAGTGCATCCGCCAGTACGATGTGCGCACGTCCGGACCGGAGGCGGAAGCCGGCTCGCTCTCTGGCGGCAATCTGCAGAAGTTCATCGTCGGCCGCGAGATCATGCTCTCTCCGAAACTGCTGTTCGTGGCGCAGCCGACCTGGGGCGTCGACATCGGAGCCGCATCCGCCGTGCGCAGGCGGCTCGTCGCGCTGCGCAACCAAGGCATGGCAATCCTTGTCATTTCCGAGGAGATCGAAGAGCTTTTCGAACTCTGTGATTTTATTCAGGTGTTGCACCACGGCACCCTGAGCCCGGCTCTCGTCGCGCGGGAGACGCAGCCGGAGGACATCGGCCGATATATGATCGGTGCACATTCTTCGCAAGAGAAGGCCCTGGCATGAGCGCTTCATTTGGGGCTTTCCTTCCCACCCTTGTCCGTCGCGAACGCGGCTCGCTTGCAGCAACCTTGCTTGCGCCTCCCGTCGCTTTGGCGGTGGCCACCATTCTCAATCTCGGGCTTTACGTGCTGATGGGCCGCGATCCGGCCGCCGTCGTCTATGCGATGCTTCTCGAACCCTTCCTCTCTTGGGCGTCGTTCTCGGAAGTGCTGCTGAAGGCAGGGCCCCTTCTCCTCATCGCACAGGGCCTGGCAATTGGCTTTCGCGCGAAGGTCTTCAACATCGGCGCCGAGGGCCAGTTCATTCTGGGCGCGATTTTCGCCTCGGCCATCCCCGTATGGTTTCCGCAGGCAACAGGTCAGTGGATCTGGCCGGTGATGCTGCTCCTTGGAGCAGCGGGTGGTGCGCTATGGGCTTCACTTACCGCTTTCTGGCGCGTCAGGCTCAACGCGAACGAGATCCTCGTTTCCCTGATGCTGAGCCTCGTTGCCGCACAGTTGCTCAACTACCTGCTCCTAGGCCCCTGGAAGGACCCCAACGGCTTCAACTTTCCTCAGTCTGTGATGTTCCAATATGACGCGATGGTGCCGTTGCTGATTCCTGGCACGCGCGTCAATGTCTCGCTGCTGCTCACGATCGTCCTGTCGATCGCGGCATGGATCTTCATGCAGAAGAGCTTCATCGGCTACAAGCTAAAGGTCGGGGGCCTCGCCCCCCGTGCTGCCGGCTACGCCGGCTTCAATCAAGGGTGGGCTATCTGGCTTTGCCTTCTCATCGGCGGATGCGCCGCAGGGCTCGCTGGCGCGGCCGAAGTTGCCGGTCCCCTCGGCCAGCTGCAGCGCTCGATTTCGACCGGCTATGGCTATGCCGCCATTATCGTAGCCTATCTCGGCGGCCTGCATCCGATCGGCATCGTATTCTCGGCGCTCATCATGGCGGCCCTCTCCATCGGGGGGGACAATGCCATGGTGTCAGCAAACTTGCCGATCGCCGCGGTCCGCGTCTTTCAGGGCAGTCTCCTTGCCGCCTACCTCATCGCCGTCGCCTTCGTGCGGTACCGTCTCGAATGGCGTCGCTTAGCCTACCGGAGCCAGCCATGAACGCCATCGAATTCATTCTTGCCGGCATGCTCGCGGCCGCGACACCCTTTCTGCTTGCGGCGCTCGGCGAGCTGGTGGTCGAGCGTGCCGGCGTGCTGAACCTCGGGGTAGAGGGATTGATGGCGTTCGGCGCGGTGCTTGCCTTCATCATCGTCTATCACGGCGGCGGGCATCTTTTGGGCTTCGTCGCAGCCGGCCTCGGCAGCGCCGCTCTTTCGCTTGTTTTCGCCGTCATCGCAATCGGGTTTCGGGCGAACCAGGTGGCGACAGGCCTTGCGATCGGCATCCTCGGTCAAGGTCTTTCGGCACTTTTCGGCAAGACTTATGAAAGCCTCACGGTCAA
Organism: Rhizobium sullae; assembly: GCF_900169785.1. Classification (GTDB taxonomy): domain Bacteria; phylum Pseudomonadota; class Alphaproteobacteria; order Rhizobiales; family Rhizobiaceae; genus Rhizobium; species Rhizobium sullae. The sequence continues at coordinate 37,423 of NZ_FWER01000025.1, forward strand.
GGGGCTTCCAAAGCTTGCCTTTCCATGGCTTTCCGACATCCCGATCTTCGGCCGCCTTTTCATCCAGGACGCCGTCGTATGGCTTTCCCTTGCCGCAACCTTCGCCATCTGGGCGATGTTTGCTCATACGAAGACCGGTCTTGTCGTCCGGGCCATCGGCGAGAACCCCAAAGCCGCCCACGCCATTGGCTATTCGGTCATTGCCGTCCGCTTCGCCGCCGCAGCATTTGGCGGAGCGATGGCAGGCTTTGCCGGCGCCTATGCGGCGGTGGTTTACACGCCGCTTTGGGCGGACGGGATGATCGCCGGGCGTGGCTGGATCGCAATCGCACTCGTCGTCTTCGGGACGTGGCTCACGGGCCGGATCTTCTTGGGGGCGTGCCTCTTCGGCGCCGTCTCCCTGATGGGCCTCGCAGCCCAGGCGACCGGACTGGACGTCCCATCACAACTGCTTGCGAGCCTGCCCTATCTCGTTACGATCGTCGTTCTGGGCATCATTTCGGCGGACCGCCGTCTGCTGAAGCTGAACGGCGTCGCCTCGCTTGGCGAACCCTTCGAACACTAAGGGGCGGGCCGCTCACACCACGGTCATAACGTCTAGCCCCAACGTGACGCGGGTTTACGGCACCGCCTTCAGGTCGCGCATGTCATCTTCATCTCCTCGGAGCGGCCATGCTTTCTCGCAGGATAAGCCTGCTGCGGACCACGGTGCGCGTCTCCGGCTCGTTGTCCGAATCCCCGATGGCGCCAAGTAGTCGAGCCACTGCAGCTTGGCCCATCTCTTCCACAGGCTGTTCGATCGTTGAAAGCGGCGGCGAGCAGAATTCGCAGACCGGTGAGCCATCGAACGAAACGACGGACAGATCACCGGGAATGTTCAGGCCGGTCCGCTGCACGCGACTGATGAACGAAATAGCCATATCGTCGCTCGTCGCAATCACCGCTGTCGGCTTATCCGTCAACCGCGCGAAGTCGGCGGCCGCCTGAACGCCGATCTCGAAGCCCTCCTGGTAATCGAGACTACCCCCTGATCGCGAAACCGCCTGCTCGGAAAGTCCCGCGCCACGAAGCGCCTCAAGCGCGCCGCCGTAACGTTCGACGTCGTGGTAGTTGCCTTCCGGGCCGGCAATATAGAGAAAGCGCCTATGGCCCAGTCTGATCAGCTCCGCCGTCACCTCCCGCACCGCTTCCCGGTCGTTCGTCACGATACTCGGCATTCCGGCATCGCTCATATCGAGCAGCATGGAAACGATCGGCAGGCCGGCATTGGCGAGAGATCGCCCGTCGACCTCTGGAAGTTTCGATGACAGGATGATCGCTCCGCGAACGGTGCCGCCGAAGGCAAGATCGAGAATGTGCCTTTCCGACTCCTCGTCGCGATCCAGGTTTGCGATCATCAGATTGTAACCGTTCTGGATTAGAGCCTTGTTGATGCTTTGCAGAACCTGCGGAATGATTTGGGATGCGCCATAGTAGAGCGACCCCGGCAGGATGATCATGATAATGTTGGACTTGCCGACCCTCAGGCTGCGGGCCATGGCATTTGGCGTATAGCCCAGCTGCTTGGCGGCGGCATCGATTTTGACGCGCGTCTTCTCGTTCACGCGGCCGGGATTTGCAAGCGCGCGGCTGACGGTCGAGATCGCTACCCCTGCCAAGCGAGCGACATCCGCCATCAAGGGCCCTGATTGCTCCTCCACGAGCACATCTTTGTTTTTTTTCACTTTTCTACTTCCTTCCCGATGGCTGCTGCGCCGGATGCTACGGCAGTCGCGGCCGCTTAGCAAACGATTGCCAAAAATCACTTGCATAAAAAAACGACTTGTCTATTATCTAGGCATGGCAAACGATTGCCAATCGCAGTGCATTGAAATCATTATGGTTATTCGTTGCGGATGTCGGCGCCGCAATCGATCCTCTATGCCCGGAGAAGCGTCATGACCTCAACCGAACGGCTTCGCTTTGGCGTCGATCTCGTCACCTTTTTCCACCCCGATTTCTGGGATGTGAAGGATTATGACGGCATCATCGCTCTGTCCCGCAACGAGCCGCGCGTTTTCTGGGACAAAATTCTCGACGCCGTCCAGGCCTCCGGCGTCACGGGCGTCGAACTGACCTTCTCGCCGTTCAACTGGCAGGATGCGACGAAGACCTATGGCTCGGTCGAAGCTTTCGCCGCGGAGCTTTCGAGACGCGGGCTGACGCTGGCGAGCGGCTTTTTCGCCGAACTCGAAGCGGCTGGTGATTTCACGGAGGCTGACGCACAGGCCGCCATCATCGAGAAGGCCGAAAAATACGCCGAATTCCTCAAAGCCTGCGGCAGTGACATCATGGTCATCGGCGCACCGTTGCGCCAGACGCTCGGCGCCCAGCCGGTGCGATTTTATGATTTCGAACAGGCGCGCAAGATCGCCGATTTCCTCAATCGCCTCGGCGCCACTCTCTACGCAAAGGGCATTCGGCTGGCGCTCCACACCGAGGCTCACTCGATCTTTGCTGCCGCGCGCGACGTCGACCTGCTGATGCTGCTGACGGACCCGGCCTATGTGCACATGTGCCCGGACACGGCGCACATCATTGTTGCCGGTTCCGATCCTCTGCAGGTCGTCGAGCGTCATCATGAGCGCGTCATTATCGCCCATTGGAAGGATGCCCTCGGGCCTATGCCGGCAGACACACCGATCGATGAGCATATCCATGATCGCCACCGTCCCTATTTCTGCGGCTTCGGACTCGGTCGCGTCGACTGGCCAGGCTGGACCAGGCTCCTGCGTGATCGCGGCTACGAAGGCTGGGCCATTCTCGAGCTCGACGCCGCCGCCGATCCGCTCAGTGACATCGCAAATGGGCTCAAGCTCGTACGGCAGGCACTTTTGCCGATCTATCGCTGATTTCCATGACCCGAAACCAATGGCCCCGCCAAGAGGGCTTTCTTGAAGAGGTGGAACGATGAAGACCGTAATGAAACTGTTACTGGTGGGAGCCGCGCTCTCAGCAGCCGTCTCCTCGGCCCATGCCGAAGACAAACCGAATGCCGAAGTGATGACCTCCTGGACGTCCGGCGGCGAAGCGGCAGCTCTGAACGTCATCAAGCAGGAATTCGAAAAGCGCGGCGGGGTCTGGAAGGACTCTTCCATCGCCGGCTTCGGCGCTGCCGATGCCGCCTTCCAGAACCGCCTGGTCGCCGGCGATCCGCCGACCGCCAAACAGGCAGTGATCGGCCTCGCCAATGCCGATTTCGTCAATCAGGGTCTCCTGAGCCCGATCGACGATGTGGCAAAAGCCGGCAAATGGACGGACGCTCTGCCAAAATCGATCGCCGATCTCGTCTCCTACAACGGTCAGGTCTATCTCGCACCCACCGGCGCTCACGGCGAAAGCTGGGTGTTCTATTCCAAGGAGGCCTTCGCCAAGGCGGGCGTGAGCGAGGAGCCCAAGAGCTGGGACGAATTCTTCGCGGCCCTCGACAAGCTCAAGGCTGCCGGCGTTCAGCCGGTCGCCTGGGGCGGCCAGTCCTGGCAGGAGACCAAAGTCTTCAATATGATCCTGCTCACCCAGGTGGGCATTGACGGCTTCCTCAAGATCTATGTCGACAAGGACAAGGGCGACGCCTCCACCGAAGGCGTGAAGAAGACACTCGATATTCTCGGCAAGCTGCGTGCCTATGTCGATCAGGGCGCACCGGGCCGCAACTGGAACGACGCCACCGCCATGGTCATCACCGGCAAGGCCGGCGTACAGTTCATGGGCGACTGGGCCAAGGGCGAGTTCATCGCCGCCGGCAAGGAGCTTGGTAAAGACTACGGCTGCATGCTCGCGCCGCAGTCGCCGGGCATGGTCTATGTCGCCGACGCTTTCTCCTTCCCGAAGATTGCCGACGCGACATCCCAGAAGGGCCAGACTTTGCTTGCCGAGGTAGCCATGGACCCCGCCGTGCAGATTGAGTTCTCGCTCAAGAAGGGTTCCGTGCCGATGCGCACCGACGTCGACCAGTCCAAGCTCGACATCTGCGCGAAGAAGGGACTGGAGCTGATGAGCGCCGGCAAGATCGTGCCGGACCAGGCGCTGATCCTCTCGCCGCAACAGGCCGGCGCGCTCAACGACTTCGTCGATGAGTTCTGGACCAATCCTTCCGAGGATAGCACCTCTGGCGCCGAGAAGTTCTTCGCGATCTTCGAATAGGCCGTGCAGCAGGCCGATTGGAAAGAAGAACGCCGGTCGGCCCTGCACATTCCGTTTGAGAAAGTTTGCTCATGCAAGCCAAGCGCAGACGTTCCCCTGCTGCGACTATCGCGCTCCTGCCGACATGGATCGCAGCGATCTTCATCTATATCGGCACCATGGTCTGGTCCGTGAGGCTGTCGTTCACGGATTCGACCATATTTCCTTCGTCCAACTATGTGGGCTTTGCTCAATATGCCAAGCTGTTCCGGACGTCGAGATGGCTCGCATCCCTGGAAAATGTCCTGATATTCGGCGTGCTCTATGTTGCTGGCTGTCTCGCCCTCGGCTTCGTTCTGGCGGCCTCGCTTGACCGCAAGGTGCGCTTCGAAGCCGTGTTCCGCACCATTTTCCTTTACCCCTATGCCATGTCCTTCGTGGTCACCGGCCTCATCTGGCAATGGATACTGAACCCGACCCTCGGCATTCAGGCAAGCGTGCGGGCGTTGGGCTGGCAGAGTTTCACATTCGACTGGATCGTCAGTCGCGACATGGCGATCTATACCGTCGTCTTCGCTGGCGTCTGGCAGGGGGCAGGCCTCGTCATGGTGATCGCGCTTTCCGGCATGCGCGGCATCGGCGATGAACAATGGAAGGCCGCACAGATCGACGGCATCCCGATCTGGCGGATCTATCTGTCGATCATCCTGCCGCAGCTCGGACCAGCACTTGCCGCATCGGGAATGCTGCTCTCCATGGGCGTGATCAAGACCTATGACCTCGTCGTGGCGCTGACCGGCGGCGGACCGGGCACCGCGACCGAGGTGCCGGCTAAATTCATCATGGACAATCTGTTCGAACGCCAGAATCTCGGCCTGGCGAGCGCGGGCGCCACGGTGCTGGTGCTCTCCGTCGTCATGGCCGTCGTCCCGTTTCGTTATGCGCTCTCCATGCGCAGGAGAAGAAGGTGAGCGCACTGATGGCCACTCTTCACGCCCGCGGCCCGAAACCCTCACGGCTCACAATCGGCCGCATCGGGCTCTATGCCTTCCTGATCCTTGCGGCGCTGTTTTTCCTTTTGCCGCTCTACACGATGCTCGTCACCTCCTTGAAGACGATGGAGGAAATCCGTCAGGGTCGTATCTTCGCACTGCCTGATACGGTCGATTTCGACGCCTGGAAAACCGCCTGGTCAGGGGCCTGCATGGGCACGCAATGCCTGGGCGTGCGCGTCGGTTTCTGGAACTCGGTAAAAATCACCGTGCCGGCGGTCGTCATTTCCGTCTTCATCGGCGCGATCAACGGCTATGCTCTTTCCTTCTGGCGGCCGAAAGGCTCTGGCCTGCTGTTCGGGCTTCTGATGGCCGGCGGCCTGATCCCCTATCAGATCTTCCTCTATCCGCTGGTGCGGCTGCTCGCCAATGTCAGCCTCTACAATTCGGTGGCCGGAGTCGTCCTGGTCCATGTCATTTTCGGCCTGCCCTTGGTCACGCTGCTCTTCCGCAACTATTTCATGGCGATCCCCGAAGAGCTCTGCAAAGCGGCTCGCGTCGACGGCGCCGGCTTCTGGCGCATCTTCCTCGAGATCATGCTGCCCATGTCGGCTCCGATGGTCGTGGTCGCCTCCATCTTCCAGTTCACAGGCATCTGGAACGACTTCCTGATCGGGCTGGTTTTTGCCGGGCGGGACAATCTGCCGATGACGGTTCAGCTCAACAACATCGTCAACACGACCATGGGCGAGCGCACCTACAATGTGAACATGGCCGCCACCATCCTCACTGCCTTTGTCCCGCTCGCCATCTATTTTTTCTCCGGCCGCTGGTTCGTGCGCGGCGTCGCCGCCGGCGCAGTCAAGGGATAATGCCATGCAGCCTGCCGTCTCCATAAAGGATCTCAAGATCGCCTATGGCGATCACGCGGTCATCGAAAAGCTGTCCATCGATATCGCGCCACGCGAATTCGTCGTGCTACTGGGGCCGTCCGGCTGCGGAAAATCGACGCTGCTGAACGCCATCGCGGGTCTGCAGGACATTGCCGACGGCGAGATGTGGATATCCGGCAAGAACGTTACCTGGGACGAGCCGAAGGACCGCGGCATCGGCATGGTCTTCCAGTCCTACGCGCTATATCCCCGCATGACGGTCCGCAAGAACCTGTCCTTCGGCCTGCGTGTTGCGGGCTTGCCCAAAGCCGAAATCGAAGCGCGCGTCGCCCGCACCGCATCGCTTCTGCATCTCGACAAGCTGCTCGACCGAAGACCATCGGAGCTGTCCGGCGGCCAGCGCCAGCGCGTCGCGATTGGCCGCGCCCTGGTGCGGGAGGTGGACGTCTTCCTGTTTGACGAGCCACTCTCCAACCTTGACGCCAAGCTGCGCAACGAATTGCGCGTCGAGATCAAGAAGCTGCATCAGAGCCTTGGCAATACGATGATCTATGTGACGCACGACCAGGTCGAGGCGCTCACCCTCGCTGATCGCATCGCGATCATGAAGGACGGCGTGATCCAGCAGCTCGCCGCTCCATCCGAGATCTACCATCGCCCGGCCAATCTCTTCGTCGCGGGCTTCATCGGCGCGCCGGCGATGAATTTCATCGAGGGCAGGATCGCCCTCGAGACCGGCATACCCGTCTTCGAAAGCAACGGACTGAGGATCGATCTTTCCGGCTATCCTTTTCTGACCTCCATCAAGGCCGGCCCGACCACGCTCGGCATCCGGCCGGAACATCTCGCGCCCGACGGAGCGGCAAGGGGTTGGCCCACCATTTTGGGCACCGTCTCCGTTGTCGAGCCAATGGGCGCGGACACGGTGATCTGGTTCGATTGGGCCGGCGACAGCCTGTCCTGCCGGGTGATGGGCGATGTGGCTTTTGCGCCGAAGACGCGGATCGCGCCTGGTCTCGATATCGCCAAGATCTCCCTTTTCGACGCCCATGGCGCCCGCCTTTAACACTGCCTTCAGTTCATACGGAAATTGTTCATGTCTCAGACTGTCTACGATGCGTTGGTGATCGGTTCTGGCGCGGCAGGCTCCTTCGCCGCCAAGGAACTGACAGCACAAGGCCTGTCAGTGCTGCTGCTCGAGGCAGGCCGTGCCGTGACGCAAGATGACTTCGATCCCGCCCGCAAGAAGGAGCCGGCCAGTAGCATCAATATCTGGGAGCGGGCGCGCGCCACGATCAAGGGCCAGCCTATTCAGGCCCGTGCGGCCTTCTTTACGGAACGTTTCAGCCACTTCTTCGTCAACGACCGGAAAAACCCTTATACGACCCCCAAGGATGCGCCGTTCCTGTGGATTCGCGGCCGCCAGGCCGGCGGCCGTCTGCACAGTTTCGGCCGTGTGTTGCTGCGTTGGACCGACGATGATTTCAAGATCAGGTCCCGGACGGGCAAAGGCGTCGACTGGCCCGTTTCCTACGACGAACTCGCACCCTACTACGCCGAAGTCGAATCCTGCCTCGGGCTCTATGGCAATAAGGACGGCGTTGAGACCTTGCCGGACGGCATCTATGCGCATCCGGCCGACCTGACGCCTGCCGAAGAGATCTTCAAGAAAGAGGTGGAAGGCCGCTGGCCCGAGCGGCGCGTCGTCTCCTGGCGCTATATCGCCCCGGACGCAGAGCGCACGCCGAAGCCCTTGCGCGAGGCGCTTGCAACCGGTCGCCTTACCATACGCCATGACGCCATCGTCCGCCGCATCACGACGGACGACAGGAATGGCCGGGCGACCGGCGCGGAATTCATCGACCGGCTAACGGGCGACGTAGAGAATGTGCACGCTACGCTCGTGGTGCTTGCGGCATCGCCCATTGAAAGCGTCCGGCTGCTTCTCAACTCTGCATCCGCCAGACACCCCGAGGGGCTGGGGAACAGCTCAGGCACGCTCGGGCGCTATCTCATGGACCAGCTTCCCTGCCTGGCCTTCGGTTCCTTCCCGAAGGCCAGAGGCTGGGCCCACGATGCCTCTGCCCCGACCGATCCATTCTATAATCCCTCCGGTGGCATTTTCATTCCGCGATTCGGCAGGGGTGACGCCGGCCGTGGCGATTTCGATTATCAGGGCAGCGTCGGGCGCTCACCGACCCCTGGTGATCAGCCCTCCCGGCTTGCTTTCTTCGGGTTCGGCCGCATGCTGCCCAATGCGGACAATCGCATCACACTCGATGCCCGGCGCAGGGACGCCTGGAATATTCCTGTCCCCCACATACGCTGCGCCATGTATGATGAGGAGCGCGCATTGCTGGCCCAGCAGGAAGAAACGATGATCGATCTGGTGCAGGCGGTCGGCGGTGAGCTTGAATTCATCGGCTCGCCCACTGGGCTCAAGGAAATGGGGCGCGGCGCCTTCCCCGACGCCGATCCCTTCAGCCGCTTCATGTTCCGCAAGTGGTTCCGCAAGACCATGTGCGTGGGCGCCGCAATTCATGAAACAGGCGGCGCGCGGATGGGGGATGACCCTGAGAAATCGGTGCTCAATCCCTACAACCAGCTCTGGGATGCACCCAATGTCATCGTCACGGACGCCAGCGCTTTTCCCGGCAGCGGCATCGCCGGCACGACACTCACTGTCATGGCATTGACGATCCGCGCCTGTCGGAATCACGGACCAATACTGAGGGAAACGCGTAGACAATCTACGGCGACCAGCGACGCAAAATGATAACCCCTTAGGGGGACTAGCGTAGCGATAACTTAAGGCCTTACCGCGGCGAAATATTCGGGCCGTCAACGATTGTCCGTTTCTTGCACCCATCCATTGCGGGATGTCCCGTTTGGCATGAAGCTCGCGCCATATGTCAGATATCCTGCCTGGTCAGTGATCCTGTCGCACCTCGTTCGCAGGCCGCGACCTTGGTGAGGCGCGCAGGTGACGCTGACGCGTTTACGCCCGGCGGGCGAGATCTTTCGCCGCCGGCTCACGCCAAAGTGGCTCATCGTCCGACCGGTGTGGAGCGGGACGGGCAGCTACGCGCCGCAACTCTTCGTAAGCTTTGGCCTTGGTCCGCGTTGATCGGGAAAGCCGGCTACGTTTCAGACTTCAGCTTCTGACCGACGGTTCGAACCACCTCCAGGAAGTTCCGCAGGGCTTTTCGTGCGCCTCGCGGTTGCCATCCGATAGCCATTTCCCAGGCAACGTCCGCAGGTGTGTCAACCAGTGGGATAAATGCTACGCCAGCGATCCTCATCGTCGTCGCGCCCGTGGGCACCAACGACACGCCCAACCCGGCGGCGACCAAACTCAAAATTGTATGCATCTGCCGTGCTTCCTGGACGATGTTTGGTACGAACCCCGCCGCCCTGCAGGCATTTGTAATCTTCCCGTGAAGCGTCGGGCCTTGCTGGTGGGGAAACATAATGAAATCGTGTCCAGCCAGATCAGCAAGCCGACAGAAGTTCAACGCAGCGAGTGGATGATGCGATGGCACTGCGACAATCAGCTTGTCCCGGTGGATCAGTTCCACCGCGAGGCCATCGACGGTCTTGATCGGTGGATGGAAGAAGCCAAGGTCGATATCACCGCCCGCAAGGCCGGCCAGTTGCGCCTCCGTGGGACGTTCATCGAGGCGAATTGTCGTATCGGGCCAAATCTCATGGAAGGCGCGAATGGCCTGAGGAAGCAGACGGTAGAGAGCTGCGGAAACAAAGGCGATGGAAATCTGGGCAAGGTCGTCTGAAGCCGCGCGGCGGGCCAAACGAACGGCGTCTTCAGATTGCGCGATCGTTCGACGAGCCTCCTCCAGAAACACGCGCCCGGCTGCGGTGAGGCGCACCGCGCGTTGGGTCCGCTCGAATAGCGGAAATCCCAAGCGCTCCTCAAGCCTCTTGATCGATTGGCTAAGTGGCGGTTGCGCCATGCCGAGTCGGGCGGCGGCGCGTCCGAAATGCAGTTCTTCGGCCACGGCAATGAAATGCCGCATATGGAGCAGGCTGGTCATCATATCGCAGGAATATCAATAAACACTGTTTTGATATTGGAAACGTCTGCCCGTCGCAACGATTTAGAGTCGATCCAGCCGAAGCCACCCTTGGCTGGGCCACGATTTTGAAGGAGCAGACCATGCAAAGACTCGCTGTTTACTGCGCTACCATCGCAGCCACCTTCGGTGCTGTGCCTGCACTCGCAGAAGTCGAACGCAAGGATTTCCGGATAAATGCCGCACCCGATATCGAACTGGCCATCCGCGAAGTCCAAAATACAGGGCCAAAGCGCAATGGGTCGCCGATCGTCCTTGTCCATGGAGCGCGGGTGCCGGGTATTGCCTCGTTCGATCTGCCGGTCGAAGGAGGATCGCTGGCTGCTGAGTTGGCAACCAGAGGATATCGAGTGTTCATTGTCGACGCCCGTGGCTACGGAGGATCGGACCGTCCAGGACAGGATGGTCCACAGGAGGGCAGGCCGCTGACCCATTCCAACGAAGTCGCCCGCGACATCGATGCTGTGGTCGAGGCTATCCGGGATCGGACTGGCAGCCGGCAAGTAAGCTTGCTCGGCTGGGCCACCGGCGGGCACTGGGCAGGCATGTACGCGTCTCTTTTCCCGGAAAAGGTCAGCCACCTGGTCATCTACAACTCGCTTTACGGTGCCACCTCTGGACATCCCACACTTGGCGCAGACAGCGAGAACGCCGACCCGCATGATCGCCGTCGCTTCAATGTTGCGAAATTCGGGGCCTACCGATTGAACACGGCCGCTTCACTCATGCCCTCCTGGGACAAATCCATTCCTGCCGACGACAAGCAGAGCTGGCGTGGTCCGGCGGTGGTCGAAGCCTATCAACACGCGGCGTTTGCCTCCGATCCGATAGCTGACGATCGGGAGCCAGCTGCATTCCGCTCCCCTTCCGGTGCGATGGAAGACAGCTTCTATCTTGCCTCCGGCAGGCAGCTTTGGGACGCTGCGTCGATTACCGCACGCGTGCTGATCATCCGTTCCGAGAACGATTTTTGGAGCCGTCCTGAGGACGTAACGACGCTGGAAGGCCACCTCGTCAATGCTGCCCGCGTCCGTAGCGTGACGATTCCTGACGCCACGCATTATGTCCACCTCGATCGTTCGGAGCGTGGCCGTTCGCAATTCATCGCGGAAGTGGTGAGTTTGCTTTCGGAATCCGTCAACACCGCTAGCCCGTGAGTTCATGCTCAACGGCTGCCCCTGGCTCAGAGAGGCTCTAAGCAACGTCCAAATCCCCGTCAGGTCAGGCCCCGGTGCCAGCGACGGTCGCAGCAGACGAGATAAGTAAATCCCGACGGAAAAATTTCGAGTTGGATTGGGATTCGCATATCGAGCTCCCCTTCGTTTGTTCGGTGGCATAGGAGGGCGAGATTGTTAAGGCCGCAGGCCTGCAAGGGACGTTGGCGCCAAACCACAGAATGATTGGTGGTTTGCGCTGCATACAGCGGTCGATCGGATCCATGAATGGAACACCCATAGGCAAACACAAGGATGTGCCCATGGATCTTTTCACACCACGTCACTTTGAAGGATCCGGTCGGCACATTATCTAGCGCATGCGCCTCGACAGACGATATCCCTAGATTCCTCCTCAGAGCCAGCTCGTTTCGGGAGCAGATTTTGAGGATTGATCTAAGAGATCGTTTGAAAACGGGATGGCGGTTGAGGCGGCCATGATTCAAGCTTCTGATGTGAAAAGCAGCGAATTGGGCGTGGATGGCTGTCGGTCTTGGGCTTCCTCAGTCGTCCTTTGTCAGACGAGGCGACACCTTGTCGATTGAAAATGACACCTTGGAGATTGGAAAACATGGCGCTCAAGCGAATGGACAACGTAGGAATCGTCGTCGAAGACCTCGGAGTGACGATTGATTTCTTTCGCGAACTCGGCCTCGAGCTCGAAGGGCGGGCCACGATCGAAGGAGAATGGGCTGGACGCGTCACAGGACTGGGCGATCAGCATGTCGAGATTGCCATGATGCGAACACCGGACGGCCACAGCCGCCTCGAGCTCTCCCGCTTCCTCACGCCGCCTGTCGTCGCAGATCACCGCAACGACCCAGTCAACGCCCTAGGCTACCTCCGCGTCATGTTCACCGTGGACGACATCGACGAGACGCTTGAAAGGCTCCGCAGGCGCGGTGCGCAGCTCGTAGGCGAAGTAGTCCAGTATAAAGACGCGTACCGGCTCTGCTATATCCGTGGGCCCGAAGGGCTTCTCATCGGACTCGCCCAAGAACTCAGCTGAGGGCTATACGAAGGACTAATGTCAGCGAGCGCGTCCGAGGCCGACCGCCCAGTTCGAGGTCCATCCCTCCACGGTCGGCCCCGTGCCGTCCGCCCTCGGCAATCGCGATCGCGTGCTTGGCCTTCGACACATCGACACCGACGTAAAAAACGCTATCTTGCTTCATGGCCCATCCTTTCTTTGCTGGGGATAGGCTCGGCACTCCCGAGCAACCCCCGTTTGCTTCTAAGCCTGCAAAGACTAAGGGCGGGCCGCCGCTCACACCATGGTCATAACGTCTAAGGCTTGCCTCCTAACGCAGTGCGGCGGCTCACTATCCAGCCATGCTCACCACTGACCGGCGTCGAAGAGCAGACGAACGGCCGCTGAAAAGCCCTATCAGGCCGTTCTTCCATCAGGCTCTGAACCGATCGAATGCCGTCAGGTGTAAAGTTGGCGGGTCCGCCTCGTCCCATTGATAAATATCCGAGCGCAGATAGTGAAGCTCCTCGCTGAGATCATCCTCATCGAGTTCGATCCACCAGGACTTCGGACGGCCGTCGCTGCCGTCCGACCAACGATAGCCCCTCGCCTTCAACTGATCCTTCATGTCAAACGGGCTGTGCTCCGCAAAGATGCGAACCCGCGAACGCTGGCTGGCGCGGTAAAGTTCGCTAAACGGTGTCTCTTCAGTGGCTCGCTGCTGATCGAGGACTTCCAGGAGCGCGAAGCAGTCATCAACGGCGCGGTGGCCTTCGTGGAAATAGCCAGCCTGTCCAACGAGGTAACCGAGCTTCGTTCCCTCGAAGCCGCGGGCGCTCCAATCGATTTCCGAGACGGAACAGGCCCAGGCTTTACCGGCAAAGATGGTCGAAAAGGCATCGCAGAACGGCCGGTCAAAACCGGCATTATGGGCAATGATCAGATCTGCCGGTTCAATCAGCCTGCGCAGGGACTGGATGTCGATGAACTGTCCTTCGACTAACGCGTCCGTGATCCCCGTAAGCCGGGTGATCTCTGGCGGGATGGGTTTGGATGGCCGCTGCAGGCCGCCATAGACCCCGATGATGTCGCCGACAGCTCCATGATCGTTGAATGTGAAGGCAACAGCGCCGATTTCGATAATCTCGTCGTTACGGTGGTTGAGCCCCGTTGTCTCCGTGTCGACAATGACGCCAATACGGGAATACTCGGGCCGTCTGACGGCGGCAATAGGGCGAGCGACGTGTCTTCTGAGGATGCGATAGTTTCCGGTCTCTTCAAGCTTTCGCGCCATCTCGTCGTCGGAGCGCGCGACAGCGTGTGAGCGTCGAGAACGAGATTGAGCAGGAGCGCTCGCTATTTCCACCGTCGGAGAAAGCGCATTCGCGAACAAGTCCAGTTGGGAATCCATCTTTTACTCTCACCGCGTGGTCGCAAAGGATAGTGGCGCTCAGCATCGCGAGCAACGAAAGATGCGGTTTATGCACCGGTTCTGAACGATCGCCAATACGTGGGACCCTTGACCAGCCCGAGGGCGAAAAGGTCATCAACCGGAACACGTTTGAGGACGCCTTCAACAAAGCAAGCTGAAGGCGTCACGCCTGCCACACTGCTCGTTACTGCTGTCAAGGCCGACCCGACCGAACTGACTTTGCAGCTCGGCGCAACGAGATGGGAGGGCAATGCAATTGCCCTCCCACAAACGATCAGGCTGCTTCGGCAGAAAACCGCGCAAATAGCGGCTTGAGACGGGGATGACGCTCCGCCCGAGGCGGATGAACCTGGATGGTTCGACCAGATTTCGTCTCGCGCCTGAGCCATTCGCTGATAGTCTCTGCACTGGTGTGATCCATGAAACGCAGGTGTTTGCCGATGATATTGACTTTGCGGCCTTCGGGCAGCCCTTCGAGCGTGCTGAGTAGCGCCGGCACGTCCTTGCAGGTGAGCGCTCCGCCCAGTCGGACATGAATTTCATCGTCGACTTCGGAATGCCTGATCGCGAGCTTTCGGCGCAGATAGGGAAGAACTTCGAGGATCGACAGCGCCAGGCCGAGCGCCACACCGACCAGCAGGTCCTGCAGGACGACCATGGCCACCGTGACGGCCCAAATTCCAACCGGCATGAGACCATGGTGCTCGAACAGGTGGCGTACGTGATGAAGGCTGATCAGCCGCCAGCCGGTGACGAGCAGTACGGCGGCGAGCGCCGTCAATGGTACCATTTCCAGCAATCCCGGCAAAAGCGCCACCAGGCCCAGGATCCATGCCCCATGCAATACTGCCGAGGTCCGCGTGCGAGCCCCGGCCTGGATATTGGCTGACGAACGGACGATGACACCGGTGATAGGCAATCCCCCGAGTAATCCGCAGAGCCCGTTACCGACGCCTTGGGCGAAGAGCTCCTTGTTGAAGCGCGTGCGCTCCCCGTCATGCATGCGGTCGACGGCGGCCGCCGAAAGAAGCGTTTCGGCGCTCGCAATGACGGCAATCATCAGAATCGTCAAGATGATGCCGGGCTGCACTAGCTGGGCAAAGCTCTCGGCGGTCGGCATCGATATACTCTCTGCCAGTGAGGCAGGCACTTCCACGCGGGCTATCGGGAGGTCAAGTGTGGCAGCCAAGACCGTGGCGGCAGCAACGCCGACAAGGGCCCCAGGAAGCAGCGCCAGAAATTTCGGGCGGAATTGTTCCCAGCAGACCATCGCGAGGAGAGCGATGAGACCGACCAGAAGCGCGACGGCCTCGTTGGTCACGCTGGGGCCCCACAACCTACCGACGCTCTCGTCGATCGCGGTGACATTCTCGATGCCGCCTGCGGCAGGCCTGGCATCCATGAGCACATGGATCTGCCCCAGGATGATCAAAATGCCAATGCCAGCCAGCATGCCGTGAACGACGGCCGGCGAAATTGCTCTGAACCAGGAACCGATCCTTAGGAAACCCGCCATGATCTGAAGGAACCCGACAACGAGCAGCACGGGAGCGAGCATGGCAACGCCATACTGTTCGATGAAGCCGAAGACAATGACAGCAAGACCGGCGGCAGGCCCGGAGACCTGAAGAGGCGAGCCTGCCAGGAGGCCGACGACGAGGCCGCCTATGATACCGGAGATTAGTCCCATAGCCGCGGGCACCCCGGAGGCGATCGCAATTCCCAGGCAAAGCGGAATGGCGACCAGAAAAACCACCAGAGACGAAGCGAGATCGCGCGAGAAAGCAGAGCCGTTGTTTATCATGGCGTTACTCCCCGGCAAGCGTTGCAGCGGCCCGCGGCATGACATGCGGGTGATCTCGTCCTATGACGGCGACCGGCAGCGGCTCGCCCTCTTGCACATCGGTAAATGTCGCCAAGACCCCGTCATAGACCTGGACCTCGCCCGTTCCAATGTCGAAGAACCAGCCGTGCAGCGTGATTTCGTTGGTCGCGAGTTTTGCAGCCACCGCTGGATGGGTCTTCAAGTGGTCGAGCTGAACGACGACGTTTTCCATCGCTACAGCCCGCACGCGGTCAGCTTCGGAAAGGTCGTCAGGATAGGCCTGGCAAACAATCGAATAGGCAGCGTGGCTGTGCCGCAGCCAGGCTGCGACATTCGGCATTGGTTCCAGCATTGCTGGGTGGCACAACCCTTTCATCGCCCCGCAATCTGAGTGACCGCAGACAACAATGTCGCTGACGCCGAGGGCTAGGATGGCATATTCGATTGCGGAAGAGACGCCGCCATTGAGGGTCGAGAAGGGGGGAACAATATTGCCGGCATTGCGGCAGACGAAGAGATCGCCGGGACCGGACTGTGTTATCGTTTCCGGCATCACCCGGCTGTCGGCGCAAGATATCATCAGGGCATGTGGCTGCTGGCCTTCGCGCGCGAGCTTGCGGTAAAGCGCCGAATGACTCGGGAATACGGCGCCGCGGAAGCTGGAGATACCTTTCAGGAGATCACCCATATTTTCGGATCCTCTTTCTGGCCGGACGTCGGACTGGGAGGAGCACGTCTCTCATCCGGCGGGTTGCAAAAGCGATCTGTTCGCAGATGCACAATAAAGGGAGAGAAGAGATCAAAAACAGAGCCACGCAGCATATTGCGGCGCAACATTTTTCAATAAAACGTGATTTACGCAATCCTAGATGGCATTTATCTCAACGCCGAACCCTTGGATCACTGAGAAAACTCGCGTAGGCGGGCCTGAACGAGCATCAAGTGACTAGTCACTCGTCCGCAGAGATGGCGCGCGCCGCTGTCAGAGCTGGCGGGACGCCTCCGGCTGTCAGGCGGATTTCGTCGGGCCTGGATTCGGGCAGCTTCTTCACGGTCTCGCCCCTCGCAGCGGCCGGGCAATGCGATTGGTAGTGAAGACACCGATGACCAAAAGCACGATGGTTGTTATCCCGAGCGAGAACAGCGATTGCGTGTTCCACTGGCAACCACGACTTCCTGGCGAAGGGGAGCAGGCAGGGATTCGAGCAGGCTCGCAAGCAATGCGGTGCGGCTGAAGAACTCGCCCCTGGTGGCCGCCCGCAGGGCCTCGTCGCGCTCTTCCCAGGAGATAAGGAATGCAAGGGCCTGCGATACGACGAGCGCAAGCAGCATGAATACGATGAACTGGGCGGCGAGGCTCCTTTTCCACCATAGCATCATCCGGATGCCACCTCCGCAGAAAAGCGGTAGCCGCCGCCCCAGTGGGTCTTGATGATGGCGGGATTTTTCGGATCGAACTCGATCTTCTTGCGCAAGCGGCTGACTTGGTTGTCGATGCTGCGATCGAAAAAATCTGCGGTGCGGCCGACGGTCAGATCGAGAAGTTGGTCACGGCTGAGGACGAGGCCCGGATGTTCCAGGAAGGTCTTGAGCAGGCGAAACTCCGCGATGCTGAGCGCGATGCCGACGCCGTCCTCGCCGATCAGCTCTCGACGCCCGACATCGAGCCGCCATTGATCGAAGGTCACGGTTTTCGACTTGATCGTCTCGCGCTGCTGCTGCGGCAGGCTGTTGACCCTGCGCAGCACGGCCCTGATGCGCGCCAGAAGCTCACGCGGGTTGAAGGGCTTGGTAAGATAGTCGTCGGCGCCGAGCTCCAGTCCGATGATGCGGTCGGTATCGTCCGCCATCGCCGTCAGGAAGATGATCGGTATCTCCATCGTGCCGCGCAGCTGGCGACAGACTGATAGACCATCCTCCCCCGGCATCATGATATCGAGAACGATCAGGTCCGGGGCGCCACGTTCGACGATGCGCCGAAGAGCCGCGCCGCTTTCGGCGACGCTGACGTGGTAGCCCTGCTGGGAAAGATATTTGCCGACGAGGTCACGGATGTCCCGGTGATCGTCTACGACGACGATATGGTGTGCCGTTTGCATAGAGCGCCTCACGCAAGGAATGAAGATATGAACGGCAATATAAAGTGACGGAAAAATCCGGCACCTCCAAAAGTGTATCAAAGTTTGCCGAAACCGGCGATCCGGTTACCTGACGAATGCCCGCCATTCCAAGGAATAGCCTGAACTGGCGGGTCCGTCTTCGGTCTCGTCTAAGCTTGAATGAAGACATGTCCGGACGGCTTGAGACATTTCGCGACAATTCCCTACCCGTCTGGCACATCTCTGCGACAAACCGCCCTTAGCCTGCAAGCGTCGAAACGATCTGCATCGAAGCAGCCGTTCATTCGCATCCGTGCAGTCCCAAGTCCCAACTATGCAAGACGCAATGACACAAGGACTTTGAATGAAACCAATCTGTCTCGGCTCAATGCTGGTGTTCTCCCTGTCGCTCGCGGCTGGCGGCCGTAGCCTTGCACAGGAGCCGGTCAATCCGGAGGGCGAACGGCTGTTCCGCACCCGTTGCGGCACCTGCCACAGTCTCAACATCGGCGAAAACCGGATGGGGCCGCATCTTTCCGGCCTTCTCGGTCGGTCGGCGGGAACCATTGAAGGCGCACGCTACTCGAAAGCGCTCGGCGGGTCCGGCATCGTCTGGGACGAGGAGAGGCTGCAGGCCTTTCTGGCCAATCCGCGGCAAGTCGTTCCCGGCACGACGATGACCGTCACTATTCGTGACGAGGCGCAGCGATCGGCGATCATCGCCTATCTGCGCAGGCTTTCCTCCGTCGACTAAAGCGCATGCGCGGGCGGGGAAAAGACGGAGCGGAAGCTCCAGTAGCAGCCCGAGATCGGATCGTCCGCTCTCAGGCAATTCAAACTCCAACCAGAAGTGAGGCATTCATGAAGAATTTTCTCATCGCATCGGCAGCCTCCGTCGGCCTTCTTGTGGCCGCAGGCAATGCCTTGGCCCAAGGGTCCGGTTGCACGCGGCTCCAGTCCGCCAGCTCGCAATCGCAGCCGGCTCCCCCGGCCGACCAGTCTGGCTCGGACGCGCAGCGCAACGCCAGCTGACCAGGATACCACCCCTGCATCCTGATCAAGCGGCACGCGATGGCGGGAAATCCGCCATCGCATCTGGGACTTCTTTCAAGAGATTGGAGCATGTGATGGTTCAACTCACCATTAACGGCGTGGCCCGCGATATCGACGTGGATCCTGAAACGCCTCTTTTATGGGTTTTGCGTGAACAGGCCGGCCTGACCGGCACCAAGTTCGGCTGTGGCATTGCGCAATGCGGCGCATGCACGGTGCACATCGACGGCGTCGCCACGCGCTCCTGCGCTATGCCGGTCAGCGCGATCGACGCAGCCCAGGAGATCGTCACGATCGAAGGGCTTTCCCCGGAGGGCTCCCATCCGGTCCAGCAGGCATGGCTCGCGCTCGACGTGCCGCAATGCGGCTACTGTCAGGCCGGCATGATCATGGCGGCCACTGCCCTGCTGAACACGACTCCGAACCCAACGGATGACGATATCAACGCGGAAATCACAAATATCTGCCGCTGCGGCACCTATAACCGGGTGCGGGCCGCGATCAAGCTCGCCGCTGCAAACAGCAGTGCCGCGCAGAAAGGCTGAGGGTAGAACGATGAATGTGGTCACGCTATCACGCCGCAAGTTTCTGATTGGTACGGCCGCGGCGGCCGGCGGATTTTCACTCGGCTTTCAGATTGCGCTACCGGCAAATGCCGAGCAGGCGGCATCGGATATATTGCCGGAAGTCAACGCCTGGGTTCTGATCCATCCGGACGACACCGTCGTCATCCGCATCGCCCGCTCGGAAATGGGACAAGGCACGCTCACGGGACTGGCGCAGCTCGTCGTCGAAGAGCTCGAATGCGACTGGTCCAAGGTTACGACCGAATATCCGACCCCTGGGGAGAGCCTTCGACGCGAGCGCGTCTGGGGTAGTTTCTCGACCGGGGGCAGCCAGGGAATTCGCGGCTCGCACGAATACGTCAGGCAAGGCGGAGCTGCCGCACGCGAAATGCTTGTTGCAGCCGCCGCCAGCACCTGGAATGTTCCGCGTTCCGAATGTTCCGTTCAGAACGGCATCATCACCCATCCCGCTTCCGGACGTACGACGCCTTATGGCGCCGTGGCGACGCTTGCCACGCAGATGCCAGTTCCGAGCGCGATCGCGCTCAAGGACCCGAAGGACTGGAAGATTGCCGGCAAGCCGCTTCCGCGCCTTGATACCGCCGACAAGCTCACCGGAAGGCAGATCTACGGCGCCGATGTTCAACTTCCCGGAATGCTGAACGCCTCGGTGAAGGCCTGCCCGGTGTTCGGTGGCAAGATTGCAAGCTTCGATGCCGCCGCCGTCTCGGCGAGGCCGGGCGTGCGCAAGGTCGTGCAGGTCGATGAGGCAACCGTGGCCGTGGTTGCCGAGACCTGGTGGCAGGCGCAATCGGCGCTCAACGCACTTCCGATCGTCTGGGACGATGGTCCGAACAAAGCCGTTACGAGCGCCTCCATCGCCGCAATGCTCGCCGAAGGCCTCGATGCAGACGACGCGTTCCTCGGCACTTCGACAGGCGATGCGCCCGCAGCACTTCAGGAAGCAGCACGGGTCGTCACGGCAACCTATTCCTTCCCCTATCAAGCCCATGCCACGATGGAGCCGATGAATGCGACAGCACGGTATACGCCAGACAGATGCGAGGTGTGGGTGCCGACACAAAACGGCGAAAGCAGCCTTGCGAACGTGGCGGAAGCCTCCGGCCTGCCGATCGGACAATGCGAGGTCTACAAGCTGCATCTCGGCGGCGGCTTTGGCCGGCGCGGCTCCAACGAATCCTACGTCCGCCAAGCGGTTACGATCGCCAAGGAGTTTCCAGGCACGCCGGTGAAGCTGATCTGGTCGCGTGAGGAGGACATGCTGCACGGCTCCTATCACCCGACGACGCAGTGCAGGATGCGGGCCGCACTCGATGCCGACGGCAATCTGACGGCGCTTCACATGCGCATCAGCGGTCAGTCTATCCTCTCTTCGCTCCGTCCGCAGATGTTTCGCGAGAACGGTCACGACCCAATCGTGTTCCAGGGGCTGAACGCCAGCGGTAGCGAGGGTGTCTTTGGCTACACCATCGCCAATCTCCTCATCGACCATGCCATGCGCAATCCTCCCGTACCACCCGGCTTCTGGCGTGGCGTAAACCTCAACCAGAATGCCTTCTACGTGGAAAGCTTTTTGGACGAACTTGCCCATGCGGCCGGAACCGATCCCCTCGATTTCCGCCGTAAGCTTATGGCTGACCATCCGAAGCATCTGGCGGTTCTGGAGGCCGTCGCCGAACGCATCGGCTGGGAAACGCCGGCGCCGCAAGGCATATACCGTGGCCTTGCGCAGATCATGGGTTTTGCCAGCTATGTCGCTGCAGCCGCGGAAATCTCCATCACCGACGGACAGTTGAAGATCCACCGCATCGTCGCCGCGACGGACCCCGGACATATCGTCAACCCCGCCCAGGCCGAACGCCAGGTCGAAGGGTCCTTCGTTTACGGTCTCTCCGCCTGCCTCTACGGCGAATGCACCATCAATGGCGGCCGCGTTGAACAGGAGAATTTCGACACCTACGAGGTGATGCGGATGGAGCAGATGCCGGCGGTCGAGACAATCATCATGCCGTCCGGTGGCTTCTGGGGTGGCGTTGGCGAGCCGACCATCGCCGTCGCCGGCCCGGCCGTCCTGAACGCCGTCTTCGCCGCTACTGGCAAACGGATCCGGCAACTGCCGCTGAAGAACAATAGCCTTTCATAAACAAGGGGATATGCAGCCTTTTACAAGGGAAAAGGGGTTCCACAACGAATGCCGGGAGACCTCTTTGCGGGGCCCAACCTCTAGGATCAACCAAGCGAGTTTGTCATGCGCCACGAAGACAGAGATCAAGAACCGGACTATCTGGAAGAGTATCTGCTCCGCCGTCGGCATGCGATATCCGACCAAGTCGTCGGCGTCGCACTTTTCGCATTCTCCATTCTGGCGATGGCGATAGGCTTGGACGCCGCGTCGGTGCGCACGGCTCCGGCCCCCGTCCAACCTCTGTCGGCATTGGTGACCGCGAGGCCTCCAACGCCCTGCATCGACGACAGGATGCCGGCGGGAGGCCGCTCGGAGGCGATGAGATCGCGCCATGTTCTGGACCAGAACATCAATACGACGCTCGCCCTTCGCAAAGTGTCGTCGAGATCGATCGCAATCCGCTGACAACTTGGCAGATAGCCGCGTTTGTTTTGGCCGTTTGACCCCAACGTGCGCATTGAACATTGACCCCGACCTTGGCCCCCATGGCCAGGACGTCACCGACCATCTCTGCAAACCGCACCGTAATCGGCAGGCCGTCGTTGAGTTGCACGAATCTAATTGATTTTGGTGAACCTCATGATGTCGGCAAGAACGTCATCAATTTTGGGCATATTCTTGATGCCCAAGAGGGTGATGTGAAGCGGGTTTGGTATCTCGGGCCGATATGGGTGTCGAGCTGCGGCACATAGCCATTGGTCCACAGATAGTCGTCTTTTCGTCGAGGATCGACGCACTGCCGCGCAGGACCGGATAATCGTCGTCGCGAAACACTTGGTCTCTCCGCCGGTCGTAGGATGCGCACGCCCACGACATTGTCTCCTTGGGCGCCGCTTGCGAAAACGCGTCCCACTCCTCGTCGTTGGAATAGGTCTGGCCGTGAATGAACTGTTCGCGCAGGGGCTGCGCGTAATTGTCCTGGTAGGTCTCAAGGACCATCGAAAGGAGCGAGCCTCGCCTCCCGTCGAGATGCTTGTCACGCACTCAATCGCGGCCTACATAGTCATCATAGTCATCTCGCACACTCGATCTGTGTTTCGTGCCGCGCTTATAGAGCAGCGGCATCGGTTCAACGAAGCTATCAGTCGGAGGTCAGTGCAGGATCTGGCTGAGGAAGAGCTTTGTCCGCTCGTGCTGCGGGTTGTCAAAGAACTCGGCCGGCGCGTTCTGCTCGACGATCTGGCCCTGATCCATGAAGATCACGCGGTTGGCCACCTGGCGGGCGAAGCCCATCTCGTGGGTAACACAGACCATGGTCATGCCCTCTTCGGCAAGCTGAACCATCGTATCCAGCACTTCCTTGATCATCTCCGGATCGAGCGCTGATGTCGGTTCATCGAACAGCATGATGCGCGGGTTCATGCAGAGTGATCGGGCAATCGCCACACGCTGCTGCTGGCCGCCGGAGAGCTGACCCGGATACTTGTTGGCCTGCTCGGGAATCTTGACGCGCTCAAGATAGTGCATCGCGATCTCATCGGCCTTTTTCTTTGGCATCTTGCGCACCCAGATTGGTGCCAGCGTGCAATTTTCGAGGATTGTCAGATGCGGGAACAGATTGAAGTGCTGGAATACCATGCCGACCTCGCGGCGCACTTCGTCGATCTTCTTCAGGTCGTTGGTAAGCTCGATACCGTCAACGATGATCTTGCCGCTCTGATGTTCCTCCAGCCGGTTGATGCAGCGGATCATGGTCGACTTGCCCGAACCGGATGGCCCGCAAGCGATGATGCGCTCGCCGCGCATCACGTTCAGGTTGATGTCCTTCAAGGCATGGAAGTCGCCATACCACTTATTTAAGCTCGTCAACTCGATAGCAACTTCCTCATTCGGAGAAACAGGTTGATGGCTGGACTGGCCCACAATGGATAAAGTCATGCAATCCTCTCAATGACTGATGCGGCCACGCCGTTCCAAGAAATCGGAAAAACGGGCGAAAGAGAAAGAGAGCGCGAAAAAAATCGCGCCAATGAACAGAAACGTTTCGGCCGCTGGCGATGGCCATGCTGGGTCGGCCAACGCCGCCTTGCCCGAGCTGATGAGATCAAACAGTCCGACGACAAGCACCAGGCTGGTGTTCTTGATCATCACAATGATCGTATTTGCAAGAGCGGGGATGGCGATACGAATGGCTTGCGGCAGAATAACGAGTTGTTGCGTGCGCCAGAACGAAAGACCGAGAGCTTCAGCGGCCTCGTACTGCCCACTCGGGACGGCCTGCAGGCCGCCGCGGATCACCTCAGCCAAATAGGCCGACGCAAACAGCGTCAGAGCGACCAACGCACGTACAAACTTGTCAGGCAAGAGATAGTCCGGCAAGAACAGCGGGAGCATAATCGACGCAACGAACAGGATAGACAGCAGCGGGAGTCCACGAATCCCCTCTATGAAGGCCACTGCCATAATTCGTACAGTTGGCATCGTCGTAGAGCGTCGTGCGAGTGCCAACAAGACGCCGACGGGAAAAGCGACCCCAATGGCCACAACAGTCAAAATAAGGGTTACTGGAAGTCCGCCCCAGGACGATGTGGGAACACTTACCAGTCCGAGACCACCACTCATCAGCCATCCGACGAGCGCCAGGGCTGCGATCCAAAGTTGTAAAAGTTTCGGCGTCCAACTGGCGGGTCGAACCGACCAGGCGAGAAGGGCAATGATCAGGACGCAAACCAGTGCCGGACGCCAACGCTCGTCAAAAGGGTAGATCCCAAAAAGCAATTGGCCGGATTTTGCGTAGATAAAGCTCCAGCAAGCGCCGGAAGCCGCACGGCATGCGTCGGGATCAGGGTCAAACAGAACCGCGTCCAAGAAGAACCACCGAAACATCGGGGGCACCGTAGCAAACAGGCCAGCACCAAAAATGATGCTGAGCGTTGCATTCAAGGGTGTACCGAAGAGAAGCTTGGCTGTTTCGCGAGCCCTGCCGGCCAAAGCTCCCGATGAAACTGGAGGCATAATTGGCTGCCCTACGAGTTCTGCGGATATTGGTTTCATAGTCATCGCTCCACTATTGCGATACGACGGTTGTACCAATTCGCGGCAGCCGACAAAGTCAGGTTCAGCGCAAGGTAGACACCGAGGATGATAAACAGCCCTTCGATCGAATGACTCGACTTGCTTATGGTCGTGTTCATAACCGCCAGGAAATCAGGATAGCCAACCGCAATCGCAAGCGTCGAGTTCTTGACGACGTTGATGTATTGGCTGTTCAGAGGAGGCACGATTATGCGCAACGTCTGCGGGATGACGATCAGTCGCAATATACTGGTTCGGGACAGACCGAGTGATCGGCCGGCATCCCATTGGCCCTTTCCAATGGCCAATACGCCGCCCCTAACGATTTCCGCAACGAAGCCGCTGGTGTAGATCGTCAAACCGACCAGAATTGTGCTGAGTTCCGGTGTTAGCGTGATCCCTCCCCGGAAACTAAAGCCCGTAAAGACCGGCCAATCTACATTGGCTGGCACATTTGCCACCCAGATACCGATTGCCACTGCACCCACCAAGGTGAGGATCGAACGCGAATGAATTTGCGGAAAGAACGTACGGAATGCTCGCGCTCCAAGGAAAAGAATCGCCAGGCCAAGGAGACCCCATCCAATTGATTGCAAGCTGATGTTGACGGACGGCATCACCATACCACGCATTGACACGTAGGTGCCGGGCGCAAGATTGAAGGCTTCGGTAATCGGCGGAAGTACCTTCCACCACAACGAATAGAGAAAAATGAGCAGGACAATTGGAGGGGTGTTGCGCGCGACCTCGATCCAGACCTTGCATGTGCCTGAGGCGAGTGGATTGCTGCTCAGGCGCGTGATTCCCAGGATCAGGCCTATGATCGATGAAAAGCCGATGACCAGTGCCGAAATAAGGATCGTGTTGGCGATCCCGACAACAATCGCCCAATAGTAGGGGTCTCGCGGTCCGTATGACAGCATCGACTCGGAGATCACGAGCCTTGACGGCATAGTGAGGAAGTCAAAGCCTATCGGGATGCCACGCGCTTCGAGATTGGTGACCGTCGTGGTGAAGAGGAGAGTCGCAAACCCAATGAGCACCAACAGTAAAACACCCTGAACGGCAATCGCTCTGGCCTTCACGTCGTTGAACATCTGACTCTCCTCACTTCTGCTTGTATGAACGGTAGTAGTGTCAGTTCCACGGAAGCGGGTAGTTCAACCCACCATCCTTGGCCAGGGCGTTCATACCGCGTGCGACTTTAAGTGGGCTCTTCATCCCAAGATTGTTGTCCCAAATTTCCGCGTAGCTGCCCATCTGTTTGATGACGTTGTAGACCCACTTGTCATCAAGCCCGATTGGCTTGCCGAAACCGGGCTCCTCTCCCAAAACACGCTTCACTTCAACGCTTCCTGTTTTGAGTTTCTCATCGATGTTTTTCGAGTCGATACCGTTGGCCTCGGCCCAAAGTAGCGCGTTGACGGTCCAGCGGACGATATCGAACAATTGGTCGTCACCGCGTGCGATTGCGACCCCGTTCGGTTCGACGGTATTTCCGACTCTAATAATGGCGTAGTCGTCCGGGTTCTTGGCGACCGAGGCACGTTGTCCGGCTGCGGCAGTGCCGTCGGTGACGTAACTGTCGCAACGTCCGCCGAAAAAGGCATCCCGCGCCTGTATCGTAGAATCAAAGTAAACCTTCTGCATCGATATGTTGTGCTCTTCTTCGGTCTCCTGGATTGCTGTTTCCGTAAGGCTGCCACCACCCTGCAGGCAGACCGTCCTGCCATCCAGTTGTTTGGGGTCTGTGATATTGTCCGCCTTGCGAACGAGGAGTCCGTCCACGTCGTAGAGGGTTAGCCATACGAAGCGGACCACCATATCGCGCGTGTAGGTCAAGGTTGATGTCCGGGAGAGAATGTCGATCTCGCCCGTCTGCAGCGCCGGGAACCGCTGGCCTGCATTAAGTGGCACAAAGCGGATTTTGTCCTTGTCGCCCAGGATGGCGACCGCAAAGGCCCGGCAAATGTCGGAGTCGAAGCCACGGTAGTAGCCTTTCTCGTCCGGCCGCGAGAGCCCCGGCACGCCTTGGCTAGCACCGCAGCTCACATAACCGCGCTCCTTGATCTTGTTTACGACAGTTTGAGCTTCCGCCGGCGCTCCCAGCATGGCTGAGGTAGCGATAGCGATACTGGCAAAGGCCAGCGATTTGAAGGTTCTAAGTTTCATGTTCGTGTTCCCTTTTTTCTTGATTGGATATCTAGATTTCCCACCGGGTGGGCATGGAAGGTTCCACCATCTCGGCCGCCAGGATCCGAAATGATTTCTCGAGATCGGCCAGCAGATCATCGACATGCTCCAAGCCGATACTGAAGCGGATCAGGGGCCCCTGTATGTCGGTTCTGGTCGTTGTCCGAACCGGCTGTGGATCAATCACAGCCACGATGCTTTTCGTGCCGCCCCAACTTGCCCCTATGCTGAAGAACTCCAAGGATTCGATCGCCGATGCGACGCGCGGGCGCGTCCACGATTGCAAAACCACAGAGAACAAGCCCGAAGATCCCAGGAAGTCGCGTTGCCACAATTCGTGCCCGGGGTGGGAAGGAAGCGCCGGGTGTAGAACGCTCAGAACTTCAGGGCGCTCCTGAAGCCACTTTGCAATCGCCAGGGCATTCGCTTCTGCGCGATCGAGACGAATGGGGAGCGTCTCGATACCTCGCATGACAAGCGAGCAGTCTTCTGGCGACACACCGTAACCAAGATAACGCGATACATCCCGAAGGCGTCGGTAGAGGGTTTCATCGCGGACGGCGACTGACCCCATCAGCACGTCCGAGTGGCCGGAGAGATATTTCGACAGAGCACAGATGGAGAAGTCGATCCCCATCGCTAGCGGTTTGAGCCGAAGCGGGGTCGCCCACGTGTTGTCAGCGGCCACGAGCGAGCCGCTTGCCCGTGCGGCCTTTACAATCGCCGCCATGTCCTGAATTTCCATCGTTGCCGAGCCAGGCGATTCGACCAAGACCAGCCTGACGCGGTCGTTGAGGAGTGCCGCAATCCCACCCCCGATCAGCGGATCGTAATAGCCGACCTCAATTCCTAGAAATGAGAGAAAGTTATCGGACAGTGTTCTTACCGGATCATATACACTGTCCGGGAGCAGCACCTGATCGCCCGCTTTGGCCACCGCCAGAATTGTCAAGACTATGGCAGCAAGACCAGACGGCACAACGTGGGAGTAGGTTCCGCATTCCAGCGACGCGATGCGCGCTTCGAGAGTCCGCGAGGTTGGGGTGCCGTAAAGCCCGTAGGAATAACCATCGTAGAAAGTCTCCCGACGGCGTTGATAGGCATCGACCGTAGGGAATACGACCGTAGAGCCACGGAACACAGGAAAGGACAGGCTTTGAAAGCCGAGTGGGGCTGTGGCGTCGTTTGTCTGAAGGCATCTGGTGTCGTCGTGCATATTTAATGTTTCCTTGGCTGCTTCCGACAGTAGTCGTGTGATTGAGCCGCCACAAATGTATAGTGATCACCAAATCATTCACTGTGGTTATAATGGATCGCCATGAACCTTGCCCTGATTGAAATATTTAGCGCAGTCATGAAAACGGGCTCGACCACGAGAGCTGCTGATCTACTGGGAATTTCGCAGCCTGGCGTCAGTCGTGGTTTGAAGCGGCTCGAAGACACAACCAAACTCAAGCTGTTCGAACGCTCTGGCCCCCGGCTTACGGCGACGCCGGAAGCTCTTCTGCTTTACCGCGAGGTTCAGGCCGCCCACGCTGGCCTTGATAGGTTGAAACAAGCGGCAGCACGCATCCGGGAAGTGGGGACAGGTTCGCTCAAGGTCGCGAGTTCCGCCGCTCTGGGCCTGAGCTTCATGCCGCGAGTGATCGCCAAGTATTTGAAGCACCGGCCCGCCGTATCGATTACCTTCGAAATCGCGGGCTCGTCTGCAGTTCGTGATCTGGTGGCGAGTGGTTTGTTCGATTTTGGGCTTTGTGCCGATGAGATCGACACTACCAATCTGGTCGCCGAGCCTTTCATTGAAAGTTACGGTGTATGTGTGTTCCGAAAAGGTCACGCACTCGAAAGTAAACGTATCGTGAGCCCGCTTGACCTCGAACGGGAACGCCTGATCTGTCTCGCGCCTGAGGACACCGCTCGAAAGCAACTCGACCGTCATCTCGCCGCCCAGGGTGTGTCGCCTCGCATGATCGTGGAAACGCAATTCTCAGCCACAGTCTGCCAACTTGCGATCGAAGGCGTGGGCGTGGGCGTCGCCAACGTCCTAAGCTACGTGTCAGAGGGATACGAAAAAGCAGGACTCGTTGCCCGCCCCTTGCTTCCCGCAGTCACCTTCGTGACATTGCAGATCCTGCCGCCACAAAGGGCAAGATCGCGTCTTGTGGATGAGTTTGCAGCGGATCTCATGCAAGAGCGCGATCAACTCCTGCAGGAATGCAGCAGCTATAGCCCGCATGGTCGCTAGTGGTCGCTAGTGGTCGCGAAAGCGCAACATGTTGGAAGATCGATTTCTCAAGCGCCTGAGTAAGAAAGCCCGGAAGGGATTGCGGGGATGGCCAATTGCAACGATTGCCTTCTACGGTCCGAACCTGAGCCAAGCAACAAAGGTCGCTGTTGGCATCGTCCCATCCGAGAATGCAGCAGTGGAAGAGTTGCGCGACTGGAAAGTGGAACGCGGCGATGTCCGCGCCGACCCCGCCATTGCCCGTGAGATACTCGAATTTATCGAGGAGCATCAGGCGCGATCCGTCGTGATGACCGATGGCATCATTGGGTGCCCTCACCAAAAAGGGGTCGATTACGAAGGCGAATGGTGTCCAGTTTGCGAGTTTTGGCACGGACGAGATCGCTTTACAGGGCAGAGCGTCCAATAGTTCTGTTGCAAGGGGGAGGCTTATCGTAGTCGGCAGTCTGTCAGGGACGACCGATTGAGACGGCCGTGAGCACTACGCCGGCCGGGCTAACGCGGCTTTCGAGTTGCCTTTTAACTCCGACGAAGGGTGCCACCGGTCTCCGTCATCGCTGTCGCGCTGATGCGAGTGCCGCGCATATCAGGGCTATTTTACTCTCTTGGAGAGAGCGACAAAGCCATCTTGGCCGTCGCCGGTGATCTGTTCCCGATAGCACGGCCCTAATGCCGAATTCAGCGGAATCGTCAAACGGTTGCCCGTTCCAACTCCGCAAGGCGCTCCTGGCAGATGGTCGCGACAATCTGATGGAGATGCTCCGTCCGCTCAAGCAGCCAGCCTAGCGCCTCTTCGGTGATCTCGAAGTGCTTCGAGTATCGGGCCTTGACATAGACTTCGTTGAGGATGTTGTACCAGGCAGTATAGCGGTGCTGGTCACGCGGCCAGGCGTCGATGAGCCGGCGGTCCTGATCTTCGGCCAGCCCGCGGAGGAATTTCAGATTGTGCGACGGCGGACTGTAGTTGGTCAGCGTCAGAAGCAGACAGGAATAGGCAGTTTCGACCGCTTGGTGGAGCTCAAAGACGGCGCGACGGTGGTTTCCTTTCGCCAGATAGAACCGTGACCCGTCAATCAGATCGCCGATTTCCGGTAGATGTAGGGTGACATGCTCCTTCGCCACCCTATACGCATCGGTAGCGGAAAGCTTTCTTGGTTCGGCGAGCGGCCGGTCGTCGAGCTCGTAGAGCACGATGCCCTCGCGCAGGATGTCGACGAAGAAATACTGGCCGTCGGCCAGAAAGTTGTTCACCTCCCGGGCGCCATGGACGATCAGCCCGACCGGCGTCTTGACCTGCTTGTCCCACATCAGCCGGTCGGTTGTTTTGTCCCATATGTGGACGGCTCCCACTTGCGGTGAAATCGATCGATGACCTGCGGAGTGTCGAGCGACCACAATCGCTGCACCGTCCAGAAGAGGTGGGGGCCTTCATAGTTTCCGCGCCAGACAGGAACTTTTTTGTCAAAAGCGGCGTTTGGCTGCTGTCACCGGACTCGACCAAGTCGATGACATTCATGGGGCTCGCTGATATGGCAGGGGGGGGNCCCCCTTCCGTATCCGGGTTCGCTTCAAAAGTAGATCGACATGACCAGATCCTGGTCGAAATCCCCGAAACCCTTGCCGAAAATGTTCATGCCGCCCGGATTGTCCGCCTTCTCGTCAATGCCGATGCGGAAGCGAATGGAATGATGATCGGCGATGCCAAGCGAGACGATCGTCTGTGTCGAGACCATCGCACCATCGATCCAGGTTCCTTTGTCGTCGATCGTCCAGGTCTTGAGCTTGCCGTATTGCGAGCCGCTGAGTTTCCACCAGGCGGGCGAATACATGCCGCGCCGGTCACCGAAATCACCCGGCGACGTCCAGTGACCGGCCTTGATGCCATTCACCCAGATCGAAATATCGGACGGCCAGTTGGCATTGGTCGCCGGCGTCTCGGAGCTGAGCTCGGCCGAAAACTCCAACTTGCGGATCTTTCTGCCCGTGACCCTGGCATTGTTCGGGAATTTGTATTCCACGTAGCCACGGGTGAACCACAAAAGCCCGGCCTGCATGCGCTGCGGGTCGAGGAAAACTTCCTGCACGTCCAGCATGCCGATGACATTATTGACCGAGCACAGGCCGCAGGGCGCCTCCACTTCGAATTCCGTAAAGAGTCCGATCGGCATGCTGACGGTAACGACGTCGCCGGAGGACTTCGTGCCGTTCGTGTCGAAGCGGATAAGAATCTCGTCATAGATGCTGGAGCAGACCTTCTGATTGCCTTTCGTCGCCTTCATCGTCTGTGTCTGGATAAGACCCGCCTGTTCCAGCGCTTTCAAATTGGTCGCCGTCGTCGACTGCGGCAAGCCCATGTGACCGGCGATGTCGTTGACATTCAAAGGGCCTTTCTGGCGCAGCAGATTGAGCATTTCGATGCGCGTCGCTGATCCTAGGGCGTGGACGACTTCGCCATCCTTCATCGGATCGACTGTTAGAAGCTTAGTCTCCATGCTCGACTACCGGTTCTCCAGTCTTTCTTGGTTGTATTTCGCTGATATCATGCGGCATGGACAGTGTCGCCGTCTTTTCTGAAGGTGCCGGCCCGCGCCTCGGGAGAGCCATCGCGGACCGGCGGGGCCTTCTCACCTCGGCCCGAAAGGTATGCTTCATTCGTCTTACCCCTTGATGCCGGAAGAGAGCATGAGCGCCTGTGTCACGCGCTTCTGGAAGAGCAGATAAGCCACTGCGACCGGCATGGCTGCGAGGATCGCGACGGCCATGTCACGGGCATATTTGACGCCGAAGGCATCGCTGATCTGGGTAATGCCGACGGTGACCGTCATCATGTTCTCGGAGCTCGTGACGAGGAAGGGCCACAGGAAGGCGTTCCAGGCCATGATGTAGGTGATGATCGCCAGTGCTGTGGTAATGCCCCAGTTCAGCGGCAGATAGAGCTTGAAGAGGATCTGGAACTCGCCGCACCCGTCGAGCTTTGCCGCTTCTCGCAGTTCTTTCGGAACAGAATCGAAGAACTGCTTGTAGACGATGACGACGACCGGCACGATCAGCTGCGGCAGAATGATGCCACCCCAGGTGTTGATCAGGCCAAGCCGGTGCATGAGCACGAATTGCGATACCACAAGGGCTTGCGACGGCACCATGAAGCTCGCGAGGATTATACCGTAGAGCAGCTTTCGCCCCGGAAACACGATCTGCGACAGCGCATAGGCGCACATCACGCTGATGACGATGACGACGACGGTGACGGTTATCGAAGTCACGATCGAATTCAGGTACCAGGTGGCGAGATTGGTCTGAAACAGGGCAAAGTAATAGGCGGAGAAATTGAAGACCTCCGGAATGAAGGTCGTTTTCATCACCACCTCCTGCTCCGGCTTGATCGACGTGACGACTGCCCAATAGATCGGGAAGGCCCACATGCAGGCGATGCAGAAGGTGAGAACGAGAAGAAGCGCGTTACCGATGGTCTTGCCGGGCATGTGTCAGCGCTCCCTTACGCGCAGAAGCTGGTACTGCAGCACGGAAACGACAACGATGATCAGGAAGAGCATCACTGCGACGGCCGAGCCGACGCCACCGTGGTTGAGGCGGAAAGCCTCGCGATAAACGAGCTGCAGCAGCACATAGGTGGAATTGAACGGTCCGCCCTCGGTCATCAGATAGACCTGGTCGAAGATCTTCAGCTGCAGGATGAGCTGAAGAGTGAGAACGAGCGCTGTAACCGGCCAGATCAGCGGCCAGGTGATGCGGCGGAAGCATTGGAGGCGCGTCGCACCGTCGAGCATCGCAGCCTCGTAATAGTCCTGCGGAATGTTGCGCAGTCCGGCGATGAAGAGCAAAAGGTTGAAGCCGTTCGTCCACCAGACCGTCACGAGTGCCACCATCGGCATCGCCCAGACGGGGTCACGGAAAACGCTGACGCGCTTGCCGGTGAAGAATTCGATGATGTGCTGCGCGATGCCGAACTGCTGGTCGAGAACCCATTGCCATATCTGCGTCACGACCGATACCGGCAGGATATAGGGGATGAAGAAGAGCACGAGTATCAGGCTCTGCAGCCAGCCCTTCAGGCGCACGACCATCAGCGCCAGGCCAAGTCCGATCAGCGTGTTCGGAATGACGGTCAGCACGACGAAATAACCGGTGTTCCACACCGAGGTGTAGAAGAGCTTCTGGCCGAAGAGCTTCACATAGTTGCCGAAGCCCACCCACTGGCCCTCGCCGATCAGCGGCGCGTCGGTGAAGCTCAACGCAAACATCTTGTAGACCGGATATGCAAAAACGACCAGATAGGCGATCAGAAACGGCGCGATCATGACGATTGCCGTCAGCGTCTTGCCTCGTCTTTCACTGCTGAACACTAAGCTTCTCCTTCAAGAGCAGCCGCCGGCCGGAGGGTGGCTCCGGCCGGCGAATTTTCACATCTGGCTCTTCAGTTCTTCGCGCATCTGTTCGATCGCGTCTTCCGGTTCGAGCTGTCCGTTCAATGCCGGAACCACGAAGTTCTGCGTCGCTTCGTAGATCGGACCGCCAACGCCCGCGAGTTTGGAGACCGGATCGAAGACGGCCGTATCTGCGAGCTTTGCATAGGTCGCATTCGGCTGCATTTCCTTGAATTCCTTACTGTCGGTCACCGGCTTGTAGGCCGGGATGTGGCCGGCGTTAGCCCAGGAAATGCTATGCTCGTTCATCCAGTTGATGATCTCGAGCACGATCTTCACCTTCTCCGGAGAGATCGGCCTGGCTTCGCTGTTCGGAATTGCGAAGGAGTGTGAGTCCGCCCAAGTCGCCTGCGTGCCCATCAGGTTCGGGATTTCGATGGCGCCCCATTCGAAACCGAGATTGCCATTCTTCTGCAGATCGGCCATCGTCGGCACCTCCCAGACGCCGTTGATATGCATGGCGGCCTTGCCGGAGGTAAAAAGCGCAATCGAGGCTTCATAGGAAATCAGCTTCGGCGAATAGCCGGTGGAGACCCAGTTTGCCATGGTCTTCAGCGCATTGACGCCGGCATCGCCCGGCAAGATCTCGTCTCCCTCGATGAACTTCGCGCCCTGCTGGGCGAGCAAGGTATAGAAGACACGCCACATCGAGCCGCCTTCGTCGGTGTGCAGCGACAGCGGATACTCGACCTTGCCCGTTGCCTTGATCTTTTCAAGCGAGGCATTGAAATTGTCGAGTCCGTCGAGACCCTTAGGCAGGCCATCGTCGCCGAGCAGGCCGGCTTCCTTCAGGATGGTCTTGTTGTAGTAAAGAACTATCGAGTGAATATCGAAGGGAATGCCGTAGACCTTTCCGTCGGAGGTCGCCTGCTTCCAGCTGGCGTCGACGTAGTTCTCCTTCTTGATGCCTGCCGCTTCCAGTTCTTCCGGCGCCAGCGGGCGAAGGATGCCGCTCGGCACGGCCAGCGGATAGCGCGACATGTGATAGGTCATGATATCCGGCTGCTGGCCGACGGCCGCAGCCGTCTGGACCTTGGTGTAGAACGGCACGCCCCACTCAAGTGTCGTGGCGTTGATCTTGATATCCGGATGGGTATCGTTGAACTCCTTGATCAGCGCCTTCATGCGGACGCCGTCGCCTCCGCTTAAGAAGTCCCACCAGGTAACGTCCGTCTGTGCGAATGCGGCTGCCGAGGGCAGCAATGCGATTGCCGCCGAAACGGCCAGTTTCAGTATCTTTTTCACGTCGGTTCCTCCTCGATTAAAGCATCGGTTATGACCATCCCGCAGCACGGGATGGCTTTCGTTGCGAACCTCCTCCAAGGCCCACAATCCTCATTCCAGCATTTATTTCCGAAATCCGGGTTCAGACGCCCAGATTCCGGGTATCAGCTGAGCCTTCTGCCTTCGCTGTCGAAGGCCAGCATTTCGGGCACTCTCAGAGAGAGGCTGATCTTTTCCTTGGGCTGCGGGCGGCTGTCGCGGCACTCGACCGTCATTTCAGTACCGCTTTTAGTTAGGATGTGCAGGTAGCCGGTCCCTCCCAGCTCCTCGATGAACTCGGCCACGGCCGCAAGCGTCACGGTGCCTTCGCTCGCCACAAGCCCGATGTGCTCGGGACGGACGCCGACATGGACAGATGTGCCCCGCGCGAGGCTCGCGCCGGTCGGCAAGTCGAATGGTTGGCCGGGCGCGTCGTCAAGCTCGACCCGCAAGGAGCCTTGCCCGGCGCTCATGACTTTTGCCTTCAGGAAGTTCATGCCCGGCGAGCCGATGAAGCCTGCGACAAACATGTTTTGCGGATCCCGATAAAGTTCGAGCGGCGCGCCGACCTGCTGGACGACACCGTCCCTCAGCACGACGATCTTGTCGGCAAGCGTCATCGCCTCCACCTGGTCATGCGTGACGTAGACCATGGTCGCGCCGATCTGCCGGTGCAGACGGGCGATCTCCATGCGCATCTTCACGCGCAGTTCCGCATCAAGGTTGGACAGCGGTTCATCGAACAGGAAGACGCGCGGCTCGCGCACGATCGCCCGGCCGATCGCCACGCGCTGACGTTGGCCGCCGGAAAGCTGGCTCGGCTTGTGACCGAGGTAGTCGCCGAGACGCAGAATATCCGCCGCCGCCTTTACCTTCTGCTGAATCTCCGCCTTCGGCCGGCGTGCGATCGATAGGCTAAACGCCATGTTTTCGAAAACGGAGAGATGCGGATAAAGCGCGTAGGACTGGAAGACCATCGCCACGCCACGCTTGGAAGCCTCCCTGTGCGTCACGTCGTCGTTCTCGATACGGATTTCCCCGCCGCTCGTCTCCTCCAGTCCCGCGATCATTCTGAGCAACGTCGACTTTCCGCAGCCCGAAGGGCCGACAAAGACTGCGAACTCACCCTGTTCGATCTCGATATCGACGCCATGAATGACCTTGAACGCGCCGAACGACTTGCTGACATTCGTCAGCTTGATACCAGACATGCATCCTCCCGATTGTCGTTTTCATCAGGGCGGCTCCCCCGCCGCCCCATGGCAATCAGTTACGCCGAAGCAACAGACAGCAGTATGAAATGATAGGACTTCGCCGGCAGCGAACCGATGAGCGCACCCTCGTCGGTGACGGAAAGACCCGACCCCGCCTTGGGAACGATGCGGTTCTGGTCCTCGACCGAGTTCCTGGCTTTCAGTTCCTCGCCGGTCATGACGTGATGCTGCATGACCGTGAGGCCCTTGAAGCCCTGCAGGTCGACGCTCAAGTCCATCGCCTCGTTAAGGCTGCGGTTTATCGCAAAGAGCGCAATGCTCTTGCCGTCGTCGTGCAGCACTGCCGACAAGTCGAGATAGGGAACGTCCTGGGCAACATCGCAGTCATAGGTTGGACCAGAGGCGGAAACCGTCAGCGCCGTGCCGCGTCCGTATTTCGAGGCAAACTGCAGCGGATAATAGATCGACTGGCGCCATGCAGGGCCGCCTGCCCTGGTAAGGATTGGTGCAATCACGTTCACCAACTGCGCCATGCAGGCGATCTTGACGCGGTCGGAGCGGCGGATGAAGACATTGATCAGCGAAGCGACGAAGATCGCATCCTCGAGATTATAAAGCTCCTCGAGAAGCGGCGGTGCTTCCGGCCAATCCCAACTGGCGATACGCTCGCCGTCTTCCTTGCGGTCGTGATACCAGACGTTCCATTCGTCGAAGCAGATCTTCACGTCGCGCTTCGACCGCTTCTTCGCCTTGATGTAGTCGATCACACCGCCGATGGTGACGATATAGCGGTCAAGCTCGATCGCCTTGGCATAGTAGTTCAGCGTGTCGTTTTCTTCATTGCCGAAGTACTTGTGCAGCGAAATGTAGTCGACGCTGTCATAGCTGGCATCGAGAACCGTCGCTTCCCATTCGGGATAACTCTTCATCTTGTCGTTGGACGAGCCGCAGACCACTGTCTCCAAAGTCTTGTCGAAATACTTGAAGGCCTTGCTGACCTCATTGGCGAGGTGACCGTATTCGGCGGCACTCTTGTGGCCGACCTGCCAGGGACCGTCCATTTCGTTTCCGAGGCACCAGATACGGACATCGTGCGGATCCTTGTAACCGTGCTTGACGCGAAGGTCGCTCCAGTACGTTCCGCCCGGATGATTGCAATATTCGAGGAAGTTGCGCGCATCGTTCAGACCGCGCGAGCCGAGGTTCATGGCGAGCATCATCTCGGTATTTGCGAGCTTCGACCAGTCGGCGAATTCGTTGATGCCCATCTGATTGGTTTCACGCGTCCGCCACGCGAGATCAAGCCGCGTCGGACGCTGGTCCCGGGGGCCGATACCGTCTTCCCAATGATAGGCCGAAACGAAATTGCCGCCGGGATAGCGCACGATCGGCATGTCGAGGTCGCGCACCATATCAAGAACGTCGGTCCGAAAGCCGTCCTTGTCGGCTTTTTCATGGCCCGGTTCATAAATGCCGGTATAAACCGCACGACCCATGTGCTCCAAGAAGGAGCCGTAGACGCGTTTGTCGACGGTCGAAATCGTGAATTCCCGGTTAACGGTCGCTTTAGCCTGCATGGATGTTCCTCGTTTATTGAATCTGATTTTTTGCCAAGCTAATCTGCGAAGTTTTTTTATTCAAGTATTTTGTTTTGTATCAGAAAATCAGTTTTACAAAGGTATGTACAGGCCGCTGGGCGGCCTGTTGGGGTAGGATGCTTGCGGTGATCTTTCGATTTGAAAAGAGTGCGTTAGAGCTTCGGCGTCAGCATTTCGAAGCGATCGCGGATCGTGCTGCAGGTGTCGCCGCCGAGACGCGCGATGGCGTCGACCTCGGCCGGGTCGACGCGCAGCCGCTCGGGATCGACGACCCCGTCGCGATAGTGCGCGTAGATGATCTCACCCAAGATGATCTGCCGCGATTTGCCAAGCTCCAGCGTGACATGCCGGCGGCATTCGAAGGCGGCAGGAGCTTCCGCAATCCATGGCGAAACGACCTTTTCGCCGGGCATGGCCGTCAGACCAGCCTGCTTCAATTCGTCGACACCGCGCGGAAATTTCGCGCCGCACACATGCATCGCCTCGGCGATCGCAAAGGAGACGATGTTGACGGTGAAAACCTCGGTCATGCGGATATTGTGGGCAGTATCCTTAAAGGACATGTCCGGATGGTTCTCGACGCCGAGCGCCAGGATCGGCGGATCGGCCGATAGGCAGTTGAAGAACGAAAAGGGCGCGGCATTGATGCGGCCGTTCTCATCGACCGTCGTCACCAGGGCGATCGGCCGCGGAACGATCGTGCCGATCATCAGCTTGTAGCGCTCGCGCTCGCTCAGTGCCGTAAAGTCGAAGGAGATGCTCATCTCAGCTTGCTGTCCGCATCGGGGCAAAGCTGCTCATCGCGCCCGTGAAGTGCTTGGGAATCGGCGAGGCATAAGAGCCGCGCTTGCTGGTCGAAAGCCCGAGCGAAACCAGCGCTTCAGCCTGCTTCACGGCCGCGGCAACGCCATCGACGACCGGAACGCCATAGATCTCCTGCAGATCGCGCGCGAGATCGGTCATGCCCGCGCAGCCGAGCACGATCGCTTCGGCACCATCCTCGGACAAGGCCCTTTCGATTTCGGCGCGGAGCTTTCCGATGGCACCTGAGGCCTCGTTTTCGAGTTCCAGCACCGGGATGTTGGACGCCCTCACCTTCGCCCGGCCGCCCATGCCGTAGCGGCGGACAAGATTGTCAATGAGTACGCGGGAG
The DNA here is from genome assembly GCF_900169785.1 of Rhizobium sullae. GTDB lineage: Bacteria > Pseudomonadota > Alphaproteobacteria > Rhizobiales > Rhizobiaceae > Rhizobium > Rhizobium sullae. Next base: position 76,051 of record NZ_FWER01000025.1, read on the forward strand.
CGTTCCAGCGTGGTGACGACGGTGAAGCGCTGCGCGAGAAAGCCAGCCGTCGCAACGGCGGATTCGCAAAGGCCGAGCACCGGTACATCGGCGATCGTGCGCGCGGCATCGAGGCCGGTATCATCGAAGCAGGCGATGATTGCGGCATCGTAGCCAACGCCCTGGCGTTCCTTCAGCTCCATCAGCAGTCCCGGGATCGCGAGCGCCCCATCATAATGGCCCTCGATCGAAACTGGCCCCATGCGGGACGTGACGGCGATGATTTCCGTCCCTGCTGCCGCGACAGTGCGCGCGGCGACCGCAGCCTTTTCGGTCATCGAAGCCGTCGTATTGGGATTTACCATCAATATGCGCATGTCAGCTGATCTTTGCCTGCTGCCGGCTGAGCATCATCATGATGCCGAGCGCGACGAGGATGATGGTGAAGGAGAAGAGCGTCGTCACCGTTCCGAGCGCATAGAGCACCGGCGTCGTGACGTTCGTCGTCATGCCGTAGATTTCGAGCGGGAGCGTGTTGTAGGTGCCCGACGTCATCAGCGTGCGGGCGAATTCGTCATAGGAGAGCGTGAACCCGAAGAGACCGACGCCGATCAGGCTCGGCAGGATCATCGGCAGAACGACATGCCGGAAAGTCTGCCATGCGCTGGCGCCGAGATCACGCGCGGCTTCCTCGTAGGCGGGAGAGAACCGGTTGAAGACGGCAAACATGATGAGCACGCCAAACGGCAGCGTCCAGGTGAGGTGGGCGCCGAAAGCCGAGGAATACCAAGCGGGCTTCAGGCCGCCCTGCTGGAAGACGACGCCGATGCCGAGGGAAATGATGATCGAGGGAACAACGAGGCTCGCAACGGTCGCATAAAACAGTGCGGTCGAGCCGCGGAATTTCCGGCGGAAGGCAAGGCCTGCGAGCAGTGAGACGACGACGGTGACGACCATGACCATCAGCCCCAACGTGAAGGAGCGTTTAAACGAGGCCCCAAAGTCGCCGACGGCCTGCTTTTCGAAAAGGTTGAAGAACCAGTGAACCGAAACGCCGTTCAGTGGGAACGTCAGGCCGCCGTCCGGCCCCTGGAATGATAGAATGACAATCGCCGAGAGCGGGCCGTAGAGAAAGAGCACGAAAACGATAAAAAAGACCGCAAGCACGTAGAATTCGAAGGTCCGCTTTTCGTGGTTCATCTCAAAGCTCCTTGCGGATGTCGACGACGCGCAGGATGGCGGCGACCATCAAGAGCACGACGACCAGAAGTACCACGGCGTTGGCGGCAGCGGCCGGATACTGCAGCAGCGACATCTGGTTTTTCATCATCAGTGCGACGGAAGCGCTCTGGCCACCGGACATGACCTGCACGGTCGAAAAATCTGCCATTACCAGCGTCACGACGAAGACGGTGCCGATCGCGATGCCGGGTTTTGCTAGTGGGATGACGACGTTCCAGAGGATTTGCCAGCCGCTGGCACCGGCATCGCGTGCCGCCTCGAACAGCGAGCGGTCGATACGCATCAGCGTGTTGAAGATCGGCGTCACCATGAAGAGTGTGTAAAGATGCACCATGGCGAGGACGACGGCGAAATCGGAATAAAGCAGCCACTCGATCGGCTGCGGGATGAGCCCCGTCTCGATCAATGTCGTGTTGACGAGCCCATTGCGGCCGAGCACCGGAATCCACGAGATCATGCGGATGATGTTTGACGTCATGAAGGGGACCGTGCAGACGAGGAAGAGGATCATCTGCGTTGAGGTCTTGCGGATATGGAACGCCAGGAAATAGGCGACCCAGAAACCGATGAAAAGCGTCAGCGCCCAAACGATGACGGTGAATTTAAGCGTATTGAGATAGGTCTTCCAGGTGACCCACGAACCGAGCGTATCGGTGTAGTTCATGGTGAGGAAGGCGGGATAGAGCCCTGCGAAGTCATAATCCCAGAAGCTGACGAGCGCGATCATCGCGATCGGCAGCAGGAAGAAGAAGCCGAGGATCAGGAAGAGCGGCAACGCCTGGAGATAGGAGATCGCGGAAAGCGGCAGGCGAAAGCCGCCGCTTCGAACGCGCTCAGCCTTCTCACTGGGTTGTGTGGAAGCGATCGTTGCCATCTGCCATCCTCTCGGACATTTGCGAAAACCAGGGAGGGAAGGGATCCGAAAGACCCCTCCCCGACTCTCCCACGGGAGAAGGACGTTTTTCTGCCGCAACCTCTCCGGCTACCTCCCGGTGTGGGGAGGCATGGGAGGGGAAAGCGGCAAACACCTTAGGCAGCGATGAACTCGTTCCAGCGGCGGAGCATGTAGCGGTCTTCGTCCATGACCGAATTCCAGCAGGCGACAGCACCCATGCGGGCCTCGAAGGAGCCGCCATCGCGCACGGCACCGGCCTTTTCCATCACCTTGCCTTCCGGAGAGAGGACGTCGCCCTGGGCCGGCTTGCCCTCGATCCAGTAGCCCCATTCGTCAGCCGACATGAAGCCCTTGGCGGTTTCCATGCAGGCGGAATAGTAGCCCTGGCGGTTGAGGTAGCCGCCGACCCAGCCGGACGTGTACCAGTTGATGTACTCGTAGGCGGCGTCGAGCTGAGCGCCCTTGAGGTGCGAGGCAAGGCCGAGACCGCCGCCCCATGCGCGGTAGCCTTCCTTGAGGGGCTGGTACTTGCAGGCAATACCCTTGGAACGAACAGCGGCGACAGCCGGCGACCACATGGACTGGATGACGACTTCGCCCGACGCCATCAGGTTGACCGACTCGTCGAAGCTCTTCCAGAAGGCGCGGAACTGGCCTTCGCTCTTTGCCTTGATCAGGAACTCGATCGTCTTGTCGATCTCTTCCTTGGTCATGTTGCCCTTGTCGGCATACTTGATGTTGCCCATGGCTTCCATGATCATCGCCGCATCCATGATGCCGATCGACGGGATGTTGAGGATCGAGGTCTTGCCCTTGAACTTCGGGTCCATGATGTCGGCCCAGGTCGTGATTTCACGGCCGACAAGGTCCGGACGGATGCCGAGCGTATCGGCGTTGTAGATGGTCGGAACCATCGTCATCCATTTCGTCGGTTCCTTGGCGAAGGTCTTGGAATCGACCCCTTCGACGAAGCCCACGGTATGCGGTGCAGTACCCTGCGCAATGACGCTGTCCGGTTTCATCTTGCCGTTGATGAACAGCGGCACGATCTTGTCGAAATATTTCAGCTTCGACGTATCCATCGGCTGAAGAACGCCGGTCGGGAAGACCTTCTTGGCAATCCAGTATTCGATGTCGGCGATGTCATAGCTATCCGGCTGGGTGACGGCGCGCTGTGCAGCAGCATCCGAGTCCGTTGCCGTCATTTCGAGCGTGATACCGAGATCTTTTTTGCACTGTTCGGCGATCGCATTGATGTTGGAGACGCCCGTGCCAAACTGGCGGAGCGTGATGCTGGACTGCGCCCAGATCGTCGGAAAGCCGGTGATCAGGCCCGAGCCGGCGGCAGCGCCGACTGCAGCAGCGCTCGTCTTCAGCAGCGAACGGCGGGAAATCCCCTTCTCCGTCTTGGTGGTTTTCGTTTCAGTCGTCATGTCAGTTCCCCTTTTTTCGATAGCTAATTCATGCATGGCCGAGGAGGACTGCATCCTCCAGGGCCCAACTCAGAGACACCGCATCGCCGACCGATACGGGTTTGGCGAAGTAATCGCCGTCGCTCGCGATGACCGTGAAGTCGTCGCTGCCCGCGCCGATTGTGGTGATCTTCACCGAAGCGCCGCGATATTCGATGTTGGATACGACGCCGTGGAAGCCGAGCGTCTTTTTTGCTGGCGCTTCTAGGCGGACACGATCGGTGCGGACGCCGATATCGACAGCCTCGCCCACCTGCCTGCCCTCACCGCGTACGGAAAATGTCTGGCCTTCCGGCCCCTTAAATGTGATCACGCCAGCTTCGGCAGAGACGATGCGGCCTGAAAGAACGTTATGGTCACCCATGAAACGGGCGACGAAAGCTGTTGCCGGGCGCTCGAAGACCTGGCGGGGTGCTGCCGCCTGTTCGATCTTGCCGTCATTCATGATGACCATGATGTCGGCCAGCGCCATCGCCTCTTCCTGGCTGTGCGTTACATGGACGAAGGTTATGCCGAGCGTCTTTTGAAGTTTCTTGAGTTCGGCGCGCATGCGGATCTTCAGGAACGGGTCGAGGGCCGAAAGCGGCTCATCAAGCAGCAGCGCTTCCGGATTGGTGATCAGTGCACGGGCCAGCGCCACGCGCTGCTGCTGGCCGCCGGAAAGCTGTGCCGGACGCCTGGTCGCGTAGGCTTCCATCTGCATCAGCTTCAGCATCTCCAGCGCCTTGGCCCGGCGCTCGTCCTTCCCGATCCCCTTCATCTTCAGGCTGAAGGCGACATTGTCGACAAGGTCGAGATGCGGAAAGAGCGCATAGGACTGGAACATCATCGCCGTGCCGCGCTTGGCTGGAGGAAAGTCCGTCACGACCGTATTGCCGAGGCGGATATCGCCGGAGGAGATGCTTTCATGGCCGGCGATCATGCGGAGCGTCGAGGTCTTGCCGCAGCCCGAAGGGCCAAGGAAACAGCAGTACGATCCAGCAGGAATCTTCAAGCTGATGGCGTGCACAGCGGTTGTCGTGCCATAAACCTTCGAAACGGACGCTATATCGATTTCTGCCGCTTTCAACATCACGTCTTCCCCTGTTCGAGAAAGACGATGCATCCGCCGTGCCAGTTTCCGTCGCCGGCATCAAAACCTTACGAATCCATCGGGATTTGGCAAATCCATCGAGGCGCTTCATTGCGTGGCATTCCGCGACCTGCACAGGAAATAGGCTCTTGTCTGCAATTTATGCAGATGATCGTATACAATTTGACCCGTGTTTTGCTTGCAAATTCCGTTTAACTTTTCTTCCGAAGCTGGCTATCATTGTGACGATTCTTAGGTATCCGATTTCATGAAGCCCACCTCCTCCGACGCAGTTCTGCCGGCAGACGATTCAGCCGAAACGAGCACCCAGCAAATTCGCGACGCGATCCGCGATGCAATCATCGAGCGACGGCTGTCGCCAGGCACGAAACTTTCCGAGGGCGATGTCGGCAATCTCTTCAACGTCAGCCGCACGCTTGCCCGCGCCGCGCTCCAGGCCCTGTCCTATGAGGGTCTCGTCAGCGTCGAGAAGAACCGTGGCGCCTTCGTCGCCTATCCGTCCCCGGAAGAGGCTCGTCAGATCTTCGCTGCCCGCCGGCTGGTGGAGCCTGGAATTCTGCGCGAAGCCGCCGCGCGCATTACGCCTGCGCAGATCCAGCACCTGAAGCAGCTCTTGCTGGAAGAGGGCCGCCTGATGGGCGAGCGCGGGCAGACCGCACGGCGCGCCGAAATCAAGGCCTCCGGCGATTTCCACCTGATGCTCGCTTCGGTCTCCTGCAATGCCATCATGCAGCGCTTCATGGAGGAACTCATCGCCCGCTCCTCGCTGGTCATCGCGCTCTACGGTCAGTCGACCGTATCAAGCTGTGGCCATACGGAGCACGGCGACATCGTTACGGCTATCGAGCGCAAGGATCTCGACACCGCCTGCAGCCTGATGGTGCACCATATTTCCCATATCGAAGCCGATCTCGACCTCCGCGAACGCAAGAGCTTCGGGTTAAAAGAAGCCTTTGCAATGTAGGATTCAGCCAGCCTGGCGGACGAAGGCGAATACCGGCTGTCGGAGCATCGCCAACTCGGCTTCACTGCGGTGGCTTATCGGCGAAATGAGCCATGGCAAACTCCGCCGCATGCTGATTGGATCTCCTGGCTTGGTCGAGCCAGAACGGAAACAACGAGGCCTCATGGAACAGGCCCGGCAAGACGTCCAGTCGCGCATCGACGTTTGCAGCCTTCAGCTTTTCGAAAAGACGCTGAACATCCCCCCGCAAAGCCTCCTTGTCGCCGATCTGCAGGAGGATCGGAGGAAAACCTGAATAATCGCTATTGATCGGCGACACGGTTTGAAGCGAGGGGCTCCCCTTCCCCGCATATTCCTTCCCCACCTGCTGCAGCCACTCGCGGCCGACGGAAACCTCGTCTTCACCATGCGCCGGCACCGCCGCACCTTCAAAATCGGCAACCGGGCTGATAGCGATCACGGCAGCGGGCTTCTCGCCGTTCTTGGCGATCTGGCGAAGAGACATTTGGAGCGCCAAAGTTCCGCCGACGGAATCTCCGATCACCACAATGTTTGCCGCCTCGTAGCCGGATTCAAGCAACCATCGAAATGCAGTGACCGCATCCTCGACCTGGCTCGGAAAGCGGTATTGAGGCAAAAGCCGATATTCGATCAACAGCACATCGGCAGACGACGCCTTCGCGAACGACGCAGCGATGTTGCGATGGCTACGCATGGAGCCGCCATAAAAGCCTCCACCGTGGAGAAAGAGAATGGCCCGTTTGCCAAGCGGGTGGTGGAGGCGAGCGGGCCAGATCAATTCGCCCTCAACGCCATCGGCATCGACCTGGCGTATCTGCACGCGGGTTGGCTCAGGCGTGGCCCGCATCGCCTCCTCGAAGCGCTGCCTTCGATCGCGAAAATCGGTCTTGTCATCGACAAGCCGCGTGATGATTTCCTTGGCGCGTGATCGCGGATCCGACTTTGTTGCGCTGGGATTGTCGGCGCGGGCAGTGCCGATCATCGGTGATGATGCCAGAAGCAAGCATGCCATCGCCCTGCCAGCCAAACCGGTTTTTGATCGCAATGCCATGAAGCTCCTCTCCATTCTCGCCTCGCCTGAATATCAGTGGGGTTCGCCAAGACTGTAGCGGCAATTGCTATCGTGTAAAGAAAGGGCAGCAAGTGCGAGGAGCATTATCCCAAGCCTGCCGCAAGGTCCCCTCAGGCCACTGGCGCGGCCGCTGGCATTTTGGCTGACGGGCGCGGCGGCTGGTCTGAGCATGGGATAACAGCAGTCTTCGCTGCCGCGTCCGATCGATCGTGTCAGTCAGCGGTTATCGTCGCTCTATCCCATGTTTCGGCGCGCTGCATCAACGATACCATGATCCACTTGCGCAACGAAAAGCCCGACGCGGGAGGAGATGCGCCGGGCTTCGATCGTGACTGACAGCTTGGGAGGAGGAGCGCTGCCCGTCGGACCGAAGCGGCTCGGGAGGAGGTGAATCGCTTCGGATCATCATAGGCTAATGCTGCGACGCAGCAAATTCAAGCCTCGCGACTGCGCCGATGTCGCATACCTTGAACGGAACAGAAAAGGCCGGGGCGAGCCTCAGCCCCCTAACTGAAACAGGAATACTTGCTGTCGCAAGAATCGATCGCATAACTTCGAACTTGCGATTGAGTTTTGCGACAGAAATCATCGTGAGCTTTCAGAGCCGGTGATTTTGTTGCGAAGATTAGGATTTTTCTCTCCTTTGCTTGTTTCGGGCTGGCTTCATTAGGGGCTTGACGGAGTTAGGACAAATGACCTAATAGAATAGGACAAGTGACCTACGCCTCTTTGAGGACATTCATGGCCGCCGAAAGGCACCGGAAGACCAAGAAGGAAGCACTACGATGGGAAATCGGGCGACACGCGAGGAAATTATCCGCGTAGCCGACGATCTTTTCTACCGCAAGGGATTTGATCAAACATCCTTTGCAGACATCGCCGAGCTCGTGAAGATTTCACGCGGCAACTTCTATTACCATTTCAAGACGAAGGACGACATTCTAGAAGCGGTGATCGAGAAACGCCTGGCTGATCGCAAGGCGATGCTGGAGCGATGGGAGATGGAGGGCAAGACACCGGTAGAGCGGATCACCAGCTTCATCGACATCCTGATCGTGAATGGGGATAAGATCAAGCTATATGGATGCCCGATCGGAACGCTAACGAGCGAGTTGGCGAAGCTGAGCCATGTAGCGCAGGCAGACGCCAGCAGGTTGTTCATGCTGTTCCGGACGTGGCTTCGCCGTCAGTTCGTCGCACTCGGCCGAGAAGCCGATGCGGATGCGCTTGCCATGCATCTTCTCTCCCGCAGCCAGGGTGCTGCGACCCTTTTCAATGCCTTCCAGAATCCAGACTTCGTTCAGCGCGAGGTTGATCAGATGAAGGACTGGCTGAAGGATATAGCAGCCGAGGGCTCCTAACTCACCGAGAAGAGGCCGAACAAACGTGTCCAATGCTGTCATAACGCGGGGACGCCTCTCTCCCACTCCATCACAGCTCAAAAAACGGAACAGTTCATGTTTATCGTATTTCTCAGGTTTTCGTCCAACAAGATGCAGGCCGCCCAATTCCTTGAGGGACATAATGCCTGGATCAAAGGGGGCTTCGACAGCGGCACTTTTCTTCTTTCAGGCAGCCTCCACCCGAACGCGGGCGGGGCACTCCTCGCCCATAATATTGATCGGAAAAGCCTTGAAGCTTTGGTCCAGGAAGATCCTTTTGTGGCAGCGCGTGTGGTGAGCGCCGAGATCCACGAAATTACGCCAGGCCGCATTGATGAACGACTTGTTTTCCTGAAAGGATGATCGGTGGGCGGAACTTTCCTGGGTCATGACAGGCGGTTGCGCTACCGCTGGTGCGCGGCCGCACCGGAGTTTCTTCATTATCATGATGCAGCGTGGCTGGGGGGCGAGCCAGCCTTGCGACTATCGCATCGCTCAAGCCTACGGGCTGTTCACCGAGATGCCGGACTTGCGGGTCCTTAGCCGAGGCCGGTGGCGCGGGTCGTTCGCGCCCTCTCTATGATAGCAGTCGCGATGCGTGTCTGAAGGCTGCCGTAGAGAGATATCTGGGCGGCGCGCTCGTAAGTTCTGTAGGCACGGCCCACTGAATGTCCGCATTGCTCTTCGAAAGCGCCCGAATTGCTACAACGTCGCGAATTGACGCCATCGGTCAACGGCGGACTCTTACTCCACGATTTTCCAATACGAGTCCTTGCGAATCACCTTGCCGTCGCGAAACGTATAGAAGTCACAGCCTCGGACTTCCATTCTCGTGCCTTCGAGGGTGGTGCCAGTGAGGGTCCATTTTGAGACGCCCGTATCGGCAGACGAATCCACAAAATGCTCCACGTTGCCGTAATGGACGTCAGGCAGGCCTTCAAAGCGCGTCGCCAGCGCTTCTCTTACGCTCCTTTTGCCCTCGCAACGAGAACCCCAAGGCTTACTGCCCCGCGGCATCTCCAAGATACAATCGTCAGAAAAGAACGCCATGACGCGATCAAGGTCGTGCGTGTTGAAGGCCTCACATAGCTCCATCAGTGTCGATCGAATGTCCACCGTCTCCGTTCGTGCGCGCCCGATCTCCGAAATAGGTCATTACCAGTAGGCATCACCTTCAGCAGCCGCGCTTGCGCCGCCAGCTGCTAAGCCAGCCTCGCGGCAAACACCAACGCTCAACATACCGCTTTTCTCCCTTAATTTCCGCTCTAGTTGCCAACAAGGCAGAGCCTGACGCTTGAATGCAGTCAGGGCTGTACAGCTAAAAGGAGGGCGCATGAGCGGGATACCGTTGGAGACGCTGCCAGAGCAGCCGGAATTAAAGCGGGTCATGGGACCCGGTCTGCTCTTGCTTTTCATCGTCGGTGACATTCTTGGAACGGGCATTTATGCGTTGACCGGACAAGTCGCCAAAGAGGTGGGCGGTGTCGTCTGGCTGCCGTTCCTGGTTGCTTTCGCCGTCGCGCTGCTGACCGCCTTGAGCTACCTCGAACTGGTGACGAAATATCCGCGCGCCGCCGGTGCGGCACTTTATACGCACAACGCTTTCGGCATCCACTTCCTCACCTTCCTCGTCGCCTTCGCCGTGATGTCCTCGGGCATAACGTCCGCGTCGACGGCCTCCCGTGCCTTTGCGGCCAACTTCTCGACAGCCTTCGGCTTCGATTTCGGCGGCTATGGCGTGACCTTCATCGCCATTGCCTTCATCTCGCTTGTCGCGGCAGTCAATTTCCGCGGCGTCGGTGAGAGCGTCAAGCTCAACGTGCTGCTGACAACGGTCGAACTCACCGGCCTTTTGATCATTATCGGCATCGGCTTTTGGGCAATCGCCGGCGGACAAGGCGACGTTTCCCGAGTCTGGACCTTCCAGCCGAGCGGCGATCGCGGCGTTCTCTGGTCGGTCATCGCGGCGACCACGCTCGCCTTCTTCGCCATGGTGGGGTTCGAAGATTCGGTCAACATGGCCGAGGAATGCAAGGCACCGAGCCGGATATTCCCGAAGGTGCTTCTGGGTGGCCTCGTCATCACCGGCGGCATCTATGTCCTCGTCGCCATATCGGCGATCACCTTGGTGTCCGCTGCCGAACTTGGCGAAGGCGAAACACCGCTTTTGAAGGTCGTGCAGGCTGGTGCGCCGAATTTCCCGATCGGCATTTTCGGTATCATCACGATGTTCGCTGTCGCGAATTCCGCTCTCATCAACATGATGATGGCAAGCCGCCTGATTTACGGCATGAGTCGCGAACAGGTTCTGCCGGAAATGCTCGGGAAGGTCCACGCCGCCAGAAGGACGCCGTATGTGGCAATCGGCTTCACCACGCTGCTTGCCGTCGCGCTGATCATGTTCGCGGGTGGCGTTCCGGCGCTCGGCGGCACCACGGCTCTGCTGCTTCTCTGCGTCTTTGCGGTGGTCAATATTGCGGTGCTGGTGCTTCGCCGAGACAGCGTCGGACACGCGCATTTCAAAGCACCTGTGATCGCACCGGTGCTGGGCTCAATCACCTGCATCTTCCTTGCCGGACCATGGACCGGCCGGGATCCGGTTCAGTACCTGATCGCTGCCTTCCTTCTCGGCCTTGGCATCGTGTTGTGGTTCGTAACGGTCGGCATCATGCGCGTCAGCGGTCAGACCGCCTGAGCGAAGATCAATGCACCGGTTGCTGTTTTGCACCCTCTTCTTCGGTCGCCTTGGCAACAGAATTGAATTGATATACTAGTATGCACAACGACATCATGTTCAGGCAATGCCATGCGGCAGGCATCCAGCTTCGAAGCCATCGACTTTCCGGCTCTTTCGGAAAGACCAGCGAAGCTGCGCCGTGTGACGGCGGCGGATGCGATTTTCGGAAAGCTTTATGCCGACATCGTTTCGCTGCGCATGCCGCCAGGAATGGCGCTTCAGGAAAAGCGTATAGCTGACGAATTCGGCGTCAGTCGCACGCCTGTGCGCGAAGCGCTGCTTCGTCTTTCGGAAGGCGGGCTTGTGGATATCTATCCGCAGTCAGGTACCGTTGTTTCACGCGTCCCCGTATCGGCGATTCCCGAAGCCGTTGTCGTTCGCAAGGCGCTTGAGAGCACGACCGTCGAAAGGGCTGCCAGAATTGCCCAACTGCACCACATCGCCCGGCTCGATGCCATCCTCGCACGACAGAAGGCGCTTGCCGTCGTTGGCGACGTGTCCAGCTTCCATGAAGAAGACGAGGTCTTTCACCAGGCGCTAACCCAGATCGCCGGCTACCCTGGTATCTGGACCATCCTGAAGACGGTCAAGGTGCAGATCGACCGGGCGCGGCGGTTGACGCTTCCGGCCTTGGGCCGCATGGACAATGTGGTCCCCGAACACATCGCTATCCGCGATGCGATCGCAGCCCATGATGTGGAAGCCGCCCGCGACGCCATGCTTCACCACCTGAGCGCCGTCATCCCGGACGTCGCCGAGCTTCGCACGCGCTATCCCGATTATTTCTGCTGAAGCAGCCCATAAGCAACGAGACAAACAAGGAGGAAACAGATGCGGCAAGGTTGGAGATGGTTTGGGCCTGAGGCGCCCGTCACTCTCGATGAGGTGCGCCAGACGGGCGCAACGAACATCGTGTCCTCGCTGCATCAGGTGCCGATCGGCCGCGCCTGGACGGAACGCGAAGTCGGCGACCGCAAATCCATGATCGAGAATACGCCGCCAGGCCGTTCGCCCCTCACATGGTCTGTCGTAGAGAGCATTCCGATCCCCGATGCGGTCAAGCGCAAGGGCGGCCAGGCAAAGGCCGAAATCGACGCATGGATTGCCAGCCTGGAGGCAGTCGCCGCCTGCGGCATCTCAATCATCTGCTACAATTTCATGCCGGTGGTCGACTGGACACGCACCGAACTCGATTACGAAATATCGACAGGCGCAACCGCCATGCGCTTCGACCACGAACGCTTTGCTGCCTTCGACCTCTTCGTGCTGCAACGTCAAGGCGCCGATACGGAGTATTCGGCGGAGGACCAGGAACGCGCCCGAAAACTCTATGAGACGATGCCCGAAGCGGAGATGGCTGAGATCACCCGCATCATAACCTCGGCACTGCCGGGCTCGACCACCGAGCCTCTGACCATCCCCGGCTTCCGCGAAAAGCTTGCCGCTTACGCCGGCATCGACGCCGCTAAGCTCCGCCAGCACCTCATTGAGTTCCTGCAGGCCGTCATACCTGCCGCCGAAGCGCGCGGCGTCAAGCTCACGCTGCATCCGGACGATCCACCGCGTTCGCTCTTCGGGCTGCCGCGCATTGCCTCGACAGCTGAGGACTATGCCGCTCTCTTCGAGGCTGTACCATCAGAAGCAAACGGCATGTGCTACTGCACCGGCAGCCTCGGGGTGCGCGCCGACAACAACCTGCCGGCGATCGCCCGCCGCTTTGCCTCACGCATCTACTTCGCGCATCTGCGCGCCACCAAGCGCGAAGGCGATGGCCGCTCATTCCATGAGAGCGCCCATCTGGAGGGCGACGTCGATATGGTCGCGGTTCTCAAGGAACTCGTGACTGAGGACCGCAAGCGCAGCCCGAAAGACGAAATCGTCTTCCGCTCCGACCACGGTCACCGTATGCTCGACGATCTCAACAAAACCGTCACGCCGGGCTATCCGGTGATCGGCCGCATGCGCGGACTGGCGGAACTGCGCGGCATCCTGCACGCGCTCGATGCCAAACCATCTTGATCCAGAAGTGACTGTGCCAGACCGGCATGGTCCTCTCCATTTCTTTGATCGGCGAAGGTTGCTATAGCGCGGGTGGAGGCGACCCAAGAGAAAGCCAAAAAGGCTGGCGCCTGGCTTAGCAAAGCCATCGAGGTTGCGCGCGGTTTGCGTTGCCGCCGTTCCGAAGGGGCGAGACAACCGTGGACGCGCAAGACCTTGCCGTTGGTGTGGGGCAGCGCGAGAAAGGGCGAAAAGCCCATCTCGCGCGCCAACTCGACTGCGGCGAGCGCAACCTTTGGATTGAAATGCGCCGTGAAGGCACTTGTGCTGGATCCATGCAGAACGCCTGCACCAGAAATCGATGCCGGCGACACCGAAACAGAAACGGCAGGCCGCGGCGATTCGTGATCTCGTCTGGCGCTTTTTACAAGACGCTGAAGGTCAGGAAACAAGAGCCTTCACTGCAAATCAACGAGTTTCGGCGCAGGTTCGTGATTGCCTCGCATTCGCCATCTTCGATTTCGGCCCTTGGGAGGACGCCGTGCGGGCAAGTTCGACTGGGTAGCCTTGGGCGAGGGATAAACATTCATCCAGGAGCGTCCAATTCAAACGAGGTACGATCGGCATCCGCGAACGGGCCGGACTAGGCGACACCACGAAGGGCCTGGCAGAGTGTGAGCGGGCCTCCATCCCGAAGACTCTTCTCTCGCTGAACATGGAAGACATCCCGGACCCAGCCGACCTCCCGTGCCTCTTTTGGCGTCATTCCAAACTCGTGTCTGAAGGCCCGGCTGTATGCGGAGGGATCGTCAAAACCCCATTCCTCCGCGATATGGAATATGGCCCGGACGTCATTGCTATTGGAGATTCCCGCACGCGTCCGGACCAGACGCTCATGCCGGATATAGGCCGCCACACCACCCAGCGGCTCGAATAATCGATATAACCGCGAGCGCGAGACACCTAGCTCGCTGCAGATCACCTCGGCAGTGAGCGAGTGGTCGGCAAGTCTCGTGTTTATCAAGCGCTTGGCGCGTTCCAGGACCACGGCCCCGATTGGTCTGTGAGCGTCTACCAGCCGATCTCGCGAGGGAGCTAGACACGCGATGATAAGGTTCCTCGTGGCCTCGACCACGTATGGCACCTCTGCCATGGTGACGTCGGCCAACGATCGCGCCAGAAGCACAAGGTAGTCGGCGAGGAGATGGCCCAACGCGCCCTCGATCTTCCTATGGAGCAGGCTCTCGAGAGTGGACGTCGGGACAACCCCGTCTGACGGAAGAAAGACCGACAATGCACCCTCATCCTCCACCATAACCTCGAACGGTTTAGCCAGGCATCGAAGATGGGGCAAGGTCTGCCCTCCAGCGGCGCGCGTCAGGGGCCGGACCGGCAAGCGCAGATACCAGTTATCCAATGCAGCCTTCTTCACGTGCCGCCATTCGTGGGCATAGCCTTTTCCTGGCAGGACAGTTGAAACAACTAGCATCGAACCGAGCATCCAGACCTTCAGTCGGGCGGGAAAGGAACCGTCCGCGCTCTTGCAGAATGTCAGATCAGCGACGCCAACGTGAGCGTTCCTGAATATCTCGAACTGGTTGTCACTGGGAAACGATTGGGTACTAACATCTATCGAGCAAGCGAATTTGTGATCGATATCTCGCTCGGCACCCGCCTCTAGCATGTTATCCATGACAATACCTTCGCCGATGTCCACGAAAGATTATTCCATTTCAAACCTGAGTAGCAGTATCATTTTTTATAACAAACCACAACCGCTACGGAGGTATCTTCAGGTCGTGATATCGCGCTGCAGCTGCATTTCCCCGCACCGCGCTGTTTGTCTACTTCGCGTTTCTTGTGGCAGCAGCGTCGCCCACTGTGGGATCTTTTCGGGACACCCTGCTCAGATTGTGGATTCTGCGCTCACGACTCTGCGGCTGCTCCAACTAAGATGAGTTGTAGTTCGTCCGTGTCGGCGATGTCGGCGTTGCGCCTCGCGCTGCGGGGCTGAGGGGTAGGAGATCACCCATGTCCACGGCGGGAGCGGCTCCAAAAACCGTTATGCAGAGATTCCTCGACGGGGTCGAAAAGGTGGGCAACATGGTCCCCCACCCCGTCATAATCTTCCTCACCCTCATCGCCATAGTGATCGCGCTGTCGGCCCTTCTGGGAGCTTTCGGCACCTCGATAACCTTCGAGCGGATCAATCCGGAAACCCATGAGATCGAGGCCGCCACGACTTCGATCAGGAGCCTGCTGAACACCGACGGCATCCGCTTCATGTACGAGTCGCTCATCCCGAATTTCATGAGCTTCACCGCGGTCGGACTCATGATAGCCGCGATGATCGGCGCTGGCGTCGCCGAGGAATCCGGCCTTGTGACCGCGCTGATCCGTAAACTGGTGATCGTATCCCCGCGCTGGGCTCTGACCTACATCCTTGCTTTCGTCGGAATCATCGCCAGCGTTGCGGCGGACGCTGGTTATCTCGTTCTTATTCCTCTTGCGGGCATCGCATATCTTGCTGTCGGGCGTCACCCCCTTGCAGGTCTCGCCTTGGGCTTCGCCGCGGTCGCCGGGGCATTCACCGTCAACATGCTAATCAAGCCGCTCGACGCAGTCCTTGTCGAGTTCACCAATGACGCCGCCCACCTTGTCGATGCGACCAGATCGATCGGGTTGGCGTCCAATGTCTGGTTCTCTATCGCATCAGTTCTGTTCCTGACCGTAGTGATTGCCTTCATTTCGGACCGCGTGATCGAACCGAGGCTTGGCACTTACATCCCCGACCAACCAGCGGACGGTGAGCGCCCGGGCGAAGGAGCGGTACTTTCTGAATCGGAATCACGGGGGCTGCGGTTCGCGTTGTTCGGCCTGATTGGCCTCGTGATCGTGTTCTGCCTTCTGACGCTCCCCAGCGGCGCACCGCTGCGAAACGCCGAAACGGGCGAGCTTATCGGCAACTCACCCTTCATGAACGGCCTCATCGCGCTGATCATGCTGATCTTCCTCGTCTCCGGCTGGTGCTACGGTATCGGGGCCGGGACCCTGCGGACGCTCACCGAGGTCATCACGGCGATCGAGAAATCGATAAGGAACCTTGGCGGCACGATCTTCCTGTTCTTTGTGCTGAGCCAGTTCGTCGCCTACTTCACCTATACCAATATGGGCACCGTCATGGCCTTGAGCCTTTCCGGAGCGCTGCAAGCCGCCAACATCGGAGCACTGCCATTGCTCCTCGGCTTTATCATCGTCGTGGCGATCATCGATCTCCTGCTGACGGGTGCCATCGCCAAATGGGCGATATTCGCACCAGTCTTTGTGCCCCTTCTGATGAAGCTCGGAGTAGAGCCGGAGGCGGTCCTAGCCGCCTACCGTGTAGGGGACTCTCCGATGAACGCCATCACTCCGCTGAATGCATACTTCGCGTTGGTCGTGGGTTTCGCCCAGAGGTACGACAAGTCGGCTGGCGTCGGGACCGTTGTATCACTGATGCTGCCTTACGTGGCTTCGATGTTCGTGTTGTGGACCTTGCTGTTCGCGGCTTGGAAGATGGTGGGACTTCCGTGGGGGCTATGAGAGCGGCCTGAGCGTCAAAAATTTACTCGCATCAATGGATGGACATGATGGACAACCCCTCGATTCCCTTGGACAGGGCTGCTGCCGAAAAACACCTCATGCGGTTCCTCTCCGTCGAGGGCGTGACAGGTCATGAGGCAAACATCGCGTCAGCGGTCATCGAAGCTCTGAAAGCTGTTGGCGTTCCTGAAGCGGATATCCGCTTCGATGACGCCAACGACAGGATTCCTCTGCCAACGGAAACGGGGAACCTGATCGTCGATCTTCCGGGAACGCGGCCCGGCCCTCGCCTGCTATTCTCCACGCATCTCGACACCGTGCCTTTGTGTGCGGGGGCAAAGCCACGACGTGAAGGCGACCGTATAGTGTCGGACGGAACAACCGCTCTCGGTGGCGACGCGCGTACAGGAGTAGCGCTTCTAGTGGTGGTGGCGGAGATGCTGATCAAGCATAACCTCCCGCACCCGCCAATCACCCTCCTGTTCACCGTGCGCGAGGAGAGCGGGTTGCATGGCGCGCGCGAACTCGATCCGGCCGTCCTCGGCGGACCGGTGATGTGCGTCAACGTCGACGGCCAACTCGCATCGGACCTCATCATTGGAGCAGTGGGGCAGGAGAACTGGGAGGTAGAAATCCAGGGAAAGGCGTCCCACGCTGGCGTCGCTCCTGAGAAGGGTATCTCAGCGACGCTCGTGGGAGCTCTTGGCCTTGCCGAGGCCCATGCGGCAGGCTGGTTCGGGAAAGTCGAGAAACCCGATGGTCACGGCACAAGCAACATCGGAGTGTTCGGGGGGAAAGACGGCAAGCCCGCCGGCGACGCCACTAACGTCGTCACCGACTATACGTTCCTGAGAGGCGAGGCCCGCAGCCCGGAACTGACCTTCGCGATGATGATCGCCGAGGGATACAAAGCCGCTTTCGAGAAGGCGAAGAACATCGTGAAAGACCACAACGGAGCGACTGCCCGCGTGAGCTTCATCCACAAAATCGCGTACCCACCCTTCAAGCTGGATGAGGATGCCCCCGTCGTAGTTCGTGCAGCAAAGGCACTGAAGTCGCTGGGTCTCGAGCCAAACTACCTGTTCTCGAACGGGGGGCTCGATGCCAATTGGTTAGACAAGCACGGCATCCCGACAATCACGATCGGCGCGGGCCAAGCGGAAATCCATACCGTGAACGAGTACGTTGACCTCGCGGAGTACGAGAAAGGATGTCGCCTTGGCGTGCTGCTTGCAGCGATGGCGGACTAGCGAGATCCATCCGGCGACGAAGACGCCCGCGTGACCTCGTGAACACCGATCAAATTTTTTCGCGGGAACCGTTGACGGAGTTTAGCAAAGGAGCCGAGCCATTGAGTTCGATCGCCTATATCGCCGCCATCGTCGCTATGGCCGTTGTTCTGTTCGTGTGGAACAAGCTGCCTGTGGTTCTGGTCGCAATGATGACCGCCCTGGCGCTCTGGGTGAGCGGTGTGTTGACGATTGAGCAAGCACTCGGAGGGTTCGGTGATCCTGCTGTCATCTTCATAGCCTCGCTCTTTGTGATCAGCGCAGGTCTCGAGGTGACCGGAGTGACGGCTTGGGCGGGACAGCTTCTGATCCGTGGAGCAGGCAAGGAAAGCAGGTCCCGCCTGTTGCTGCTGACCATGTGTCTGGTCGCCCTCCTCACTGCGCTCATCAGCGTCAACGGCGCCGTTGCCGCGCTGCTACCCGTCGTGGTGGTCATCGCGGTGAGGCTCAGGCGGTTTTCGTCACAACTTCTCATGCCTCTGGTATTCGCCGCTCATGCCGGATCGAAGCTTGCCCTCACGGGCTCTCCGGTGAATGTGCTGGTATCGGACGCTGGCGGCGATGCCGGCATAGGTGAGTTCGGCTTCTTCGAATTCGGGCTTGTCGGCATTCCCCTGCTGGCAGGAACTATGGCGATAATCATCCTCTTTGGCCGCCATCTGCTGCCGGAACGCAACGGGGTGGCGATGCCCGCCGACTTCAGCCAACATGCAAAGACGCTGGTCGAGCAATACGGACTCGAGAGCGGGATTCATCAGATGCGGGTGCGGGCGAGCTCGCCTTATGTTGGCGCGGCAGCTTCGTCTGTCGATGTCTCCAGGGCCGCAAGTCTTCAACTGGTTGCCGTGCAGGACGGTGATACGAGCGCCCCCCTGACGAGAGCTGCTATCGCCGAAGGAGACTACCTGCTGGTGCGGGGAGACAACGAGGCTGTTGCTGGTTTTGCCGCCGAGATGCATCTTGCATTCCGGGAGAAGACCGAATCCTCCAGCGGAGAGGAAATGCTCTTCAATCGCCGATCCGGCCTCGCAGAGGTGGTCATTCCGCCCCGATCAGGTCTTATCGGCAGGAAGGTCTTCCCTGGTATGATCACGGAAAGCGGTGATCTTATCGTTCTTGCCGTCCAGAGGGGCGGAAACGAAATCGACGCCGAGGCCGGGGGCGCACGCTCAGGCGGAACGACCCTGCAGGCGGGAGATACCATGCTGCTCCAAGGAACCTGGAAGGCTCTGGATGTCCACCTCGACGACCCCGACGTCCTGGTCGTCAGTTCGCCGGAACTCGTCCGGCGTCAGGCCGTTCCGATGGGTCCGGGAGCATGGCAGGCCATCGTCATTCTGATCGGAATGGTGCTTCTGCTTGCAACCGGAATAGTACCCCCGGCTGTCGCAGGTCTTCTGGCTGCTGGCACGACAATCCTCGCTGGAATTATGACGGTCGAGCAGTCGTATCGGGCGATCGGATGGACTACCGTGATTCTCGTCGGAGCCATGATACCACTCTCCACAGCGATGGTAGAAACGGGAGCGGCAAAGCTTATGGCCGAGCAGCTTGTTGATCTCGTCGGCGACGCCGGGCCAATCGCTCTTCTTGCTGGTCTCTTCTTCATGACCGCCGTGCTTGGGCAACTCATCAGCAACACGGCGACAGCCCTCATCGTCATTCCCATCGGCGTAGCCGCAGCGACGGCCATGGGCGTGTCCCCTCGCCCGGTCCTTATGAGTACGTCAGTCGCGGCAGCGGCAGCATTCCTGACCCCGATCGCAACGCCGACAAACCTGATGGTCATGGGACCGGGGGGGTATGCGTTCAGCGATTACTGGAAGCTCGGCCTGCCTCTGATGATGTGGTTCTTCGTCGTCTCGGTATTCATCGTTCCTCTCATATGGCGCTTCTAGGGCCGGAACTCCTACCGCCATAGCCTCGGTTTATCCCGGAGTTGCCCGCATGCCGCCGATTATCCCTCGAGGTGCCCGATGACTGAGCGCGCTCCGGCGGCTGTCCCGACCATCCTTACAGCGATCGCCACGACAACAGCCCTTTATTTCGCGGACGCGGTGCTGGCACCTGTCGCAGGCGCGCTGTTCATCATCGCCGTGCTGTGGCCGCTTCAAAATCGCCTGCAAACACATCTCCCCAGGGTCTTTGCGTTGGCCATCGTCGCGGCGCTGCTGTTGGGGATCTTTCTAGTGTTCATGTCCGTCGTGACGTTGAGCTTCGGCAGGATCGGGCGGTCGCTGATGGCGGATGTCGGTCAGTTTCAGTTGCTTTACACTCGCCTTGCAGAATGGTTGGAGGGGCATGGAATACTTCTGGCCGGAGTCTGGGCGGATAACGTCAACTCTCGGCTCCTGTTGCGGGCACTGCAAGGAATATCGGCCCGGCTGAACACGATGGTCGCGTTCGGACTCGTAGTTCTCGTCTATGTGATCCTCGGACTTTTGGAGGTGTCCGACTTGGGAAATCGGATCCGTAGGTTGGCAGACAGCCGAAACGCTGCTCACATCATCAAAGGCTTCGCACTCTCGTCATCGAGGATCCGACGCTACCTTCTCATCAGGACAATCATGAGCGCGGCGACCGGGCTGGCAGTCTGGGCATTTGCCACTGCATTCGGTCTGCGATTGGCCGCCGAATGGGGAATAGTCGCGTTCACCCTGAACTACATCCCGTTCATCGGTCCCTGGATCGCGACACTCCTTCCGACATGCTATGCCCTTGCTCAGTTCCAGTCCCCGCAGTCCGCGCTGGTCGTCTTTGCATGCTTGAGTGCTGTACAGTTTGTGATAGGGAGTTACATCGAGCCAAGAGTGGCCGGAAACACGCTCGGCATCTCTCCGTGGCTCGTTCTCTTTTCCGTCTTCCTTTGGACGTTTCTCTGGGGAATATTCGGCGCGTTCATCGGCGTGCCCATCACGATTGCGGTCCTCGCGTTCTGCACCCAGTTCGCCTCGACCAGATGGATAGCGGAACTACTGGGCACAGAGGGCATGGCAGACAGCAGAACTTGAACGCAGCGGAAGTTCGATCCGCCGCCGAGCGGTCCTGTCAAACCGATGTCTGCGAGGAAAGAGAAAGAAAACCAGCCGACGCCGTGTTGCATGGCGATGTCAGCATTTCGAATGTGATCGACTGGGCTCTCCCGATCCGGAAAGCCTAGCGTCGGCAAAGGAACAACAACTTCGCAAAGCAAACCGATCAGCGGCGGAACGCCTCTCGGGAGGCACGCCTCCAGTCTTCGATCGACCGGCGGCCATGGCTCCTGCTAAGCCGCACACCATCTCAATACCAACAGCAAGAAGGGTATCGGCGGGCAACACGACATAGGCCTGCGACAGAGGGCATCCTCAGGTCGCAGTAACCTTGTCACTGCTGATAGCGGTCGCCTGCTGTAGCGCCTCGCGCAGCACCTGTTCCTTCTGCTCGTCGAGCGATGTCTGTAGTACCACGCCCCCATGGCCCTGGATTTGCTTCAGAACCTTGTCGCCCGTCATGTCCTGGACGAGCAGGAAGAGGGCGGCGTTGCCCGGTTCGATGCTTTCAGCCAGCCGTCGCATGAAGGCGTCGTTGATGCCAATGTCGCTCAGGGCCCCACTGATGGCCCCGGACATAGCGCCGACCGCTACGCCTACCAGCGGGTTTAGAAAGAGAACGCCGATCAGCATCCCCCAGAAGCTCCCCGACGCGGCACCGGTCGCGGTAGTATTGATGAGCTGATTGAGTTTGATTTTGCCAGATTCGGTTTTCGTAGCTATAACGGCGTCGCCGAGCTTGATGATGTATTCCTGCTGCAGCCCGAGCAGGAGCTGGCGGACCTCTTCAGCCTTTGATTCGGTGGGATAGACGATCACGATCAGGTCTGACATGTTGCCTCCTTCGCTAGGTTGATGTTCTATTCGTCGCGCCACTTCTCATCGAACAGATCCATCAACGCTGGTCCTCCTATTGACCACCCGGCCTTGCGGTTGCTTTTTCGCGGATCATAATCTTCTCGTAGCAGCAGTCATGAGCCGAGAATCCACGACCTTGACGTTGCGTCCCCAATTCATGGAGCAGGTCGCCGTCTTCCTTGACAACCCACAGTCTCAGAGAATGATGCATCCATCGGCACAATCGATGGAGGCCGCGATGGGCAACTTTGTTGTCGCCAAGCTGCGCCTGGCACTGATCCTGATGACGTTCGTCACCCAGCCCGCGTTCGCGCAATCGGTGGATGTCAATATCCGCATAGGGACAAGTCTCAACAATGGCAGGTCGATCACCTGCTCCCAAGGCGAGAGGCTACTTCGCCTCCGGGGATTCCGCGATATCAGGCGCATCGATTGCCGGGGACGCTTCTACATCTACCGGGCCTGGCTCGGCATAAGACGGTTCGAGGTCGCATTGAACTCGCGCGATGGGCGGGTGGTGGATATGCGGCCGATCAGGAGATAGTGGCTTCCCTACGGCCACGCACGGCAACCTATGCTCGTCGTCGTATGCCATTGAGGCGAGGAAGCGACTATCCAGAAGGTGTCTCGATTGCCCCAATTGATCGAAAGGCTCAAGCTGCACTCGCGCGTGGGAGCAATGATGGCGCTGTTGTTTTTCGCCGGGTCTCTGACGCCCAGCATGATACCGAGAACCGACCTCATTCAGGGAGTACTATCCGGGCTAGCGACAGCGCTCGGGTATGGCATCGGACTTTCGGTAGCCGCGACATGGACTTTCCTCCAGCTTCCAGCGGCGAAGGTGCGGACTGCGCGCGTGATAGCTACGGCGGCCGTCCTCGCATGCGCGGTAGCCGCGCTTGCGGCTCTTTGGAAAATGCCTGATTGGCAGAACTCCGTCCGGCTGTTGATGGAACTGGAAGCAGTCGAGACTGGCAGCCGACTACGGACTGCACTGGTGGCGGCTCTTGTTTTCCTAATGCTTGTCCTTTTGGGGCGTCTCTTCAGGTTCTGCTTCGTACGAGTCTCGATGACATTCAAGCGCTTCGTTCCCGTGCGGATTTCCTATGTGATCGGTGCGATCGTCGCCACAACCTTGTTCTGGTTCGCCGCCGAAGGTATTCTCTTTAGGGTGGCGTTGAGGGTGATGGATTCCTCCTTCCAGGAACTCGATGCTCGGATGGAGGACGACATCCCCCGCCCCACACAACCGGGAAAGACTGGAAGCCCGCCGTCTGAGGTGTCATGGGACGATCTGGGGCGGCAGGGACGCCGGTTTGTTTCGTCGGGGCCTACCGAGGCTATGATCCGGGACTTCTTCTACGGCGAAACACTTGAGCCGATCCGAGTCTATGTCGGAATGAATTCTGCCGGAACCGCAGAGGAACGGGCGGAGCTCGCCCTGCGGGAGCTCAAGCGGACTGCCGCATTCGAGAGATCGATATTAATCATTGTCGTTCCGACCGGGACTGGGATGGTCGATCCAGCCGCTCTTGATACGGTGGAGTACCTTCATCGAGGCGACGTGGCGAGCGTCGCGGTTCAGTATTCCTACCTTGCAAGCTGGCTATCACTCCTCGTCGAGCCCAACTACGGCAGCGAGACAGCCGTGGCCTTGTTTCGCGCAGTCTACAACTACTGGATCACGCTTCCACGCGACGGCCGCCCCAAGCTCTATCTCCACGGACTAAGCCTTGGTGCCATGAACTCCGAGCTATCGGCCGATCTGTACGATATTATTGCTGACCCGTTCCAGGGCGCTCTGTGGAGCGGGCCTCCGTTCCCGAGCAGAACCTGGCGGTCCGTGACGAACGGCCGCGATCCAAGGACACCGGAATGGCTCCCGCGGTTCCGCGGCGGCTCGGTTTTTCGATTCACGAACCAGAAGAACTCATTGGATATCCCCGGCGCTGTCTGGGGACCGATGCGGATCGTCTACCTCCAATACGCCAGCGACCCGATCACCTTCTTCGACACTGCCACATTATACCGGGAGCCGGACTGGCTCCGTCCACCACGAGGCCCCGACGTCTCGACGGAAATCGCGTGGTATCCAGTCGTCACGATGTTGCAGCTCGCGGTCGACATGGCAATCGCGACAACGTCGCCAATGGGCTACGGGCACGTGTTCGCCCCGGAGCACTACATCGACGGATGGGTGGCGGTGACCGATCCGCCGAACGTAACAGCCGACGACATCTTGCGGCTGAAGACATTCTTCGCCAATCGCCGAACCGGACGCGGAACCGAATGACAGGAAGAAAGTCGAAATAAGGAAGAATCAGGACATGGGACCGTTCGGTAGGTTTGGCATGCTCGGGTTGATCGTGACTTGTATCTGCATGTCTCCTTTCCCAGGGTCCGCGTCCGACCTCAGAATTTCCGGGGAAGCGTTCTATCGGGAACGCATATTGTTGCCCGACGACGGCACGTTGGTGGTGGGACTCCTTGAACTGTCGGGGTCGTCGGTGCTCGGCGCGACCACGGTCTCGCCGTCCGGCCAGGTACCGATCTCCTTCACGTTGTCAGTTGCTTCCGATCAGGTTCCTGCAGGACGCAACCATGGACTTCGGGCGCGGATCGTAGCCGACGGCAAGATCTGGTTCACGAGCGATGTCCTCTTGCCGCTCGATCCCAGGAATGAGGAGAAGCAGCCGTCGCTTCTCCTTGTTCGCCACCACGACGAGCCTGATTCCTCCACCTCAGCGGCATTGCCGCTCGGCATCACCTCTGCAACTCCAAGGCCGAATACAAGCCTGACACGCCGCGGCTTTGTCGCCGGCACTTGAGCATCCCTTGCGACGATGGCGGCGTCGGGCTTCCCCCCATGTCTATTTTTTGCGGCGCCGATGGCATTGACCGGTATCAAATCCGCTTCCAATCCTGCCGCAACCTGAGGCACCTATCTTAGCCGCGCCCTCGGCCATCCCGGCGACGCTGGCTACATCGGGCGATAGGCCGCGAGAAGAGAGCAGCGCTTTGAAGAATATCGTCTGATGTAGGACGAGACGCACAGTTTTGGAATTCTGAGCCAATGGCAGGGCGGCCAGAAGACGCTATCTTCAACGACTGAAACGGAACTGATTAGCGTTGACTATCCCATTGCTGATTATCTGGATGGTAGGTGGGAAGTAACAGAACAACAACGGCGGCGATGCGCTGCTTGCGCTCACACATGCAGGCATTGTGAGCTGTCCTCAAACTGTAGCCACGATCCACCGGCTATTGCAAACGGGGTCCAGGCATTGCCATTGCTCAGATGTCGATCGAGCTAAGTCATGACATGACAGGAAATTTAAGTGTCCGTCATCCTAACCTAGATTTCACAAAGGACTTCATCATGTCGGGCAAATCCAAAAAAGGCCTCGACCGTCGCGATCTGCTAATAGCATCCATCGCCACGGTCGGCGCCGCGGCCACTCTCGCAACCCACGCTGGCTCGGTGCAAGCACAGGACGCAGCGGCCTCGTCTGCCGACGCCGCATCCGGTGGGTCTCCAGGAACGGTCTATACCGGCGAAATGATCCAGGGGAAAAAGGTCGTCAGTGCGCTCGACGCCGACGACCTGGAAGCCGGGCAGAAGCACCACTTGTATTTTCAGGGCGTGCAGATGCCCACCGGACAGTACTGGTATGTTTCCGTGACGGTCGCCAAGGGGGCGAAGCCGGGCAAGCGCGTCGTCATGACCAGCGGCGTGCATGGCGACGAGATGAGTTCCATGCATACGGTCCAGACCGTGATGAACCAGCTCGATCCGATGCAGATGTCGGGCACGGTGATGGCGGTTACCGACGTCTCCCGCCCGGCCATCGAAGGCATGCAGCGCAGATGGCCCAATTTCGGCAGGGGCAGCGATCTCATCGACATGAACCGCGAATGGCCCGGGAACGAGAACGGCGCCACCGCGCCCAGCCGGCACGCCGGGCTCCTGTTCAACCGGCTGCTGCGGCCGAACGCCGACACCGCAATCGACTTCCACACCGGGACAAGCGGTTTCGATGTCACCGCATTCAACATCGGCGGCATGGACGTACCCGAGATCAAGGCGATGTTGGAACTCTACCCAGTCGGCCAGATCTTCGACAGTCATGTGTATCCCGGTGTCCTTCACAACGCTTTTGTCGATGCGGGCATCCCGGCCTTTTGCCCGGAGATCGGCGCTGCACGGGTCTTGGACCTCGAGATGATCTCGCTGTTCGTGGAAGGCACGATGAACGTCCTCAAGCATCACGGCATCATTGCTGGACCTATGGGACGCACAGGCAAGGACGTGAGTGTTTTTATTGGCAACAGTGCGTTCCCGATACTGGCAACAGAGGGCGGGATCGTCGAGCACCTGGTCAAGCTCAACGACAAGGTCGAAGCCGGGCAGAAGGTGGCGATCCAGCGCAACAGCTTCGGCGAGGTTGTCGCGGAATATACAAGCGGCGTTTCCGGAGAGGTGACGGGCCAGCGCAGCGACGCAATGTCCGAGCCCGCCAACCCCCTTGTATTCATCCTTTTCCACAAGCCGCCGCCGGAGGGCGTCGAGGCTTACCCTGAGTGATCTTAAGCAGTCTCGGCCGCGGCAAAGCCAACCCGGTCGGATGGTCGAGCCCAGCGACCTTGCGGAAGTACAGAGAGGTCGAAGCGCCCACCGACGCGATGATCAACGGGTTTCAGCGCAGGTTCGACCGGATATTCAACCCTCCGAAACCGCCCTGCGGGCTTTCGTCATCCGGAGGAAGATCTCCGGCGACACCATAAGCTTGACGGTGGCATCGCCCGCGATGTCATCGCTTGGTCTGATGAAGACATGCTAAAAGCTCCGCATCTCGTGTTACCACCATCTCGGCGATCGGCTCGGCTGGAACCCCGGCAAGCCAATACCGCCTCCGTCGGGTTCGTCATTACTCCGGCCGGAGTTTAGACCTTTCTCGAAAAGGGCACGAGCTTGCCGCCCTGCAATTCCCCAGCACGCTTTTCTTTTCGCAACAGCTGCGGTGAGACATTCCATTGGCGGGCGTTGTCGCCGTGCACCGTGACCGTCTTGCGGTTTCTACGGATCACGATTCCTGCCTGCGTCCGGCCGTCATTGTCTTCGAACATCACACGCTCACCGATCGCCAGTTCAAGCAGCGCGCGGGTTGTCTTCTGTTGATGCAGAAACTGCAGCCGATCGACGATCTTATCGTGCAACTCGATCAGGTCTGCTTCACTCAAGCCGTCAAGGTTGATCCCGTGCATGCTGGGCCTCCATTCATGACGATGCTCGCCCCGAACATGCGCCAATGCAATCGCCCTGATCCTCCGGCAAAGGGAAATCCGGCCTCGCCAGCTAGTTTGCCCCATGTACTATCTCTATACCGCGCAGCCGGCGTCGCGGCCCTCTAAATGCTTGATTGACCATCTTTTTACGGAGGACCATCCTTCGCGGCAGAAGCTCGTAGCGCTTGCCCCTTTCGCATGGCTAATTCCGCGTTCGTTTCCTTGAGCTCCAGCTGTAATCCAACTCACCCTGTTTTTGCGCCTGCAAGTATATCAGGTTGAGTAAAACTTGACCCACTGCGCTTTATGATTGTCGTCAACTTGATAGTGAACAAGAATTACTGGATTTGTGCGAAATTCGAGCACTATCATTCGAATATTCACATATCTTAAACTCCTTCATCGGAGAATTGGTACTATCAAGAATGATGGTCGCTCGTGGCTTGCCGCGTGAACCTCGCTTGCCCGTCCAACCACAGGCTTTGGGGGAATAAATGTTAGGATTTGGCGCCGGCGCTGACGCAAAGGCCATTCTCGAAGCGATGAGCAAGTCTCAGGCGATCATCGAGTTCAAACTAGACGGCACGATCATCACCGCGAACGAGAACTTCTGTCGGGCGCTTGGTTATCAGCGGTCCGAAATCCTTGGCCAGCACCACCGCCTTTTTGTCGATCCGGCGGAAGCCGACACCTCTGACTACAAGGATTTCTGGGCAAAGCTCGCGCGTGGAGAATTCGACCGTCGCCAGTACAAGCGGATTGGCAAGGGCGGCAGGGAGGTCTGGATCGAGGCCTCCTACAATCCGGTGTTCAGCGGTGGAAAGCCCTATAAGGTCATCAAATTCGCGACCGACATCACCGAACAAAAACTGAAGAGTGCTGAAGATGCCGGCAAGCTCGACGCGATTTCGCGTGCGCAGGCGGTCATCGAGTTCACGCCGAAAGGCGATATTCTCAACGCCAACGAGAACTTCCTTCAGACGCTGGGCTATCAACCGTCAGAGGTCCTGGGCAAGCATCATTCGATGTTCTGTGAGCCAAGCTTCGCAAACAGCGAAGAGTATAGGCGCTTTTGGGCAAGGCTTGCTGGTGGTGAATTCATTGCGGACGAATTCATGCGCATCGGAAAAGGTGGTAAAAGGGCCTATATCCAGGCTTCCTACAACCCCATCTTCGACATGAACGGCAAGGTCTTCAAGGTCGTGAAGTTCGCGACCGACGTCACCACACGCGTGGGCAACGTCGACCAACTCGCAAGTTCCCTGAAGGCTCTGTCGGAAGGCGACCTGATGCAGACCCTCGCCACACCTTTCCTGCCTTCGCTGGAGAAGTTGAGAGTAGACTTCAACGAGGCTTCTTCCAAGCTTCGTGTCACACTGCAGACGGTCTCCCAGAACGCCGGCGCCATTGCCGCTGCATCGCAACAGATCCAATCCGCCTCCAACGATCTCTCCAAACGCACCGAGCAACAGGCCGCTTCCGTTGAGGAGACCGCTGCGGCGCTTGAGGAAATCACAACGACGGTAACCGACTCCAGCCACCGAGCCCAGGAAGCCGGCCAGCTCGTGCGCAAGACAAAGGAAAATGCCGAGCACTCGGGCAACGTCGTCGGTCAAGCGGTCGAAGCCATGGGCAAGATCGAGAAATCGGCAGGCGAAATTGCCAACATCATCGGCGTTATCGATGAGATCGCTTTTCAGACCAATCTTCTGGCACTCAACGCCGGTGTTGAGGCAGCCCGTGCAGGCGACGCCGGCAAAGGCTTTGCTGTCGTCGCACAAGAAGTTCGCGAGCTTGCCCAGCGTTCCGCCAAGGCGGCAAAAGAGATTAAGGAGCTGATCAATACATCGAATGAGCATGTAAAAAGCGGGGTCGCATTGGTCGGCAATACCGGCAAGGCATTGCAGGAAATCGTAACACAAGTCGTGCAGGTGGATGGCAACGTCGGCGCCATCGTCGAAGCCTCCAAGGAACAGGCAACGGGCCTCAAAGAAATCAACACGGCCGTCAACACGATGGATCAGGGCACACAGCAGAATGCGGCCATGGTCGAAGAAACGACCGCGGCCGCCCACAGCCTCGCCAGGGAAGCAGAGCAGCTGTTTGGGCTCCTGGAACAATTCAATATCGGGACAGGGGCGACGACACATCGTGCCGCGCCGGCTGCGGTTAACCAGCATTCGCGCCCTGTGGTATCGCCAGCTCGCCGGATGACGGCCAAAGTAGCCCAGGCATTCAACGGCAATGCGGCGCTCAAGGGCGGCGACAGCTGGGATGAGTTTTGATGTCGCAGATGGAGCCTTCGATCAGTCTCGATAACAAGCAGATGGAAATAATCGCCTTCCGGCTTCAAGGTCAGGAGTTCTGCGTTCTGACCAAGATCATCCGCGAGATTCGCGGCTGGTCACCCTCCACTCCGGTTCCCCGCTCCCCCCGTGAAATGCTTGGAGTGATGAACCTGCGCGGCGTCGTGATCCCGATCATCGATCTGGCGACCAAACTTGAAATGATGCCGACCGTCCCGAACGAGCGGAGCGCGATTATTGTCGCTGAGATCCACACGATGATCGTCGGCTTGCTGGTTGACCAAGTCTCCGACATTCTGACGGTCAAGGCGAGCCAGATTCAGGCAATCCCTGAAATCGTCACTTCGTTTGATCGTGGCTTCTCCGACGGAATCATTACGCAAGAGAACGGGATGATCTGCTTTCTCAATCTGGCCCAGATGTTCCGGGCTAACGATACAGAAGCCTACGCAGCGTAGGCCGGCTTTTGGGAAGGGAACTGGTCAGGCCATCGATAAGGACAAGGTTCTCATCGCCTGCAACGTAGCCGGGCTCCCAAGGCGCGGGTCGCTTGACCAGTTCCCACCCCCCAGGACCGGATAAGCCGGGGTGGAAAGAACCTTCATGAAATCGGCGAGTCCTTCGGGACCCATGCGGATCAGCAGCACCTCAAACAGGCCATGTGGCACCGACCTGTAGATTGAACCTAGCGAAACACCTCGGTCGCTTTGGCAAAGAGGATTGCAGGGCGCGCGTTACCTCCGTCCGCCAAAACGGCTAAACCGATCCGGGCGCAATGGGCTGAGATCTATTGCTGGCTTCCTTTTCGAGATAAGATCGACCACCAGCAGGCCAGTGATGCCCGCGAGCGTCAGCCCCAGATGGCCATGCCCGAACGCATAGGTCATATTCGGCGATGTCGGCGAATTGCCGACAACCGGCAGGGAATCCGGCATGGACGGACGAAAGCCGAGCCATTCCCTCGTGCCTTCCCCAGCCGCTGGCAAAAGGGTTTGCACCCCGTTGCGGATCATCGCCGTGCGGCCGCGATTGGGCGGCGCTTTAAGACCTCCAAGCTCCACCGTGCCGGCTGCGCGCAACCCATCGGCCATCGGCGTCATGTAAAAACCGTGTTCCGGATAGCAGACCGGGCGTTTCAGGAGAGCCCCCGCAGCAGGAAACAGAACGTGATAACCTCGTTCTGTATCGAGCAGAACATCATCGCCTATCTTCCTGGCAAGTGCGCGCGACCAGGCACCGCCGGCAACCACAGCATGATCGGCATGTAATTCACCGCCGGCAACCCAAACGCGGATACCCGTCTCTGTCGCCTCAAGCCCGCTGGCTTCGCCGCCAACAAACGTACCGCCCCGCCTGACTATCGCCTCAGCAAGGGCAAACGCCAACAGTCTGGGGCTTGAAAACGTATAGGCGTCGCGAAACAGGACGCCGCGTTGGTAAAGAGGAGCGAGATTGGGTTCCAGGTCACGAATTGCTGCCTTGTCCAACCGATCTAGGGCGACGCCATGCCGCTCGCGAAAGCTGGCTTCCGATTCCGCTGCCTGAAACTGCGCCTCTGTCTTATAAAGATAGAGGCAACCGTCACGTCGCTCCAGCGCTTGCGCGCCTGACTCGTCGATGAGCGGGCGCCATGCGGCATCCGATTGCGCAAGGAGGTTGGAAAGCACAGTTGCGATCCGCTCGACTTCGACCGTGCCGCTTGATGCCAGAAATGCACGCAGCCAAGGCGACAGATGCGGCAGGTAGCGCCAGACGATGGCCAGCGGGCCAAGCGGGTTGAGAAGCATCCCAGGGACGCGCCAAGCAACGCCAGGCGTCGCCACGGGCACGACGCTGTGGGGCGCGACCGTACAGGCATTGCCGTAGGAACAGGCCTGTTCGAAGGATGCGTTGCCAAGCGGTGGTTCACGGTCGACGAGCGTGACACGATGGCCAGCCTTCTGCAGCCATAGCGCTGAACTGAGGCCGACAAGACCGGCGCCGATCACAAGCACATGCCGTCGTTCCGTTTCGGGCAAGGGCAGCAATCCCAAACCTATCGCGCCCGGCTCCTGCATCAGACATGCCCGATCAGCGCGCGGGGGCGATCGGCGAGCGTGGAGGCGATGATGCGTAGCGCCGTCGCCAGTTCCTCCCGCGAGGAAGCACAACCGATATTGACGCGGACGGCATGCTCGACCGGCTGCCTGTCACAGGCAAAGGCCGCGGCGGGCATGACGGCGACGCCGTGGGCCCGCAGGTTGGCGGTGAAATCCTCCGCCCGCCAGGGTGCTGGCAATCGTAGCCAGATGAACATGCAGCGCGGGTCCGATGCAAATGACTGGCCCGAAAGGATGGTCGTCACAAGCGCGTGGCGTGGCGACAGTTCGGCAAGCTGGGCCTTCAGAATGGCGTTGGCGGTGCCATCCTCCAACCATCGGCTTGCAATCAGGAGCGGCAACGGCGCCGGCATCCAGGCGGTGGTGCGCACCGCTTCCGCGGTCACCTGCGCAAGGCCCGGCGGGCAGGTCAGATAGCCGACCCGCAAGCCCGGCGCCAGGGCCTTGGACAGGGCCGAGATATGGTAAGTCCGCTCCGGCGCAAGCGTGGCGAGAGCCGGCGCGCGCGCACCAAGCATCGGTCCATAGACATCGTCCTCGATGATCGCCACATCGCGGCGCTCAGCGACGGCGACAAGTTCGCGACGCCGCGCCTCGCTCATCGTCACGACGCTTGGATTGTGCATCGAGGGAACGGTGAATACCGCCCGAACCGTTTCCCGGCGGCAAACTTCGTCGAGTTCGACCGCGGACATGCCCTCATCGTCGCTGCTGATACCGACGATCCGGAAACGGAACATCTGTGCGAGCGCCTTCAGGCCATAATAGGTGAGCCGGTCCGAGACGATCACGTCGCCCGGCTCAATCAGGCTACTGATTGCCGCCAATAGCGCGTGCTGCGCACCGCTGGTGACGACAATATCATTGGCGGAAGGTTCGAAGCCGTTGAGCGCGATCCAGCGTCGGCCAGCGGCACGTGCCCAGGCGGCCCCTTCCGGTGGCTGATATTCCTGTAGTTCCCTGAAGCGGGGATCGGCGGAAAGCTTAGGCAGTGTTTCAGCCAGCCGTTTCTGGAAATCATCGACCGCCGGGCGGTTGACGGTGAGGTCGATGATACCGGCAGGCGTCGTCGCGCGGTCGACACGCGGCATCGCACCTTCCGTCATCACGATCGTGCCGCGACGCGTGCTGCCGACGACCAGGTTAAGGTTCTGCAGCTCGCGATAGGCCTTTGTCACGGTCGAGACATTGACCGAGCGCTCCTTCGCGAGGTCACGCTGGGGCGGCAACTGGCTTCCGGGCGAAAGCTCACCGGAGCGGATCTTGGCCTCGATCTCGCTGGCAAGCTCCAGATAGGCCGGCCTGCGTGGCTGTCGCTTCGGATCAGCGCTCTTTGTATGGTTTTTATCCATTATCCGTATCATACAAACTTCCGCATCTGAGACCATCCGCCAGACCAAGCGAATGCATTCTTTCGTGTGTTTCACGTTATTTCCTCGCTGTTACCATTTTTTACAGCAAATTTCGAGAGGGTACTCACTCGCCGGACAAAATTATTTGTGTGGCTTGACAAAACAACTGCGAGCGAGACAATATCGAACAAACACCGAGACAAACGGCAACGAACCCGGCCGGTGACTGGAGAATATCTCATGACCGAGCGTTTCATCGCCTTCGAGGGCGTGCGCAAATCCTATGACGGCAAGAGCTACGTCGTGCGCGGGCTCGATTTGCATGTTGCGCAGGGCGAGTTTCTCACCCTGCTCGGACCTTCCGGCTCGGGCAAAACAACGACGCTGATGATGCTTGCCGGGTTCGAGGCGCCGACCCACGGCACCATCACACTCGACGGCAATCGCATCGACAGCGTGCCGCCGCACCGCCGCAATATCGGCGTCGTCTTCCAGAACTATGCCCTCTTCCCGCACATGACCGTCGGCGAAAACGTGGCCTTCCCCTTGAAAATGCGGCGGCATGGCAAGGCAGAACTAACAGAACGCGTCCGCCGCGCGCTGGATATGGTTCGCATGGCAAGTTTTGAGACGCGGCGGCCCAACCAGCTTTCCGGCGGCCAACAGCAACGCATTGCGCTGGCCCGCGCGCTGGTGTTCGAGCCGCAGCTTGTCCTGATGGATGAGCCGCTTGGCGCTCTCGACAAACAACTGCGCGAGCATATGCAACTAGAAATCAAGCATCTGCACGGCCGCCTCGGCATCAATGTCGTCTATGTAACACACGACCAGAGCGAAGCGCTGACCATGTCCGACCGCGTTGGTGTCTTCAATGACGGCACGTTGCAACAGGTCGCCTCACCGCATGCTCTGTACGAAACACCGGCCAACCCGTTCGTCGCCACCTTCATCGGCGAGAACAATGCGATTGCCGGCGAAGTGGTCGAGCTTTCCGGACAGAATTGCCGGATCAGAACGACCGACGGCTCGGTTATCGCAGCACTGGCCGGCGAGGGGCTGAAGCAGGGAGCCCGAACGACGCTGGTGCTGCGGCCCGAACGCATCACACTATCGCCTGCACTCGGAAGTCCAAACTGTTTCACGGCCAAGATCGATGAACTGATCTATCACGGCGACCACCTGCGGCTGCGCCTCCGGGCCTGCGGCTGCGACGACGTGCGGGTGAAGGTGCCCGCAACGCAGGCACACAGCTTTCAGGCATCGGGCGCCGAGATTGGCATCGGCTGGGCGCCGGAGGACTGCCGGGCATTGGCTCTATCCTAAGCATAACGTCCGTCGCGACTGACTGAATTCAACCAGAACAGGGGAACTGAAAATGAACCGCATATCGCTTTTGCTTCAAACATCCGTGCTTTCCCTCGCCATGATCGCACCCGCACTCGCAGAGGAGACGTTGACGGTCACGTCCTGGGGCGGCGCCTACACCAAAAGCCAGGAGCAGGCTTTCTTTACGCCCTTCTCCAAGGAAACCGGAGACAAGATTCTCCAGGACGAATGGGATGGCTCGACCGCCAAGTTGAAGGGTATGGTCGAAACCGGCCAGGTCACCTGGGATGTCGTCGATGTCGAGCCGGGGCATGCCTTGCAGGGTTGCGATGAAGGATGGCTCGACGAAATCGACTACTCCAAGCTCGGCGGCAAGGAAGCCTTCATCGAAGGCGCTGCTATGGATTGTGCCGCAGCGACGATCGTTTTCGGCACGATCTACGCTTATGACGCCGCAAAATTCCCAAATGGCGGCCCGACGACCATGGCCGACCTGTTCGACACGCAGAAGTTCCCCGGACCCCGCGCGCTGCGCAAGGCGCCGAAGACGACGCTCGAATTCGCGCTGATCGCCGACGGCGTCGCGCCCGCCGAAGTCTACGACGTACTTGGCACGCCGGAAGGCGTCGATCGCGCCTTCAAGAAACTCGACACGATCAAGAAGGACGTGAAAGTCTGGTGGACGGCCGGCGCGCAGCCGCCGCAGCTTCTGGCCGACGGCGAAGTGCTGATGACAACCGCCTGGAACGGCCGCATCTACGATGCCGTCAAGAACAGCGGCAAGGATTTCAAGATTGTCTGGGACGGCCAGGGCATGGACTTCAACCTCTGGGCTCAGCCGAAGGGTTCGCAGCACAAGGAGACGGCCGATAAGTTCATCGCCTATACGATGAACCCGGACGTTATGGCCCGGCAGTCACAGTACATCTCCTATGGCCCGACGCTGAAGGCCGCGATTGCCAAGGTTCCGGCCGACATCCTGCCTGACCTTCCGACAGCTCCGGAAAACACCAAGACTGCTTTCGTGGTTTCTGCGGAGTTCTGGGCCGATCATGACGAGGAGCTGACCGAGCGCTTCAACAAGTGGCTGGCGCAGTAATCCTCTCTTCGGGCAGGCCTCTCCTCCCGGGCCTGCCCGCCTCCTTCTTTACAAATGAAGGCGCTTGCCATGGCGATCACGCTCACAGATGAAGTCGTCCGGAATGCAGTCGACACGGCCACCCTCACCCGCCGGCTGCGTGGTCTGCGGCGCAAGGGCCAACTGAGAGCGCTGCTGTTGGTCGCACCGCTGATGCTTTTTTTGCTGACGATCTTTGTCCTGCCGATCGGCATGCTTCTGACGCGAAGCGTCGACAACAGCGACGTGGCGCGGACGCTGCCGAGCACCGTAGCCGCACTTGCCTCCTGGAATCTCGAGGCCGTACCTGACGAGACGATCTATGCCGCCTTCGCCGCCGACCTGAAGGCATCGCCGCGCGACGATGTGGCCGAGGTCGCCAAACGACTCAACTATTACGAAACCGGCATGCGCTCGATGCTGCTGAAGACGGCACGTACGATCCGCAATGCCGACGCGCCCTACAAGGACGCCTTCATCGCCATCGATGAGCAATGGGGCACACCACGCTACTGGCTGATCTTGAAGCAGGCGATTCCGGAGCTGACCGATTTCTACCTGCTCGCAGCCCTCGACATGAGCCGCAACGAGGCCGGCGCGATTGCCGGTATCGCCCCCGAAAACGCCGTGCATGTCGACGTGCTCCTGCGCACCTTCGCCGTCAGCGCCTCCGTGACATTGCTCTGCCTGCTGCTCGGCTATCCGCTGGCAGCGCTGATCGCCCGCTCGAAAGGGGCTGTCGCCAATACTCTGTTGATCCTCGTGCTCCTGCCCTTCTGGACGTCCCTTTTGGTGCGCACCAGCGCCTGGGTCGTGCTGCTGCAGAGCCGCGGCGTGGTCAACTCCGCTGTTGCCTGGCTCGGCATCATCAATCCATCGCAGCCGCTGGAGCTGATCTACAACCGCATCGGCGTGCTGATCGCTATGACCCATATCCTCCTGCCTTTCATGGTGCTGCCGATCTACAGTGTCATGAAAAGCATTCCGCCGGTCTATCTGCGCGCTGCCTCATCGCTCGGTGCGCCGCCACTATCGGCCTTCTGGCGGATTTATCTGCCGATGAGCATGCCGGGCGTCAGCGCCGGCGGGTTGCTCGTCTTCATCCTGGCGCTCGGCTATTACATCACCCCGGCGCTCGTCGGCGGCCCGCGCGACCAGATGGTCAGCTATTACATCGCCTACTACTCCAACCAGGTGACCAATTGGGGCATGGCCGCAGCACTCAGCGCCATTCTCCTCGTCGCGGTGCTCATCCTTTACGCCATCTACAACCGCGTCGTCGGTATCGACCGTCTGAGGATAGGCTGATGAACCACTCGCTCTCTTTCACCCGCCTCTTCCCGGTATTGCTTTGGCTTGCCGGCGGTGCCGTGGTCCTCTTCCTGATCGCACCGATCATCGCGATCGTGCCGTTGTCCTTCAACGCGGAACCCTTCTTCACCTATCCGATGCCCGGCCTGTCGCTGCGCTGGTACGAGGAGTTCTTTTCCTCCGACGTGTGGCAACTGGCCCTGAAAAACAGCATCATCGTCGCTGTCTGCGCGACGCTGTTGTCAACCGCGCTCGGCACGCTGGCGGCCATTGGCCTCAGCCGGCCGGACTGCCCCTTTCGCGCGACGCTGACCGCCATCCTGATTTCGCCAATGATCGTTCCCGTCATCGTCTCGGCGGTCGGCATCTACTATGCCTTTGCTGCGGTCGGTCTACTTAACAGCCTGACCGGTTTGGTCCTTGCCCATACCGCAATCGGAGCACCCTTTGTCGTCATCACCGTGACGGCAACGCTCGCCAGTTTCGATCACAATCTGATGCGCGCCGCCGCGAGCCTCGGCGCGACGCCGGTTGAAGCGGTGCTGCGCATCATGCTGCCGATCATCGCGCCGGGTGTCGTGTCAGGGGCACTGTTTGCCTTCGTCACGTCCTTCGATGAGGTGGTGATTGCGCTCTTCATCGCCGGCTCCGAGGAACGCACCCTCCCCCGTCAGATGTGGAGCGGCGTGCGCGAGACTCTCAGCCCCACCATTGCTGCCGTTGCGACGCTGCTGATCCTGTTTTCGACACTGTTCCTCGCCACCATCCAGTGGCTGCAGCGCAGGGCGGAACGGCAAAAGCTGATGTGAGCAACAGAAAAACCTGTGCCGGGGACCTCGACCTGCGTGTAGAGATTAGCGTCCTTGCCGAACAGCGCCACGGTCTCGCCGTCGAAGACCATCTCGACTTTGGCGAAGCCGCCCATTCGTGTCGCACGCAACTTATCCGGCCGTCCCAACTCGATCTTGCCGGAACCGGCCAGCAACAGCTTCCGGTGATCCTTGGTGACGACTTCGAGATTGGTGTCATAGGGCAAATGAAATCGCCTGCTGCGAGGCGAGATAGTCGGACATCGCCTTGAGCAGGATCTTGGCCACCTCTTCTCCGGCCTATGCCTCTCGTTGCGTGGCATGCGGCAATCGCCGACTGACGACTGTCATCGGCGAAACTCTACGAGCAGATAGAGCGAAACGCCGTAGCATCTGGTATACACTGGGCAGTGGAACCCGTGGAATCCGTCCATACGGCGAGGCGGCCAAAGGGCTCAGAAGCCGTTTGACGCGGGGGACGCCAGGAGCCTGGCTTCGACGTCCACTGCACCCGGCACGGGCAGGCCAGCCTTGCGAAGCGAGGCGATCATGCGGATATTGTCCTTCGGCTGGATGTTGCGCTTCCTGTTCTCTTCGATGACGTCGCGGATGTACTCAGGACGCATCTTCATGAAGACCTCTCCCTCGCGCTTCGCATCGTCGATCAGGCCGGCCTCGGCATAGATTGCGGCTGCAACGGCATGAAACAGAGGGAACTTCTGCAGGTCGGCTTTCCGGATTAGGCTCACCGCCTTTTCGTGATCGTTGAGCATATAGGCGGCAAGCGCGCGTGTCCCGTTATAGTAACCGGCCCCACCAGGGTTCAGTGCAAGCGCCCGATCAAGCAAATCCGCCCCCCGCCTCCACTGCCCGCACATGGCAACCCGCGTCCCGAACTCTGCCAGCAGTTCCGTGTCGTTGGGATTGGTCGCCAGTGCCTCGTCGCCGACCTCGAGCGCTTCGGTCAGTTGCTGGTTGAAGAACAAGGCAATCATCAGAGATTGAAGCGCGCGCGTGTTACGCGGTTCGATGTCGATCGCGCGACGGGCAGCGCTCAGCGCCCGTTCCATCGGCGCTGGCTGGCCAGGCTTCAGGTTGTACCTGAAGCGGTCTTCATCGAGATAGGCGATAGACAGCATGGCCCATGCCGTCGCATAGGTCGGGTAGCGTGCGACGGCGCTTTCCAGGCAAGCACGTGCCGTCAGATGCGTTTCCGGACTGAGTTCTGCGCGGTAGGCGTAGAAGCGAAGGGTGCAGTCGTAGACGCCAAGGTCGTCCGGGGGAGGATTGGCCGTCACGGCCTGCGCAATGATGCCGTAAGGCTGGGCGACGGCCGTGGCGACCTTGCTTGCGACGTCGGACTGGATGGTGAACAGCTCTCGCGTGGTCAGATCGTCATCGTAGTTCTGCGACCAGAGGATCGCACCGTCCGATGTGTCGACAAGCCGAGCCGTCACCCGAACCCTCGGGCCTGACACCCTGACGCCGCCAGCGAGCAGATAGCGAGCGCCGAGCCCCCCACGCACTTCCGACGCCTGCACTTCCGGTGGCAGCGATTTCGACGTCTCGCGCCCGAACACTCTGATCTCCTTGAACCGGGGCAGTGCGGTCAGCAACTCCTCGGTCAATCCCACGGTATATAGCTCGGCCTGCGGACCATCACCGAGATTGGCGAAGGGTGCGATCACCAGGGTCGGTTCGTCAGGCGCCTCGGTGACGTTGGACTGTCTCGCGCCGGCGACGAAACGGTCGGTTGCCCAATACGTGAGCGCCGCCGTGCAGACGACACCGACGAGACCAGCAAGGATCGGCAACCGGGGCCGCAGCCAGCCTTGGCCAGGGCGCTTGCCGGGGTTCTCGACTGCGGCTTCCTTGCGGTCCGTGATCGCCGCATCGTTCCATGCGAAAGACGGAGCATAACCGCCTTTTGGGATGTCGATCTTGATGGGATCGCGCTGTCCGGCGACGAGATAGTAGCGCTCGAGGGTGCGCCGCAGCCGCCCCGCTTCGATGCGGACGACAGGATCGTCCTGGGTGAAGCCATCGCTGCGCTTGAACACCTCGACCGCGACGGTATAGCCCTTCAGGCGCTGTGCGCGGCCAGACAGTGCCTCCTCGACAACGAAGGTTAGAAACGCTGCGCCACGCCCGGCTTTCGGAAACTCCGGACTGGAAATAATGCGTGCGAGTTGCGCGCGAATCTCGTCCGGACCCGGCGACGGACATGGTAACGGCTCCGCGTCCCCGGACGCGTCTGTCACAGAGGTGTCCATAACTCGCTCCCCCTCACACCCTCAGGCGCAGCAATCACAGATTTAGTTAGCGTGCCCGGTGTAACCTACGCCACCAAGGCGGCCCCGTCCAGAAACATAGCAAGCCTTCATGAACGTTATTGTTGAGCTGATCCGATTCACTACCGCAGTGGTGGGTACATGTATCGGGGCATGTGGGTCGACGGCAACACCCACAATTTCGGCTATATCGGCACGTGCGCCACGGGGACCGAGGCGGGCGACTGGTGGTCGGCCCCGATTGGAAAGGTGAAACGCCGATAAGGATCAAGAAGGTCTTCCAATTGACGGCGCCGTTCACGCTCGCGCTTATCCGCCCTCATTCCCGACGACATGCCGAACGTCGAGATAATTCAGCATAGAAGAAGCGGGTTTCGTCCGCCTCTCCGTCGCAAGGTTGTTGCGATACCCGCGTGCCGGCAGCCAAACATGCCCATCGCCCGCTGCCGCGGCCGACGCGGACGGCTCTACGACGATCTATTTCGGTCCGGAGCAGCCGGAGGGCGTGAAACGCGGCAACTGGATTCAGAAGATGCCAGGCAGGGCGGGTTCACGCTCCTGCGCCTTTACAGGCCGCTCGAGCCGTTCTTCACGAAGGAATGGCGGTTAAGCGAGATCGAACTGGTTCCCTGAGGCTGAAACAATATAAGAGGTCCGCGGCGACGTGCGGACCTCTTATCATACCCCCGGTTCGGGCAGCGGAGACCTTTGGGTCAGTTCGGGCAGACATCCCAGAAACCTGTCGTGCGGGCACTATTCGTATAGTACCAGCAATAGCCTGACTGCGGCGGTGACCCCGCGACGGACGCTGCGGCTGCGCCTGCGAGGAAGCCTACGGCAGCACCCGCTGCGATCGCTCCACCGGGCCTCCAGTAACGGTTTGGACTGAGGACCACGACACCACGTGGCCGACGGGTGGCGGCAGCGGCAGCGCATCCTCGGGGGCCGCATGCGGCAGCCGCGCAACCATGGCGGCCACAGGCTGCGGCAGCCTGGCGGGCCTCGGCGGGAATCGCCGACAAGACCGGTGCGCCCGCGAGGACGAGGGTTACGACGACGGTTGCAACGTTCAGCATGAGTAACAGAGGTTTCATCTGCTTGTCCTCGTTTCGTGCGAGAGGGGGGTGAGGTTGGTTCCCTTAGAGACGGGGCCAGGTCTGCGATTCGCAGACGACCTTGAGGACGCAGCCTTTCATCTTCAACGCACTGCCGGAGACTGTCAGCGAGCCGTCGTACGTCTTGTTGGCATCGGGATCGGTGATCTTGCCTGAATAGCTGCCATCCTTGCCGCTGAAAGTGCCGATCTGCTTGCCCGCGTGCTTGCCCGATTTCAACGTGATGCAGTAGCCGGCGCCACATGGAGCGATGGCGGCGGTGTCGCCGAGCTCAGTCTTCCAGTTGCCGATGATCGGGTCTCCGGCATGGGCGACGGTGGTGGTAATCGCGAGTGCGGCGGCAATGAAGATGATGCGTTTCATAGGAGCTCCTTCGGTTGCCGACCGCAAGGGGTCGGCGTTTTGACGTGACGTCGTGAGCCTACGCGCGCTCGGCGTCGGACACCCGTAACATCTCGTATGCTCTGTGTGGGGAGGTTAGGGCGGTGTGTCTCGCATCGGGAAAAGGCGTCGCGCCGAAAGGCGCTAACTCGGTGTTGCTGTAACTTACACCCCAAAACCGAAACGTTGGGGCATCATGCGATGCCGACGGCAAGTCCGTCATGCGGTAAAGGGTATTGGGGAGGCATACATGGGATACGACGTCGCTTTCGTGAAACGATGCTTTCCCGCCCGAGCCAGACTGATCGACGAACTCGCCGCACGTGACACGGGTGGCCCCGAATGCTAGGGATGTGCGGGTTGCCGCTGCTCCAGATTCTCCTCCTTCGGTATCCGGAACCACGCCACATAGAGTGCCGGAAGGAAAAGAAGCGTCAGTGCGGTACCGACAACGATGCCCCCCATCA
This sequence comes from Rhizobium sullae, assembly GCF_900169785.1. GTDB lineage: Bacteria > Pseudomonadota > Alphaproteobacteria > Rhizobiales > Rhizobiaceae > Rhizobium > Rhizobium sullae. The sequence continues at coordinate 117,527 of NZ_FWER01000025.1, forward strand.
TGGCATAGGCCATGGGACCCCAGAAGACTTCCCGGGAGATTGGAATGAGCGCGAGAGTCGCGGCGGCCGCCGTCAGCATGATCGGACGCATCCGGTGCTCAGTCGCCTCGACGACGGCGCGCCATGGCGCTACGCCTTCGCTCCGAAGCTGTTCGATCTGCACGACCAGGATGACAGAGTTCCGGATCAGAATCCCTATCAGCGCAAGCACACCAAGGATTGCGACAAATCCCATAGGCGCGTTACTGAAGAGCAACGCTACAACCACACCGATAAGCGCCGTCGGAGCCACTGCGAACACCAGGAACAGCCTGCTGAAGCTTTGCAACTGGATCATGAGGATCGTCGCCATGGCAAATAGCATCAGCGGCGCGACCGCAGCGATCGGCCCTTGCGCCTTTGCGCTTTCCTCGACGGAACCACCGTTGGCGATGCTGTAGCCGGCTGGAAGGCCCTTGCGGAACGCGTCGACTTTGGGTTGTAGTTCGTTGACGATGGTCGCGGGCTGTGTCGGCCCGACGACGGCAGCCTTGATGGTGATTGTCGGCGTGCGCGTGCGACGCCAGATCGTCGGCTGCTCCAGCTCGTAGCGGAAATTGGCAACCGCCGAGAGCGGTACCGATTTGCCATTTGAGCCAGGCAGCTGAAGGTTCTGCAGTGTCTCGATGGAGCCGCGCTCCGAGGTTTGGGCCCTGCCGATCACATCGATGAGATAGATGTTGTCCCTGATCTGCGTGGCCGACGATCCCTCCACGATCCCGTTAAGGGTTGTTGCAATGTCTTGCGACGAGACGCCCAGTTGCCGCGCTTTGTCCTGCAGAACATCGACCTTCACGACACGAGACGGCTCATTCCAGTCAAAGGTCATGTTGGAGAGTAGCGGATGCTCGCCGACGATGCCGGCAAATTGCTGCGCGATATCCCGAACCTTCTGGATATCCGGCCCGCTAATGCGATATTGCACAGGCTTGCCGACCGGAGGCCCGATGTCGAGGAGCTTTACGAACGCATCAGTTCCGGGGAAGGTTTTCGTCAGATAATCCTGCAGTTCGCTTTTGACCTTGTCGCGAACATCAAGCCCCTTGGTCACGATAATGGTCTGCCCGAAAGACACGTCGGGCGTCTGAACATCAAAGGACAGGATGAAGCGGGGAGCACCTTGTCCGACATAACTCGTCCAGTGCTCGATATCCTTGTTGTTCGCGAGCATCTCCTGCTCGAACTTGGCCATCTGCCTGTTCGTCTCGGAGATCGAACTGTTGTGCGGCAGATTCCAATCGACGATCAGTTCGGGTCTGTCCGAGGACGGAAAGAACTGTTGCTGCACCAGGCTCATTCCACCGATGGAGAGCGCGAAGGCCACGACTGTCGCGCCGATCGTGATCCAGCGCCACCGCATCGAAAGGGTCAATAGCCAGGAAAAAGTTCTCGCCAGCCGGCCTTTCTGATCATGATGCGACTTCATTGTCTTCGGAAGGATGCTCACGCCCAAAAGTGGCGTGAACAACACAGCGACGATCCACGAAACTACGAGCGAGACGGCAATCACCACGAAAAGCGTGAAGGTGAATTCGCCCGCGGCACTGTTGTTCAAGCCTATGGGAATGAAGCCGGCGACCGTTACGAGCGTGCCCGTGAGCATCGGGAAGGCCGTAGACGTGTAGACATGTGTTGCAGCTTTTTTCAGATCGTCTCCTGCCTCCAGCCGGGCGACCATCATCTCGACGGCAATCATCGCATCGTCAACGAGAAGGCCAAGCGCAATGATCAGCGCGCCGAGCGAAATACGCTGCAGCGAAATGCCCGAATAGGCCATTACGAGGAACGTGATCGCCAGCACAAGCGGGATCGAGATCGCGACAACCAGACCCGCGCGAACGCCCAGGCTGATAAAACTGATCGCAAGAACAATGACAATCGCCTCGAACAGGGCGCGCGTGAAGCCCGACACTGCTTCGTCCACGACTTGCGGCTGATCGGAAACGCGTTGAACATCCACACCGATCGGCAGATCGGTCACGACGCGATCCATCTGCTGGTCGAGTGCCTTGCCGAATTCCAGCAGATTTGCGCCGGTCTTCATGCCAATGGCGAGACCGATTGCGGGCTGACCGTTATACCTGAACAGCGACGACGGAGGATCAATATAGCCGCGTTTAATTGTGGCAACATCGGTCAGCGGAAAGAACCGGTCGTTGACACGCAGATTGATCGACCTGAGGCTTTCCTCCGACGTAAACTGACCGCCCACACGCAAAGCGATACGCTCGGGGCCGGCGTCAACGAAGCCCGACTGAGTGACGGCGTTCTGCGCCTCCAGCGTCTCGATAACCGATTGCTGGTCGATACCAAGGGCCGCAATCTTTCGGGTCGAAAATTCAAGATAGATCGCTTCGTCTTGCGCACCGATAATGTCCACCTTACCGACATTTTGAACGGTCAAGACTTTTGCGCGGGCGTCCTCGACAAGGTCGCGAAGCTGGCGCTGCGTGAGCCCGTCGCTGGTGAAGGCGTAGATATTGCCGAAAACGTCGCCGAAGCGGTCGTTGAAAAACGGCCCCACGACGCCGCTCGGGAAATCTCCCTTGATGTCGTCGATCATGTTGCGGACGCGCACCCAGGTTGGGTTGACATCCCTGGCCTTCGTGGTCGGCAAGAGTTCAACGAAAATCGTTGTCCGGCCGGCAACCGTCTGACTGCGGGTGTAGTCAAGCGACTCCAGCTCTTCGAGCTTCTTCTCGATGCGGTCGGTGACCTGCTTGGTCACTTCCTCGGCGGATGCACCAGGCCATTGCGCTTGGATGATCATAGTCTTGATGGTAAACGCCGGGTCTTCTTCACGACCGAGACCGATGTAGGAAAACGCGCCGGCAAGAATGAAGACGATCATGAAGTACCAGACGAGCGAACGGTGCTCGAGCGCCCAGTCGGAAAGATTGAATTTTTTCACGGGTTTTCCCCTTGATCCACCCTGACAGCCTGGCCGTCAGTAAGCTTGTGAACACCAGCGACGACGATGCGTTCGCCCGGATTGACTCCCTCAGCGATGCGAACGGCGCCTCCCTCGGCAATATCTCCGTCCATCGCGATCGCCCGAATGGAGACCTTGCTGGCTGCGGTATCGACGACCCAGACGTTCGGTTTCCCGTCTTTCATCAGCACCGCGGACGATGGCAGCAGGATCAGTGGCTGGGCCACGATGGTCGCAGTAGCCGTCACGACCGAGCCCAAGCGAAACGCCGCGGGCGGATTGACGAGCGTTATTCTCGTGCGGCGGGTACGGGTCGTCGTCTCGGCTTCGGGTGCGATTTCTCTCACGACGCCGCTCGCGCGAATGGTTGGGTCTAACTGGAGGGAGACCTCAAAGGGTGACCCCACTTTGAGGCCGTCGAAGCTCGCATCCGGTATATCGATGACCGCATCCCGCTGATCGGGGCGGGCAATGGTGGCGATGCTCTGGCCTGCGGCGACAACTTGGCCCACCTCCGCAGAGGTGGCCGTCACAACGCCATCGAATTCTGCGCGAAGCTGCGCGTAGCTTAGTTGTTCTTTGGCCTTGTCCAGATTGGCCTGCGCTTTTGCAACGGCAGCAACCGCACTCCGCTGTCCCAGTTGAGCCTCTTCGAAAGCGGCCTCGCTTCCGGATCTCGTTTCAGTCAAACTCCGCTGGCGCTCTTCCGTGGAGACGGCATTTGTCAGTTGCGCCTGCGCATTGGAGAGCTCGGACTGCGCGCTTCTGAGCGCAAGCTCCAGAGCCAGCGGATCAATGGCGGCAACGACGTCACCTTTCTTGACGATGTCGCCGACGCTGACCTTGCGGGCTATCACCCGCCCGAGGACGCGAAATCCAAGCTCGGTCTCGATCTTGGCCTCGACCGTGCCTGGCAGGCTCAGGGACAAAGCGGCTGTTGATTTGGCGACAACGGAAAGAACGGGGCGGGGCGGCTCCTCACGCGCTTCATCCTGCTTCTGGCAAGACGACAGCAGCAACGGCCCAAGGAGCAGCAGGCCGGGTGTCACTCGGATACTCATTTCGCGGCTTCCTTGTCATATGAGACGACCTCGTTGGGCCGTAGGAATTTGGTGCCATCGGATACGACGATTTCACCTGGCGACACGCCCGCGCGCACGGCGAACCGGCCGGTCCCATAGCTGGAAACATCGACCGGCCGGATGGACACGCTGGACGACGACGGGTCCACGATCCAGACGGCCGGATGGCCATCCTTCGAGGTCATTGCCGACCACGGCAATTCGATTGTGTCCTGTGCGATGGAACGGAAGGAGCCGACGACCGGAGCGCCAAGCTGCATGTTCGGCGCCCCTTCGAGACCCACCTTCACCCTGATTGTTCCCGTCGACGCATCGATGGTCGGCGAGATTTCGCGTACGGCCGCATCTATTTTCTGGGATGAACTCGAAAGCAGGCCGACCGTGACATTGTTCTCAAGCTTTCGTCCGAGATAGAGGGATTCAAAGACGTTGAAGACCGCGTCACGCGGTCCTTCATGGGCAAGCGTGAAGATCCGTTGCGCGGCCTGCGCGACCTGGCCGATCTCGGCGTTTCGCGCCGTGATCACGCCGTCGGCATCGGCGCGCAATTCCGTGTACGAGAAAGCGTCTCGCGCTGTGTCGAGCTGGGCTTGCGCCGATTCGACGCTTCCTTGGGCAGTCAGCAGCGCCTCCTGGGCTTGATCAAGTGCTGCGCGGGTCGTGACTTGCGCCTTGAAAAGATTCCGCTGCCGGTCGAATGCCAGCTGGGCTTGTGTCTGCTGGGCTTGGACTGACTGCAGGTTCGCCGTGGCGACATCCAGATCGGCCCTCTGCTCTTGAGCGTCGATGCGCGCAAGCACCTGCCCTGCCTTTACGGGCGCACCGACATCGACCAGACGCTCGACGATCCGTCCACTGACCCTGAAGGACAGGTCACTCTGCACGCGAGCGTTTATCTCGCCGGTAATGAAGTTGACTTCTGCGACAGGCGCGGTCTTCACCACGACGGTCTCGACCCTCTTGGACTTCACCTCATTCGTGGCCTGCTTCTCGCACGATGAAAGCGCGACTGCGCCCATGGCCAGCAAAGCGGCAACAAGGATAGTTCTCATGAATTGACCTCTTGCATCAGTTGGCGCATTCGATATTATTGACTGACCTATTAGTCAATAGAACTCGGCAGAAATTGTCCTGGCGGCGAGCCACGGAATGATAAGGAGCGCTCAAGGTGAGACATGCCTGATACGAAGAAACTGACGCGTGCGGAGCAGAAAGCTCGCCGCCCTGCACAGATTCTCGATGCGGCCTTTGAAGAGTTCGTGGAGCGCGGCTACGTGGCGACACGCGTCGAGGATATTGCCGAAAGGGTTGGGGTAACGAAGGGGACGATCTATGTTTATTTCGAAACCAAAGAGCAGCTTTTTGAAGCGATGATCCGGCACATCTCGGTGCCCTTCGAAGATCTCTTGGCTAGCGCCCACGAACTGACCGGAACCTGTGCGGAGCGACTCGAAGGGTTTATAGCGCTAGTCTACGACCGCCTTGTCGAGAACCGCAGACTGCGGGAGTTGATGAGGTTCGTCATCGCGGAAGGATCACGCTTTCCCCAAGTCGTTGACCGGCACCACCAAGAGTTCATCGACCCGCTCAACGCGCATTTGCAGTCCCTCATCGATGAGGGCGTGAAACACGGGGAGTTCCGGCCGGCGCCAGCCGCATTCGCTGACGCGGTAGCGGCTCCTGCTATCGCCATGCTGGTCTTCAAGCTCATCTTTGGTGACCGACGAATTTTGGATAAGACGACTTACCTGGAAGCACATGTCGATCTGATTTTGCACGGTTTGATACCTTGACTGCTTCATGTGCCCAAAATTAAAGGGTAGGCAGCTGCGATTGCGTCTCATTTCAGCACTCAGGACAGTCTTGGTTGACGCTTCCAACGCGGCCAGGAGCAGCGTCAGTATTTCGACGGCGCATAGAGCTCCGGCGGAAGGACCTTGCGTTCGTAATTGGGATTGAACACCCGCTCGGGAAACGTGATGTCGTCGTGCGGTACGTCTTCGTAGGAACCCGCGTGAGCAGGTGATCGATGCAGTTGATTGCCTCGACGATGTACCAGGGCGCCTCACGGATGTTCGTGCAGGCGAAGGTTTTCCTTGGCCTCGGTCTAGGGCTTCCCAGCGTACGCGCGATTGCAGGTCCATCGGCGACAGCTTCCACTGCTTCAGGGGATCGTGGATCGGTACAGCACCATCAGAATGCAGCCGCAGGTGTTGGCTCGCCGAGCGAGAGCATCAACCGATTGGCCCAATTGAAGAAGGCGGCACCATGGATCGTGTCGGCAATTTCCAGATCGTTCAGGCCTTCGGACCGCAGCCGGGTGACTTCTTCTTCGTCGAAGGCAGATGGTGTCGCCGTCAAAGCTACCGAGGCCTCAACGATTGCATTCCACCTGCGGCTGCCGAGGTCGGTATGCGTTCCTTGGTCGAGGAGGCGCTGAACATCGCTGGTACGCTTGGAATAATGCGACGCGAAACGGGAATGGACCGAGGCGCAGAAAATGCAGCCGTTCACCCGCGACGCAGCCGTTGCCGTGAGCTCCCTATCGGCACGCGGCAGACCGGCCGTCGTGTTGTAGAAGATGTCCTTGTCGGTCTTCGTGCGAGCCTCTAGAATCTCCGGATCGCGTGCAAGCAGCATGAAGTAAGCCGACCTGGCGCGCGATGGATCGACAAGCCCGGCCCAATGCCGGTCGGTCAGTTCCGCTTCTGCGAGAGGCGCCAGCCAGGGTGTCCAGCCGATCTCGGCCTGTGTGAAGGCGGTGGGGCGGTTTTCGAACTCAGGATGGATTGCAGTCTCCGTCATGTCATCTTCACCTTATTCGGCTGCTGCTGAAGCAAGTGTCCCCTCGCCCGCCTTGGACAGCGCCGAAAGCCCTCTGACCACACGGATCTGGAATGCAAGGAAGGCGACGATCTGCGAGAGCGTGACGATCGCCGTCGTGTTCCATCCGGCATCCAGCAGTTTCTGCAAGGCAGCCGGAGAGGCCTCTCGTGGCCGGAAGACGAGCAAGTGGCTGTGGTCCAACGCGGCGGAAAGCCTGGTCCCGAGAGCGACACGGCCGAAATCGGAAACCTCGAAGATCAGGCCCGACTTGTCTTCAACCGACAGGGGTCCCGCGAGATACTTGCCGTAGGGGCCATGTGTGCGCCCCTTCTCGACCTCTGCTCTGACGGCTGCGGCAAGAGAAGCGCCGCCCGTCGTCTCAATGATGCCGGCCGTGTAGAATTCCGCCACCGCTCTTGCATCGTGCAATCCGGCAACGAAGGCCGCAACGGCAAGCCGTTCCACCCGCAAGAAGTCTACTTCCTGTACCGGTTCGAAAAGTGCGAGATAGCTCTTCTGCGCATTTGCGCGGGTTTCCGGCCGTTCCGCGCGAATGCGATCGACGAAGGATCCGGTGTGGATGCCAGCCAGAAGATCGATGACGTCAGGTGTCGAGGAGGTCATGGTCGTTACCCTTTCCTGGATAGCCGAAATGTCAGGCGGTGGCTGCAAGCCGCCGTTCCTGGTGAAGCGGCGCTTGGCGCATCCAGCCAAGCGCAGGCGCCACGATTGTTGCGGTCAGTTCCAACGAACGCAGAATGTGCTCATGTGGTGGGTCGACCGAATGCACCTGGAAAACGAGATCGGTCACCCGCGAGAGCGCGGTATCGGCCTTCAGAGACGCAATCACGTCGTCCGGTGTGCCGACATGTACGTCGAAAGCGTTGATGAGGTCTTCTGTCGTCGTACCCGTGATTTTATGGCCGCTTGCGATGAAGCGCTCGACGCTGCGCCTGAGCCCGAGATCGGCAAAATGCAGCGCCTCTTTCCTGTCATCGGCGACAAAGAGACTGCGGGAGCCGAGAATGCGCGGTTCGCGGCCGTCGGGAAGCGCTTCGAGATAGGTATCTATGATCGGATTCTGTAGCTCCCAAAGCTCTGAATGCGGCGCCTCGGGCTGACGCGGCTGCGTACGCGAGAGCATCAGACCATCTCCGTCGCGCCCGGCACGCTCGCCGCCGCCAACGGAAAAGGTCGCCTGCCAGATGCGGTCGAGCATGTGTGGCGCATCCGGATAGAGGCGGTTGCCGCCTTCCAGCTCGCGACCGGCCCAGGCATCGCGCACCGTTTTCAAGCTCTCTGCGTACACTGCGGCGCGATCGGCACTTTGCAGACCGAACGGCAGAAAGGCTGCAGGCGTTCCGCCCGTGCCGAAACCGATTTCAAGGCGGCCATTCGAAAGGATATCGAGAACCGCCGTGTCCTCCGCAACACGAACGGCATTCTCCATCGGAAGCGTGATCACGCCTGTCCCGAGCCGGATGCGCGATGTTCTGGCCGCAAGTTCGGCAAGGAAGACAAGGGGCGAAGGAAGTCCCCCTTCTTCGCCATCGAAGTGGTGCTGGGCAATCCAGGCGCTATCGAATCCGAACTTTTCCGCATGGATGATCTGCTCGGCGACCAGCCGGTAGCGGGTGGCTGGATCGGTCTGGTCGAGTACGCGACTGAAAAAGCCGAGGCGCTTCGGCTGGACGGGATATGTCATGGATTCGTTCCTGCATCGGTCAATGACGGCCGCCTGGGGATCGGCGGATATTTCTTTCCGGGAATGGCATCGATCAGTTCTCGTGTGTAGGCGCTCTGTGGATGACCGAAGACATCCTCCACCGGTCCGCTGTCGACGAGCTTGCCATCCTTCAGCACCGACACAGTGTCAGCGATCTGCCGGACCACGGCGAGATCATGGGAGACGAAAAGATAGGTCAGCCCAAGCTCCCGCTGCAGTTTGTCGAGCAATGCCAGGATCTGCGCTTGCACGGTGACGTCGAGTGCAGAAACCGCCTCGTCGAGAACCAGGATCTGCGGATCAAGAACCAGCGACCGGGCGATCGCAACGCGCTGCCGCTGTCCGCCGGAAAGCGCATGAGGCCTGCGTTGCAGCATATCGAGCGCGAGCCCGACCCTGTCGATTGTGCTTGCGACCCGCTCGGCCCTCTCAGCGCGCGGAATTGCGTCGAAATTCAGCAGCGGTTCTTCAACAATCCGGGCAATGGTCTGGCGCGGATCAAGTGAACCGAACGGGTTCTGATAGACGAGCTGGATCCTCTTGCGGAACAACCTGAGCGTTTCGCCGCGCAGCGAAGCAAGGTCGAGCCCGTCGACGATCACCTTTCCAGCCGTCGGCTTCTGGAAGGCCGCGACGGTGCGGATTGTCGTTGTCTTGCCGGACCCCGATTCACCGACGAGCGCATGCGTCGTGCCGCGCCGAACCCGGAACGAGACGTCGTCAACGGCGCGAAAGTGGTCATTCTGTCCGCCGAGGCCGAAATCCTGAATCAGATTTTCGACAACGATGATATCGTCCGACTCTGTGGCTGGTGCTCCGGCAGCGGCTGGCACGCGCCGTCGACCGGCATTGAGGGACGGCGCGTCGGCAAGAAGCTGTCGCGTATATGCACTTTGCGGCGCCCTCAGGATATCGCCGGTACGGCCTTGTTCCTGAATGCGGCCATGCTGCAGCACGACCAGCTTGTCGGCCCGGTCGGCGGCAACTCCGAGGTCGTGCGTCACCAAAAGTAGCGCCGTCCCGTATTCACGGCGCAGGTCGTCGATGAGATCGAGAATATGCTTTTGGACCGTCACATCGAGCGCGCTCGTCGGCTCGTCGGCGATAATCAGCGAGGGTCTCAATGCAATTGCGATCGCGATCAGCACACGCTGCTTCATGCCGCCGGAGAGCTCGTGCGGATACTGCTGGGCGCGCAACGTCGGCTGATAGAGGCCGACGCGCCCAAGTAGTTCGATTGCCTGAGCATAGGCGACCGGGCCGGAAGCCTCGTGGTGGATTGCGAAAATCTCCGCCACCTGTTTGCCGATCGTCTTGACCGGATTGAGCGCGTTGCCCGGATCCTGCGGTATCAGGCTGACGACCGAACCGCGAATGCCGTCCAACCGCTTCTCAGGCCAGCCGGCAATCTCTTGCCGGTTCAGCCGGATGCTGCCTTTCTCGAGGCGACCGTTTTCCGGAAGAAGGCCGATGATTGCCTGCGCCGTCGAGCTCTTCCCCGACCCCGACTCGCCGACAAGCGCCACGACCTCGCCCGGATCGACGCGGAAATCGATCCCACGCACCGCAGTATGCGCTCCGTTTCGATCGCTGTAGGACACTGTCAGCCCCGATACTTCGAGGACTGCGGAGGGCTGGGTCGCGCCGTTCGGGCGATTGACTGGTTGGATCGTCATCTCTGCACCTTTCCGATTGCCTGGCTGATCCGGTTTACCGCGAGCACGACGAGCACGACGGCGATGCCGGGTGCAGCCGTCAGCCACCATGCGGTTGCGATATGGTTGCGGCCTTCGGCAATCAGCAGGCCCCATTCCGGCGTCGGCGGTGGCGCGCCGTAGCCAAGAAAACCAAGTGTCGCAAGTTGCAGGATGGCCGATCCGACCTGCAGCGCCGCAAACGCGATGACTGAAGTCAACGAATTCGGAAGGACGTGGCGCCACAGTACGTTCAGGAAGGTGCCGCCGCTGCCGAAGGCAGCCTCGACGTATTCGCTGCGGCGCACCGTCACGACCTCGGAGCGCACGATGCGGGCAAAACTTGCAATCGACGTCACGCCGACGGCGATGGCAGCGTTTGTCGTGCCGAAGCCGAGAAGGATGATGACGCTAAGCGACAGCAATAGCGCCGGGATCGAGAGCAACACATCGATGAGACGCATGATGACGCCGTCAACCAAACCGCCCGAGGAACCCGCAAGAAGGCCGAGCGCGGTGCCGATGGCAAAGCCGATCGCGACGGCGGCAAGTGCGCCGGAAAGCGTGTGAACCGAGCCATAGACGAGCCTCGCATAAAGATCTCGGCCGAGTGAATCCGTGCCAATCAAGTGCGCCGCGCTAGGCGGCTTCAACTGCTGACCCGCAAGCCCCTGGATCGGGTCATAGACTGTAAAAAGCGCCGGAGCGACAGCCCATAGAAGCACAACAGCCAGGCTCAGAACAGCAAGCGCAAGGCCCGGCTGGACGCGGACGCCGCGCCTTTTCCCTCCGGCGATCCGCGACGCCTCATCGACCGCGGGCGCTGCAGGGATCCAATCGACCGGATTGGGACTGTCGATATTGAGGTGCCGTTCTGCACTGTCGAGACGGGTCATTGCACGGTCCCTAATTTGGTTCGCAGTCGCGGATCGAGCACGGGATAGAGCAGGTCGATCGCGAGGTTTATGGTGACGAAGGCGGCGGCGGATATCACGACGATCGCCTGCAAGACGGCGACATCCTGGAAATTCACCGCCTGTTCGGCGAGGCCGCCGATCCCGTTGAGGCCGAAGACGGCTTCAGTAACGACGGCACCGGCAAGCAGTTCGCCGAAAAGCACACCGGCGACCGTCAGCACCGGTAGCAATGCATTCTTGGCGACATGGCGCCACAACACCCAGGAATGCGATGCGCCCTTGGCGCGCACAACCGCCACGAAGGGACGCGCCAGGCCCTCATCGACGTTCCGAAGCAGTATCTGCGCCATCGGCGCGGAAATCGGAACGGCAACGGTCAGGACGGGAAGGATCAGTCCCTCCCATGGGCCGGGATTGATGACCGGAACGAGCTTGAGGCGGAACGAGAATATCTGGATCAACATGATGCCGAGCCAGAAGGTGGGAACGGAGACAAACAGCGAGGGGACCGAATGGATGAACGAATGCAGCCGGCCAAAGCCCGAAATGTTGGAAAAGATCGCAAGAATGAGGGCGAGGATTAAAGCGGCGGCAAAGCCGTACCCTGCAAGTCGGATGGTCGAAGGCAGATTGGCGGCAAGCTGCGCGCTGACGGCGACACCGCGCTGCAGCGAGTAACCGAAATTGCCGGTCAAGAAATTGCCGATCGTTTGGAGATATTGTGACGCCAGAGACCCGTCTGCCGCGTAGGCCGCACGGATGTCGGCCAGTTGTTCCGGGCTGAGGCCATATTCGGGGCTTTGGAACTTGATCAGCACCGCGTCACCAGGCATTGCCTGCAGCAGCACGAAGGAAATCGTAAAGGCGGCCCAGAGCACCAGAAGCGCCTGCCCTATGCGTGAAAGAACATATCTTGCCATGGCAAAACTCCGTCTCAGCGGGCGCAGCCCGGCGCCTTACCGGGCTGCGAACTCATCAGTGCTCCGCAAGCCAAGCGCTGTAGAAGCTCGGGCGGCCGACCGCCTCGAACGTAATGCCCTGCACGTAAGGTGCACCGGCAAAGGCCTGCGGCTCTTCGAAGATCGGGATGGCATAGGCCTGGTCGATCACGTAGGTCTGAACCTCGCCGGCGATCGCGAGGCGCTTTGCACGATCGGGTTCGGAAGAAAGCTGCTCAAGCAAACCGTTCAGCTTGCCGTCTGCAAAGGACTTCACCTTGTCGCTCAATCCGCCCTTCTGGCGAAGCACGTCGCGGTTCTTCGGATAGTATTGGCTCTTGATGACGTCGGGATCGGCGCGGCCGACCATCGCCGGCGAAACGGGCGTCTTTTCCGGATCGAGATCATCGACTGTCTTGCTGCCAGCATCGCCTGCAAGGACGTTCAGCGTCACGCCAAGTCTTGCCCATTGCTGCGCGACCAGTTGCAGCGTTTCCTTGTTCTGCGGCTGCGGCGGAGATTCATAGGCTGTCAAGACAAGCTGCCGGCCGTCGTTTGCGCGCGCGCCATTGGCACCGACCTTCCAGCCGGCATCATCGAGCAGTTTTGCTGCTTCCGCAGGATCGTAGGCGAGCTTGGCAGACAGATCGACATAACCCTGCGCCGTCGAAGCGATGATCGACTTTGCCTGCGGGTAGTTGGCAGAAAAGAGCGTCGAGACGATCTCTTGCGTATTCGTGCCGTGCAGTAGCGCCTGGCGGACGCGCAGATCGGCGACAAACGGATTGTCCGGGCGAAAGACAACGCTGTTGTTCACGCCGCGTGTGGGCGGCGCATAGATCTTGAAACCCTGGCTTTCGACCTGCTCTTCGTCATAGGCCTGCACTTGGCGGATGAAATCCGCCTGGCCAGAGAGCAGCGCGCCGATGCGCACGCTGTCCTCGCCGGTAATGACGTATTTGATGCCATCAAGATAGGCGCGACCTTGATGTTCGAGCTTCGCTGGGCCCCAGTTGTAATCTTCGCGGGCCTTCAACGAGAGCTCCTTGCCGAGCGTTTCGCTTTCGACGACAAAGGGGCCCGAGCCAATGATCTTGGTTGCATCACCGAGCTGTTCGAAGGGTAGAGTCAGCGTCTTGTGCGAAACCAGGCCGGAGCCGATGACCGACGTTCCCTGCAGAAAGCCCGGCGACGGTCTTTTGAAGTAGAATTTTACAGTCAGCGGATCGATGACTTCGGAATGGTCGTAATTGTTGATGACTTCCGAAACCGGCTGCTTCAGCACTTTATTGCCAAGACCAAAGGTGTCGTAGTTCTTCGCAACCGCATTTGCATCGAGCGGCGACCCGTCCGAGAATGTCACGCCTTTGCGGAGCTTGAAGGTATATTCCGTCGCATTATCGTTGACCGTCCAGGATTCCGCGATCCAGGGCTCGATCTCGAGCGTCTTCGGATTCTGATAGGTCAATTTATCAGTAACCTGATTGAGCACGCCACCATTCGGATAAAAGCCTCCGGCCGGCGGATAAAGATTGGTGTGCGGCTGCTGCTCAAGATAGATCAGCGTGCCGCCGTTCACCGGTTTGGCCGCATCTTCCGCGAGACCCGCAGAAGCAGAAAGTGCAAGCGACAATGCCCCAATTAAAGTCGCTGCTCCAAAATGTGTGATGCCCATGTTTATCTCCCTCAGATGAAATATGGCTGAAGGATATGGCTTCTGTCTAATAATCCATAGAATTAGTGTTCTATTTTGCGCATTCGAGATGAAATGAAGAACCACGCAGCAACGAAAACCGGCAATATCCGGCAAACGGCGACGCCCTATCGGCACGCAAATTTTGCCTACGATCGCTCGCAGCGCCTCCTTGCAGGCTGCCTTGGCGAGATCGGTAACAGTCCGCTGTTACCAACCGCCGGCTGATCGACGGGCTTAAGTTTTGTTGGTTGGGGGCACGCAACCAACGATTCCTGCGATTGGTCGAGCGCGAAATACCGAAATTGGCCGCGTAAAACGATCGCTAGCGACCACACAAAGCGGATTCACTCTATAGCCCGTCCAAATCTAAACATCATCGGCATCTTTGATCAGCCCCACCGTTTCCTGATCGAGACGCACGTGCTTCCAACTGCTGATTCCGACGAAGCCGCCCCCTTGTACCGAGATGATTGCGCCCCCTGAATTCCGGGATGATCTCGCCCCCGGGGTCTTGATTGTTTTGAGTTAACGTCGCCTTGAGTCAAGATTTTCGGGGCTGATTTCGCCGCAAGCTTTCCCCGGATAGGCCGATACGGTGGCTGTTAAACGGGCGCAACGTGAGCAATCCGAAAGCCAAGCGTAACATACCGTATACTACCCCGGGGGAGGCGTATTTTACTGCCTTAGCGCCTTCAATCGTCCTATCATCTCCTCAAATTTCGGAGGACATGGCGATGACTGCAAGCGAGACGACCCCTCAGCCGATGACCAGCGCCGAAGAGCTGCGCAAACGGGCCCTCGAACTTCAGCTTCTGGAGATGGAGCGCGACGAAAAGATCAAGGCTCGTGAAGCAAAGAAGCATGCCGAGTTCTTGGAGGACTTTTTCCGCAAGCAAATCAGTGAAAATGAACGCACCATCATCAAGCGCCTGGTGATGAAAGCCGCCGCAGACGGGAAATACGAGGCGATGATCTTCAGCTTCCCGTCCAGTCTCTGCACGGACAGCGGTCGAGGCATCAACAACAACCTGCCCGGTTGGCAGAACACCCTGCAAGGCAAGGCAAAGGAGTTTTACGATCTCTTTCAAGAAGTCGCAAAGCCCCGGGGCTACGGCCTCAAAGCTGTGATCATCAATTTCCCGGGAGGCATCCCCGGCGACGTCGGCTTCTTCCTGACCTGGCAGCCGCCCGTCGAATGATGACCCGAGCAGGCGGTCGCTCGGTGCTCGGTTGATGCTCGCAGGGCGGGAGGATGGTCGTGAAGACGATCGAAATCGAGCGAAAGTTTCTTGTCCGAAACAACACATGGCGTGCTGACGCCATCGCTTCGCATGCTTTCCAGCAGGCGTATCTCTCGCACGGGAGCAAAAATACGGTGCGCGTGCGCATTATCGACGGCCTGTCGGCTCGCCTGGCTGTGAAATTTGGCGGGCGTGGGCTCAAGAGAGAGGAATATGAATACGAGATTCCTGTTGCCGAAGCGCAGGAGCTTTTACGCCACGCGAACGGACGCGTGCTCGAAAAGAGGCGATATGACGTTTCGCATAAGGGCAGAATCTGGGAGGTCGACGTTTTCGGAGGTGCCTATCAAGGGGCTGACGATCGCAGAGATCGAAATGTCTACCGAGGACGACAAGCCCATCCTGCCCCGGTGGCTCGGACGGGAGGTTACAGGCGACATGCGATTCTCCAACCGAACGATGGCCACCCATTCGTTCGCCAGCCCCGCACTCACGCACGCGGCTACGGGCATCGGAACTAATCACGCACGATCGTCCAGTTGGAGTCGGGATTGAAGTCTTCGATCGCCGCGGCCCGCTCTTCCGTCCGCGGCCCCAGGTCGCGCTGGTAGATGATGCTCACCCCATTGATGATAAATGTCTGCACGCCGGTCACCCCATATTTGACCGGCCAGGCAAGCAACGCAAAGCCCGTGGTCATGTGGCCGTTGACGATATAGCTTTGTTTTCCGCCGAGCACATTGTCCCCTTGTCCCGTCAGGATGCGATAGCGATATCCAAAGTAACCCTCGCCTCGCTTGGCTCTATCGAAGGCGGCCGTCTCGACCAGAGCGCTTGCCGGGCTTTCTGCACCATACACGCTCGGATCCCAGTACAGACCGTCGGCCTTGCCGGGGCTGCTGATCAACCTCTGGGCATATTCGTAAATGCCATCCCCGTCCCGATCCTCGGATGCATATTCCCCCTGGGCTATGACATAGTCGTGCATGGTCTGGATTGTTGCGAGTTCATTCGCGCCGATGCGGCGGTTGACGATTTCCTGTAACCCGACCTGAGTATCGAATGCCCACTTGCCATCCTTGTCCTGCGACAGGGGGAAGGGCAACGGCCACAAAACATCTCCCACCTGAACGATCTGGCGATCTCCCAGAGCCTGAAGACGCAACTGCCGCGCAGCGCCTTCGCGGATGATACCATAGCTGGTCATCGCCTCATTGCTGGACCGCAGCTTGGCAACATCCAAGCCAAGGAGCTTTGCCAAACCGTCGAGATCGTCGTCGCTCAGCACGGTTTTGAACCGCTGAAGCGCCGCCGATGGATCGTCGAACGATGGCGGGGTTCCGGCCGCAAACTCCGAAAGGTTCGTCTGCATCTGAGCCGTGGACGGGCCTGCGAAAGCCACGGAGAGAGCCGTTCCGAGCAGCAGCGGGATCAATCTCAACTGTAGTCTCATGGTTTGTCTCCGGTAATCTGAAAGGCTGGGAACCTACCGCCGGCCGCCGCCGCCGCGGCCACCACCGCCACGCCCACCGCCACCGCCGCCGCCGTGCATCCTCGGAGGCGGACGATTGGCAACGCGGGGCGCACCGCGATGCCCGCCTCCCATGCTCTGCCCTCCTCGCTTGGAAGCAACCGCTTCGCGGCGGCCGGACTGCACGTTGCCGAGCGCGCTTGGCTGACGCGAACGATTGTCCGGTCGCGCCGCCATCTTCTTTGCGCTTGGCTTCTTGCTGGCCTTGGCGGCCGGTTTTGATGGACGGTTCGCAGCAGTGGCCGGGCGATTGGCCGCATTACCTGGACGAGCATCCGGACGGGATGCGCCTGGTCGATTGGCGGCGACATTTCCCGCCTGCGATCTCGGATTTGCCTTCAGGCCTTCTGCCGTGCGCTTGCGGATGTCGTCAGCACGGGCGCTGATACCTCCGGTGCCTGGCCCGATGTTGCCCTGGCGGTTGCTAACCTTGTTCTTGATCTGGTTGCGGTTGTCGGATTGGAGGCTGGACTTGATCGCCGAACGATCGAGATTGGCGATCTGATCCTTTCCGATACTCAGCTTGCTTCGGTCCACTTTGGTCCAGTCGACGTCGTTCCACTTGACCTTGCCATTGAAATTTCGATCGTTGAAGCAGTTGTTGCAGTCGATGTCGACGTCACCACCCCAATCGCCGCCCCACACGCCCCAGTCGTCCCAGTTAACGATTGCGGCCCATGCGACCCCGGTTATCGCACCAGCGAAGAATGCGGCGCCTGGATAGTAGTAGCTGTCGTAGGGATCGGGATAGTAGGAGATCGGCTCGATCGCGTAGCCCGGTTCATAGAACATTTCCGGGGGGTATTGCGGGATGTAAACCTTCTCCGGATTGGTCGGCCTTATGACGATATTTTCGTTCTCCGTGAAAACAGTCACCTTATCGTCCGTCTTGATGATGTCCTTTGCCACCGCCTCGTCGCGAAGCTGCTGAATGGCAATAAGCACGTCCTTTTGCTGATTGGTGAGTGCACTGGCAAGCGACTGCGTCCAATCGAGATCGTCGCTCATCATCTTGACGATATCGGGATAATTCAAAAGCGAGATGACGCTGCCATCCCAATCGTCTTTCGGCTTGAGATCGACGTCCTTCTTTTTGGCCTCCAGGAAGCGGGCTGCCTCCACGACTTCTAGCGGAAACAGCGACGCCGCCGAGATCGCGGCGACCAACTCATCCGGATAAAGGGCGATGCGGGCCACAAGCACCTCGAGCTCGTCCTCGGAAAGCAGGTCGGTTTCCGCCCCGGCCTCGACAGTCTGCGCGGACGCGGGTTTTGGTTTTGGTGTCGGTGTTGGTGCCTGCGAGTACGCCAGGGGGCCTGGATGCAGCGATATGATTGCGAGGGCGGAGAGTCCGCCGAGCAGTCTGCGGGAAATTGCTTTCATCGCGCATCGGTCTCCTATCAATCAAACCAGCTGCTATGATGCGTGCCTCACGGAGAGTTTGGTCTGGTGTTCGGTGGTCGCCTGAGCATCACGATCTTCGACTGGGCGAGCGCCTCTCTCATTTCCAACAAAAGGGCATCGACCAGGGCGGCATATTCTTGCCGCCGCGCTTCCCGCAGGCCGTCCGGCAGGTGTTCGGCATGCGCCAAGGCCTCCTCTGCGGCAGCCAGGTCCTCGCACATGCTGTGAAATGCTTCATTCACATAAAAGAGCCGCTGCACCAGCCTCTTTTGGTCAGGGAAATGTGTCTCGGCCGTCTCGAGAATCGACAAATGGGTCGAGTTGCTGTTTCCCGGAGTCATCCCCGCCTCCGCCATCGAAGCGCGTTAAGCAGATCGGCACACTATATACTAGCTGCAGAGGGCGGAGGCGTAACTTACGCGATTATACGTTGGCCAGGCTTCCCGACGGGCAAAACCGGTTCGGCGTGCTGAACAAATCCCGCATCCCTAAGCAAGTCGGCCGCAGCGGCCATTCGTGGTCATCCTGCAGCAGCGATCCGCCTTGATCGCATCGATAGAGGTTACACGATGCTACGGGCCTTTGGACCAAAGCGGGTCTAATATTTATGGTCGACGGTCGATAGCGACCGAACGGCTCGGCTGGGCCAAGCCGAAAAGGAGGGGCCGTGTTTCTCGACTATTTTGGCTTGGGCGTGCTGGTCTTCGCCGTCGTCACCTTGTCCTACGCGGTGATCGCGATCCACGACATTCCGCATCTGATGGCCAAGGCGCGAAACCATCCTCATCAGGACGCGATACATGTCGCGGGATGGGTCAGCCTTTTCACGCTCCATGCCATTTGGCCGTTCCTTTTTCTGCGCATGAGCAGTTGGATGAACTACGTGTTTCTCGAACACTGAAGTAAGACGCCGGTCCCTTCGAGCGTCGTCGATGCGACGGAGGGAAACAGGAGCCAAGGACAAAGTGATAAGGAGCAAGCAGTGATAGGCAGTCTTCCGTTGTTGCGGGGCTTGGCTGGTTTCAATCGAGATTGGCTCCGCAGTGATATTCCGGCCGGGCTGTCGATTGCCGCGGTCGGCTTGCCGAGCGCCATCGCCTACCCGGCGATTGCCGGTCTGCCGCCGGAAACCGGAATTTATGCAAGCATCGTTGCTCCGATCGCCTACGCGATCTTCGGTCCTTCCCGGCTCTTGGTCGTCGGTCCCGACGCCGCCACTATGACCGTGCTTGCTGCTGCTATGGGCGTCATCATCGCAGCCGAGCCCGCTGCCGCCGGCGTCGATCGGGTTGCCATCGCATCGGCCCTGGCCCTCGGCGTCGGTGTCTTCTGCATCGCTGCGAGACTGCTGAAGCTCGGAGTCCTGGCAAGCTTTCTATCCCGTCCGATCCTCGTTGGGTTCTTCGCAGGGGTGTCGCTCTCGATCCTCGTCGGGCAGATCGGTCGCTTCACTGGGGTGAAGATCGAGTCGGATGGGCTGATTCCGCCACTCGTCGAGATCCTCGGAAAGAGCGCCTCCATCCACTGGCCGTCGCTCCTCTTCGGCCTGTCGATGTTTGCACTGCTTTGGATCATCAAGGCAATCAACCTCAAAATCCCAGGCCCTGTTCTCGTCGTCGTGATCTCCGTCATACTCTCGGCGCTCTTCGACTTCCAACGGCACGGCATCGCCGTCGTAGGCGACATCCCGAGCGGGTTGCCGACGCTCTCCTTGCCGGCACTTTACACGATGCCTCTCGACAAGATCGTACTTGGTTCGGCTGCGATCTTTCTCGTGAGCTTTGGCGCCGGGATCGTAGCTGCGCGAAGCTTTGGGTCGCGCACCGGCGAAGAGGTTGATGCAAATCAGGAGCTGATCGGCCTTGGCGCTTCCAACATCGCGCCGGGACTCTTCGGCTCCTTTCCGGTCAGCGTGTCGGATTCCCGAACCGCCATCAATCTGTCGACAGGTGGCGTCTCACAAGCCGCAGGGCTGGTTTCGGCCGCCACGCTGATTGCAGCACTTGTTTTTCTTCATAGCGCCCTGCGGATACTTCCTATCCCTGCGCTCGCCGCCATACTTGCAACGGCGGCCATCAGCCTCATCGACGTTCACGAACTCAAGAAGATCTGGCGCATCAGCCGCATGGAATTCGTCTTTGCGCTGATCGCCATGTGGGGCGCAATCAGTTTCGGCGTTCTCAACGGTGTGATCGTCGCCGTTGCCGCAACCCTCGTCTATTTGTTGCGCAAAACGATGTTTCCGCGCGACGGCCTTCTTGGCCACATCGAAGGACGGCACGGTTTCTTCGACCTCGCCCGCTTCCCGGAAGCTCGTCCGGTCGAAGGCGCGGCAGTCTTCGCGATCCAGGGCAGCATCCTATTCTACAACGCCGATTATGTGCGCATGCGGCTGATTCAGGTTGCGAAAGAGCTCGCCGCCGGAACCAGGTGCCTTGTTCTCGATGCCAGCGCCATAACGCATATCGACAGCACCGGCGCTGCAGCGCTCGACACGGTGGCCGGGGACCTTGCGAAGCGGGACATCATCTTCGCGATTGCCGACCTGAGCGAGGAAAGCAGGGGCATTCTCGACCGTGCCGGCGTCATCAAGGCGATCGGCGCTCACAACCTTTTCAATGGCAGAGAAGAAGCGCTGCGGACGCTCATAGGCAATTCCGCACGGCAGTGAATGTGGGTGACATGAAGACAATGGAGGAAGCGATGAACGAAGTATATGAGCCGCAGCAAGAGACACCAACCGAACGCAAAGGAAAGAACAAGAATCGGAAATTGTGGAACTACAACAAGGAGATCAAACGGCTGCAGGTCGAACTGGCGCATCTGCAGGCATGGGTAAAGAAATCGGGCGCTAGGATCGTCATTATATTCGAAGGGCGTGACGCCGCCGGGAAGGGCGGCATGATCAAGCGGATAACGGAGAAGGTCAGCCCACGCGTCTTTCGCGTCATCGCCTTGCCCGCTCCCACCGATCGTGAAAAGTCGCAGATCTTTATGCAGCGGTACATTGCGCACTTGCCTGCGGCGGGCGAGGTCGTGATCTTCGACCGCAGTTGGTACAACCGAGCGGGAGTTGACCGTGTGATGGGCTTCACCAGCGATAAAAAGGCCCAACGCTTCCTTGAACTGGCACCCCGCTTCGAGGCCGCAATCGTGGAAAGCGGCGTCATTCTGCTGAAGTATTTCCTGACCGTCAGCGAGGAGGAACAAGACCGTCGCTTCAAGCGCCGCATCGATGACCCGGTCAGGCAGTGGAAACTCAGCCCGATGGATGTCGAGTCCTACCAGCGCTGGTGGGACTACACCCGCGCTTATGACGAGATGTTGCGGATGACCGACAGCAACCACGCGCCGTGGTGGATTGTCCCGTCCGACGACAAGGAGCGCGCGAGGGTGAACTGCATCTCGCACATCCTGCAATCCATTCCCTATGAGCGCGTGAAGTTCGACGCGCCCGACCTTGGAAAGCGCCAGAAGCGCCCGTCGGGCTTCATCGAGGATCACAGCATTCGGCACGTCGTGCCCGACACGACCTCGTGAAAATGGCGTCGGCTGGGACGGCCGAGGATGGGATGCGACGATGGAACCGTCAGCAACAGATGCGACGGCGCAAGCCGCCGAAGCGAGGCAAATTTCAATAGAGGCAAGAGTAAGCGACCTCGTCAGACTGGGCATCATCGGGCTCTTTGCCTATTGGACCCTGCTTCTCATCGCTCCTTTCGCGCTGATCGCCGTCTGGTCAGCCATCCTTGCGGTGGCGCTCTTTCCCATGTTCGAGGCACTTTCGAGGCTGTTCGGAAACAGGCCCGTGATTGCCGCGACTGTCATTGTCGTGGCCTGTCTCGTTTTGATTATCGCACCGCTGGCACTCGTTGCCGTCAACTTTGTCGACGCGTTACAGGCGCTCGTCGGAAAATTGCGAACCGAAAACTTTGCGTTGCCAGCAGCGCCGGCAACCATTCGCGAATGGCCGATTGTCGGTGAACGAATCTATGGCGCATGGAACCAGCTCGCAAGCAATCTGGCGTCGACCATCATAAAGTTTCAAGCGCCAATTCGTGAGGTCATGGGCGTCGTTATCACAAAGTTTGCTTCGATCGGCGGCGGCGTGTTGAGCTTCATCGCCTCGATCATTCTCTCCGGCATCTTTCTCACCATGTCGGCGCGCCTGGCTGTGGCAATACAGATACTTGCAAGCCGGATCGCTGGCGACAAGGGCGTCGGCTTTGCGCGTCTGGCCGGAACGACCGTGCGAAATGTCTCACGGGGGGTCATAGGCGTCGCCTTCCTGCAGGCGCTGTTATGCGGGCTGTGCTTTGCCTTCTTTGGCGTTCCGGCAAGCGGAGCCTTAACTTTTCTGGTGTTTGTCCTCTGCGTGATGCAGCTTGGGCCTGCGCTCGTACTCATGCCCGTTGTCGTTTGGGCGTGGCTCTCCTGGCCGGCTTTGATCGCATTTGCCTTTACCGTCGTGGCGGTCCCCATCATGATCGTCGACAACATATTGAAGCCGATCTTGATGGCGAGAGGCCTCTCGACCCCAATGCCGGTAATACTGATTGGCGTGATAGGGGGCACCCTGTCATACGGCCTGCTGGGGCTGTTTTTGGGGCCGGTCGTTCTCAGCGTCTTCTATGAACTGCTGAGAGCCTGGGTCTGGCCCTCAGAGGCATCAAGCGGACCGAGAAGTGCCCGGGACATAAGCGTGACCGGCGAGCCGGATCGTACGAAGACACAATAAACTCGTGTCATCTCATCGGAAGACGAAATATTTCTATCCTCCAAGGGAACTATCTTCCACTCCCAAGTGCTTGTTCTTGCAAGTGATACGAAATCGTTGGAACGACAGATCGTTCCATCTGAGGTCTGCATCAATATATTTTCTCAATGGGACGTTCGGCCATGGCCGCCGGGAGGCAGTGCGATGTGCTTTTAATTGGTAACATTGATCATCAATTGTTCTCGCTTGGATCAATCCGTCGATGACGCCGTAAGTGGCAACGCTATGAGCCCTGTTAGGCCAAGGCGGCCCTCTGTCCCGATGATCAGGAACTGCCGCAAAGAATGGTGAGCGATTCGCCCATATTCCCCGAATAAGCCCGGCGGAAGTCCGATATGCAAGAGAGATCGTCCCCAAGGCGTCCCAAATTCCCGCTGATGTCTCTATTCCGCGCTGTCCCGGTCGGTCGCGTTCAAAGCCTTCACCGTGACAGCTGCAACGATGCCAGTCAGCACAATTCCCGCAAAACCGATCACCAATGCCAGCACCCTCGCCGCGACATGTTTGGGCGTAAAGTCGCCATAGCCGATGGTGAGTCCTGTTACGAAGGTAAAGTAGAGGGCTTCATCGATCCGCCAATTCTCTATGCGCCAAATTGCAAGCCCGGATCCAACCATTACCGAAATGATTCCGGACAGGATTGGCCAGATCACACGAAGCTGCTGGACGAGCGCGATGAAGAATAGGCGCCTCATTTGCTTCGGGAGGCGCGGCTCGCTGCCTGTTTCTGTCGGCACGACTTTCGACCTTTCTGAGGTTCATCGTCAGGAGAGCCGTGAAGGGTGAGACCGGAAACATCTCGGGATCCTTATCCAACCGCCAACAGGCGCTCATGCATCCGTCCGCTCCTCCTTACTGCAAGTGATGGCCCTTGCCCCTGGGACGCGAGACTTTATCGCAGATCGGTTTCACCGCATCGCCGGGGGCAAGACATACAGCGTCATGGCGAAGATCATATAAACCATCAACGCCAATACGCCGACAAACCATGCCGACCGCCCGCTGTTGGTGACGAACATCGCGGTGACGGTCGCAAGGAGCACCATCACCACAGCACCCGGCCAGAACTGCAGGTCCATCGGCGACGGGCCGATCAGGTAACTCAACAAGACCAGGACGGGTGCGACGAACAACGCGATCTGGGAAGCGCTCCCCAGTGCGATACCCACGCTCAAGTCGAGTCGGTTCTTGCGTGCAGCGGAAAACGCCGAGGCCATTTCGGCGGCGCCGCCAACCAGTGCGACGACGATGAAACCGACAAAGGCAGGGGTCATTCCGAACGCTTGGGCTGCCTTTTGCACGGACTCGACGAAAATCTCACTCACCAGCGCCACGAGCACGGTGACACCGGCAAGTGTGGCCAGGGCCAGGCTGATCGGCCACGGCACTTCGCCTGTTTGGGTATGATCCGCTCCGGCGAAAATCTCACGATGTGTCCTGAGCGTGAACAGCAGGCCCAGTCCGTATCCGGCCATGAGCAGAACGGCCAAGCCAAGGCTGAGTTTTTGGGCTGCTGCAGCAGCTGATGTCGAGTCCGCTCCGGCAACCGCCGAAGGCATCAGCAGGGCGATTGTGGCCAAAAAAAGCAGGCCCGATTGAAGACGTGCGCTGGCTCGGTTGAACTCCTGGAAGTGATATTTGAGCCCGCCAAGCAGAAACGACGCCCCCAACATGAACAGCGTGTTGGTGACGATCGCGCCGGCGATGGATGCCTTCACCAACGTGTACTCCCCGGCGCGCAGGGCAGCCAGCGCGATGACCAGTTCGGTTAGATTTCCCAAGGTGGCATTGAGCAGCCCGCCGGCGGCGTCACCCGTCTTGGCGGCAACGGATTCGGTAGCGTGACTTAGCAACCCAGCCAACGGCACAATGGCGAGCACCGACAGGATGAAGAGCGCCGTGTGAGCTTCGGGGACGAGTATCGCAGCAGCGAACACCACCGGCACAGCGGCCAGTAACCATAGCATTGGGCTGTCGCGAATCTCTTTCAAAAGGAGGTTCAATTGCGCACTCCCGTTCGGTCACCCAGCCGGATGGGTCTTCGTCCCGCCAATGCAGTGATTGCGGACAGCGATGACCTCTTCCAGCGCGCGCTCAATGCCACTTGTCCGATCGAGCTGAAGCTCGGATTGCCTCGACCTGCTCTGCACTACCAGGGTACCTGACGACCGAAAATCGGTTGGTATGAAATGTCCGCACAGCTTTCGGCAAGTTTTCAAACCAATTCATCCCTCGGTGTTCCTTGCGACACTCCTGAGCTATCGCAGCAGCAACCGCAGTTCCAACAACCGGGGCCAACTTCCTGATCGCGCCTACACCCTCGGAAGATGATGCATCCCTTCACTTCTAGATTAGCCGAACAATGAGGCGGCGTCATTGAGCCGGATCAACGGACACAAGACCGATCCAATCCGCGAAGGAGTATCCCACCTTGGGCGCCGGCGCTCGGTGTCGGCACGATGCTATCTCCAAAAGATGTTACGCGATGCCACACTGATCATACGTCCAAAGATGATAATGTCATAGAGGGTCAACGATGACCGGCAATTGAACTCCGGGGCGATGGATCATTGATGTCGTTTGAGACGGAGATGCCGCTTTTAGCCAGGCGCGGATCCGCCTTTTTGAGTGCGACTGTGAGAAGTCTATGACCTCATGCCGGACGCTGTGTTCTTCCTCAACGGCGGCTATAGAATCTCGACCTGCAACAGGACGGCAGCGCGTTGTTTGGTTATTTGTTATGACGAGGACGAGTTGATCGGCCGTGGCAGTTTCGTCTGGCAAGCGGTGCGTACGACTGGAAGGACGTTGAGCCTATGACGGCTCGGTGCGCGCAGGAATAGCGATGACAAAGAGCGGAGAGACGCTTCCGACGTTTTTGACGATTGTCAAAGAGGAAGGTGCGAAAGACACCTCAACAAATGTGATGGCCAAGATGGGAGCACACGCAATCTTGCGGAACTCAGGCGGATGATCATAGCCTCGTACGGGATCGTACATCCGCTCGCGAATATGGCGGCCTCGTCCCGAACCCGCAGCCTGCCTTCATCAGGCGGATCAAATTCAATTTTTGCTACCACTCATAGCTCTAAGATATTATAAGTTAGAAATGCCTTAAATAATGGGCATGATCCTGCTTGGGGGGCGATCATGAACAGCGCAGAGGTCAACCGTTTCAGCAGCCCTGGACCAACGGCAGAAGAAGTCTGCCAGCAACTTGAACGGGTCTTTTCAAGCGGGGAATTTCATTCGACGGAGCGAGGCCGAAGGTTCC
>NZ_FWER01000036.1 GCF_900169785.1 Rhizobium sullae
AGAACATCACCGTAAGCTGTCGCCGTTCCGCCTCGCTGTGGATCGGTGACACGGAGGGACGTAGTGCCGCCGTGGCCGGCGGCGACTGCTGAGCCAGAGTCGCGGCCGCCCTGAGAAAACGCTTGCGGTCACCAAGGGACAGTCCGAGCTCCTTGAGGTCGGCATCGGTGAGATCGTCGACGACATCGAGATCGATGCCGTTCTTCAAGAAGGTTTGGCGATACCGCTCAAGCCTGATGCTGGCGAGCCAGTCTCCGATGTCGGGCATGACCTAGCATCCTCTGACATGGTCGAATTCGGATTGCTCTGAGGCGCTTTCCCACGAGTCGAGGATATACAGCTTACACCTGTCGCCCTGAGCAGTCACCCACGGCTGGCACGTGGTACGGCTGCAATGGGCGCCGGTTCGGGACGTTTGAGGCCGTCGCAAATGGTATTCGCGGCCCAAGACCTTGGTTGGACCCGGCTCCACGTGCCGCTTGCGCTACCAATCCGCGCCAACATCGACTATACTTCCGTCCCCTGAATATTTTGGCTTGCTCGTCGGTCGCTCCTTCAGGAGAAGGGGCGCGTCGAATGTGAGTTTGCAGCAATTAGCCTGATCTCACCATCCATCCGCCATGTGCCATGGTCGGCGAGGGGTGCTCGGATGAAACCGAAACGACACTACCTTTATCAAGCGGTTGCTCTTGCGATGAGCTTTCCTGCCATCGCCGCCGCGCAGCAGACGTCGGCCAATACGCCACGAATCGGCCTTCTCGCCTGGTGGCCCTGCAACATGCCGGGCTATCTGGCAGGATCCGGTGAGTTTGGATCATTCATTAGCGGGCTTGGCGAATTCGGGTACAAGCTGAACGAAACCGTCAGCTTCGAGTGCCGAAGCGCAGGCAAGCACAACAATGGCTTGGCGGCGGCGGCGATAGAACTGGCGCGGCTCCCTGTCGACATGATCGTCACGATGTCGCATCCAGCGGGACAGGCTGCCCATGAGGCGACCACTACGATTCCCATCGTGTCGATCGTAAGCGGTGATCCGGTGGCGACGGGGTTCGCTCGTAGCCTTGCAAAACCGGGCGGCAATTTCACCGGCATCAGCTACTACGCTACCGAACTCGCCGCCAAACGCCTGGAGCTTTTGATGGAAGCCGTACCGAAGCTTGCCACAGTCGGCGTGCTGGCGAACCCGGCGGTCACCCATCTCAATTTCGAACGGGACACCAAGGATGCGGCCCATCGGCTCGGCATTGCGGTGAGCATCCAGCACGTCGGCGAGCCGGACGAACTCGATGCTGCAGTCGACCGCATGGACGCCGCGGGCGCGCAGGCTCTTTTCGTGCTGCCCGACATGATGCTGGCCGACCAGTCTTCGCGAATTGCCGCCTTGGCGATCGCGCATCGCCTGCCGACCATGGCTTGGGGCTCGTGGTACGTCGCAGACGGCTGCCTGATGGCCTATTCGGCGGACTATGGCGAGATGCACCATCGCCTCGCCTTTTATGTCGATCGCATTTTGAAAGGCACCAAGCCAGGGGAGTTGCCGATCGAGCAGCCGACGAAGTTCGACTTGTCGGTCAATCTGAAAACAGCCAATGCCCTCGGGATCGAGCTGCCGCAGACCGTTTTGCTGATGGCTGATGAAGTCATCGAGTGAGGATGGTGTGCGGCGTTCGGTCCAGCTCCAAGCCGCCCCGATGCGCCGATCGCTGTTCCGGAAGTACTTCCTCGCCTTCTTCGCTGCGGTCATTGTTCCGGTGGCTGTTAGCGGCATCGGCGACGCCTGGTTCGGCTATCGCGACCAGCGTGCCATGCTCAGCGCTCTACTGCGGGTGGAAGCCACATCTGCGGCCGGCAAAATCCAGAGCTTTCTCGACGGAATCAAAAATCAACTGGCTTGGACGGTCCAGCAATCCTGGACCCAGGATCAGGGACAGCATCGGCTCGATGCACTGCGAGTGATGCGACAAGTCCCAGCAATCGTCAGCATCACCCTTATTGACGATTTCGGCGTCGAACGGCTGCATGTCTCCCGTATCGACTTGAACAGGATGGAAGGCGGATCGGATCGCTCTAGCGATCCTGCTGTCGTGGGAGTTCGGTCGAATGGCACATGGTATGGGCCAGTCACTTTTCGCGATGGCTCCGAACCGTTCATGACCATGGCCATGGCCGGAAATCGTAAGGCAGGTGGCATCGTCGTCGCGGAGATCAACCTGAAGCTTGTCTGGACAGTCGTTTCGGAAATTCGCGTCGGTAGTAGTGGCCGGGCGTTTGTTCTCGATCAGACCGACCGGCTCATCGCCCACCCCGACATCAGCAAGGTCTTGCAGGGTACTGACGAGAACACAGCGGCGGCCCTCGGCAGATTGCGGAACGAGATCGCCGCCACAGGCGGACAGGCGGCCACGGCCCGTAACGCCGAGAATGAACCAATCGTGACCGCCATGGCACCAATCCCAGACGTCGGCTGGACGGTGTTCGCCGAACAAGCACAGGCAGAGGCTTTTGCACCACTGTATGCCTCGCTGTGGCGGACGGGTGGCCTGCTGCTCGCCGCCACCACCTTCGCATCGGCGCTCGCCTACTGGCTTGCCGGGCGGATGACCGGGCCTATCCGCCTGCTGGAGGAGAGCACCGAAAAAATCGGAGCCGGACAGTTCGAGCACCGGATCGAAATCGGCACCGGAGACGAACTTGAACGGTTGGCGGACCGGTTCAATGAGATGGCGCATGAACTCGCCATATCTCGGGATCGTTCAGAGCGAATCGCTCGGCTGAAGCGCTTTCTCGCACCTCAGGTCGCGGAACTCGTGGAAAAATCCGGCGACGAGAGCGTGCTCTCCGGGCAGCGCGCGGAAGTCGTCGCTGTATTCTGCGATTTACGTGGTTTTACCGCGTTTTCGGCGCACGCCGAGCCTGAGGAGATCATGCAGGTCTTGCGCGAGTACTATGAGGCACTCGGAGCGATCATCACACGCTACGAGGCCACGCTGACCAACTTCGCGGCAGATGGTTTGATGGTGCTCGTCAACGCCCCGGTAGTGCGCGCAGACCCGGCGCTTCGTGCTGTTGAGATGGCGATCGACATGCAGGATGACGTTCAGCGCCTGATTGCTGAGTGGCGACTGCGCGGCCATGCGATCGGCTTCGGCATAGGACTGGCGATGGGATGGGCGACGGTCGGCCGAATTGGTTATGAAGCCCGTGTAGACTACACTGCGATCGGGAATGTCGTGAACCTGGCGTCGCGATTGTGTTCGTCCGCCGATGATCGGCAAATCGTCGTCGACGACGCCGTGGCGCAATCAGTGCGTGGCAAAATTTCAATAGTCGCTCTCGGTACGCGGCAGCTCAAAGGTTTCGACGACCAAATATCTGCTTATGAGGTCGGAACGGCGAGCGGAAGATCGAATGCCGTGCACGAACCGAATGAGGGGTCGAAAGGTTAGGTGGGCCGTTAGAGGACAAGTTTGCGTGCCAGACGGAACGGTGATGATGATGTCTGCTGAACTTCAGCTAATCGAAGCTAGCAGGCCGGATTTGCGTTCGTAACTGACCGCGGCGAGGCTCGACGCCCGTCAGAATCTCAATCCGCCCCACAAGTTCACCCCTGGCTACGTCGCCGGCTAAAGTTGTGTCCATAGTATTCTGCAAATTGGGATCATCGCCGCTGGCATTTTGGCGGACGGGCGCGGTGCGCCTCAACAACGCAAGCGCCCGGCCCGCCGGCCGCCGGAATCAGGCTGAACGTCTGTCGCGCGTGAAACGAGAGATATCTTGTCGCTGCGCGGGCGCTGAACGCCTTCACAAGTTTGAGGAGCACCTTCCAGATCAGGAGCGAAAGGCGCTAATGCGGAAGGTCAGAAGAAAGCCGCGCCGCACCTCCGATTTGAATGGATCACTCCATCGCGAGTATCTTCTGGAAGTATGGTTCGAAGACTGCCTTCACGGGGCTTCGAATTCCTTCTCTCGCAGGACCTGACGCTTCGCTTCACCGTATGTTGCGATCGTGACGCCGTCCAGATCCAGACCCGTCGCATCTTCGGTCGCGACGATCGTCTGGGCATCGTTCGGGACATGATCGAAAATGAACCTCATCATCTGAGGTAGATGAACCTTGTCCTGACCCTGCTGGTTCGGCGAGTCGATCACGACGGGAAACCTGACGTTCGTGGTGAACTCGACCTTGGTGTGCAGAAACGCGTAGTAGTAGGCGAGCAAGGCCAGCGGACCCTCGCTGCCACGTGCCGCCTTCACCGGTGCGATCGACTGCTTGTCAGGATCGTCCAGTTGCACGTCCAGTTGCTGCGAATATGCGGTGAGCCGCGAGCGATAGAATTTCCGAATTTCGGCGGTCCGCTTAGCGTCGGTGTACTCGTTCATCGAAGACTTGAAGGATTCGACCTTGTTTCTCGACCCGTCGGCTGCGACGATCTTCTCATTCAAAGACACGCGAAGAATCCTGGCCGCTTCGGTCTTGCCGGCTGCGAGGAGGACGTCGTTGAAGGAAAGCGACTGCCTTTGAACGTCGAGTATCTTGTGGATTCGCTGGAGGCTTTCATCGACTTCGTGGAGCTTGCCACGTTCGGCCCGTTCCTTCTCGCCCACCCTCTCCAGCTTCGATTGAGCGTCCGTCAGTGCTTTCGAGAGGTCGCCCTCGTCCGCAATCAATGCGAACCGATCAGCGAGGGAGTTCTGGTACTCATGCCCGCAGGTATGCGCGCCGACACATAATGCGCCTCATCGTTGCCGACGGGTTCCCTCGCCAATGATCATCGCGGGTCTCATCCCGCGGAGGCGTGCTCGGTAAGCTCAAGCACGCTAGCGGCATTCGCATCAGTCGGCCTGTAACGTCGTGTAGATTCTGTAGAAGAAATCGCTCCCCCGCAAAGCCGGCTTCGCGACAGGGCGCCGCGGATCGCTGCAATGGCCGGTGAATGCTCCGACGGCGTACCACGTCGCTTCGTCTTTCCCGCACTTGGCGTCCAGGCAATGAACCCCGTGTCGGCGAACCTGGGCCTTCTTACGTCGGGCGTTGCATGGTACGCTGCGACGGTGAACTGTTTATGCGTGCCTCCCCTCCGCCTCGCGTGGAGCGCGCCTCGCACGCTTTCCATCTCCGCGACCTCTACTGAGTGCCACGTGCTGAACGCATGTAGCATGCCGTAATGTCTATCGAATTGCTCACCCGAAGGCGCGAGAGATCGCGCAGCGCTGAGCGAGTGGTCCACGGAAGGTCCAATGCCCGCTACGGACTTACGGAACGGCCAGGCCCGCCCTTGTCAGCCCGTTCAGGAAGTGAGCCTGGTCCTCGGGCCGATGGATACGCATCGCCACCTCGCGGCGGATATTTTTTAGAAGACCGGGTGCGTTCCTCTCGATCCATTGGCGCTCCTTTGCCGCCTCCTCGGTCTTTTCACGTTGCCCGAGAATGGCCGCAACGACGAAATGATAGAGCGGATTGGCCTGCACATCGGCCGCCTTGACCCATTGCTCGGCGGCGCCATAATCCTCCTGCATGTAGGAACACGGTGCGAGCGAGGTCTCGAAATAGCCGATCGGTCCGGTGTTTCTGCTGACCGCTTCCGTGACGAGTCCGCAGCGACAGTGTTGCCGGAGACGCTCGTAACCCCGTCATAGGTCCTCTTGGCATCGGGATCGGTTATCTTTCCCGAATAGCGCCCGTTCGCAACAAGATTCGCTCGAAGTGAGGTTTGCGCGTATCTTACCGTAGTATCTGTCAGTCCGACGCAGCGACAGTAACAGTGCATACTGTATGTTACTGGCGCGCTCGCGGTACTCGCCATACCCTCGCCGAATAAAACGGTCCACGTCGCGCGGGATCGATTGCCGGGGGGAACCGAGATGAAAAGCAGCATCCTGACTTTGGCTGCACTATTAGGCGGCACTGCGCTTACACTTTTTTCCATTGGCGGGACGGGTGCATCAGGTCAAGTCATCAATGGAACACCCGGCACGCCCAGTGCGACGACCACAATCGACGGCCGACAGATTCCGNCAGGTCAAGTCATCAATGGAACACCCGGCACGCCCAGTGCGACGACCACAATCGACGGCCGACAGATTCCGCCGCCGCCAGGGCAGTTTGGGGGCACGACAAATCTCGACGCGCTTCGTTCGACGCCATATTGGCAGCCGCAAATTGTGCCGCCCAAGGGGGCGCCCAACGTCTTGCTGATCTTGACCGATGACGTCGGATTTGCGGCCCCGAGCACCTTCGGCGGCGTCATTCCGACGCCAACGCTCGACCGGATTGCCAACGCCGGACTGCGCTTCACGAACTTTCATACGACGTCGCTGTGTTCACCCACGCGCGCTGCTCTCATCACCGGCCGCAATCATCACTCGGTCGGCTTCGGTGTGATCAGCGAGGCGTCGACCGGCTATCCGGGCTACGACAGTGTCATTACGACGGACAAGGACACGATCGGCACGATCCTCAAGGCAAATGGTTTTGCAACGTCGTGGTTCGGCAAGAATCACAACACTCCGTCCTTTCAGACCAGTCAGGCGGGTCCCTTCGATCAATGGCCCATCGGAATGGGATTTGAGTATTTCTACGGCTTTGTCAGCGGCGAGACCAATCAGTGGCAACCGGACCTCTACCGCAATACCACGCGTGTCTATCCCTATCTGAACAACCCCACTTACAATCTGACAACGGACATGGCGGACGACGCCATCAACTATCTCAACCAGCTCAATCAGCTCGATCCCAAGAAGCCGTTCTTCCTCTACTATGCACCGGGCGGCACTCATGCGCCTCATCACCCGACCCCCGAATGGATCAAAAAGATCAGCGACATGCATCTGTTCGACAAGGGATGGAATGCGCTGCGTGACCAAATTTTCGCCAACCAGAAGAGGCTTGGAGTTGTCCCTCAGGATGCGCAGCTCACACCCTGGCCCGACAAGATTCTCAAGCCGTGGGACGTACTTTCGGCTGATGAGAAGAAGCTCTTCATCCGCCAGGCCGACGTCTACGGAGCCTACCTCGCCTATACCGACAATGAAATCGGCCGGATCGTCAAAGCGGTCGAGGACATGGGCAAGCTCGATGACACGCTGATTATTTTTATCAGTGGCGACAACGGCGCGAGCGCGGAAGGCTCCCCGGCAGGAACGCCAAACGAGATGACGTTCTTCAACGGCGTCGAAGTGCCCGTCCAGGACCAGCTCAAATTCTACGACGCCTGGGGGTCGGCGCTGACCTATCCGCATTATGCGGTCGGCTGGGCCTGGGCCTTCGATACGCCGTTCAAGTGGACCAAACAGGTCGCCTCCTATTTTGGCGGCATTCGCAACGGGATGGCCATTGCATGGCCGGGCCATATCAAAGATCCGGGAAGTGTGCGCAACCAGTTCCACCATGTCATCGACATCGTCCCCACCATCCTGGAGGTGACGGGCATTCGTGCCCCCGAGACGGTCAACGGGATCACCCAGACACCGATTGAAGGCACAAGCCTGGCCTACACATTCGACAAGGCAAACGCCGATGCGCCATCGACGCGCTCGACCCAGTATTTCGAGATGTTCGGCAATCGCGCGATCTATCACGATGGGTGGATGGCCGCCACATTGCCCTATCGGGAGCCTTGGAACGGCACGGCTCCGACCCCGAAAGACATCGTCAACGGCGTGACCTGGGAGCTGTTCGACCTGTCCAAGGACTGGACGCAGAACAATGATGTGGCGGCCGCCAATCCCGGCAAGCTGAAGGAGTTGCAGGATTTGTTCTGGGTCGAGGCCGCGAAGTATCAGGTTCTGCCGTTGGACGCCTCGGCCTTGACTCGCTTCATTCTCCCCCGGCCGAGCATCGTCGCCGGACGCAATGAGTTCGTCTATACGAGACCCATCGTCGGCGTCCCCCTTGGGACGGCACCGAGCATCCTCAACAAGTCCTTCATGATCACGGCCGATGTCGATGTGCCCGCTGGCGGCGGCGACGGCATGCTTGTGACTGCGGGCGGGCGCTTCGGAGGATGGGGCTTCTACCTGCTCAAGGGGAAGCCAGTCTTTTCCTATAACCTATTGGACCTCGCCCGGCCAAAAGTCGAGTCTTCGGCCGCAATGACACCCGGAAGGCACAAGATCGTCTTTGCCTTCAAGTCTGACGGCCCCGGCCTCGGCAAAGGTGGGAAAGGCACAATCACCATCGACGGCGCCGAGGCGGCAAGCGGGACCTTCCCTCACACCATTCCCTTTGCTCTCGAAGCGAGTGAAACCTTTGACGTCGGCTCCGACACGGGAACCGGTGTCGATGATAACGACTATCAGGCGCCGTTCGCCTTCGACGGCAAGCTGAACAGCTTGAAGATAGAGCTTGAGCCGTAGACCTGATGCAAAAGCGCCGGCATAGGCCGCCGGCCCGTTGGCAGGCGGCCGTCCAGAAACAGCCGTAAGCAACGCAGGCCTGGGTCCAGGAAGCCTTCGCCATGAATACAGCGTATCGACGGGCACTTCTGACCCTATTCGCGATTACCGAAGGTGCGACAGGACTGGGGCTACTCATGTTGCCGTCGATCCTGTTCGCTCTGCTGTTTGGAACAAGGCATGTAACTCCGGAGGCAGCCGTGATCGGGCGGATCTGCGGTGCCGCGCTCCTTGCTCTTGCCGCAGCGAGCTGGGGTGCGCGTGACGCCGAAGACAGGCAAGGCACCATAGGGCTCCTCGTCGGAGTGACGCTCTACAATTTCCTGACCACGGCCGTCTTGACCTATTCCGCCCTCGTTCTGGAGATGATCGGCATCCTGTTGTGGCCCGCGATCCTCTATCACGCGGCGACTTCTCTGTGGTGCCTGCTCGCTATCAGGAGGGCGCGTTAGGCCGGGTCGTCGTGACTCCTTGGGTGGTCATTTGCGGCTTTGATCGCTTTGGGTCGCTGCTACGAGGCGGTGAAGCGCGATGTCCGCTTCTGCGGTTCACTCGCCTGAAGTCTCCTTCCCTCGATCTGCGAAGTAATCGAACGGGCCCGATGCGGTAGTCACGTCCCTCAAGAGCGGATTTCCGCATATCAATCCGAGTGCTTCTCCGGATTGGCTTTGGACGATCCCTTCCGCGATCAGCAGTTTCGCAGAAGTGCAGGTCCTAACTGGAAAGAACATACCAGAAGCGACGAGCCTCGAATGGCGTAAACATGTAGTCTCCGGGTTAACCCAATCGAGGAGGACATCATGACCCTACTCCGTTGGTCGCGCGGCGTGCCACTCTGAGCGAGCTTCTAGCCGCGACAGCCGCCTCCGACGGCAGATACGCAATCATCACGGAGGCCGGGAAACCCGGTGAGAAGATACTGGGCGTCGTCGAACTTACCCTGTTGAATGCCTAGCCGGCGATGGGCGGCGATGCCTTGTTCAGGAGCTGCCTGGTTCCGCGGGTTCTTCTCCATCGCCGTGCCACTCCTTCGGAGGGATGATGTCGCGCAGGGATGCCTTCGATCTCGCAGTTGATGCCGGTGATTTTCAACGGCAAGCTGACCTTATGAAGACTCTGAAACGAACCCCTCCAGAGAAACTGCTCGGTATCGCACGAGCATCTCAGAAGCTTGGCGACATCGCGACCGCCCGCGCTGCGCTCGCTGAATTGAATGCGAAACCACAGGCCGAACATCTTATCGGCGAAATCACTCGCGTAGCCGCCCTAGTTGCCGCGGACTACGAGAAAGAAAGAACTCTCGGCGAAGGCGCCTTGCTCGATCTGAACCATTTTTTCGTCATGATCGGAATAAGCCGTGGGCGCTATCCCGACGCCGTCTTGGAGACGGCTAGGAAGCATCAGTCAGCCGCCGCCCGGACCGTAGCCTGAACCGAGCTGGTCAACGAGGTCGCTTGTGGCCTCCGGATCGTCTGTAACATAGACTTCGTTCGGTTCGGAGGCGGAGATGAAGAAACAAAGTTCATCGTCATGCGCTTCGGCGACCACCGTCATAACGCCGTCTTCCACGTCAACCACCACCCAGCGTCCCTCGACGAATTCCACGCTGCGCAGCACGACGCCTTGAATATGCGCCGGCTGGTCCTCTATCCGATCGACCCCCCTCGTCTTTCTGAAGCGCGGCAAGCTCGTTGGCGACGTCATCACGCGAAAGGGAGCACCGCGTCGTCTGCTTTCCCGCCGTTACGCCGAAGAAGAAGGGTTTCGCCTCATATTCGAAAAATACGATTATCATCAGGTGCTCCTTTGGGAGCGACCGCATACCATTCGGGCGTCTACAAGATCTTAAAAGAGGGTCCTTGACGCCGCGAACGAAATGAGAACGTATGTCGCCCACGACATCTCAGAGTTCCCGCGATGACTGCGGTGGATGTCCTTCTTCGTTTCCCTAGGAGACATGTGGTGGCCACGTTGCAGATACGAATAGGGCCAGATCGTGACAAGAAAGCCCCACGCCGACCGCGTATCAAATGGGCCTCCCATTCTGGCAGATCGCGGTGAAGCCATAAGCTGCACAGAGACCTCGAAATCATCGACGACGGGCAAGCGGAGTGTTAAACGCTTAGTTCTGATTGTTACAGCGCCGTTACCGGACATCGTCGTAGCCTTTTTCGTTCCGATAGTGTCCGCAGAGAAGGCAACGCAGCAACCGTTCCATAGTGGATATCTCTGCCTGCCTGCGCCAATAGGGCCTGCAACTGTCTTGCCCGATTTTACGACTTCGGCAATCTTGCATGGATCACGTCCGGATTCGCGCATACTGAAAGATGGAAATCAGAAAAGCGACCATTGCTGATTATGACAGGCTCGTCGCGCTCGATACGGTTGCCGCAAGCGACGTTGCGCGACGAAACCAGCTAAAAGCGTGGATCGAAGCAGGGACTTGTCACGTCGCCGAAATCGACCGTTCGCCAGCCGCGTACGGCGTGCTGACCTATCATTTCTTTGGCAACGGCTTCATCGAAATGCTGACGGTGGGTGAGCGCTTTCGCCGCCATGGTATCGGCAGAGCACTCGTTCAACACTTCAAGGCAACGTGCACATCACCTAAGCTCTTCACCACGACGAACCAGTCCAATCAGGCAATGCAAGCACTCCTTCTGACGGCCGGATTCCGCCGCAGTGGTTTCATCGAAAACTTGGACGAAAACGATCCAGAAATGGTGTTCTTCGTTCTGCTTCCCTGACGCGTCTCATCCCCTGCTCCAACGATAGAGGGCGTCGGGTTCGCGCTCTTCGTTGTCGCTGCCGTCCGTCTCATTGACCAAGACGAAGCCGCGTTTCTCATAGAAACGTCGAGCGAGCGTATTTTTCTGGAATGTCCATAGTTGGAGACTTGACGCTGCTCCTTTGGCCACTTGGAGAAGCACATCACCAGCTCCCATACCCTGCAAATCCGGCAACACATACAGCAGGTCAATCCAATCGGCTCGGAATGCAATAAAGCCGACGACTTCATCGCCCACAGCACCCCATACCTCGCATTCGCTGAATACGTGCTCTCGAAAGTAAGCGCGATCTTCGGCAGGCGTATGGCGCCCCGCCAACCACGGAAGCCGCTCGTCAAATGAGGTCCGAAGGATGATGGCGGCGCGGTCCATCTCTTCCAGACTCAGACGCCTTATGCGGAATGACATAGGAGCTTTCGTCTTCGTTGAGGATGCCTGCGTTATCGCCTTGAATGCAGCCGCCGATGATCTACCAGACGTTCTTCAATTCACTATTATGCTCAGAGCCAAAACGGCGTCAATTTCCTGAAATCCGACTTCACTGGCGATTCCGGCAGCCGCAATGCACGCAGTCGTCCCGGCGTGCCGTTCGCAACTTCTTGCGACTGCCAACCCAAATTGGTCTCGAAATAGTGTGACGCCGTCGCTACCCCCGGCCACCAGTAATCATCGAGAACAACGAGTCCGCCGGGCCTTACCACCATCTGCAGGTAATAAAGGTCGATGAATACATTGTGAAACACGTGGCTGCCATCGACGAACGCAGCGTCGGCCAACAACCCCTCTGTGGCAAGCCGGGGTAGTGCGATTTGGGATTTTTCCCTCAACAACGTAGCGATACCGTCCAACTGGGCTGCGCGGATCGCTTCCCAGCCAGCATCGCGAAACTCGCTTTCCTGGAACGGATCGAGAATTAAATGCCGTTTGCCGCCGACCGAAATCAGAGCCTCACCGATCGCCAGGGCCGAGCTGCCATAAGCAAGGCCAATCTCTATAGCCGTGTCGGGATTTTCCGCAGCCGTTACATCGCGAATTGCGTTGCAGTCGCGTTCGGGCAGCGTTACCTTTGCGAAATCGTCGACAGTGCGGGCGCGTGAGGGGCCATTAATGGCCAGGTTTCGTCGTACTTCACGGATCACATTGAGATGCGTCATCGCAGTAACTCTCCCTTCAGCGTGCATGGTCCCCCTATCAGAATACTGAAGAAAATTGCAGTCTTGTTTTCGGCACGATTACAGGGCGCAGAAGACTGCTCAAAAAGGAACCGAGGCCATCGGAACGGAAGTCGAGGGCGATCCGTCGGCAGCCCCGGGCTCCTTTGCGAGAACGGTCTTCGCTCCAATGAGATGGCTGTACTCATGCCGCTGCATCATCTCCGCCAGCGGTTCGATTGCGGGCAAGCCGACCTGTTTCGAAAGATGCAGGATGAGAGTGCCGCCGACGCAAAATCCAACGTGAGCACCTCAGGCCGAGGGACTGCTGTTTAGCAGAACGAGATCAAGACACTGCATCGGATCGGACACCTGGTGTGTGATTTCGATCCTCCCACAGCTCAACGAAGCCAAAGTGGCGACGCAGCTCGTAGGCGTACTGCTGGCAATTCGCCCCGCCCTCTAAGCCGCTTGTCTGCAGGCCGCCGGGAAAGCGCTCGGCGTTGTAGATGACGCCGTGAAAGCGGGCCCGAATCGGGATGGGCGAAAGGGATAGATCAAGCCTTGGATCGATCATGTGAACCGTCTCTGCCAATGATTTCAGCAAGGTCTCTCTCATCTTGACGTGAATATCTCATCTGCGCTAGCGTCAACCGTGCTGCTGTAGGGCGCGTCGGCTTGCAAGCCGGAGGGGCATTGCCCGCCTACACCAAAGTCAACCACAGTACGCGCCCATGCCAAATATCGAAAACCTCAGAAAGCAAGCCAAGCAATATCTGCGATGGCACCGTGAACGGTATTATCCTGTCGCGGCGCAGATCAGGTCGATTTTAGGTCGGTTCGGGGGACTGCCTGACAGCGAAGTTCTGGAGACAGACTTCAAGCTCAGCGACGCACAGGAGCTTGTCGCCAGAAAGCACGGTTTCGAGAGTTGGCCAGCACTAGTCAAAGGAATCGAAACCATGACAGCATCAACAGCCGCGACCAGCAATAAACCCGTTATCATCACAGCGGAGCCGCAGCTCTTCGTTTCCGATATCGAGGTGGCGTGCCGGTTTTACCTCGAGAAGCTCGGCTTCAAGATCGTGTTTTCTTACGGCGAACCACCGTTCTACGCTCAGGTGTTTCGCGACGGCGGCCGCTTGAACTTACGAAAGGTCGGCGGCCCGGTGTTCGACAGCGATTTTCGAGCAAGGGAACGTGACGCGCTTTCGGCAACAATCATCGTCGATGATCCGAAACCGCTATTCTTGGAGTATCAAAGCGCGGGCGTCACTTTTCACCAAGCGTTGAGGACTGAGCCGTGGGGCGCTCGCACCTTCATCGTGCGCGACGTCGACGGAAATCTGATCGCGTTCGCAGGAGGCCAGAATTAGGCTGCCGATCGAACCTCAGCCGAGGTGTAGCGATTCAGCAGGACCGGCGCCTGAGAGGGGGTTCGTCCCTCGTAAACGGAACGCTCTCACAACCAGCTCTGCATTCTCTTACAGGCCGCGCCTGCAAGAGGCCGCGCTCTTGCCCGGTGATTGCGGCGATAGATTGGACGCAAATCCAATTCTGCAACCAACGCCCGGGGCGTGCGCGGTCGCACCTCGTTTCGCAAGATGGCGTGACCTGGCGGCGTTCGTGCTTATGATCCGGGCGGACCGAACCGAATGACAGGTGCCCGTTTCAAATTGACGGGTCTGTCATCACAGTTCCCTGGTGAAACAGCATTTTCCAGCCCAGATCAGAAAGCTTCCAGATTGAGCTGCGCAAAACATGTCGCTCAGACCCATCGCCCCTCGTGCGCCGGGTGCGATAGGTCAGCAACACCGCATCGGAAGAAATGGAGCTGAGTGCATAATCGTAGGTCAGCAATTCGCCAGCGTCTTCACCGTCGTTTTCCTGCACGAGAAGATCGATGATCTCCGCACGGCGATATGCCCTCCCCGAAGCTCCGAACTCAACAAACCCTTCCGCGAGAAGCGCTTCGACCGCCGTTCTTGAACGGCGTATTTCGGGACGGTGCAAGGCTTCTTCGAGAGACCGGATTTCATTCAGCAGGTCAGGTAAATTTCTCATGACCCTCCCCCAAGCCCCTGAACCACCAGCATCCCACTTTCAGGCAGACTGTCGGATAGGAAACTGAAGCTGGCATGACAGCTCGATTGCGAAATAAAAGTCGATCTCGGGTGCCTTCCGCCCCAATTCGACGAAGCTTTCGATGACAAAGCGCAAAGGCCCAATGTCGCTTTGTATCCGATTTCCTGTTCACTCACCCTCGTCAACATTTCTACGTCCCACTCGCGGCGCATGCGGCGAAATGAATTCTCGGCTAAGCAAACCCATCATTATGTCATCGTGCCAATGCCCGTTAACAAATGCGGCCTCACGTTCGCAACCTTCGACGATAAACCCGCACTTCTCATAGGCTCGGATGGCCCGCGCATTCGGTCGTGTACTCAACGCTTCCGTTCTCGCATAACTTCCACTGTCGAACCTATGCTAGGTCGATGATGGTCCGGATCAACCCATACGCCCTCAGGCCCGAGTCTTCGACGATAACCTAGCTCCGCTCGACCCATCGGTTTTTCCCGGCAGTTCTTCTTGCTAAAAATTTCCCCGTCGTGCACTTTGTACACGCAGGTGTTGCAAAAACCTATTTTGTCACGTCGCAAAGCTGTCGGACTTTGGCGAATTCGAGTTCAAGGGCACCACATGTCATCTATAACCACGGGCAACGATAAACAGTATAGCGACAGCCGAAAGCTCGCCGCGCGGGCCCGCCTCAACCGGGAATATACGATTGCCGAAATCGGCTGGTTTCCGTGGGTGGCAGGACAGCTACCCCTCAAAGCCGGAGATCGCATTCTTGATGTCGGTTGCGGTCCTGGCTGGTTTTGGGCGGCGGCGGTGGACAAGCTACCGGAAAGTCTGGACCTCACTCTTTCTGATCTCTCCCCCGGCATGGTGCAAGAGGCGGTTGAGCGCTGCCAGCCATTGGCATTCGGTAGCGTCACAGGCGAACAAGCCGACGCGACTGCTTTGCCCTTCGAGGATGGCGCTTTTGATGCAGTCATAGCAATGCACATGCTCTACCATGTGCCAGACCAGTCGAAGGCCATCGCGGCAATGCATCGTGTGTTGAAACCGGGCGGTTTCCTTGCAGTGACCACCAACGGAGCTGGTAACATGCGCGAGATGTATGAGCTGACAACCGTGTTCGGCAGTCCTCCCTATGATCCGGGCGGGGCCGCTTTCGGCTACGATACCGCTGAACGGCTCATGCAAGCCCATTTCGGAAATGTCGCCATGACGCAGCATCCTGCCCGCCTACGGGTAACTGAGCCGGAAGACGTGTTTTTGGCACTCACGTCCTATCCGCCCGGTGACGAGGCCGACGAGGCGCAGCTTGACGCGTTTCGGGATGCCATCACCGAGGCATTTCGAGTAGGCAGCGGCGTGCTTGAAACCGAGAAGGAAACCGGCCTATTTGTCAGCCAGAAAGCGGCCTGAATGTCACGAGTTTCCCTAAGTTGTGCGGCTGTTTTTGCGGGCGCACGTATCCCACATCTAGGTTAGAGCTGGGCCTGGATTCGGCCGTCCTATGCTGATGCGGCCATTCTTCTCGCTCAGGAATGACAAGCGATCGGTCTATGCAACAAGCACCCAACTGAAAGAATGAACACGAGCGAGGCTGACCGCCATCTCTCGGTGATCCAAATTTCTACGCTGCTGCCGGGTCCAGTTTCCGAACGAGCCGATACGAACGACGGTCGATATTGCTCGATTGGCTTCCGACGAGATGGAACGACCGGAAATATTCGAACATCCGCAACAAAGGGGGGGCTTCATGGCAGAGCGTCTGGAAATCGTTACATATGACAAACAGTGGCCCGGTCATTTTCGCGATATCGCGGCAAGCCTCCGGGCCTTGATCGGACCTGAGGTTATTGCCATCGATCATATAGGCAGCACTGCGGTTCCCGGCCTTCCGGCAAAGCCTCTGATCGACATTGACGTCACATTGCCAAGTCCTGAACATGTGTTGGCAGCCATCAACACGATGGAGGGCGCAGGTTATGAAAACCGTGGGAACCGCTACGAGCAGGACGTTTACGCATTCATGATGACATCGACGAATCCCAAACGGCGGGTCTATCTACTGCCGCAGGGAAATGAAACGCATCAGAAACGCATAATTTTTCGAGACTACCTGATTGCGCATCCGCAGATCGCAGCGGAATATTCCGCGCTCAAACAAAAACTCGCACGAGAATATGCCTATGACGGTGATGGCTACACACGGGCGAAAGCCGATTTTGTAAACGATGCCGTCGCCATGGCTCGCAGCATCAGATGAAGAGCCCGCTGCGTCCGCGACACCGCTGGACGGTTCACCCGAAACAAGTTCATTGACACGACCGACTTCCAAAAGGAGCACAAAGTGACCCAAGTATCTGAAACCGAAGTCGCGGCCCGTTGGGACGATAACGCCGATCAATGGGCACATGATGTACGGAACGGCTTCGACACTTACCGAGAGCTTTTCACCCTCCCGGCGTTCCAAGCCTTTCTGCCAAGCATCGCGGGATTGGACGTCATCGATTTCGGCTGTGGCGAGGGTTCCAACACCAGGCAGTTCGCAGAGATGGGTGCGCGAATGACCGGCATCGATCTTTCCGAGAAAATGATTGGCCATGCACGGGAGGCTGAACACCACCTTCCACTCGGTATCCGGTATGAGGTCGCATCCTACACCCGGGACACCGGTTTCGAGGATGCCTCCTTCGATGCCGTCGTCTCGACCATGGCCCTGATGGACGGCCCGGATTTTCCAGCGGCGATGCGAGAGGCTTTCAGACTGTTGCGGCCTGGTGGATTCATTGCGTTCAGCGTTCTCCACCCTTGTTTCATTACCCCGGGATTGCAGTGGCAGAAGGATGTCGAAGGTACGCCGACAGGCTTGGTCGTTGCTCGATATTTCGAGCAAACCAACTTTGTTGAGAGTTGGCGCTTTGGTGACCGGCCGAGCAATGAGGACGTGGTGCTGTTTGACGTGCCTCGTTTTCCCCGCACGCTCAGTGAATATCTCAACGGTGTCGCCCAGGCAGGATTTCGGATTGTTGACGTCCGTGAGCCGCAACCAACGCCCCAGGCGTGCGCAGTCGCTCCTCGTTTCGCGAGATGGCGTGACCTGGCAGCGTTCGTGCTTATGATCCGGGCGGAACGAACCGAATGACGGGTGCCGTTTCAGATTGACGATTCTGTCACAGTTCCCTGGTGAAACAGCATTTTCCACCCCAGATCAGAAAGCTTCCAGATTGAGCTGCGCAAAACATGTCGCTCAGACCCATCGCCCCTCGTGCGTCGGGCGCGATAGGTCAGCAACACTGCATCGGAAGAAATGGAGCTGAGTGCATAATCGTAAGGTCAGCAATTCGCCAGCGTCTTCACCGTCGTTTTCCTGCACGAGAAGATCGATGATCTCCGCACGGCGATATGATATAGCCTTCGGCCGTCGAATTTAAGCGATAGGTTCGTCGGCTTTGGCGGCGGCTTACCCTCCCCGAAGCTCCGAACTCAACAAACCCTTCCGCAAGAAGCGCTTCGACCGCCTCAGCCATGTGAGTTAATCGGATACACCTGCGTGTGTGTTATCGGGTCGCTGCTCCAGAGCGCGCGCGGTTACGATCCAGATGGAAGCAGAGAGCTGCACCCTGGAGGGGTCGCCCAAAGCAGCCAGCGCCTTACGCAGCCGAGGCTCGGCTGTCGCCCGCAGGACGGGGTTCTCGCGAATGAGCTTTCCGAGCGGTCCGACTTTCAGAAGTACCCAAGTCATCGCGTCGAGATCGCCGCTAGATACCCTTTCATCGTGCGATTGGATAACGATCTCGCGAAACCCAGCCGCCTCAAGCGTGCCGTGTATGTACTCAGGGTCAGCAAAACTGAAGGGACTTTCGTCGACGGTGACCTGAATTCCCGCTGCGGAGAGCGGAAGGTGATCCAACTCGTTATCTTCAAGGGAGCGCCAGCAACTGAAGGCCAGCGCACCTGACGGCTTCAGAATTCGACGGAAATTGGCGAAGGCCGCGACCGGATCGCTGAAGGACATCACACCAAAGCGCGAAAACACCGCATCCACACTCTCAGACGGCAAATCCAGAAACTGAGCATCTGCCCGGATCAACCTCACCTGGCTGAGCAGCCCGGTCCTCTGCTTGGCTATTTCAACGAGCAACGGGGCCACATCCACCCCGATCACCTGCCCTTCAGCTCCGACCCGCTCGGCGAGTTGGAGAAGCGTCTGCCCAGTTCCGCAACCTACATCGAGAACAACGTCTTCCAACTCCAAAGCCAGGGCCTCGACGGCCTTTAATCCCAAGGGCGATAGCTGAAGATCAATTAGCTCATACGCCTCGGCCCATGCTTTCGCGTGGAGGAGACCTGGAGACGAGACATTGGATGAAT
This sequence comes from Rhizobium sullae, assembly GCF_900169785.1. Classification (GTDB taxonomy): domain Bacteria; phylum Pseudomonadota; class Alphaproteobacteria; order Rhizobiales; family Rhizobiaceae; genus Rhizobium; species Rhizobium sullae. The sequence goes on from NZ_FWER01000036.1 coordinate 18,788, forward strand.
CTTGGGTGCGCATAGGACAGCTATAGCAAGCGCCACGGGCCACGTCTGCACCCACCTTTCCGCGACGTTCGACAGTTGACGTTTGAGAATGCGGAGCTGTTGCGCCGCCTAACGGGTGCAACGAATATTACGGCGCCAAAGGTGGCTACGCGGCCGAGATGAAGCAGGACGATGTGGTTTCTACCTATATTAGGCAAATGGAATATATGATCAAATCGATTAAAGTGGCCTTCGAAACTAGCCCGTCATGGGCGTCTGAGGGAGCCATGTTAATTCGTCAACAAATGCCTGGAGCCATGCCTTTGGCTTCAGGTAAACGCGCTGCACTTTGTATATTGATCGCAGTTCTAGCTGCTAGTTTTTCTGTCAACGCAGAATCGCGGCCTAGCTCTTCTGTGCTAACCGTTAAGCTGAGAATGTTATGCGGTCGATCAGATGTCGTTTGGAACTACATCGTAAGCATAATGGGTGAAAAAACGCTATCGTGAACCACAGCAATCGGGGCAGGCAAGGCGAAACGATCCGTCACTTCTTGCTCTATCGCGACAACAGCTGGGTCCTCATTTACGACTTTTTTCGACGCGGACGTCCAAGCAAGGAAGATCAAGCCTGTATTGTGGCCAGCGGTACCCAGGAAACCGCATACGAAGCGACCAGCCTCTTGGTCTATGAGCTTCCTGAGGAGTGGATGGGTGAGCGTCTAAAGGACGTTCCACCGCCGCAGCTTGATGGAGTAACTCACTAAGATCACCGGTGGTCAGGAAAACCGACCTTCTTCGCCCGAAAGAGGAAATCCTCCAAAGCGGCAATCGGCGACCAATCCTGAACGTGGAAGCTCAATGGCCATTTCGCTGCATCCAGCCGGCCACTGACTACAAAGTGCTGAACCCCGTCCCCACCCATAGCAGCTGCTTACCGTCCTTCGACCATGTAGCATCCACAGACATACCGTATGGAATTGATCCAAACGCCCGCCGAACGATGCCTGTTGTTGGGAATTTCGGGCCATTCTTTCGGATCGAGTAAGAGGCGGAAACGCGCTGCGTACCGTCCTGCTCCAGGTTGGGCCGAGCGCTGCTGAACTTGTCCGGGACCCTGAACCCCTGCGCTTCGAACCAATCGGTTGCGTAGGACAAATTCGGATAGGAACCCAGCAGTCTGAACATACAGACGTCCGCTTCGTCCGTATTGTCTATCCGATCCCAATCCATTTCCTTGAGGCGATCAAGTGGCAGACCATCCGTTTCCGACGTCTTCAGACAGGAAGCTGGATCAGGAAAATCCATCATGGCGACCTTCTGTGAAGCAGTCAGTGGTCGTTTGAACCGCACCTGAAAGGGAGGGGTTCCCGGTCCAGGTTGGGAAACAAAGGTAACCCAGAGCAGCTTGCCGCCATGATCGGCGTATCCCGCCAGTTGAAAGGCGAGATACGCCAGGACGGCGTAGGCGGCATAGTTTACAAATTTGAAGCCGCCGTTGCGCTCCCGCCTCCGCCAGCCTTGTAGCCGATCGCCTGCGGATTTTCCGGCAAGAAGCCAGTAGAGATAGCTAGCTGCAGCGGCTGCGAGCAGCACAGCCGCGACCCTTAGAGGGTTCAAAAGAGACAAGCCAGTCGTTGCCAGCCCTGCGACGAACCAGATGGCAAGATACCATCGCCAACCCTTCATCGATCTCCATTCTGTCACCGCCAGAACGATCAGCAACGGAACTGTACCATAGAAAAGATAGCCCGGCGCACGGAATACCACTCCCCACCAGAGCGCACCAAGTAACATCATTCCGCCACGGTACGCGACACCGCCCTCGAGGTGGTCAGGGAGAAAAAGGTATGTTGGGATGGCGTTCAGGAATTCGAATAAGGCCGCGAAAATAACGATGCATAGGATAGTGACGAACGCGACCCTTAACGGCCGAATTAAGATTGCCATCATTGATGTCCACGGAGATTGCTGCGTTTCGAGGATGCGTGAAAGAGAGGGCGAAGACCGCTCAGCGGCCGCATCAGGAAATCGATCATGATTGCTGCCCGCACCACGGCCGTGGGGTTCTTGGACAGCGGTCTCCTCGACAAATGAACGGAACGGCGAGGCCTTCGGCAATCAGGATTTGACCCACGTCTCGCCCGTCGACCTTCAAGACACCGCAACTGCGTCCGTAATTGCATGCGTCTGTTCCCTCGGTGCCGGTTGGACAAGCACATGCCACCTTCGTGAGCTGAACGTCCTGCGAACTGACCAGCTCCTTCAGGCGCGCTTTTGCGCGATTGCCGAGTTGCCGTTCATGTGTGCATTGAGGACTGAAGGTCTCGGGCGTGTTGAAGCCAACGAGGCGTGTCCCTGTCCGCTCGCCCGCGACGTGGACGGTATCGCCGTCGGTGGCCGTAAACGATGACCATACCTGCTCCGCCACCTGCGCGGACTTGCCAGCCGTGCCAAGAAAGAAATGCTTCGGTCCAGTTTCGAACAGTGAGTAAAGAACGCCGACCATCGCGATGAGTGCCACAATCACTGCATCTCGGGCAAACCTTCTACCCCACCACCTGACCTGTCGCGGCAGGAAGGAAGATTTGCGGTGTCGCGAGCGACGCGGGTATGGGTCCGAACGGAATGTCGCTATCGCTTCTCGGTGCTGCGTTCCGTCGCGCCCGAGAATTTGATTGAGTTTCAGCAGTTGTTTGTCGCTCAGGCGCGTCCTACCACCGTATCTCTCCAGCCTGTGAAGCACATCCGAGAGAAAGCTCCGCTGCCACGGACTGAGCGTCGCTTCCGCCAGCGCAGCGCGAATATTGGCTTTGAGATGTTCCGTCTCGAAGAGCACGACGCCGCTTGGCTCAGAAGCTGGATAGCTCTGCATCTAGCGAGACGGCTCCACGCGCCGGGTGGATTTTTTACAGTGAACCCATATCGCGGCGACGGAGCCAAGCATGGCGAAGCAATACGCGCCGAACATCAGGCTGAGCACCCATTGTTCCTCGCTATTGCGAAGACCAAACCCGATGGCGATCAGAACAACATGAGCAATAAGAAGTCCAACCGCGATGTAGAGCACGAACACAACCCCTGTTAGCAAAATCGTTATACGCAAAACAACCGACGCTTCCAAGATGACGCCGCGCTCAGATAGGAAGCTGGTAAATACGCGGTTACGAAATGAGCGGAGCCGCCAGTTCAGTTGTTCGAAAGAGGCGACGCCGAAGAACGTTGCCTTCGTCAATTTGGTATCCATGGCAGCCATTCCGACCGCCACGCGCGCAACCGCCGCAACATCGAAGCCGGATGCTGCATCAAACCTGCCGATCCTTGAGCTAACCCAGCGAGCGTCGGAGGAATCGCGGAAGACCATTTCCATCACCCTAGAGCGGGATCATCGCGATTTAGCCTTTTCGCCGGCATTCCGCTTGAAAGTCCATTTTACGACGTAATCGCCGTTGCGCTTCATTTTGGTCTTCGTCTGCACCCGAAACGCCCCACCTAATGCCCGCTCGGCGGCTTCGAAAGCCTGGCGAGCCTCGGCAAGTGCCTTATGATAGGTGCTGTTGTCTCGCTTCGGGCTTTCGGCCACCGCCTTGAAAAGGGCAGTCAATTCGGGGTCGTCTTCGGCCATCAATTGGTCCTGCTCCGTCTCGGCCCACGCGCAATCGCTGCTGTAGAAATAGTTAGCACCAGCAACCAGCTCGGGCAGTTTTCTCTTTGCGGTAAGTACGGTCGAAAGCCTCTGACTGCAACGTCCCAGTCTTCAAGAGATGATACTGCAGGGCGTACGCAACGGAGAGGCCATCGTCGAGGGCGTCATGCCCCTGCAATGGAGGATGCTCGACGCCATAATAGTGGGCAAGCTTGTTGCTGGGTGTCTTTGCTACGCCCTCGATCGGCATCCCCGCGCTACCAGAACTGCGCTCTTTTGATTGGTGAGATCACAGTCCTTCCGCTATCTTATCCCGAATGCCGGTCTACGCATCGATCGTCGCGATTGCCCATGCGCGCCTCTTGACTGTGCGCATCAAAGCAGATGCTTTCCTGAAAGAATTGCCCTATGCCGCAACGGTTAGAGCCTTCTCATCCCCAAGCGCACCCGGCGGTGGTCTGGCTGGGCTTTATGGCCATGTGCATCGGAATGTTTATGGCGATCCTCGACGTCCAGGTCGTCGCCACGTCGCTTCCGACCATTCAGGCCGCGCTTGGTATCGATCCGGATCAGATGAGCTGGATACAGACCGCATACCTCATTGCCGAGGTTGTGGCCATTCCATTGACCGGCTTCCTGACGCGACTTTTGACGATGCGATGGTTATTTGTCGCTTCCATCGGTCTGTTCGTCATTGCGTCTGCAGGCTGCGCCATCAGCGGCAGCTTTGGAGAGCTGGTTACCTGGCGGATCATTCAGGGCTTTTCCGGTGGAACGCTGATTCCGTCGGTGTTTTCGGCCGTCTTCTTGCTGTTTGCGATTGAACGGCAAGCCCTTGCGACGACGATCGCCGGCGCACTTGCCGTCTTTGCACCTACAGTCGGACCAATTGTCGGAGGTTTTCTGACGGCGACATATTCTTGGCACTGGTTGTTTCTGATCAACATCATTCCCGGCATTGTTTCTGCACTCCTCGCATGGCGATCCTTGCAGAAGGAAGCGGGCGACGTGTCCGAACTTAGGCGACTTGACGCGCTTTCGCTACTGATGATGGCCACTGCCCTCATCGGCCTGGAACTGAGCTTGAAGGAAGCACCGACTGGCGGTTGGACATCGCCCTATGTTTTGCTCCTGCTTGCTTTGTGCCTGGGATCGGCAAGCGTGTTCATATGGCGGTCGCTGCATCGGAATGGGCCGGTCGTCGATCTTCGCAATTTCGGTGATCGAAACTTTCTAACGGGATCGTTGCTCAGCTTCGTTCTTGGCATGGGCCTGTTCGGGTCGGTCTATCTGATGCCGGTGTTCCTTGCCTTCATCCGCGGACATGACGCGCTGGAGATTGGTACCACCATGTTGGTGACAGGGATCGCCCAGCTCATCACCGCACCAATCGCCGTTGCGCTGGAAAAGCGGACCGACCCCCGTCTCCTTTCGGCGCTCGGATTTGCAGTCTTCGCGGTCGGGCTTGCAATGAGCGCGTTCCAGGACCCGCGCTCCGACTACGATGCCATGTTCTGGCCCCAAGTCATCCGGGGCGTTGCCATCATGTTTTGCCTGCTGCCGCCCACGCGGCTGGCCCTCGGCAGTCTGGCGCCAGAGCGCATTCCCGACGCAAGTGGCCTCTTTAACCTAATGCGCAACCTTGGCGGGGCAATCGGCATCGCGCTGATCGATACGATCATCTATATGCGCTCCGGACCGCTCGGACAGAAGCTTTGGGATCGGTTGCAGGCGGGCGATGCCGATGCGGCATCCTTTGTCGGCGTGCCGTTGGCGGCCGTCACCGGTGACACCGGCAGCGCCGATGCGGCCACGATGATGATGCTCGACCCGCTGGTCCAAATGGCCGCGGCCGTCCAGGCAATCAACGAGGCATGGATGACTGTCGCTGCCCTCACGGGCTGCGCGATCATTTGCCTGCCGTTCGCAAGGCGTACTCCCATCTTAGAATGATGCCCGAAGTGACGGTTTAAGTACCGGGGTCAGCGCTGATACTTCACTTCACCTTAATGCAGCACAGTCGGCTGCCCGCGAAGGATGCTCGCAACCGTGTTGAGTAGCTCAGCGAACTGGTCGAGGACGATTCCGAAGTTCTCGTCGTCCATCCGCGCGATACTGGGGATCGTGTCGTAAGTGTGCGCAATAAGGTGGTCGAAACCAGCGCTATTGGCAAACAGGCCGTTGGAAAGGTCGTTATTTCGAACCGCGTGGATTTCGTCCACAATCCGGCGAACAAGAAGCTCGCGATCCTTGATTGAAAGGGTCAATAGTACTTTCCGCGCCTCGCGAATTTCGGTGATGACACCGTGGGACATGAGCCCTCCCCATCTGCGCTTGGCCGCAGCCGACCTTACTTCCAGTCCGCACCGTAGCAGGTCTTTCGCAACTTGACGTCGGACCTTGGTCTGATCCCCACCGAGGTGGGTGTAGCCTCGAGGCTGCAGAATGAATGGAGGTGGCGACCATGATGAACCACATGATGGACAGCGGAATGATGTGGGGCATGGGGCTCGCGGGCATACTCGGGCTCGTTGTGGTCGCGCTCGTGATCGCGGTGCTCGTCAAATACCTCTTCTTCCGTTGAAGCGTGCGTGCAAGCCGGATCAGCTTTGGAGGCGCCGGCGCGAAGGCAATAAAATCAATTGCTTTGCGTTTATAAAAGGCTTGCCGCGACGCGTTCAGCATCGCCGACGTCGTGGGCGCCGTTCCTCGCTAGAGCACCACCTTGCCATTTTCATGCAGGAGCCGAGGATACCTCCTCCTCGCCATGGCGGAAGGTTCATTCCTTCGTCAGCGCCTCTCGAATTGCCTCCCAGCTACGCAGGTCCGGCGCCAGCAACAGCCTCCCCTGCGTCATTGCCGGCCGATAAGGGGCACTGCCTAGCAAAGCTGCATAACCGCCCGCTTCGCGGTGGATCAGCACGCCGGCCGCATGGTCCCAGGGCTTCAGGTCCGCATTCAAGGAAAAGCTCATCGCGCCGGTGGAGATCATCCGGTATTCATAAGCCGAGCAGCGCCATGTGGTCGTGCGGCAAAAGCGCAGCTGGCGCGAAGCGAAAGCCGCCTGCTCCTCAGGCATAAACATGTGCAGCGGCACGAACCCATGCATCTCGCTGATAGGTCCTGATGCGGCGACAGCCAGACGGGTCGGCGCGCCGTCGCGAGCGATATGCCAAGCCCCCTTTCCAGGCCGGGCGACAAGAAAATCGCCGGTCAGCGGGTAGTGGATCAGCCCGGCCACCGTTTCACCGCCGGATACGATGGCGACAATCATGCCGAATAGCGGGACGCCATGGGCGAAATTCCAGGTCCCGTCGACAGGGTCGATGATCACGGCGAGATCGGTATCCGCCAGGCGCGCAAGCAACGCCGGATTGGCCGAAACCGCCTCTTCGCCGACCAGCAGTGCATCCGGAAAGTGCGCCGAAAACGCCTCGGACAATCGGCGTTCCGCACCGATATCGGCATCGGTTACCAGATCGTCCGGCGTAGTTTTCGCGCGGATGCCATCTGCAGTCACGCCGAGAAACCGGGGCAGGATCTCCGCCTCGCCTGCCCGGCGCATATCCTCCATCAGGACGCAGATCAGAGCATCGGAGATCATGGTCATGCGCTGCGAACTTTCAGGTAAGATTTCAGGGCGGCGGGCTGGTCGGTCTGGATAACGCTGATGCCGGCATCGATCAACCGGCCCCAGATAGAATCCGGATCGGCAAGCGCAGCGCGATCGGTCCACTCGCCGCTGCCTGGCTGGTCGAGCGTGTTGACCCAAAGCGCCATGCCTGCTTTGGCAAAGGCTTCGCGATTGCGTGCGATCGTCTCCAGACTGTCGAAGCGGATCTCGCACATGAAGGGCGAAAGTTCGGCAAGCACAGCAAGTGTATCTTTCGTTCCTTCCGCGGTAAACTGCGCCATGCCCATGAACGGCACACCGTCAATATTCTGGGCACGCACCCATGCGACATCGGCGCTGGTATGGACCTTGGTCTTCAGATCGATATCGTTACTGGCGGCCACTGTGCGCGCGCAGGCCGCAACCTCAGCGAAGAGGCCCCTATCCTTGAGGTCGAGGTCGGCGAAGATGCGGCCGCGGATGACCTCCAGAGCCTGCCTCAGCGTGGGAATGCGCTGATCGGTGGGCGCACGGGTTTCGCCGCCGTCTCCATCACGCAAAGCAATCGACTGAAGTTCAGCCATCGTGAGACTCTCGGCCACCCGGTCGATGCCGGCCATTCGCTGGAGGGTATCGTCATGCATCAGGAAAAGCTCCCCGTCGGCGCTTTTGCGGACATCGAGTTCCACTATGTCGCAGCCTAGCGCGATGGCCTTTTCAATGGCGGCCAGGCTGTTTTCCGGCGCACCATGCCAGGCACCGCGATGGGCAACGACGGCGCAGGAACGCGCTGGATCGGCGATAAAATCTTTGTAAGTCATGCGGTATTCTTTCATTAAGCGCCGAGGGCATCGGCCATGACCCGGCCTGTCTCCGCATCAAAGAGATGCAGCCGGGAAGGAGGGAAATTCAGGGAGAGCTCAGGCTGATCGGCAGTGTCGACGCCGAAGGGCGTCGCAACGCGGATCATCGATCCGGCCAGATCGGCCGCCAGTACAGAATGGGAGCCGAGGTCTTCGCGAAAACGCAGCATTGCCTTGAGTATCCGTCCGGCGCCGTTGCCGTTGGTGACGATGTCTTCAGGACGAATGCCAAGCTGAAAACTGCCGGTCAAAGGGGTTTCGGCCACGACTTGCCCGTCGGCTAGGCACAATGCGGAACCGTCGGCGGTGACCGGCAGGATGTTCATTGGCGGAGCGCCGATGAATCTCGCGACAAAGACCGAGGCCGGATGATGGTAGATAGCCTTCGGCGTATCGAATTGTTCGATGCGGCCCCTGTTGAGGATCAGGATGCGGTCGGCGAGCGTCATCGCTTCCATCTGGTCGTGCGTGACGAAAACGGTGGTAGCCCCAATACGCCGATGCAGCTCGGCAAGTTCGACGCGCATATCGTGTCTGAGTTGCGCATCGAGGTTTGAAAGCGGTTCATCGAAGAGCAGTACGCCGGGCTCGCGTACGATGGCACGGCCGATTGCGACGCGCTGGCGCTGGCCACCGGATAGTTGCCCCGGCTTCCGACTGAGACAGTCGGAAAGGCCGAGCATCTTCGCGACCCCCGCCACCCGCTCGGCACGCTCCACCTTCGCCAGGCCTGCGACTTTCAGGCTATAGGCCATGTTCTCGAACACCGTCATATGCGGATAGAGCGCGTAGTTCTGAAAAACCATGGCGCAGCCGCGCTGCTTCGGCTCGAGGTCCTGCACTTCCCGGCCGCCGATGACGATCTTCCCGCCGCTGACCCGTTCAAGCCCGGCGATCATCTGCAGAAGCGTGGATTTGCCGCAGCCGGAAGGGCCGAGCACGACGGTGAATTCACCTGCCTTGAGTTCCACATCCATCGGCGGAATAACGATGGTCTGCGCGTCATAAGCTTTGTTGACGCCTGCGAGCTTGATATCGGCAGCTGCGGCGCGGATGGCCGTATCGATGGCGTTCATCGCTATTTCTCCGAAAGGACGAGGCCCTGAACGAGATAGCGTTGCAACAGCGCGATCATCACCAGGGGAATAATGGAAACGATCACGGCACCGGCCATGACCATCGGAATGTCGGGCACAGTGCCTTCGGCGTCCGGGACCAGCCGGGCGAGCCCCACCACTGCGGTCTGCATATCAGGTGTCGACGCACCGACGAGCGGCCACAGATATTGCGTCCAGCCGCTGAGGAAGGTCAGCACGAAAAGTGCGGCAAAGCTGGTGCGTGAGAGAGGCAGGATAATATCGAAAAGAAAACGGATCGGGCCTGCACCGTCCATGCGTGCAGCCTTGAACAGATCCGCAGGCAGCGTGCGGAAGAACTGCCGGAAGAGGAAGGTTCCTGTGCCATGCGCAACGAGTGGCGCAATCAAACCAAAATGTGTGTTGAGCACGCTCCCTTCGAGATGAAGGGGAGCTCCGGCGATTTGTGCGATCAGATCGTTGAGACCGGTGACATCAAGCAGTGCGTTGAGCGGAGAAAAGACGTTCGATGCCACCTGATATGTGGTAATGACACGGATCTCCAGCGGCAGCATGATCGTGGCAAGGATCAGCGCGAAGGCAACACCCGCCCATCGGACGCGGAAATAAACGATCGCGTAGGCAGAGAGAACCGACAGGATGCAGGTCGCCGCAGCATTGCCGAGCGCCACCAGAAAGCTGTTGAGCATCTGGACAGGGATTCGGGTCTCAGTGAAGACGCGCGCCATATTGGCCACAAGCTGATCGCCCGGATACCAGGCAAGTCCGTTACGCAGCATGAATTCGTAGGAATGCGAGGCTGTGGCAAGCGTCAGATAGAGCGGCCCCAAGATATAGGCCATGCCGATCAACAGGATAAGGCCCGTAGCGAAATTAAGGGAACGCGCGTTTTCGACCATGGTTCACCGCTCATAGTTGATGCGCCGGCCGAGGAATAGGAACTGGGCGGCAGTGAGGATAATGACGAAGACCATCAGGATCGCAGTCTGTGTCGAGGCGCCGGAAAGATCGTATCCGCTGAAGCCGTCGACATAGATCTTGTAGACGAGCAGAGTCGTCGCTCCGCCCGGACCGCCATCGGTGATTGTATCGATGAGTGCGAAGGCCGAAGTCACGCTTTCGGTGAATTCCAGAACCAGCGTCAGGAAAAGCTGCGGCATGATGAGAGGCAGTTGGACATCGAAGATGCGCCGCCAGGGCCCTGCCCCGTCCATCGCTGCGGCCTGGTGCATAGTGCGCGGGATCGATTGCAATCCCGCCAGGATGATGACGAAATTGAACGGGATGCCGCCCCAGACATGCGCGGCGACAAGCGTAATGAAGGCATCCGCACCATCGATGCCCGGCGCCCAGATGCCGGGAAAGGCATTGTTGAGCGGCGCGAGCACGCCGACGAACGGATTGAATATGAAGGCGAAAACCACGCCGATCGAAGCTCCGGCAACGCCCTTCGGCCAAACCAGCACGTTGCGGGCCGGAAGTGACATGTGGATTTTCCGGTCGGCGGCAACCGCCAGGATCAATGGAACCAGCACGGCCAATGACGAGGCGGTCACCATGAAAATGATGGTGCGCCAAGCTGCCTCCCAGAATTCCGAATCGGAAAGCACCCGGGCAAAATTCTCCCAGCCAACAAATATCGAGCCGCCGCCGAAGGGCTGTTCCAGGAAGAAGGACCAGTAGAAGGCCTGGAAGACCGGCGCGTAGAAGAATACGGCGACCAGGAGCATGAAAGGCGCCACCAGGAGCGCTGGCAGCCAGCGATTGCTGAAAAGATTGGAATCCGAAGACATGGGGAAAGCCTGCAATGATGAGGACAGGCACGGCCGACTGCCGTGCCTGCGATGGCCGGATCAGGGCAGTTTTACGCCCTTGTAAGTCTTCTCAAAGCGGCGCAGCAGTTCATCGCCGCGAGCCTTGGCACGATCAAGTGCGGCCTGCATGGTCTGCTCGCCGGCAAAGGCCTTTTGTGTTTCTTCCATGAAGACCTCGCGGAACTGCACATAAAAGCCAAGGCGGATGCCGCGACTGTCCTCAGTGCGCGGTTGGTTCATCGATTTAATGCCGATCGCGGCGGTCGCATATTTGGGGGAGTTGCCCTCGCCGCTCTTGGCGATGGCATCAAGCACGTCGTTGGTGACAGGCACATATCCGGTTGCCGCGGTGAGGGCCATCTGCTGTTCGGGCTGGCGAAGGAAGTCGAGGAAGGCCTTGGCGCCATCGACCTCCGATTGGTCACGACCCTTCATGACATAGATCGAAGCGCCGCCGACCAGCGTGTTGTGGCGCTCGTAGCCCTGATACATCGGCGCCATGCCGACAGTGATTTCGTATTTGCCTTCGAAGGCCTTGGCGGAGGCGGCATAGGAGCCGGAGGAGCCTTCCATCATGGCGCACTCGCCGGCGTTGAAGGCTGCCGTATAGTTACCGGCCTTGGTATCAGCGTTGAGCTTGACCAGGCCTTCCTTGCGCCATTCAACCAGATTGGTGAGGTGCTTGGCGGCAAAGGTTGTGTTGAGGACATATTCTGCGTCGAGGCCATCGTAGCCGTTATGCTTCGAAGCGATCGGCAGACCATGGCGTGCGGAGAACTGCTCCAGTACGCGCCAGGTGTCGCCGTCGGTGACGAAAGGGCAGGCATGTCCTGCGGCCTTCAGCTTGCGCGCGGCGTCGATGACCTCTTCCCAGGTGGTCGGGATCTTGGCGATGCCGGCTTTCTCGAGCTCCGTCTTGTTGGTGTAGAAGAGTAGCGTCGAGGCATTGTAGGGCTGCGAGAAGAGCTTGCCTCCGGAGGTTTCGTAATAGGCGCGGGCGCCAGCGATATAGCTGTCCCACTTGACGTCCGGAAGAATGTCCTGGACCGGAACGACGGCATCCGACAGCATCAGGTCGAGCGTTCCGGCATCGAAGAACTGGATCAGCACCGGATGGTTATGGGACCGGTAGGCGGCGATCGCTTTCTGCATCGAGACTTCGTAGCTACCCTGGCCGACACAGATGACATGATGCTTGCTTTGAGCGGCATTGAACGCGTCGCACTCGGCCTTGATGGCAGTTTCGACATTGCCCGTGTTACCGTACCAGAATTCTATGTCGGCCGCCTGCACTGCATGCGGAACCGCCATCAAGGCGGTCGCAGCCGCCAGAGTGGAAATCTTCATAGTCGCCCTCACCTGCCTTGGAAAATTCGGCCGAATTCGACCTGGAACCGTGAACACGCCTATTTCTACACTTAAAGTGTAACAATTGAATGACGGCCTGGGCAGCTTGCCGTCGCCAAAATTTCCCGGTATTCAGGACGGAAAGCTCAATGCAACGTTGCAAGTGAGGATAATTATTACACTTCCACAGTAATTACCGAACCGGTGTATGAGATGCCCTATTCCCCCGAAGCGCTGATTGCCCCCAAATTTCTAAGGGCTACGACGGAAGGTGTCGTCTCACCCAACGAGCGCAATCTTTTGCGGCTTATCTGGCGCCATCCCGGGCTGTCGCGCTCGGAAGTAACTGCTCATACCGACCTCACCCAGCAATCGGTATACCGCATCATCGACCAGTTGGCGGAACGCGGCATCGTCGGCTTCGGATCTCCGAAACCGGGAGTCGGCCGTGGTCAGCCGAGCCCCACGCTGAGGCTCGAAGGCCGCTATGCCTATTCATGCGGGATATCCGTCAATACCGACGTCATCGGCCTTTGCCTGATGGATTTGGCAGGCAACATCCTGGCCGAGAGCAGCGTGACGTTGCGCGAACACACGATGGCGCAGTCGCTCGACCTGGTCCGTGAGCGGCTTGCCGAGCAGCAGAAACTCAAGGAGCTGTTGCCGGATGGTTTCTTCGGCATCGGTTTTGCCATTGCCGGCTACGACGTAGGCGGAACCCGCTACAATGCCCCCCTGCCGCTGCACGAATGGTCGCTGATCGAACTCGGGCCGTTGCTTGCCGAATTCTTCGGTAAGCCGGTTTGGGTACACAATGGCGCCAATACCGGTGCCGTCGCCGAATCCATGTTCGGTGTCGGTCGCTACATCAAGCACTTCGCCTATCTGAGCTTCAACTACGGCTTCGGAGGCGGATTGATCAGCGACGGAGAACTGCTGTTGGGTGGAAACGGCAACGCCGGGGAGTTTTCTGGTATATACGATACCGAAGAAAGCCAGCGCCGGCCGGCTCTGCAGTTGCTGATCGAGAGACTCAACCGCAACGGCATCGATGTTCCTTCCATCACTTACATGCGCAAGAATTTCAACCCGCGATGGCCGGGCGTCGTCGAATGGGTGGATGAGATTACTCCAGCCTACAACCGTCTTGTCAACGCAATATGGGCGATCTTCGACCCACAGGCGATCGTCTTTGGCGGACAAGTCCCCTCCGGCCTGGCCCAGATGATGATCGATCGGACCGAGATGTTTGGCCGCCCGCGCTATGGTGTGGATCGTCCACGTCCGAAACTCATCATCTCCAAGATCAGCAGCGACGCATCAGCGATGGGAGCCGCGATTGCGCCCTTCCGGTCGACCTTTTACTAGCTGATAGCGATCTGACGGACGACTGACCGAGACGGCGCAGGTACGGCACACCGTCGTCTGTCTCGATGAAGCTCAAGCTCCTCTTCGGCGCGCTTTCAGATCAGTGTCATTAAACTTGCCTATGGAATTTCCGATGAAATCATTTTGATGAGGTAGGTTATGGCCACGCTGCAACAGGTTGCTTTCCGGGCAGGGTGTTCGCTTGCAACTGCCAGCCGGGTCCTGAACCGCAACGGGCCGGTCAGCGATGGAATGGTGCGCAAGGTGCGCCGCGCAGCAGCAGAGCTCGGCTATCGGCCGGCGGGACTTGCCGCGGGGAAGCTCGGGCGCCGACCGGTTGTCGGCGTACTTATACCGAGCATTACCAACCCGGTTTTTGCATCATCGCTTTCCGGCATTCAAAATCGCATGTTGGTCGCCGGACACGGTGTTCTGATTGCCCAATCGAATTATGATCCAGCGCGCGAGGCCGATGCCGTTGCATCTCTTCTGAATGACCGTCCAACTGGCCTGATCCTCACCGTCTGCGATCCATTGACGAGTGCAGCACTTCTGCCGTCCCTGCCGCCGACGGTTCTCCTCAATAACATGCCGACGCAACGATTTCCCGCCGCCGTCACGGCCGACAACCGCAGCGCCGGCTGTGAGCTCACCGCCTTCCTAATCGCCATGGGGCACCGGCGCATTCTCTTTGTTTCCGGAGATTTCACCGCTTCCGACAGGGCAAGATCTCGCTATGACGGTCACGTTGACGCCATGAACGAAAGCGGGCTGGCGCCGCTACATGCAGTGCAGATTCCGTTCGTCAGCGGCTATGAGCAGCTTGACCTCAGCCAGGCGATGGCCACGTTTTCGCCGACAGCGATCATCGCCTCCAATGATCTTCTCGCCTTCGGCGTCATCAGCGCGCTTCGGCGCGAGGGCTTCTCGGTACCCCACGACATTTCCGTCGCCGGTTTCGACGGCATCGCCATCGGCCGGCTAATGGACCCGCCGCTGACGACGATCGAAATGCCGGATGCAAGCATGGGGGCGACGGCCGCCTCGCTGCTCCTCGACATGGCCGAGAACGCCGCCCCTGCCCGCCATCTCGATGTTGCCTACACGTTGCGTAAGGGCGGAACCGTGCGCGATCTAACAAAAGATCCGTCATAGAAAAAGCCGCCGCATTTCGCGATGCGGCGGCTTCGAAGCGTTGAAGGCGGCGGCTTAGCTGCGCGGCAGCATGCCATGAACCTCGTCGGCTGCGTCGTCGAGCGCGTCCTTCGGCTCGGCAGAGCCGTCGACGATGCGCGAAAGGTTGTCTACGATCGTCTGTGTGACCTTCACGCCGTTGGTGCCCGGGAAGGCATACCAGGGCACCATCACCGGCATCTGGCTCAAGCCCGCCCGGAAGAGCGGGTTCTGCTTGTAGAAGTCGCCGAGATATTCGGCCGACTTGGCCGCAAGTTCGTTGTTGGGAACATAACCCGTGCCAGGAACGACGACGGAAGCCCCATAGGGGCCGGCGGCGAACTTGGCGAACGTCCAGGCGGCGTCCTGCTTTGCTTCATCCTGCGTGAGGATAACGACGGCGTTGCCGCCCGTCGGTAGGCGCCCGTTGACCGGATCGATCAGCGGGATCTTGGCCGTGCGCAGATCGAACTTGCTGCCGACATTCTTGATCGTGTTGCGCAACGCGCCGGTCGTCTGGAATTCAAAACCGACCTTGCCGGCGGCAAAGGCCTGTTCGCCGGCAGCCTTGGTGAAGACCGGCATGCCGCCTTCCGTGACCATACGATGCAGCGTCTCGACGGCTCTCTGGCCTTCTGGACCGTTGAAGGCCACCTTGCTCTCGTCTTCGTTCAGCATCTTGCCGCCGGCGCCGAAAAGCAGAGCCGAGAACATCCAGTCGTCGCCCTGCCAGCGGAAATCGATGCCGTCAACGCCGTTGCCAAGCGCCTTGATCTTGCCACCGAGCGCAATGACTTCGTCCCAGGTCTTCGGCGGATTATCAGGATCGCCGCCGGCTGCCTTCACGAGATCGGCGTTGTAGTACATGATCGGGTTGGAGGTCGCGAAAGCGAGACCGACTTGCTTGCCGTTGACTTGCGCGAGCTTCAGGATCGTGTCGGAGAAACCCTGCTCAGTCATGTTCCCATCCTTCTGGACGAGCTGGCTCAGATCGACGCCGACCTTGCGCTCATTCAGCATGCGCAGGCGATTGAGGCCGACGAATGTGACATCAGGCATTTCGCTGGTGCCGGCCTGGCGTAGGATCGTCTGGATGCCTTCTTCATAGGTTGCAGACGGGCTTGCGAACTGGATCTTGATACCCGGATTTTCTTCCATGAACTTCTTCGAGATCGTGTCCATCACGTCCTTGAAGAAGCCGGGCATCGGGTAGTGAACCGTCAGCGTCGTTTCGGCATTGGCCGGAAACGAGATTGCCATGGATATAGCCGCTGCGGCGAGAAGCTGGGTGATAGGTTTCATCGCTCGTTCTCCTGGGTTGCAACCGGTCAGCCTTTGAGACCGGTCATGGTGATGCCCTCGACGAAACGCTTCTGCGCAAGCAAGAAGACGGCAACGAGGGGAAGGGTAATGGTGAGCGTCGCCGCCATCAGCGCGCCGTAATCGTCGCCTGCCTCGGCCGCGCGGAAATACATGAGGCCAAGCGGCGGCGTCGCGTAGTCCTGCTTGCTGATGACGACCAGTGGCCAAAAGAGATCGTTCCAATGTGCGACGACCGAGAAGATCGCGAAAGCCGTCACCGCCGGCCAGGCGTTCGGGACGATGACGCGCGCGACGATGCCGAGTTCCGACATGCCGTCGAGCCGGGCAGCATGGATGAGATCATCCGGCATGGCGCGGAAGAACTGCAGAAACATGAAGATCGCGAAAACCGAAATCGTAAAGGGCGCAACAAGCGCGGCATAGCTGTTGAGCAGCGAGACCCGGTCGAAGGCGACATAGATCGGCAACGCGGTCGCATGGATCGGCACCAGAAGGCCGAGCATGACGAGCACCATCATCATCCGTGCGGCGCGGAAGCGGAGTTTCGCCATGGCATAGGCGCAAGGGATCGCGACGAGCACTTGGAAGAAGAAGATCAACCCGCAGACGACGACCCCGTTCCAGAGCAGCATTCCCATCGGCACACGGCTCAGCGCCTGGGTGAAATTCTGGACATAGTTGAAGTGCTCGGGGATCAGCGACAGAGATGAGGTGAAAATATCGCTCTGCGCCTTGCCGGCGGTCGAGATCATGAAGAGGTAGGGCGCCAGGAAGACAATGGCGCCAAGCGAAAGCAGCGTCAGCCGGATAATTCTGCCGCGGGAAAGAGCACTCGTTGTCATGTGTAATGCACCCGGCGATCAAGAAGGCGATACTGCAGGAACATCAGCACGACGAGGATCAGGAGAAAAACGACCGTCATCGCCGAGGCATAGCCGACGCGCAAATAGACGAAGCCTTCCTGGTAGATGGTGAAGAGCAGCACCTCCGAGGCCTTGTTCGGACCGCCCTCGGTCAGTGTCTTGACCGTCTCGAAGACCTTCACTGCATTGGTGATGCTAATCGTGACAACAAAGAGCGTCGTCGGGCCGAGCATCGGCCAAGTGACCAGGAAGAAACGGTCGACTGCAGATCTGGCACCGTCCACCTCGGCTGCGGCATAAAGTTCACGCGGGATCGCGGTCAGCCCAGCCAGGAAAAGCACCATATTGAAGCCCGCCGATTGCCAGACGCCGATGATCGACAGGCTGTAAAGCACCGTGCCGGAACTGCCGAGCCAGTTCGGACCGGGAAGCCCGGCAAGTGAAAGCAGCGCGTTGAGCGGCCCGATCGTTGGATGGAACATATATTGCCAGACGGTCGCCATCGCGACGATCAGCGAGGCGACCGGCAGGAAATAGGCAGTACGGAAAAAGCTGCGCGCCGTCGTCTCGCTTTCGATCAGCATGGCAATGGCGAGCCCGAGAAAGATCGAGACCGGCGCGACGATCGCCGCGTAAATCGAGGTGTTCCAAAGCGACTTGCGAAAGGTGCGATCGGTGATCAGGTGCGCGTAATTTTCGAAGCCGACGAAACGGAACTGTCCATAGCCGAGCTCGAAGTCGGTGAAGCCGAGTATGATCACGGCAACGACCGGCAGCAGCACGAAGAAGAAAAGCAGCATGATCGCCGGCAGCGCCAGCATCCAGGCGATGCGGGCTTCGCTGCGCCGATGCGCCACAGCCGGATCGCGTGGCATGGCAATGGAGGCGACGCTAGCCATGCGTCTTCTCCCGCTTGGCATCTGCGGCAGCAACGACACTGCCAAGGCGGGAGCCGTCTTCGGCAAAAACCATGGCTCGTTCGGGCAAGAGCTGAAGTCCGACGGGGGCGCCAGTTGCAAGACCGGCGGCCTCCGCAGGCGAAAGCTTGACGATCACCGTCTCGCCGATCGCGTCGAGCCGGCAATAGAGGATGACCTCCGATCCCAGGAATTCGATCCGCTCGATATGTGCGGGAAGCCCGTCATGCCGGCTCTTTGAAAGGTGCACAAACTCCGGGCGGATGGCGACGGTGACACGAGCTTTCGGCTGGGTCATGTTTTTAAGCGTCACGCGAATGCCGCCAAACGTGACGATGCCGGCTTCGGCGATCGCCGGCAGCAGATTGATACGCGGCTGTCCGATGAAGCGGGCAACCTCGATATGGGCTGGATCGTCGTAGATTGCCTGCGGGCTCGCGAGTTGCAGGAGATTGCCGCCGATCATCACGGCGACACGGTCCGCCATCGAAAGAGCTTCCGCTTGGTCGTGCGTGACGTAGACGGTCGGCACGCCGGCGCGGCGATGCAGCTCGACGATCTCGCCGCGGGCATGGACGCGCAGGTTGGCGTCGAGGTTGGAAAGCGGCTCGTCCATCAGGAAGACGCTTGGGTGGCGTACCATGGCGCGGGCGAGCGCCACGCGTTGACGCTGGCCGCCGGACATCTGACCCGGCTTGCGATCAAGCAGATGGTCGATCTTCAACGATTTCGCCATTTCCTTGGCATCGTGGGCAATGCCTGCGCGGATCGCGCGCTGGCCAGGTATCAACGATCCCACGAACGGTAGACGCTGCACCCGCGAAAGCCTGCGCATCGCAAGCGGCACGGCGATATTTTCCGATGCCGTCAGATGCGGATAGAGCGCATAGGATTGAAAAACCATCGCGATATTGCGGTTGGCCGCCGCCACCGCCGACATCTCGCGCCCGCCGATCAAGATCTCGCCCTGATCGGCATGGTCGAGGCCGGCAAGGATGCGCAGCAGCGTGCTCTTGCCGCAGCCGGAGGGACCGACAAGCGCAATGAACTCGCCAGGTCCGGCATCGAGGCTCACGCCCTTGAGGATAAGATTGCCGCCGAAGGACTTCGTGATGCCGCGAAGCGAAAGCGCGCTCATTCGACCGGCTCCTGCGTCTTTGCCGCATGCGGATAGACCTCGTGCACCACCTCGTCGAGCACATGCGCGGTCATGCCGGGAATAGCGACGATGCGGCTTGCGGCATCATCGCCGAGTTCGTGGATAACAGCGCCGATCAGGCGCTCGCCTGGCATCTCGCGCTCCATCTTGTCGATGATGAACGCCGCCGAAGGCCCCCATGTCAGCGCTGTCTGTTCGTAGCGGCCCTGCCAGGCCCAATGCAGATGGCCGCTGGCAAAAAGCGCGACGTCATGTGCCGCGATCAGGTCATAAAGCCGGCGGCGCTGGGACGGCTTGACGCTCCAGTAGCCGGTATCGCCCTCATGCGGCTCATCGACGAAAAGCGGTTTGTGCGCGAAAAGCGCGACGCGGCGGCCACCGCGGTCTTCCAACGCCTTCTGGAGCCATTCGAATTGCGCTTCCTCCTCGTCATCCTCGTGGCCGAGCAGCAGCGAATTGAGACCGGCGAAGCGCCAGGAGCCCGCGTCTTCAAGCCATCGGTCCTCGCCGGCCAGCCGCCGCCAGCGCTGAAGCCGTTCGGCATTCACCGGCTGGCGCGAGCCTGGAAGATCGCCGACATCATGATTGCCTGGAACGATGAGCATCGGGACGGAAACCTGACGCATGAGGTCCATCGAAAAGGAGATGTCCTCATCCTTGTCCGCGCCGTCGACGGTAAGGTCCCCGGTATGGATGATCAGATCGGCAGCCGTTTCTTCGATCCATGTCAGCAGCGGCGCCCAATTGCCGTTGAAATGCGGCTTGTTCGGGCTGAAATGGGTATCGGTGATCTGAATAATTTTCATGGGGTGCTTCTCCAAGTCGCCGGAGCGCCGAACGCCCTTCAGAACGACCGTCGCTTCTTCGCGACCTCTGTAGAAGGCTCCCATGTCAAACAGGCAGCGGTGGTTTTCAGCTGTTTTTCAGTTTTGTCATCGATCCGTCATCGAGCGTCGTGTCTTCGACGTGCCGGAAGAGGCCCTGACAGTCGGCACAGGTTCCAATGTGCGAGGATCTATTGCTGTGCCGTCTCGGATCGCTCCGCCCTTCGGACGGTGGCGGCAAAGGCAGCAGCAAACAAGATGGAAAGCAACAACACGATGGTTGGCGCCGGTGCGCTGTCGATGAAGAACGACAGATAGATTCCGGCAGCCGAGGCGATCATGGCGATAACCACCGACAGGACCAGCATCATGCCGAAGCTGCGCGTCAGCAGGAAGGCGATGGCGCCGGGTGCAATGAGCATCGCGATGGCGAGGATGATTCCGACCGCCTTTAGCGCGCCGACAACGGTAAGCGAGATCAGGCAAAGCAATCCGTAGTGCAGCAGGTTAACGCGAAGGCCGACCGCCTTTGCCTGCGCCGGATCGAAGGCATGCAACAGGAAATCCTTCCACTTGATGCAGATGATACCGGCGGTCAAAGTCGCGATCATCGCCGTTTCGCCGATGTCCCGCCAGCCAACGCCGAGCATGTCCCCGAACAATATGTGATCGAGATGCACCTCGGACTGGATCTTCACGTAAAGCACGAGGCCAAGGCCGAACATGCCGGAAAACACGATACCCATCACCGTGTCCTGCTTGATGCGGCTGTTGTCTTTCAGAAAACCAGTAGCAACGGCGCAAAACATGCCGGCGATGAAGGCGCCGAGCGCAAAAGGGAAGCCAACGATGTAGGCGATGACTACGCCAGGAAAAACCGCATGGGAGATGGCATCGCCAAGCAGCGACCAGCCTTTGATCACAAGAAAACAGGAAAGAAGCGCCGTCGGCACCGCCACAAGCATCGAGATGACCAGCGCATTGATCATGAAGCTGAACTGGAAAGGCATGAACAGCGTCTCGAGGATATTCATTGACTGGCCTCCTGTGCTTCGGCCGCCCTGCGACGCGCCGCCAGCATTCCATGTTTGGGCGCAAGGAGGAATGCGGCGAGGAAGAGGAGGGTCTGCAACACGACGATGATGCCGCCGGTCGCGCCATCCAGGAAATAACTCGCATAGGCACCGACGAAGCTGGTCACTGCGCCAATGACCACTGCGATTGCGAGCAGCCGGGGAAAGCGATCTGTCAGGAGATAGGCAGTGGCACCCGGCGTCACCACCATACAGATGACGAGAAAGGCACCCACCGTCTGGAGGGCGGCGACCGTCGATGCCGAAAGCAGCATGAAGAACATGATCTTGAGCGCAGTGGGGTTGAGGCCGATCGAACGTGCATGGCTCTCGTCGAAGAAGGTGACCATCAGGTCCTTCCATTTGACGAGAAGGATAGCGAGCGAGACGAAACCGATAACGGCGAGCTGGAGCGTGTCCTCCGGCGTGATGGCGAGAATGTTGCCGAGCACGATGGTCTGGATGTTCACCGAGGTCGGCGACAGGGACACCATGAAGAGGCCGAGCCCGAAAAAGGAGGAGAAGATCAGGCCGATAATGGCATCCTCCTTCAGCTTGGTGCGTTGGTTGAGGAAGAGCATCGCGGCGGCGGCAAGGCCGCCGGAGAAGAAGGCGCCGATCGAGAAAGGCAAGCCCAGCATGTAGGCGCCGGCAACACCAGGCACGATGGAATGGGAAAGCGCGTCGCCAATGAGTGACCAGCCCTTGAGCATCAGGTAGCAGGATAAAAACGCGCAGACACCGCCCACCAGAGCCGAAACCCACATGGCATTGAGCATATATTCATAGGTAAACGGCTCGGTAAGGAAGACCATTAGCGCCGGCCCCCATTACCCCTTGGCTCGTGCCCGACGGCCCGGCCATCTTGCATCACAAGCGGGCGTTCGTCGTCGGTCATCACATCAATCGGATGTGACCCGCGGTCGTCAGCCTCGGTCAGCATGAAATGGCGCAGCACGCCGCCAAAAGTCTTCTCGAGGTTTGCCGGAGTGAAAGTCTCGGCAGTCGTGCCGTAGGCGAGGACGGTGCCTTTGATGAGTACGGTGCGGTCGCAGAACTCCGGTACCGAGCCGAGATTGTGGGTGGAGACCAGCATGACCCGGCCTTCGTCGCGCAACTCGCGGAGCAGAACGGTAATCTGGTCTTCGGTCTTGACGTCGACGCCGGTGAAGGGCTCATCGAGCAGGATGACGCGGCCGTCCTGCGCCAGCGCGCGAGCCAGGAAGACCCGCTTCTTCTGCCCGCCCGACAACTCGCCGATCTGGCGCGTGCGCAATTCGCTCATGTTGACGCGTGCGAGTGCCGATGACACGGCAGCGTGATCGGCCGCCTTCGGGATGCGCATCATGCCCATGTGGCCGTAGCGGCCCATCATGACAACGTCCTCGACGAGGACTGGAAAGTTCCAATCCACCTCTTCGCTTTGCGGCACATAGGCGACGAGGTTCTTGCGCAGTGCCTCACCGACCGGCATGCCGAGTATCCTTATGTCGCCCCTGGCAAGGCGCACGAAGCCCATGATCGCCTTGAACAGTGTCGATTTGCCGGAGCCGTTGACCCCGACCAACGCCGTAATCGTGCCCGTCGGGATCTGGAAGCTGGCATCGCGAAGGGCAGTATGGCCGTTGCGATAGGTGACGGTCGCACTGCTCACCGCAATGCCCGATCCCGCATCCGCGGGACGGGCAAGCTTTTTAAGCGGCTCATTCATTGCGACAGGCCTTCGACTAGGCCCTTTTCGACCGTGTCGGAGGTTACGCGGAGCAGATCGATATAGGTCGGCACGGGCCCGTCCTCCTCGCTAAGGGAATCGACATAGAGCACGCCACCGTAATGTACGCCGGTTTCGCGTGCGACCTGCCTGGCCGGCTTGTCGGACACCGTGCTCTCGCTGAAGACGGCAGCGATCTCGTTGGCCTCAACGGCATCGATCACCTTGCGGACCTGTTGTGGTGTTCCCTGCTGGTCGGCATTGATAGGCCAGAGATAGAGTTCCTTCAGGCCAAAGTCACGGGCGAGGTAGGAAAAGGCGCCCTCGCTCGACACCAGCCAGCGCTTGTCGTCCGGAATCTGCTCAAGCTTTTCGCGGATCGGCGTGATGGTCGCCTCAATCTTCTTTTTATAAGCGGCAGCGTTGGCCTCGTAGGCAGCGGCATTCGCCGGATCGTGCTTCACGAAGGCATCGCGGATGTTGTCGACATAGATCAGAGCATTCTTCGGCGACATCCAGGCATGCGGGTTGGGCTTGCCGGAATAAGGCCCTTCGGCAATGCTCATCGGTTCGATGCCTTCGGAGACGACGACGCCCGGAACGTCATAGAGATTGACGAAAAACTTTTCGAACCAGCGCTCAAGGTTAAGCCCGTTCCAGAGGATGAGGCGAGCGCCCTGCGCCCTTTGTATGTCACCGGGTGTCGGGGAGTAATTGTGAATCTCCGCACCCGGCTTGGTGATCGATTCCACGATGGCCGCATCACCCGCCACGTTCTTGGCCATGTCTGCAATAACGGTAAAGGTTGTCACCGCCTTGAACTTCTCCTCAGCCGCTGCCGGTCCCATCGCCGCGACCGACACGATTGCTGCCGCTATCAATCCGGCCAATAGGCGCCCTGCCCGTTTCAACATCCTCACGCTCCTTGCTGCGAATGACTTGCATTACAGTCTTAAGGAAAGGAGTTTATTTTTGCAAGTGCGACTTATTCGCAATTGCAAAATCCGCGGATCAGGTCGCATGGCAGGCATGCAGCGCACCACCGTAGGCGCCGAAGAATCTTGAGCCGGCCATGTCGGATTGAGCAACGGCCTTTCGTCTTATTGTCGGCGTTGATGAAAACGCATGAGACGAAAGGAGAAACACCCCATGTTCCGCACCGCCCTCATCGCCGCAGTCGGCTTGTTTATCGCAGGATCAGCCTTGGCCGAACCCAAGCCGACAGGCGACCGGGTCGAGGTCAACGGCATGCAGATGTATTATGAAGTGTCCGGAGACGGTGACCCGCTGATCGTGCTGCACGGCGCTTATATGAACATCCCGTCCATGGGCGCGATCATCCCCAAGCTCGCCGAAACCCACAAGGTCTACGCGCTCGAATTCCAGGGCCACGGCCGCACCACCGACATCGACCGCCCCATTACCTATCAGAACCTGGCAGACGACGTCGCGGCCTTCATGGACGCGGTCCGCCTCAAGAAGGCGGATGTGTTCGGATATTCCATGGGTGCGGCCGCTGCGCTGCAAGTCGCCGTCCGCCATCCGGAAAAAGTGAACAAACTTGCAGCAGCCTCCGTTGCCTACGATGCCGAGGGCTGGCAGCCGGCGTTCAGGGCCTTCATCCCGCAAATGACGGTGGAAATGTTTGTCGGCATGCCGTTCGCCGACGACTACCGCAAGCTTGCCGCCAATCCCGACGGCTTCCCTGCCCTGGTCAAGAAACTGATCGCCCTCGAGCACGAGCCGATGGCATGGGAGAAGGACGTGAAGTCGCTGAAGATACCGGTGCTGCTCATCTCCGGCGACGCCGATGTTGCAACCCTAGAACATTCGGTTGCCATGTTCCGGTTGCTCGGCGGCGGCGTCATGGGCGATATGGGCAAGCCCCTTCCCGCCTCTCGTCTTGCCGTCATGCCGGCGACGTCACACACCGCCGTCATCAACCAGTCCGACCTGCTGCATGCCTTCATCGAACCTTTCTTGAAGGGCGAGACGCCGAGAGGGATGTTCGAGTAGGAAACGATTGCCTTGGGGCACAATCCTCGCTTACGAAAACCGCCCGGCTCTTGATATCACCGGGCGGCTTCAGGTCTTTACGAGTGCCAGTGAGACGGTTTAGCGGATTGCTTCAAGCCGCCTCTGCAGCTGCTTTCAGCGGGATTTCGACGTCGATTTCCAGGATCGAGACGTGCTCGTTGCGATCCATCTTCACCTGCACCTTATCGGCGTCGAGCTGCACGTGCTTGGCGATGACTTCCAGAATCTCCTCGCGCAGCAGCGACACGAGGTCTGTACCCACCGACGAGCGTTCGTGGGCCAGAAGCACCTGCAGGCGTTCACGCGCCGCGGGTGCGGTTTGCTTTCTGCCGAAAAAACTGAAGATGTTCATGCGGCCCTCCGTCCGAAGATCTTGCCGAAGATGCCTCGCTTTTCGCCCGGAATTGTGATCGGCACATCCTCACCAGCAAGCCGGCGGGCGGCATCGAAATAAGCCATCGCAGGTGCGCTGCGGCTATCGGCGAGTGTCACAGGAGCGCCGATATTGGAGGCGCGCAGAACATCCATGCTTTCGGGAACAATGCCGAGGAGCGGGATGGACAGGATCTCCAAGACGTCGTCGACCTTGAGCATATCGCCCCGTTCCGCCCGGTTGGCGTCGTATCGGGTCAGGAGCAGGTGCTTTTCCATCCGCTCGCCGCGTTCGGCCTTGGCGGTCTTTGCATCCAGCAGGCCGATGATGCGATCTGAATCGCGTACCGACGAGACTTCCGGGTTGGTGACGACGACCGCGACATCGGCGTGGCGCATTGCAAGGGTCGCGCCACGTTCAATGCCCGCCGGACTATCGCAGATGATCCAGTCGAAGTGGCGCTTCAGATCAGCCATGACCCGTTCAACACCTTCCGGGGTCAAGTTGTCCTTGTCCCGCGTTTGCGACGCCGGCAGCAGAAACAGCGTGTCGAGCCTCTTGTCGCGTATCAGCGCCTGCGAGAGCTTGGCGTCACCCTGTATGACGTTGATCAGGTCGTAGACAACCCTTCGCTCCGCGCCCATCACTAGGTCGAGATTCCGCAGCCCGACATCAAAATCGACGACGACCACTTTCTCGTTTCTCTGTGCCAAGGCCCCTCCCAGCGCGGCGGTCGAGGTTGTCTTGCCAACTCCGCCTTTGCCTGAAGTGACGACGATGACTTTCCCCATCTTGCTCTCCTTTGTCCTAGCCGGCTTTCGGCTCAGATAAGTTTCTCTGCCATGATCGTATCGCCTTCGAGCCAGAGCTGGACGGCTTGCCCACGAAGGTGCGAGGCCATGTCTTCGGCGGTCTTGTAAATGCCATCGATCGCAATCAGCTCGGCCTCAAGCTTTCGGCAGAAGATACGCGCGGACGCATTTCCAACCGACCCTGCCATGACTCGACCCCGCAGCGCCCCATAGATATGGACCGACCCTCCAGCGACGATCTCCGAACCCGAGGCAACCGATCCGATGACTGTGACGTCGCCTTCCGGGAAGATCACCGACTGACCGGAACGCACAGGCTCCCGGATCACGATGGATTGTAGTGCCGAACGAATCTCGGCGGCCGCCGGCTTGTTTTGCAGATCGATAACTGGTTCCGCTTTCGGCAGCTCGAAGTCTGAACCGGGACGACCGCCCTTAAGCGCAGGCGGCATGCCCGGCCCAAGGATTGAAGGGCGCCCGCCCTCGATACCCATGATGCTCACATTGCGTCGCGTCAGTTCCGCGATAAGTTCCTTCAGCTGCGACCTGTCGATCTGCAGGTCCGTGACATCAAGAACGACGGGCCGCCCCAGAAAGAATCCGGCTGAACGGGCTGCGAGATCATCCAGCCTCGCCAGCCAATCATCGAAAGGGAGGTCCGGAGAAAGCATGACCGCGAGGAAGGAGCGGCCCTTGATTCGGATCGAGCGAGCGTCTGTTAGCACTTTGGTCATCTGAGTTAAGAAATCGTTGACCATGTCTATCGCCGACATGGTTAACAAACAGTTAACGCGGCGATCGCGAAGGCCTAGATAACATCGGTCCTCAACGGGGGGATGCCAGCGACGCTGAACCTGAACGAAGGATGCTTTTGGCGGATCGCTACATCTTAATGTCGTGGATCGACTGTAGCTGCAAGATCGCGTGTACTAGATTCGGCGCAACAAAATTCGAGGGTGCATGTGATGGCAGAATTTCCAGACAAGGCGAAAGTCGTAATTATCGGGTTGGGCGGCATTGTCGGCGCGTCGATTGCCCATCACCTGATCGAGCGCGGCTGGGACGATATTGTCGGCATCGACAAGTCGGGCATCCCGACCGATATCGGCTCGACGGCACATGCTTCCGACTTCTGTTATACGACCAGCCACGACTATCTGTCGGTCTGGACGACGCAGTACTCCATCGATTTCTACGAGAAGATGGGACACTACGCCCGCATCGGCGGCCTCGAAGTCGCCCGCACCGGCGACGACACCTGGATGGAGGAGATCAAGCGCAAGCTGAGCTCGGCCAAGGCCTTCGGCACACGCGCCCATTACGTCAGCCCCGCCGAGATCAAGGAAAAGTTCCCGCTGATCGAGGAAGAGATGGTCCAGGGCGGCCTGTTCGATCCCGATGCTGGCCTTGTCATCCCGCGCTCGCAGACGGTTGCCGGCAAGCTGGTCGATGCCGGCGAGAAGGTCGGCAAGCTCAAGGCCTTCGCCAATACGCCGGCCAAGTCGCTGATCGTCGAGAACGGCCGCATCAAGGGCGTCGTCACTCATCGCGGCACGATCATGGCCGATCACGTCATCGTCTGCGCCGGCCTGTGGGGCCGTCTGGTCGCAGAGATGGTCGGCGAGGACCTGCCGGTCATGCCGGTCGACCATCCGCTCACCTTCTTCGGCCCCTACAACGCGTTCGAAGGCACAGGCAAAGAAATCGGCTTCCCGCTTTTGCGCGACCAGGGCAACTCCGCCTATATGCGCGACACCGGCGACCCGAAGACCACCGAGGGCGGCCAAATCGAATGGGGTTACTACGAGCAGACCAGTCCGCGCATGTGCCATCCCCGCGAGCTGCTCGAAAAGCATGAGGCGCGCCTGTCGCCCTCGCAGCGCGACCTCGAAATGGATGAGATTATCGCGCCGCTCGAGCGCGCCATGGAGCTCACCCCGATCCTCGGCGAACTCGGCTATAACGAAAGCCATTCCTTCAACGGCCTGCTGCAGGTTTCCGCCGCCGGCGGCCCGTCCTGCGGCGAGAGCCAGAAGGTGCGCGGCCTCTGGTACTGCGTCGCCATCTGGGTCAAGGATGGTCCCGGCTATGGCAAGCTGATCGCCGACTGGATGACCGACGGCCGCACCGGGATCGACCACGCCAGCATCGACTATTCACGCTTCTACGCGCACCAGCTGACGGAACAGTTCATCGAGGACCGTTGTTTTGAGGCCGCCCAGAAGATCTATTTCCCGGCCGTTCATACGCGCGAGCCCTATGCCACCAGCCGCGACGTCAAGCACTCGCCCTTTTACGAGCGCGAAGTCGAGCTCGGCGGCTATTTCATGGAGCTTGGCGGCTGGGAGCGCGCCCATGGCTACAGAGCCAACGAGCACCTGCTTGAGAAGTACGGCGATCGCGTGCCGGTGCGCGAAAACGAATGGGACGGCCGCCACTTCTGGCGCGTCTCCAATGCCGAGCACCTGGCGATGAGCGAGGATTGCGGCATCGTCAACCTAAGCCACTTCTACATGTTCGACGTCGAAGGGCCTGATCATGTCGAGCTGATGGAGTGGGTCTGCGCCGCAAAGATCGGCGGCGACGCCAACATCGGCAAGGGCATCTACACGCACTTCCTCGACGACGAGGGCATGGTGCGCGCCGATCTGACGGTCATCCGTATGGCCGACCGCTGCCGTGTGATCGACGGGGCGGACGCAGGCCCGCGCGATTTCCACTACCTCAAGCGGATTGCCGAGGATAAGGGCTTCAACGTTACCGTCACCGACGTCTCCGAAAAATACGTCACCATCGGCATCTGGGGGCCGAACGCCCGCGCCACGCTGAAGAAGGTCGTCGCCGATCCGGCGGCCCTCGATCCGGAAAACTTCGCCTTCGCCGCGATCAAGCCGATCGAGATCGCCGGCAGGCACGTCACCGCCTTCCGCATTTCCTATGTCGGCGAGCAGGGCTGGGAGCTGCACATGAAGTACGAGGATGGCCTTGCCGTCTGGGATGCGTTGCGCGCGACTGGCGTCATGGCCTTCGGCGTCGAGACCTATGCCAACAGCCGTCGCATGGAAAAGAGCCTGCGCCTGCAGAATGCCGACCTCATCACGCAGTACAATCTCATCGAAGCCGGCCTCGCCCGTCCGAAGGTCAAGGAGGCCGATTTCCGCGGCAAGGCCAGGCATCTCGAATATAAGGCCCGCGAGCACCAGCCGGCGATGCTCTGCACGCTGGTGATGACCGATAACATCGACAGCAAAGGCGTCGCGCGCTATCCGGTCGGCACGCTGCCGGTCATGGATCCGGAAACCGGCGAGACCCTTGTCGACGAGCTCGGCCGCCGCTCCTACACGACGTCGATCGCCTATGGCCCGACAATCGGCA
The DNA here is from genome assembly GCF_900169785.1 of Rhizobium sullae. Classification (GTDB taxonomy): domain Bacteria; phylum Pseudomonadota; class Alphaproteobacteria; order Rhizobiales; family Rhizobiaceae; genus Rhizobium; species Rhizobium sullae. The sequence continues at coordinate 48,154 of NZ_FWER01000036.1, forward strand.
AGAACATCGCGCTCGCCTACCTGCCCTGGTCCCATGCCCAGGAAGGCCGCAAGCTCGTCATCGAATACTTCGGTGAGACTTATCCGGTCGACGTCGCAGCTGTCGGCTACAGGCCGCTCTACGATCCGGAAAATTTGAAACCCCGGAGCTGATATCAAAAATGAGCAGGTGGATGGGGGATCAGGCGGACGCCGTCAGCTCTTCCACCCTCTTCAGGTTGAGAACCGCCTTGATCGGCAAGTGATCGGAGGCGACGCGCGCAAGTGGCGTATCATGCGCCTCGACGTTCGTCAGCACACCTTTCCGGTTCGACATGATGCGGTCGAGCGCCAAGATCGGCAGACGAGCTGGGAAGCTTGCGACCGCAAGAGGCTGCGCCTCGAAGGCGGATTGAAGCGTGTTAAGCGACGAACGATCGCCGAGCCGCCATTCGTTGAGGTCGCCGAGCAGGACCGTCGTCACCTCGCTCCGATCCGCCATCAGATCGACCAGCATCTGCGCCTGCCGCGCACGTGAGTGCCGCAGAAGCCCGAAATGGGCGGCAATGATCCGAAGCTCTCCGCCATTTTCCAGTTCGAGTTCCGCAACCAGCGCGCCGCGCGGTTCAAGGCCCGGCAGTTTGATCTGGTGCACGTCGCGTACCAGGCCTTTCTTGAAGAGCACGACATTGCCGTGCCAGCCATGCGCCTTCGACATGCCCGAGACCGGAACCGGAATAAGTGCCGTCTCGCGCTCCAGCCGCGCCAGATCGAGGATGCCGGTCCGCTCCCCGAAGCGCGTGTCGGCCTCCTGCAAGGCAATCACGTCAGCGCCGATCTCGTGGATCACCCGGCTTGTTCGCTCGGGATCGCAACGCCTGTCGGCACCGACGCATTTATGGACATTGTAGGAGGCGATCAGTGTACCTTCCGCCCGGGGCTTTGCAGCCGCAAGCACGGCATCCAACCGCTTTTTGCGGTTACGGATCGACGCGAGAATGTTGGCGGGCAGGCTGTCTTTCCTGGCAAGCATCGGAGTTTACGCGCGCTCCGTTGGTCGAAATCGGCTCTGATTTGGCAGTATAGGCCCACAGGTAAAACTTGCCATGTCCGATCCGAGAAAATCAAAGATAGGGCGAACCCAGCCACAGAAATTTTTCGACAAGCCGCACCAGGAAGGGCCGCCCCTGGAGGCTCTCCAAGGTCACCGGTGCTGCAGATTTCAGCATCCCGTCGATATGTTCGTCGATCTCCGCCGCAAACCCCTCGTTCAGAACTTCGAGATCCACCTCGAAGTTCAGCCTGAGCGAGCGCGGATCAAGATTGGACGAACCGACATAGGCCCAGACCCCGTCAATCGTCATCAGCTTGGAATGGCTGAAGCTGCCGGTCGAGCGCCATATGCGGCAGTAGTTCTTGAGGATCTGGTCGAACTGCGCCGTCATCGCCCGGTCAACGAGAACGAGATTGTTGACGGCCGGCACGACGATATCGACCTCGACGCCGCGCCGAGCGGCAGTTGTCAGCGCGCTGATCAGTTCACGATCGGGCAGGAAATAAGGTGACATGATGCGGATTGATTTCCGCGCGACAGAAAAGGCGCCTATCAGCATCTTATGGTTCGTCTCGACGCTGCGGTCCGGTCCGGAGGCAACGACGCGCATGAAGACCGGATCGCCCGGTTGGCGTTCGGGCGCATCGACCCGCCACGCGTCCGCGCTTAGAATCTCACCTGTCGTAAAGCGCCAATCCTCGGCCGCGACATCGAAGAGATCGGCAACCACGGAGCCGGTTACGGAGAAATGCGTATCGCGTGCAAAATCATCGCCCGTCATCGCGTAGCTGAAGCCCTGTCGGATATTCATACCGCCCGTCAGCGCGAGACGCCCGTCGGCAATCAGAATTTTTCGGTGAGTGCGGAGATTTGCATAAGGCAGCCGCAGGCCCATGATGACATTGCCGTTGAAGACCGAAACCGTCACCCCGCCATCAGCGAGATAGCCGAGAATGCTGGGCACGGAATAGCGCGCGCCGACAGCGTCGATCAGCACGCGGACCTCGATGCCACGTTTTGCCGCCGCAATCAGCGCATCGGCAATCTGGAGGCCGATCTTGTCGCGATCGAAAATATAGGTTTCAAGCAGAACACTCCGCCCGGCCCCGTCGATCGCAGCCTTCATCGCCGCATAGGCATCGTCGCCCGTTTCCAGCATGTCGATCGTATTGCCGGTGGTGAGCGGATAGCGGGCAACGCGATCGCCAAGCGTCTGCAATGCTGCAAAGCGCCGTCCATAAGCGCTGATGATCCTCTCCGGCTCCGCATCGAAACTCTCGAGTTCGTCAAGGTCGGCTGCCGGCAGCAGGGCATCGCGACGGAGACTCAGGGATTTCCGGCGGATGCGATTGATGCCGGCGATCGCATAAAGTACCGCGCCGACAATCGGCGAGAGGATGATGACGCCGACCCAGCCGATTGCAGCGCGTACCTCCTCCTTCGTCATGGCGGCATGGATCGCCGCGGCGGCTCCCATCGCGAGCGAAATGACGAAAAGGATATGCGCCCAGTAGGTCGATATGAGATAAAACATTAGAAGAAGATATAGCTGCAAAACGGCGGCGTTCAATTCGCCGCCGCTCGCCTGAAGCGCGAAATTTTCGTGCTCCTATTTTGCCAGCTTGGGATCGAGCGCAACCACCACCGAATGGGCAGCGAGTTTGCCTTCGCCCGGCTCGCCGCGAGGCAGCAGATCGAAGATGACTGCACCTTCGAAAGGGGGTAGCGGAAGACGACGGTCGCTCAGATTGGCTCGAAGTTCCAGCTTGCTGCCGCCGAAGGTCCAGTTGACAGCCAGCACGCCATCGACGCTTTCCAACGCCGCGCTTGTGATCCGGCCGGGTCTCTTCAGCAATGGCACGACATACTTGTGCCGCAGACCGATAAGCTCTCGTACATAGGCCTTCCGTCGTCTACCTTCATCGCTGTCGGAACGCTCCCATCGAAGCTTCGAATGCTCGAACGTAGAGATCGCATTTGGATCCGGCAGATCGCCGGCTGTCTTGCCGTCCTTCAAACCGCCAAAGCCTTCCGCCTCTGCCATCCGCCCTCTGCGGACGATCTCGCCGAGTTCGCCGGTGTAGTCGCAGAAGAAGTGGAACGGCTGCGTCTCGCCATAATCCTCGCCCATAAAGAGGAAGGGGATCTGCGGCGATAGAAGCAGAACCGCCGTCAGCATCTCTGTCATGCCGGGATGCGCAAGGCTGATCAAGCGCTCGCCGAAAGCGCGATTACCCACCTGATCGTGATTCTGGAGAAAATTGATAAAGGCCACGGGTGGCAAATAGACGCGGTCATCCTTCGGCAGCTCAGGCGGATCGCCGCGGTCCGGATAGACGAAGCCGTGCTGCATCGAAAGCTTCGTCTTTTCCCAGAGGTCGGATGCGAAGGGCTTATAGTGGCCGGCTGTTTCGCCGGTTGCGATGATATGAGCGACATGGTGGAAGTCGTCGTTCCACTCCGCGGTAAAGGTCTTCACTCTCCCGCGGTCGTCGCGCTCCAGCAGGCTTACGAGATTGCGTTGATCCTCGACGACGAGATGCACTTCGCGATCGACAAAGGCGTCGCGTACTTCCGTCGACAGCTGCGCGAGGATGTGGCGTTTCGAGGTATCGTAAATCTGCTCCACGGCGTCGAGCCGCAGGCCGTCGAGCTGGAACTCGCCGATCCAATAAAGCGCATTTTCGATGAAGTAACGCCGCACCGGCTCCTGCCCGAAATCGATCGCGGCACCCCACGGCGTATTGCGACCGGCGTGGAAAAATTCCGGCGCATAGCCGTGCAGGTAGTTTCCATCCGGACCGAAATGATTGTAGACGACGTCGAGCAGCACCACCAGACCGTGGCCATGCGCGGCGTCGATGAATGCCTTGAAATCGGCCGGCGTACCGTAAGCCGAATGCGTCGCATAATGCAGCACGCCGTCATAACCCCATCCGCGCTTTCCGGAAAATTGCGCGACGGGCATCACCTCGATTACCGTGAAACCCATCCCAGCCAGGTGACCGAGCTTTTCGGCGGCCGCCTTGAAGGTGCCCTCTCTGGTGAAAGTGCCGATATGGATTTCGCTGATCACCGCCTCTTCCCAGGGCCTGCCCTTCCAGCCGGTATTCATCCAGCGGTAGGAAGGATCAACGATCAGCGACGGGCCGTGCACATCGCCGGCCTGCGCCCGAGAGGCAGGATCGGGCACCGCCTTGCCATCCGAAAGGACGAAGGCGTAGGCGTCGCCACCCCTTGCTTCCGCAACGGTCAGCTCGAACCAGCCGCCGTCAGAGCGGTTCATCGGCCGATCCTTGCCGGAGCAGCGAAGCCTCATCTCCTTTTGCCGCGGCGCCCAGATCCGAAAACGGACACCATCCGCGCCAATCTCGGCACCCCAGCTCTTTCGAATTCCTGCAATAGAGTCGACTTTCGAAACCTGATTCATGCATATCCCCTGACTGGCTTGGATGTCTCGAACACTCCTTCAAATCCATGAATGCTGCGCTTGTTCCCCGCGCCGGAACAAACGCCTTGCCGATCGGTTGAGGCAGAAGACTGGAGAAGGAAGCGCTTATGAACATCGCGCCCAAATTTGGCCCGGCTTTCGAACTGGAAACGGCAGACGCCAAAGGCCTCGATGACCTGAAACTTCAGGCCGAAACCTGCACGCGCTGCGACCTCTACAAGAACGCCACGCAGCTCGTTTTCGGCGAAGGCCCGCGTACGGCCGACATTGTGCTGGTCGGCGAACAGCCGGGCGACAGGGAAGACCTGGCGGGCAAACCTTTCGTCGGTCCCGCCGGACGTCTGCTTGATCAGTGTCTCGAAGAGGCGGGCGTCGACCGGTCCCGCTGCTACGTCACCAATGCCGTCAAGCACTTCAAATTCGAGCCGCGCGGCAAGCGGCGCATGCATTCCAAGCCGAATGCCGGAGAAATCCAGCGTTGCGCATGGTGGCTCGGCGCCGAGCTTGAGATCCTGCAGCCGAAACTGGTTGTCGCGCTGGGCGCTACGGCACTTTATTCGCTGCTTGGTCCCAAAGTGAAGGTCACCGCCGAGCGCGGCCATGTTCTTCAGCCGGCAAACCATCCGCCCGTTCTGGTGACCATCCACCCGTCGTACCTTCTGCGCATTCGCGACAAGGAAGACGCCAACATAAACCGCGCGAATTTCGTCAAGGATTTGACGAATGCCACGGCATTTCAGACCAACTGACGGGGCGTTTATGCTGCGGCGCAAATAATATTTTGCACTGTGTCAAAATTCTTCTTGAATATCGCCTGTTCCTCTGGAACCATCCCCCCAGTCTAGCGTTTGGCTGCGGGATGATGTGACTGGAGATCAGCGATGACAGAAACTCGGGAAGAGTGGATTAAAAAACGTGCATACGCCCTTTGGGAAGAAGAGGGGCATCCTACCGGACGCGATTCCATACATTGGGAGCAGGCGAGAAAAGAGCGCGAAAAGCTCGAACGCTCTGCTGCGTCCAAGGACGGCAATGAAGTCAAGACTAGGACCAAACGCACGGCAGCCGCTGGGACCAAAAGCAACGGCACCGTGAAACCGGCTCCCAAGCGCGCCGTCAGCCGCAAGTCAGTCTGAGCGCATTCATACCGAAACTCCTACCTCGTGTGGACGCTGCAAGGGCAGCGCCTCCGGAAAGTGTTGTCATATGTTTGAATTAGTTGCGCTTTATGGTGTTTATAAAGTGCAGATGGCACTGACATGAGGAATAGATCGGGCCGAATGACCACCATAGCGGGGCACCTTCGAAAAAAGGCGGCAAAATGGCCACGAGTGGCGGAACCAATTTTCGCTTCGGCTGTTAACGGCGAAAGTGGGAGGCTTGTCATGAACAGAGGTTATTTCGACGCCATTCTCGTTTCCCTTGTCGTAGCAGGCTGCTACATGTTCTTGACGCCGATGTGAGAGCGGAGATGCTGATCTTATCCCTCGCCGCCTTTCTCTATCTGGTTCTGGCCCTCGGCCTCGTCGTCGCGATCGACAATATGGTTGGTTTTGTATTCCCCGAAACCCGTTCCCGTTCCAGCCGCTTCTTTAATTTCAGCAAGGCATTCACCGGCTCTCAATGGCTCCATCGCAAATAGCAAAAGCGAAAGTTTGGATAAGTGACGACGGCCTCCGGTGCCGTTAAGCTTATTTCCGACCTGCCCTTCCCGAAATCTCCCAAGCCTCTATTTTGCCTTTCGCAGGTGGGCTGAATTCCCGTGCGATTCACATCGTTTGCGGTCTGATCATGAAAGCGGTTGGAATGACCCGGCTCGAAGACGGCGTTTGGCCGAGGGGTGGCGGCAGCATCGGCGATGTATTGCGGAATTCCGGCTTTAGCGGCTGCAGCCTGGGCCCGGTCAAGAGCTGGCCCGCTTCTCTCAGGCATATCGTCGAGCTCGTTCTGAATTCGCGGCAGGCGAATTTTGTCGTCTGGGGGCCGGAGCTTGCCTTCATCTACAATGACGCCTATGTGCCGATTTTCCCTGAACGTCATCCGGGCGCGCTTGGCAAACCCTTCGCCGAAGTCTGGAGCGATATCTGGCCGCAATTCGAGCCGATCGTCCGCGCCGCACTCCAGGGAGAATCCCAGCTCTTCGAGGAATTGCTGATTCCGATGCGCCGGGACGGTCGCATCGAGGACACGTGGTTCACCTTCTCCTACACGCCGCTTCGCGACGAAGCAGGAGCTATTGCAGGCCTGCTTTGTGCAACCATGGAAGTTTCAGCGCAAGTCATCGCCAAACGCCGCGAGCGTCACGCGCTCGAGGAGTTGCGGTTGAAATCCGAGGCGCTTTCGATCGTCAATGCAGCAGGTGCTGCAATCACGGCCGAACTCAATGTCGACCGTTTAACAAAGATTGCTGTCGATGCCGGCGTCGCGCTGACGGGCGCGGAATTCGGCGCGTTCTTTTACAATGTCGATGACGGCGAAGGCGGGAGCTACATGCTCTATGCACTTTCGGGTGTCGACCGCAAGAACTTCGACAAATTCCCGATGCCGCGCAATACCAAGGTCTTCGCGCCGACCTTTAGCGGCGAGTGTGTCGTGCGTTCCGACGACATTCTGCTCGATCCACGCTACGGACAGAACGCTCCGTATTCCGGCATGCCGATGGGTCATCTTCCGGTTCGAAGCTATCTCGCTGTACCGGTGAAATCCCGAAGCGGTGCAGTGATCGGCGGCCTCTTCTTCGGCCATGCGCAGCCCGGCCGCTTTACGGATGCGGCCCAGGCAAGTCTTGTCAGCCTCGCCGGCCAGGCGGCTGTCGCGATCGACAACGCCCGGCTGCTGCGCGCAGGCGAATTGGAGATCGCCCGGCGCAGCAGCATCGAAGATAAGCTCCGCAAGCTCAACGAAACGCTGGAAATGCGTGTTGCAAGCGAGATCGCGGAGCGCCAGCAGACGGAGGCTGCTCTTCAGCAGTCACAGAAGATGGAATCGATCGGCAAGCTCACGGGCGGGGTGGCCCATGACTTCAACAATCTGCTGCAGGTGATCTCCGGCAATCTCCAGCTCCTCGGGAAGGACATCTCGAACGACGGCCGCGCCAAGGAGCGGATTTCCAATGCGCTTGCCGCTGTAGAACGCGGCTCACGGCTTGCAAGCCATTTGCTCGCCTTCGGCCGCCGTCAGCCGCTGGAGCCGAAGGTCGTCAACATAGGCCGCCTCGTTGCGGGCATGGATGACATGCTTCGCCGCGCGCTGGGCGAGGAGATCGAAGTCGAGACCATGGTCTCCGGCGGCCTTTGGAACACCTTCGCCGATCCGATCCAGATCGAAAATGCTCTTCTCAATCTCGCCATCAATTCGCGGGACGCAATAGAAGGGTCCGGTAAGCTGACGGTCGAAGTCGGCAATGCGTTTCTCGACGATTCCTATAGCCGGACCCATCCGGAGGTGACTGCGGGCCAGTATGTCGTGCTCGCGGTCACCGACACCGGATCCGGAATGACGCCGGAGGTCATGGCGCAAGCCTTCGAACCCTACTTCTCCACCAAACCCGAGGGCCGGGGCACCGGCCTTGGGCTTTCGATGGTCTACGGCTTTGTCAAGCAATCGGGCGGGCATGTGAAGATTTACAGCGAGGTCGGCGAAGGTACAACGGTCAAGCTTTATCTGCCCCGTTCGTTCCAGACCGAGGACCGCGTCGCCAATAACGAGGCGGCGCCACCGGCCGGCGGTACGGAAACCATCCTCGTTGCAGAGGACGACGAGGGCGTGCGTGCCACTGTCGTCGAGATGCTGAGTGACCTCGGCTATCACGTGCTGAAGGCCCGCGATGGGCAGAGTGCGCTCACCGTCCTCGAAAGCGGTGCGCATATCGACTTGCTGTTCACCGACGTCGTCATGCCCGGCCCGCTGAAGAGCCCCGAACTCGCGCGCATGGCCCGTGAACGCCTGCCGAACATCGCGGTTCTCTATACGTCCGGCTATACGGAGAACTCGATCGTCCACGGCGGCCGCCTTGATCCCGGCCTCGAACTTGTCTCGAAGCCCTATACGCGCGACGCGCTTGCCCGGAAGATCCGCCATGTGCTTGCCGGCAGCGCCTCGCGCCGCCAGGCAACAACCGGACCGGGCCCTGCGCCAGGCACGACGTCGCGCGAAGGCACGCACGACAGAACCAGGTTGTTGCTGGTGGAGGACGATGCATTCATTCGCATGGACATGGCCGAGATACTTCAGGATCTCGGCTACGATGTGATCGACGCCGAAAGCGGCGAGCAGGCCGTCGAGATCCTGACGCATACGGCAGTCGATATCATCGTCGCCGATGTCGGCCTGCCGGGAATGTCGGGGCCTGCTTTCGCCGCGAAGGCGAGAGAGATATTTCCATCCGTGGGACTGGTCTTTGCGACTGGAAACAACCACCTTCCGGATGCAAGCCGCTTCTCAGGCTCGGTTCTGCTTCTGAAGCCGTTCAGCAGTTCGGCCCTCGACCAGGCGGTGAAGACCGCCTTCAGGCAGAGGCCTATCGCTTAGCTTCCACCCAATGCCTGGCTTCCGCTTCAATATCCGAACTCGGTGCCTAAAGGCTGGAACTTTTGCAGTTCCTGGCGGTTCAACTTCTTTTGCAACGAGAGGAGGCAGAGAGATGCCAAGAGGTGACAAATCCGCTTATACGGACAAGCAAAAACGCAAGGCCGAACACATCGAGGAAGGCTACGAGGCACGTGGCGTTTCCGACCAGGAGGCAGAGCGCCGGGCCTGGGCCACCGTCAACAAGGAAAGCGGCGGCGGGAAGAAGTCCGGTTCGGGCCGCGGCAAGAAGGAGACGCACGAAGCCTCCGAAAAAGGCGGCCGCAAGGGCGGTGCAGCATCCGCGTCGCGCTCGGCAGCCCAACGTTCCGCATCCGCCAAGAAAGCGGCCGCGACGCGCAAACGCAACGAACATCATACCCACCACTGATCGCTAGACTGGCGCGCTTTGAAGGTGCGCCGTCCCGGACCGAGGAGCTTGCCGATGACCAAGGCGAAGAAGAAATGGTCGCAAGAGGTTACCGAGCGCAGTGACGCCATGGACCTTAAGGAGGGCGTCTTCACATCCAGCGATCCGAAGAAGATCGCCCGCTCGATCAAACAATCGGCTGAGGCGAGCCACCGCCGCAAGTCAAGCCCCTATCGCTCGGCCATGTCGATGCTGACTTTCTATATCAATCGCGCCGGTGACCAGTTGACGAAGAAGCAAAAGGACACACTTGAACAGGCGAAGGACGAACTGCGGAAAGATTTCGGCCGCGAAACCCGGCATTGAGGGAATGGATGGCTTACGAGCTTTATTACTGGGATGGCATCCAGGGACGCGGAGAATTTGTCCGGCTGTCGCTGGAGGAGGCGGGCGCGGACTATATCGACGTCACACGCGAATCCGGCAGCGGCCGGGGTACCAGCGCAATGATGAGGCTCATGCGAAGCGGCTCGGAGCCGCATATCCCGTTTGCTCCGCCCTTCTTGAAGGACGGCGACCTCATCATCCCGCACGTCGCCAATATCCTGCTCTATCTTGGCCCGAAGCTTCATTTGGCGCCTGAGGACGAAGGCTTGCGGTACGTGCTGAACGGCTTGCAACTCACGATCACCGATTTCGTCGCCGAAGCGCATGACACGCATCATCCGATTGCCACCTCGCTCTACTACGAGGATCAGAAGGAGGAGGCAAAGGCGCGCTCGGCCGAATTCATCAAGGAGCGTGTCCCGAAGTTCCTTGGCTATTTCGAGCGTGTGCTGCAGCAGAATCCGAAGGGCTCGCAACATATCCTCGGCGATGCGCTTACCTATGTGGATCTCTCCCTCTTTCAGATCATCGAAGGCCTGAACTACGCGTTTCCAAATGGCATGGCGGGTTATCAAACGACATATCCGGCACTGTCTGCCCTGCATGTTGCGGTGGCCAGGCGTCCGAACATCGCCGCCTATCTGAAATCGGAGCGGCGCATTCCTTTCAACGAGGATGGCATCTTCCGGCACTATCCCGAACTCGACAAGGCGGCTTAAGGAGATCGCCCATGGCGCGGCAGACATTCTGGAAAGGCTATCTCAAGCTGTCACTCGTCACGGCGTCCGTCTCGCTGACGCCGGCCACGACCGAGAGCAACAAAGTCCGCTTTCATGTTCTCAATCGCAAGACCAGCAACCGGGTCGAAAGCCGCTACGTTGACAGCGTCACCCACAAGGCCGTGCCCGAGAAGGAGCAGGTCAAGGGCTATCCGAAGGGTGAGGACGATTACGTCATCCTCGAAGACGAGGAGATCGAGGAGGTCGGGCTTGAAAGCACCCGCACCATCGATATCGACACCTTCGTGCCGCGCGGCTCGATCGACTGGATCTGGTACGACAAGCCGCATTTTCTGGCGCCGGAAGACAAGGTCGGTACCGAGGCCTTCTGCGTCATTCGCGAGGCGATGAGGGCAAACAATGTGGTCGGCATCGCAAGGCTGGTGCTGTATCGCCGCGAACGGGCCGTCCTTCTGGAGCCTCAAGGCAAGGGCATCATTCTCTGGACGCTACATTACGGCAACGAATTGCGAGAGCCGGTCTCGCATCTCGATATCGATGTCAAGGTTGATACCAAGCTGCTCGCCATGATGAAGCGCCTTGTCAAGGAAGAGACGAAGGAGTGGAGCGCCTCCATGGTGCAGGATCCAATCCAGAAACGGCTGAGGACAATGATCCGCAACAAAACGAAGAGCCTCAAGCAGGCTCCACCGGCAACAAAGCGCCCCGCCGTCAAATCGACCGGCAATGTCATCAACATCATTGATGCCCTGAAGAAGAGCTTNACCGGCAACAAAGCGCCCCGCCGTCAAATCGACCGGCAATGTCATCAACATCATTGATGCCCTGAAGAAGAGCTTGGCCGCGGAGGACGAAAAGCCGAGGTCGCCGAGAACCCGCTGAGCGTAGCGGCCATTTCCAGCCCCAAACCGTCGTANCGCGGAGGACGAAAAGCCGAGGTCGCCGAGAACCCGCTGAGCGTAGCGGCCATTTCCAGCCCCAAACCGTCGTAAACGGAACGGCGCGCCGGCCGTTCTGCACTATTCTGTCCGAAGAGGCCTGCATGGAGAGGAGCCATGCATGGCTGGTCACATTTTCAATGGAGGAGATGAAAATGAGCAAAAACCGAGGCGTTGTCTATCTAAGGCCCGGCAAAGTCGAAGTCCGCGACATCGATGATCCGAAACTGGAAGCGCCGGATGGCCGCCGTATCGAGCACGGCGTCATCCTCAAGGTAATCTCTACGAATATCTGTGGCTCCGACCAGCATATGGTTCGCGGCCGCACGACGGCTATGCCCGGCCTCGTTCTCGGCCACGAAATCACCGGCGAGATCATCGAAAAGGGCGTCGACGTCGAAATGCTGAGCGTCGGCGATATCGTTTCCGTGCCCTTCAACGTCGCCTGCGGCCGCTGCCGCTGCTGCAAATCGCAGGACACCGGCGTCTGCCTGACGGTCAATCCGGCGCGTGCCGGCGGCGCTTATGGCTACGTCGATATGGGTGGCTGGATCGGCGGGCAGGCCCGCTACGTGACGGTACCCTACGCCGACTTCAACCTGCTGAAACTCCCCGACCGAGATCAGGCGATGGCGAAGATCCGCGATCTCACCATGCTTTCCGACATCCTTCCAACCGGCTTCCACGGGGCAGTGCGCGCCGGCGTCGGCGTCGGCTCGACCGTCTATGTCGCAGGCGCCGGTCCGGTCGGAATGGCCGCTGCCGCGTCTGCCCGCATCCTCGGTGCTGCCGTCGTCATGGTCGGCGATTTCAACAAGGATCGTCTGGCACATGCCGCCAAGGTCGGCTTTGAACCGATCGACCTTTCGAAGAGCGACCGTCTCGGCGACATGATCGCTCAGGTCGTCGGCAGCAATGAGGTCGACAGTGCCATTGATGCGGTCGGCTTCGAAGCCCGCGGCCATTCAGGCGGCGAGCAGCCGGCAATCGTGCTCAACCAGATGATGGAGATCACCCGCGCAGCAGGCTCGATCGGCATTCCGGGCCTCTACGTCACCGAAGATCCAGGCGCCGCCGACAATGCAGCCAAGCATGGCAACCTCTCCCTCCGTTTCGGTCTCGGTTGGGCAAAGGCGCAATCCTTCCACACCGGCCAGACACCCGTCTTGAAATACAATCGCCAGCTCATGCAGGCGATCCTCCACGACCGCCTGCCGATCGCCGACATTGTCAACGCGAAGGTGATTTCGCTGGAGGATGCCGCGCAAGGCTATGAGAGCTTCGACCAGGGAGCCGCCACGAAATTCGTACTCGACCCGCATGGCGAAGTGGCGAAGGCGGCGTGAACGGAGCGGGGTGACGACGGAACGAGGCGAAGTCGAACTTGTGACCCCCCTCATCCGCCTGCCGGACCTTCTCCCCACTGGGGAGAAGGCATTCGCCGCGAGCGGTTGCGCTGGGAGCCTACCGTTTCCTCTTCTCAAGCGGCTTTGCGGCCGCGAAGAACCCATCCCACGGGTCCTTCGGCAGCGCGTCGAGCCGCGGCGGCGTGTTGTCGACGGTGAAGTAGGCCGGGCCAATATCGGCGGTGAGTTCGCTCCATTCAAGTGGCATCGAGACTGTCGCTCCTGGTCGGGCACGCGTCGAATAGGCGGCGACTGCGGTGTTACCGCGGCCATTGCGCAGGTAGTCGATGAAGATCTTGCCGGTGCGCTCGGCTTTCGTCGCCTTGGCGATGTAACGGTCCGGATTTTCTGCAGCCATGCTATCCGCCAGCCGTTTCGCAAAGGCCTTCACCTCCGCCCAGCCTGCTTTCGGCTTCAGCGGCGTGACCACATGCAGTCCTTTGCCGCCGGACGTCTTGACGAAGCCGGCAAGCCCTTCCGCTTCCAGGCGCTCTTTAATCTCCAGGGCGGCAGCGATGACACTCTCCCACGGAACCTCGCCGCCGGGATCGAGATCCATGGTAATCATGTCCGGCTTCTCCCAGCTATCCGTCGTCGTCCCCCAGGGATGGATTTCCAGGACGGCCGATTGCACCAGTGCCACCACGCCATCGAAATCGGTGATGCGCAGGAATTTTTCGCCGCCCCTGTCCTTCGGGTCGGTAATCTGCTCGATATTCTCGTTCATGCCCTTCCAGGCGTGTTTTTGGAAGAAACGCTGATGCCCCTCGATACCGTCCGGCAGACGCAGCAGAGCTAGAGGACGATTGACGACGTAAGGCTCCATGAAGCGCCAGACCTGCGCGTAATAATCGACAAGCCCCTCCTTGGTCACCCCTTCATCCGGCCAGTAGATGCGATCCGGGTGCGTCAGCGTGACAGTCGATTTCGGCAGGTTCTTTGCGGTGGTCTTTTCCATCTCACGCACCACGTCCTTCGCCAGCTTGTCCTCACGCAAACCGCGGAACGCGGCATGCCGCAGTTTATCATCGGAGGACCAGGCGCGAAATTCCACTTCCGCGACAAGCTCCGGCTTCACGTAAACAAGCCCCCGGCGTTCCTCTGGCGTCAGCCTGTCGTCGAAGGAATTCTCCTCCTGCTCGATTTTCGAAAGCCGCTCATAGAGATCCTGGGCGACCGTCGCCGTATAGCCAGTGCCGACGCGCCCGACATGCTTCAGCTTGCCGTTGTCGTAGAAACCCATCGCCAACGAGCCGATCGCATTTTTCATCGAGGTCGATGGCACATAACCACCGATGACAAGCTCCTGCCGCTGCGAGCACTTGGCCTTGATCCACTCGCCCCTGCGGCCCGAAGTATATGTGCTATCTCGCTGCTTTGAGACAACACCCTCCAGGCTCAGCCTGCAGACGTGATCCAGAACCAGGCTGCCGTTCTCGTTGAAATGCTCGCTGTAACGCAGCTTGTCGTTCCCGGCGGGCAACATCTTTTCAAGCAGACGCTTGCGCTCGATCAGCGGCACGCCCTTCAGGTCATGGCCGTCGAGATAGATCAGATCAAAGGTGTAGAAGACGAACCGATCGTAGCGCCTCTGGCTCAAGTCCTGCTGAAGCGCTGAGAAGTCGGAAGCGCCGCTATCTTGCTCGACGACAAGCTCGCCGTCCATAATCGCCGATTGAATCGGCAATGCCTTGAAAGCATTGGCGATGTCCTTGCCGAACTTTTCCGTCCAATCAAGCCCAGTACGGGTCAGCATCTTCACTTCGCCGTTTTCGATCCGGATCTGCAGCCGATAGCCATCGAATTTGATCTCGTGGATCCAGCCGTCGCCGGCCGGCGGCTTGGCCTTCAGCTTGGCAAGCGTCGGCTCCACGAAATCCGGCATCGCCGCCTTCCTGGCGCCTTTGGGCCAATCATGTATTTGCCGCCCGGCCTTTGCCGCTACAGCCTTGCCACCGCCCTTCGGCTTGGAGTTCCAGGTATCGGTCGGGTTTTTAGCAACCTCTTCTATCCGCCGTCCGGTCTTTGCCGATTCCGGCCGTTGTTTCAAAATATCCTTGCCGTCGTGGCGGGCTTCGGTGTCGTCTCCCTTGATCAGCAGCCAGTTCTCGTGCTTTTCGCCCGGCTGCCCGTGCATTCGCACCAGATGCCAGCGGCCCTTAAGCTTTTCGCCATCAAGCTCGAATTCGATATGGCCCTTTCGATAGGCCTTCTTCGCATCGCCGAGCGGTGTCCAAGTACCGCGGTC
Organism: Rhizobium sullae; assembly: GCF_900169785.1. GTDB lineage: Bacteria > Pseudomonadota > Alphaproteobacteria > Rhizobiales > Rhizobiaceae > Rhizobium > Rhizobium sullae. The sequence goes on from NZ_FWER01000036.1 coordinate 63,292, forward strand.
CCAGACGATCACCGTCCCGCCGCCATATTGGCCCTTCGGGATGATGCCTTCGAAATCGCCATAGGAAAGCGGATGGTCCTCGACATGGACCGCAAGGCGCTTGTCCTCCGGGTTGAGGCTCGGTCCCCTGGTCACCGCCCAGCTTTTCAAGACGCCGTCCATCTCCAGCCGGAAGTCGTAATGCAGCCGCGTAGCATCGTGCTTTTGAATGACGAAACTGTTTCCCTGACTGCGGCCTTTGGCGCCGCGCGGTTCGGGTGTGGCTCCGAAGTTGCGTTTTGCCTGATAGGTTTCAAGCACCATGGTCAGCTAGCCTTCTTGCGTCGGCTATCAGAGGCGCTGCGCTGCGCCGTCCCTTTCGCAGGTGCTTTCTTTCCACTCATCTTGGCGCTCTGGCGCAGCGCCTCCATCAGATCGACGACCTTGCCTTCCGGCTTCGGCTTCCTCTTCGGCAGCACTCTGCCCTCGATCTTGGCCTTCACCAGTTCGGTCAGCGCCGCCTCGTAGCGGTCCTCGTACTCGCCCGGCTCGAATGCAGTCTGCTTCGTGCCGATGATATGGCCGGCAAGCTCAAGCATTTCCTTGTCGAATTTGATATCGGGAATGTCCTTGAAGATGGGACCGGCAGAACGAACCTCGTAGTCGAAGTTCAGCATCGTCGCGACGACGCAGTCGTCGCGCGGGCGGATCAGCAGCGTCCGGTTGCGCCGAAAAAGCACGGCCTCGGCAAGCGCTGCGACGTTGTTCTCGCGCATGCTCCTGGCAATCAGGCGCAACGCCTCCTCGTCATGCTCATCGACTGGCGCGAGATAGTAAGGACGGTCGAAATAGAGCTTGTCGATTTCATCGAGGGCAATGAAGCCCTGAACGTCCATTACCTTGTCGCTTTCCGGCATGATGCTGGCGATCTCGTCGCCTTCAATGACGATGTACTCGCCATTCTCCATGCGGTAGCCCTTGACCTGGTCCTCGCGCTCCACCGGCTTGCCCGTCTCGCTATCCACGAACTGACGCTCGACGCGATGGCCGGTCTTCCGGTTGATGATATTGAAGGAGACGCGGTCCGATGAAGAGATCGCCGTATAGAGTCCGACGGCGCAGACAAGATCGTCGATCTTCAAATGACCTTTCCAGCTTGCCCGCGCTGCCATGCTCGTCTCCTATGCTACCGGTCAGAGCCTGCTTCCACTCTTGTCCGTTTCAAGCGGCATGAAGCTCCACCCGCCGTCCGGGGCTGGGAAAGCCAATGTGGCGTCGCCGTTGCCGATCTTCTGGCGGGCCGCTGCGTGTTTGGCGTGATTGATCGCCTCTTCCACGGTCGCATAGGTTTCCGAGAGCGTGCCGCCGAGCTTGTACGCCCAGCCCGCGTCATGCGGCACGATCTGATAGGTGATGTCGACCATCATTCCAGTCCTCTCTTTAGTCCTCATCGCGCGGCGCTGCCTTGCGGCGCTCGTCCAGCGCGATGATCTTTTCGACGGAAGCGATATCGTCGCTGGTAACGGGCCGCACGGGGTCGGAAGCGATCGCTTCGAGCACTTCGTCTGATAGCGCGCCGTTGCGTATCACCCATTCCAGCGTTTCGCGCGTTTCCCGCTCTGCCTTCAGCTGCGCATAGAGCGCCACGATCAGCCGGTCGCGCGGATCGAACTTCCTGTTCTTTGGATCCATTTTCCGGAGGTTCGGCATGCAGACGCCCTCTCAAGATTTCTCCTGATCCAAGCTTCTTAACTGATCACAGCCTGAAAAGTTCCAGTATTTCAGCGCCAAAGCACTGGATTGTGTTCCGGCGCGAAGATCGAGTCGTATCCGGCATGATGAAGCATCTGCCATTTCACTACAGATATACCACCTACGGACTGAAAGTGGGATAACAGTGATTTAGAACTCAGATCATATCGAATGAGTTGGTGAAGGCCGGCTGAGGCTCGTTGCAAGCATATGCGATTTTGGATATTATAATATCCTAGAAAGGATATGCCGCCTATGCCGCTCTACATCAAGGATCCAGAAGTCGACAGACTCACCGACGAATTGATCGGCCTCACAAAGACATCCAAGGTTGATGCCGTTAAAGCGGCTCTCAAACGTGAAATCGCCAGTCGCAAGGCCAGCTTGCCGATTCGAGATCGGCTTGCCAAGTCCCTTGCGATGGCCCGCGCAGCGGGACCATTTGCGCCCGGCGACCATAAGCGCGAAACCGATGAAATGTGGGGCGAAGACTGATGCTGTTCATCGACGCATCAGTAATTGTCGCCATACTTGCCCAAGAAGACGATGCGGACGCCCTAATGGAGCGGCTGGAAAAGCATCACGGGCAATTTTTCGTGTCAGCCATTGTGCGCATGGAAGCTTCGCTTTCTTTGACGCGGCGTCTGGCCGGGGCCCAAGGCCGCGATAGGCCGGCAAATCCGGAAATGCTGCTGTCGCAGGCCCGCCTTATGGTCGATCAGTTCATTATCGATCTGGAGGCCCGCGAAACCATGATTTCCGGCGATGTTGGTACGAAAGCTCTCGACGCAGCCCAGCAGTTTGGAAAGGTCGTCAATCATCCTGCCAAGCTCAATATAGGCGACTGCTTCTCCTATGCCTGCGCAAAAGCGTATCGGACGAAGATTGCCTACAAGGGCAACGACTTCACCGAAACGGATCTAGGCTGGTAACGGCCCAGCGATCGCGCGCTCGCCCATCCTTTGCCTTCGAGTGAAAGGAAATGCATGTTAATCGCGCGGGAGCCAGAATGCGATGGCTGCCCCACCGCATCGGCCGGTGTTTCGTACAACAAATTCCTCGCCAAGATGGCCTCCGACCAGCGCAAGCCCGACGGATTGTTTGTCATCACGCCGAAGCAGGATCCAGCCTTCGTCGAGGCCCTGCCCGTCAAGAAATTCCACGGTGTCGGACCCGCGACAGCTGAGAAGATGCTGAGGCTCGGGATTCAGACCGGCGCGGATCGCCGGTTCGCGATCGGAACGTCAGCCCCCTTCACTTACCCCAGACCCTCGACGACCTTTCCGTCCCGGACGCGCATTTGACGCGCATGATATTGACGCCTCGAACCCAGTCCCCTTCGCGTTCGCTCCAGCGAGGCTGCCAGCGGATGATCCCGCGGTCGCCCATCGCGGAGATTTCCTCAGCTTTGAAGACGAGGTTGGCCGACGACGCCACGCCCTTCCAGAAAGCGAGGCAAGCCTCGCGCCCTTCGTAGCGCGCTCCATCCGGGGCCGGCGCCGTATTTTCAAGAACACAGCCCTCGCTGATGGGATCATCAACATCTTCGGGGCGATGCTTCTCAAATGCGTTGTGGAAGCGTTCGACGATTTCGCGGGAAACCCTGCGGTCACTGGTCATTTCTCACCTCCTTGAGCGATGGAGCCGCCGTCGATGATCGTTCACTCCATCACGGCCGGCTGGACGAAGCTTTTCTTGAGCGCTGTGTCGTGACGCCGGCATCAAGGTCCGCGGGTTCTCCTCAATCAGCAAGGTCCTGACGACGCGCCGTGTTTTGCAGGCCATCCGGGCGTTCAACCTCACGCACATGAACCGGGTCCGGAACGCCTATCAGGCGAGCCATTGCACAGCCTGGCGGATCACATGCTGGGCGATGAGCAACACTGAGTAACGGCCCCAGACACACCCTTGGCTGCGGAGAGGAACTAGCCATATGAAATAATGCTTTTCACTAAATAGAAGGAGAGAGTGATGAACAATCCGCAGATCACGCGTATACCGATCGCCAAGACCGGAATGCTCGTCCGCAAGCCGGTCGAGCATGTTTTCGAAGCGATCGTGAACCCGGACATCACGACGAAATTCTGGTTCAGCAAAGGCAGCGGAAGGCTGGAGACTGGTAAGACCGTCAAGTGGGATTGGGAGAGCCACGACGTCTCCATCGAGGTCACGCCAAAGGTCATAGAGCCTAACAAGCGCGTCGTGATCGAATGGCCTGGCTACAGCGGCCCAACGACTGTGGAATGGACGTTCCAATCCATTCCGGATGGCACGACTTTCGTACGCGTGCAGGAGTCCGGATGGACGGGAGATGCCGACAAGCTCATGCGCTACGTCGCTGATTCCACACAAGGCTTCACACTTTTGCTGGCGGGGCTGAAGGCATGGCTCGAGCACGGTATCCAGTTGAAGCTGACCCTCGATCGCTATCCGAAGGGTATCGAAGACCAACAGTTTGAATGAGGCCGAGCGGAACTGGTCGTGAAGCGGACGTGGGTACAGAACCTCAGAATTTACGTCCGCGAGCAGCCGCCATCACGAAGGCCAACGTGAAGAGCAGATGGATAACGAGAAATAGCTTGGCTATGTCCCGCGCTTCACCGCTGGCGACGCCCCAAATGTCGTTGCCGCGACGACGGCGAAACCGACGATGTTCGCGAGCAGGACGACACGGAGCCTGGCCTCGGAGACGATTGGTCGGATTTTCGTGCCTGCGATCGCAATATCAGAGTGATCCAGCGGAAACGTAGTTATCTGTTTCATCTGCGCTGGGGCGCCAAAGCTGCCATTTTTGCTACAATAACGCCGAAAATTGCCGCCGGAGTTACGTGCCCGCGAAGAGCGGGAAACAGCCAAGAGGCGAGAAAGCGTGGTAACGGCGGTGATCGGCGGTGAAAAAGCTCGAATCGCTAACGGTCGAATGACGTATTTTTGCCCTCGGCAGAGTTAGCATATTCGTGGTTGGCCGACCACTTTGCGCCCCCAAGTCGGTCACATGGTCCCGCCAAATGGCGGCTCGAAAGTGGACCATGCAGGAGACTGGTGAAGCGGCATGTTTGCGCCAAGACCTGCGATTGCATGTTTCGCCGGTCTTGAAGTATCGCAAGATGCGCATCGATGCTGAGGTGTTGGGCTTCAATAAAGCTTGCGCCGACATGGTTGACAGGTTCGCCCTACACGACAGGGGTGAGCGTCACGCCGCGAGCGCCTCATTGCATTGAGGTCGCTGGTCTGTCTTCGATGTTGCCGTATGATAGCGGCATGATGCTGCGACCACTCGTGTCCCTTCCTTGGATTGCGCGAGAGCAGACCGCCGAGGGCCTCAAAGTAATGTATTTCCACTCAGAGGGACCTCGCATTCGTTCTTCAGGCCGCACTTTGGAACAGGTCTGCAAACCGCTGCAAGTAAAGCGGCCAGCCATGATCACCTGCGACGCCATCGCGCTCGCTTTCCCAGCCCTGACCGTGACGTTCGAGATTTCGATGCTCAAGCTCGACGCGGGTGCGATTGTCGGTTTCGGCGGTGAACACCACCTCCCACTCGCTGGTCTTGTCCGGGTCTGTTTCGATTTGCCACCGCGGGCTGATGTCCCAACTCATGAGCACCCGATTGGGCGGCTCGTAGGCCAACACACGCGCCCAGCGGCACTCGCTGCCGTCGGTGCCGCGGTCGTAGATGTAACCTCCGACGCGTGGTTCGAACACTGTTTCGGCGATCGGGACTGCGAGCAGGTTGTGTGTCGGTGGCTTGAAGCTGCCGAATCCCTCGGTGAATACCTTGAACGCTCGCTCTATCGGTGCCTCGACAACGATCGATTGCTTGACGGACGCGATCGGCATCTGCGTGTTCATTTCAACTCCTCCGATGAATTCTCGGCGACCACTTTGTACGCCGACAAGGTTGTACTCCAGAACCGGTCGAGCCAAGCGCGCATCTGGGCGAGCCCGGCCGGGTCGACATGGTAGACATTGCTCGCCCCCTTCGACTCGGCTCGAACCAGATGCGACTCGCGCAGCACCTTGAGATGCTGGGAAACTGCCGACTGGGAGACGGTAACCTCGCGTGTGATTTCCACGACAGTGCGAGGGCGCGACGCGATCAGTTCGAAGATCGTACGTCGGGTAGCGTCGCCGAGAGCAGATAGTTGGGCGTGATCAACAGTCATGACTTATGATTAGTAAAAACTGATCATTATGTCAAATGCGAGTTACTCTAGCGGTTTCAGCGCCAGATCAATCATAGCTCGCATGTCGTCGCGATCCGCTCCCGCCTTGCCCAATACCCTCATCCCCTGAATCTGAAGAAATTTGCAAGGATGCTCCGCCAGAACATCACCTCGCTGGACTGATCCGGATGATCCGATCAACTTGCCGCAGTCGTCGCCTTCATCGCTTAAAGCAGTTCTCGCGATGCCACCTGAGGAACTGGGGATGCGGCCGCTCGGAAAGTCCGTTTCAACCGCCTTTGGCCTGGACACAGATGAAGAGGAGAGAATGAGATGTAACGAGCCTCTCATCCATACCTGCCTTCCGCAACCTCAATGATGACCATCAAACCACCGCCGCCGTCCGTCTCGACGTTGTTGTTCGTCGTGTGATGCGAGATATGGCAGTGGATCAGCCACTTCCCTGGGTTTCGCGCAATCCAAAGAACATCATACCGTTGGCCCGGCGCGATGTTGACCGTATCGGCGAGGTACCTTGCCGATGGCGCCAACGTCTCACCGTCGATCGCGACGACTTCGAAAGGGCCGCCGTGGATGTGCATCGGGTGTATCGCTGTCGTGTTGGATCCGATGAATCGCACTTTCAGAGTCTGGCCGACCTTCATGCGGACCGTTTCCGTGGCTGGATACGATTTGCCATTGATCGTGAAATAGTTGGGAAGCGCCCCTTCCATCGGCATGGACGGGAAGGTGAGCCAACCCCGCTTGATCCACTCCTGAAGCTGGACCACGTATTCAAGGTCGGCGGGGAAGGCGTCGGCCGGATTCTTCGAGTCGATGATAAGCGCTCCGTAGAGGCCGAGCGCCTGCTGGCGGTCGACGTGGTCGTGCGTGTGATAGAAATACGTGCCGTGCTGGCCGACAGTGTATTCGTACGAGAAGGTCCGTCCTGGTTCCACGGGCTCTTGAGTGATCGTCGCCGGTCCGTCCATTTCGTTCGGGAGGATCAGACCGTGCCAATGCACTGTGGTGCTTTCGGGCAGGTCGTTCTTGACATTGATACGAACTCGGTCGCCTTCGGTCACGCGTAGCGTCGGTCCTGGAACCTGGTTGTTATAGGCGTAAGCTTCCACCGTGACGTCTGGCAGGATCGTCCATCGGATAACGGAGGCCGTGAGGTCGAACACTTTCACGCCGCCTTCCATCCGGGGCTGCAGGATAGAGCCGCCGCTGGCGCCGGCAGGCGCGTCGAAGCTGATGTCGCGCGGGTCGACGGCCGCCATGTCCTTCATGGCGTCTGCCGGCGTATCGAAGGTCATGATCATCCCAGGCGCCATGATCGACCTTCCGACGTCGTGGGCACTGAGGCCCATGTTGACCAATGTAAACGGATACGCGTAGCCGCCAACCAGCATGATCAGGGTGAAGCCCGCCATCGTCGCGAGCTGGGTCCGGGTGGGCGCGAGAGCCGAGGGCAGCTTCCTTCCGTGCTGGTGGCTCCCATGCGACGCAGGTGACCGGCGAGACGTGTGCTGAGCGTGTCGGGCTTCCGACCCATGGCCCATACTCATGGCGGGATGCTCCGAAGGCTCCTCGCCGGCGGCATCTTCGTTTCGATCGCCGCCGCGCGCCGTCATCAATCCATGCTTCAGCCCTTTGAAGACCAGCCAGACGTTGAAGGGATAGGCGGCCGCAAACCCGATTCCTATCCCGAGGGCCATGACGCCCCAAAAGAGCATCTCTCCCGGCCACATGGCGCGCATGTCGCGACCCATCATCAGGATCGCCATGACCGGCGCCATTCCGGCCATCATGGCGTTCATGCTGATGAATTCGGGCATGAAAGAACCGCGAACGTTTTGCCAGTAGCTTCCGCCCATCATGTTCTTCATGAAGAGCGCCTGAAACACGAACAGGCCGACGGCGAAACCTGCAATGTATTCGACGATGATGTCCAGCCACATCGGCAGGCCGGCGACGGCGGTGATCACCGCGGCAATGATGATGCCGGTCGCATCGCCGGCGACGCAGTGGATAGTGCTGCCGATCCCCTGCTTCCAGAGCGGTCTTACGAACTCTTCGTGGGTGTAGGGCCGGGGTTCCTTGTCCGTAAGCACGTAGAGCAGAAGGCCGACCGGACCGAGGTAGAGCGTGACGAGGATGAAACCCCACTTCATCACGGCCGGCTCGGGGTTGTTTCGGAACTGGTCCCAAGCGACATAGGCGGTGCTTAGAGCCGCGAGGAGAAACCAGGCAATAAGAAGATAGTCGACGGGTTGGATGAACAAGGACAATTCTCTGCCTCCGGCAGCGAGCAGGCATCCACTATTTGTTAAAACTCTGCGCCATTTGAAGATGGTGCTCCAACGCCGGCAGCATCTTCGCTGCCCAGGCCTTCAGCTCGTCATTGTCGCCTTCCTCGCCATACCGTTTGAACAGGTCGACTGCACCTTCGTGAGCGGACATTTGGTCGGAATGATACTGCTTTGTGAAAGCTTCGCCCTGAAGGCCTTTTAGCTGGTCGAGCGTACCCCTTCGAGAGGATGTCATCGCGGTCGGGAGCGCGGCCTTAATTTTGCCGCCTGTCACAAGACCTTTCAATTTCTCGCTGGTCTTTTGATGATCTGTGATCATTTGCTGCGCGAAGGCCTTCGTCGCATTGTCAGTTCGCTCCATGGCGAGCTTACTGGACTGGATTTCGAACATGTCGCCCGTTGCGGCCTCCTGGATGAAATCTTCCGTCTTTGGCGGCACGCCAATCAAAGTGTCAACACCGATTTTTTCGGCCGCTAATTGGCTGAAGGCCGGTGTCGTGAGAGCCAGTCCTATTCCGACAGCTGTGAGAATAAATTTCTTCATCGTGTTCTCGCCGCTTCACTGGTCGATTAAAATTACAGACCCGTCAAACATCACAGCGCTTCAAATGTTCCCTCAACATCATGAGCCGATTGCGCTCCAGTTGGAAGGAACAGCAGCAGCCGGCCGCAACCGCCACCAGAGTTACGGCTTCGTATTTCGCCCGGCAATGAGGTCCAAGCTTCGCCATTCCAGAAAGTCGAGTATGAGGAGATACTGCGGGGACCTTGTCCAAATCCGTCGACTCAATGTTGCCCTTTTCTCCGCCTCGTTGAGGGCACAAAAGGCTCGTTTGCGAGTTCTCTAATCGAGAGGAGGCTGACATGACAGATAAGAAGCTCACTGATGGTCTGAATGACAGACCGAGAAACGCGCCGATCGGCCAGAGTGCCGAAGGTTTTCCCGATGACAGCGCTCAGCCAGTCGAGACCGATGAAATGATGGTCGAGGCCACAAAACGAAAGCTCCCTGATACGCCGCGGGAGAAGCGTCTGAAGGAAGTAAAGCAGCAGCACGACGCATCGCGGCTGGGTTCGGAATGAACTTTGGCTGCCGTTATAGGCAACGGCAATATTTGAGGAAGGCAGAAAGAACTGAGAGATCAGGAGACGGATTCAATGGCAGACGACAGCGTTAGAACAATCACCGCTACTTTTCAGACCCGCGCGGCAGCGGACCTTGCCATAGAACGCCTCGCGCAGCAGCATCACATCGCACGCGCTGATATTTTCGTGCAGCCGAAGGAGAAACGCAATTCTTCTGGGACCGCGCCTTCAGGCGGTGATGCTTCCCATTCGGACGGCCGCGTCCATGCGGCGCTGAGAGGGGAGATCGAAGTCTCGGCGGACCTGAAGCAGGAAGATATAGCCAGGGCTGAGGCCGCTTTTCGCGAAGCTGGCGCAACAAGTTTGGCGACTCGATAGCCAGAACCTCAAAATCACTCGACCATCGTGGAGCCATCGTTCGTGTGGCGACATTTCGGTGTCAGGTAACCAGGATGTTGTACTGCCATGGGAAGCGGCAGCTTGCTGGCGGATCGTTCCAAGGAACATCGCCTTTCCTGAATAGATAGTACTTATGGAGGGTAACATCAGCAGGAATGACGACATGAAGAACCAAGAACCGAAACACGCCAAGAAGGAAGATATCGATGCCGTACCCCATAGCACGCCATACGCCGCGGAAAACATCTGTCGCCGGTGTAGTGGGACCGGTAGGTCGGCGGCGAGACATGCGCGGAATGTGACAGAACGGGAAAGGTGCTGACGCCATCGGCAGCGCGGGTTCAGAACGTCCCGCAAATGTCCTCTTGGCAGACGCTAGCGGCCTTCGATCGCGTGGGCGCTGGAGCGCGGCATGCAGCAAGAGAAGGAAAATAGCTGCATCAGCAGTCTTTGCTCATTGATCGTATTGAAGCGTCCGCGGGCCTCGCGAAACAGACTCGATCGCTGTGGCAAATCATTCTTGGAACATCAATCTTTGTGCGTCGTTTGCCAATTTATATCCCTCAAAGGCAAAGCCGACAGGGAAGAGAGTCATACAAGTGTCGTCGATCGAGACGTCAAACAGAGCCTCATGAGCGCAAAGCGCCAATCCGACGCCAAGTTCACGGCTTGAGGCTGTTTTTTGCCAGGAGGAAATTAATGCAAAAGCCACCTGATAAAGACGATGTGGTGGAAGGTCGGCAAAACATGAGACCACCCGAAATGGATCTGGAGCCGATACCGACCGACACGAAGCTTGAGGACCAAGGCAGCAGCGGTTTGGACGATCCCTCCGACACCTTGCACGATCCATCCCCGCACGAGCGTTCCGCGGGTTTCAAAAGGTCGGACCGCAAGGGCTCTCGCCAAGAGGCGGAGGAGCGAGTCGAGGGACTGCCCGATACCAGCCTCGATGAGCGAAGCATCGTCTCAACACCGCCCGCGTTGGATTAAGTTCGGTTGAGTGCATAGCGGCCGAAGGTGAAGCAATCGGAACAATTGCCCGACTGCCGTGTTCGTTCCGCAACGAAAGGAGCATGTTATGGCAATCAAGAAGCCGAGAGATGGTACGCCAGGCATGACGGATCAGTCGCCACGCTGGGAGGGCCCTCCCGCAACAAAGCCCTCCGGATATCTGCCGGCCAAGGATAACCCTGAACGCGACCGCGACGCGCATGGCGAAAATTTGAACGATCCTAAGGTCAGGAAAGTGTCTGACGCTTTCAAGACTAAGAAGAATCGGTAGCGGCTGCACCGCGGTGAATGAAAAAGCCGGATCGCACTTTTCTCCGGCTTTCGTCGCAAGAACCAGTCAACTAGTCGGCGCTAGCCTTTTGCTAATCCAAAACGCGGGAATCTCACGTGTCCCTGGATCAGCGCACCTCTCAGAAAGCCGAGGAAACGGAATATCCGCGGGAGGTTCCTGCGGAAAGGACCCAACAGCAAATGGATGCTCACGAGAAGGAGGACAATCGCTCTTTTCTTCGCGGCCAAGCGCGTGATGGAAGGAGACCCCAAGTTCGATGCCTCGCAGCGCATTCCGATCGCCCAGACGAGCTTGCAGGTGCATGGGATGATGCGCTGGCTTCCGACCGGCCGGAGGTGCCGCCGCTGCCGCCCCACATCCGCTTTGAGCAGGTGCGCAACATATCCTCGGCCCTTCTCGAGGGAGATCCTCATGAACGCCGAGTCATTGGCGGCACAGTCCGCCAACTCGTCAGCGCCTTGATGCCGTCGAAAACGTGACGGTCGGTCAATAAACGGCCCCCGAACCTTCGGATTCTCTCCGCGCTGTTGACGAACCCTCACTCGACCTATCATTATTTCGCAACAGGGGTTCCGTCATTTGAAAAAAAACGAGTTTGTGACCCTAACTCACTTCGCGGGCCGTCACCTGAGGAGGATGTAACGGACGACCTCTGGACTGCCGCCTTTTGCTCTTACAGCGACGGTGGTCTTGCTACCGCAACCCCGGACGGGTGCGCGGCGGGCGACGAGGGCGAGGCGTAGTCGATCTCCGGGAACCAGACGTAGATCTGAAGCAGTTGAGCCGCGCCCGGATAGCAGGCCAGACCGCAGGCGCGGACACAGCCTTGCGTTAGAAGGCGTGTCCAGATGAAATCCTCAGGACAGTGCAGATAGCAGCTGAGCAAACGCCTTTATGAATTCGCGCTGATTTCTGCCGACGTTGTGAACGTATATCTTTTCAAAGCCGATCGCCGCGTCTTCCTCAATCCATGCCCTGTGCTGTCCGATATCGGAGGCGATCCTCACATACCGGTGCATGTCTTCCGACCGAACATTTACGCACGCTTCGTCGAACTCTTTAGGCGAACGCAGTGTTTCGGCCATGGCTGCAGTAACCGCATTGCTGCGCCACTGATCGAAGGCATTCAGCAAGGCATTTTCCTCCGTCGGCGCGTAGGAAATGTGAGCCTGCAGATAGAGCGGCTTTCCCTCGCCACCGCCGCGGCGGAAGGCATCGATGATTTCGACGATTTTTTCGCGTGGCTGATTGATAGTGATCAAACCGTCGGCCCATCCTCCTGCCCACTCGGCAGTCTCGGTTGAGAGTGCGCCGGCGATGATCAGCGGCGGCCGATCGGGAAGCGCATAAAGCTTCGCTTCGTCGACCTTTACCGGTTCAGTGCTGCTGACTGTCTCGCCAGACCAGAGAGCTCGAATGATCTCTACGCCAGCGATTAGCCGCGCGTTTCTTTCGGCTTTGGAAGGCCAGCGATCGCCTACGACATGTTCGTTCAACGCCTGGCCGCTTCCAACGGCCATCCACGGAAACCGGTTCGGAAAAAGTTGCGCCAGCGTGGCTGCCGCTTGGGCTGTTATCACCGGATGGTATCGCCAGCCTGACGGGACCGTGATCAGACCAAAAGGCAGCTTTGTAAGTTGCATCGCTGCACCAAGCCATGTCCAGACAAAGGCGGATTGACCTTGCCGTTCACTCCACGGCGCAACGTGGTCGGACGACATGATGCTGTTAAAACCTGCCTGCTCGGCAAGACGGACATAATCGATCAGTTCGCGCGGGGTAAATTGCTCTTGAGATGCATGATATCCGACGTGAACCATCAGCTCTCTTCCGAACTCAGCCAAAGATACCCATAAGGGGCCATCTTCAGGCGAAGCTTCATCGAGGCGTCATATTCTGCCCTGCCGATCAGATCAGTAAGCCTCTTGCAACACACTGCGTCGAGTTCTGCTTCAGCTGTGACTTCACGGCTCGAGAGGTTGTGGGCGACGAGAAGAAGAGAACCGGCATCTTCAAAGCCGTGAATTGATACCGCCGGGTCGCTGGCATTCAGCCTGACGAAACGCCCGCTGCTGAAGATCGGACGTTTGCGCCGCAACGCGATCAGGCGTTTGATGTGACTGTATAGGGATCGAGGGTTCTTTTGCTGGTCTGCCACATTGACGTGCTCGTAGGAAAACGGGCCGCTGGAAACCGGACGCTGAACGAGATCTCCGACATTCGCCTTTGAAAATCCTGCGTTCTTTTCAGCAGACCACTGCATCGGAACGCGAACTGAATTCCGGCCTGGTTGCGATAAGTCTTCACCAAGTCCTATTTCGTCGCCGTAGACGAAAAGCGGCGGTCCCCGCATGGACATGATAAGGCTGAATGCAAGCTCTATGCGCCGTTGGTCGCCCTTCAGCATAGGCGCGAGCCGCCGGCGGATGCCACGACCAAAGACCTGCATACGCTCCTCAGGCGCGAAGACCTTGAAGACCTGCTCCTTCAATTCTGCCGGCACGCGCGAAAAATCGAAGTCATCGAGGTTTCTGAGGAAGTTCGCCCATCCGCAAAAAGGCGGCGGCTCGGGCAGAAGGCTCAATGCTTCGTGGATCGGACCGGCATCCTCCTTCGCCATGGCTGCGAAGATGTAGCAGGCCAGCATGAAGTTGAACAGCAAGCCGAGCTGTTCGCCCTCCCCGAAAAACCGTCCCATTCCCTCTGGTTCGAGGTTGACTTCACCCAGCAGGACGCCGCCAGGCCGCCGCTTTTGCAGATAGCTTCCGATATCCCGCAGAACACCATGTGGATCACGCGGATTGGCTCGCTCCAAACCGTTGTCGCCTATGATCAGAGGGGCAGCGTCCAGGCGAAAGCCGCTGACGCCGAAGGCCAGCCAGTAGTCGACCACGCGCTCGATCTCCTGGCGAACCTGGGGGTTTGCGATATTGAGTTCAGGCTGGAAGTGATAGAACTTGTGGAAGTAGTAGGCCCTGGCGACTTCGTCGTAGCTCCAGACGCTGGTTTCCTCGCCGGGAAAAATCGAAGTCGCTCCAGCCTCAACCGGCGGTGGATCACGACTCCAGACATAGTAGTCACGAAAGCGCGTCTTGTCATCGCGCCGCGCCGCTTCGAACCACGGATGCTCGTTTGAAGTATGATTGACGACGAGATCGATGATCACCCTGATGCCGTGCTCGCCGGCCCCGTGGAGAAAATTGAGGAAGTCGGTCCGCGTGCCGACTTTCGGATTGATGGCGTAAAAATCACTGACGTCGTAGCCGTTGTCCCGATCAGGGCTGCCGTAGAAAGGCAACAGCCAAATGCAGGTCACGCCGAGGTCGTTGAGATATGATAGCCGTTGCGTCAGCCCGATGAAATCGCCGATGCCGTCGCCATTTCCATCCGCAAATTTCTCGACATCGATGCCGTAGATGACCGCGTCGATGTACCATGGAGTTTTTAGCTCGGGCATGCAGGTTCCTTTCCGAACTCACAGGCCTCCCTGCCACGCCATGCCGGAGCTCTCATCGCCTTTCCTCGTCACCGCACATGCCTTGCAACAAACGTCGTCGGAAAATGTTCCGAGAGTTCTGATTCCGTCAGCCGCGCCTCACTACATGACAAGTCCGCCGTCGACTGCGTATTGGCTCCTTCATCGTCAGCCGAAGATGGAACTTAGTAACAGGCTGCGTGTTCCCGGTATCATCAATGATTTTTGGAAGGCGTCGGAATGACTTCCTGCACACAAGGCGCGCGCGCTGCCGCCTCCTCTCGAATGGAGGCAAAAGCCGTGCCGCAGCTGGCCGATCGTGATGCGGAGGTATTCATCGCGCAAGCTGTGAGAGAGCTGGTCGCATCAGGAATTCCCTTTCTGGTGGCGGGAACCTACGCCGTCAGCGCCTATACCGGCATTTCACGCTCCACCAAGGATCTCGACATTTTCTGCAAGGCCGGCGACTACGCGCGCATTCTGGCGCACTTCAAGGCACAAGGCTATGCTGTCGAGATTGAGGACGATCGATGGTTAGGAAAGGTCTTCAAAGGCCGGCATTTCTTCGATGTCATTTTCGCATCGTCCAATGGGACGATGCCGGTTAGCGATCAGTGGTTCGAAAAAGCACGGCGGATCGAGCTGAATGGGAGCCATGTCTCAATCATCGCACCAACGGAACTGATCTGGTCGAAGTGTTTCATACAGCAGCGGGATCGCTATGACGGCGCAGACGTCGCACACGTTATCCTCAGGGCGCACGACCAGATCGACTGGCACAAGCTGCTCGGATATTTGGAGGTGCACTGGGAGGTCCTTCTGATCCATCTGCTGAACTTTCGCTGGATATACCCCACCGAGCGAGACAAGGTGCCCTTGTGGCTTCTCGACGAACTCCTTGACCGGCTTGCCGCCCAGCGCGAACTCCCGCTGCCACAGACGAAGATCTGCCGCGGTCGCATGTACTCGCACAGTGATTTCGAAATCGACGTCAAAGAATGGGGGTTTGCCGACGTTGGCGGTGACGGAGAGGCGCGCAGCGAATGACAGGAGCTGCCTGATGAACAAAACCAATGGAAAACTAACCGTCGCAGCCGTCGCGGATCTTCATGTAAGGGAAGACACCGCGAGCTCCTATCGCGACCTTTTTTCCGAGATTTCAGGTGCGGCCGATGTGCTCGTGATCGCCGGCGATCTGACGGATCTCGGCAAACCAAAGGAAGCGGAGTTATTAGCAGCCGAGCTCAGGAGTTGCGCGGTACCTGTTGTCGCAGTCCTCGGCAACCACGACCATGAAAGCGGCTTTGCGGACGATGTGTGTTCCATATTGCTGGAAGCGGGCGTCCACCTTCTCAATGGGCAGGCAACGGAAATCGACGGCGTCGGTTTCGTCGGCGCCAAGGGTTTCGCAGGCGGCTTTGGCAGATATATGCTCAGTTCGTTCGGAGAAGCGGCGATCAAGGCCATGGTTGCCGAGAGTGTCGACGAGGCCATGCGTCTTGAAAACGCGATGCGTCAGGTGCGCGCCAAGCGAGCTCTGGTTGTTCTGCACTATGCGCCGATCGCCGAAACGGTGATCGGTGAGCCTCCGGAAATCTACCCGTTCCTCGGCTCTTCACGCCTTGCAGAAACAATAGATCGCTTTCATGTCGATGCAGTCGTCCATGGCCATGCCCACCGCGGCACCTATGAAGGCCGCACACCTGGCGGAGCGCCGGTTTTCAATGTCGCGGCCGATGTCGAAAAGCCGACGGGTAAGCCTTACGCCCTGCTACAGGTCTAGGCGACGGACAGTACCCCCTGCCGACGTCCGCGAGCGCCACATCGACAAGTGAAGCCGGCGACATACGAGGCCAATACCGATCGAACTGCGCCTCGCCGGCAGGATTTCTTCCATTCATGGAAACCATCGCGGCCGATTTCAGTTGTGCTTTTATAGGAACGCAAGGACACAACGGGATAGACACATGGCCGAAATGCCTTTTCCAGAGCGCAACGAGGAGGTGCGGATCGAACCGGAGGGCCTCGACGGTCTTTTGGGCATACCTGACGGGGCAACGGGGATCGTTATATTTGCTCACGGGAGCGGGAGCGGCCGACTCAGCCCGCGGAACAACCACGTTGCTGCGGCGCTTCGAAGGGCCGGACTAGGCACTTTTTTACTTGACTTGTTGACGCAGAACGAAGAACGCGACAGACGCAACGTCTTCGATATCGATCTTCTTGCATCGCGGCTGACATTGGCAACAGGCTGGATCGGAGACAACCCGCGAACTTCCGGTCTCGTGCCCGGCTATTTCGGCGCGAGTACCGGCGCGGCTGCGGCTTTGACGGCCGCCTCACATTTGGGTTCGAGCATTGCGGCAGTCGTCTCGCGCGGCGGCCGGCCCGATCTGGCTATTGATGTCTTGCCAGATGTCCGCGCACCCACTCTGCTTCTGGTCGGAAGTCTCGACGGGCCGGTGATCGAAATGAATCAACGGGCGTATGATGCGCTGAAAACCGAGAAGCAGCTTTTTATCATCCAAGGCGCGAGCCATCTTTTTGAAGAACCCGGTACCCTCGATGAAGTGGTCCGGCACGCTACGGATTGGTTCAATGCGCATCTTCGCCCGCCAACGCCGCCGCAACAAGGATGACATTTTTGGATTGGCGCTGAAAAACCAATGCCCCAAGCCGTTGCGCCAAAGGAAACTTAAGACTTTCTTATCGGTGATCCTCGCGTATCTGGAGAGACATTTGCGCCGT
>NZ_FWER01000027.1 GCF_900169785.1 Rhizobium sullae
ACCGGCACCGAACTCATCGTGCTTGCACGCTACATGCAGATCCTGTCTGACCGCATGTGCACCGAGATGTCCGGCAAGATCATCAATATCCACCACTCCTTCCTGCCGAGCTTCAAGGGCGCCAATCCGTACAAACAGGCCTACGGTCGGGGCGTAAAGCTGATCGGCGCGACGGCTCATTATGTCACCGCCGACCTGGATGAAGGCCCTATCATCGAACAGGACACGGTGCGCGTCACCCACGCACAGAGCCCTGAAGACTATGTCTCGCTCGGCCGCGACGTCGAAGCGCAGGTTCTGGCGCGGGCCATCCACGCCCATATCCATCGCCGCACCTTCATCAATGGCAACCGCACCATCGTGTTTCCGCCAAGCCCGGGCAGCTACGCATCCGAGCGTATGGGGTAAAAAGCAGCGTGGCGAATAACTGCGCCACCAGTTGCAATCGTCCGACCCTGTCGATAAGTATTTGGTACGCCATAATATGGTGTGGCCGTGTTGCATCCCGTGCGACACCGCGAGCATGTCATATCAAGACAGGGGCGGACAATGACCGTAGGTTTGAAAGATTCGACGATCAAAGTGGAGCGGCCCGCGAAAACCTTGCGCGAACTGGCGCTGGACAAGGTTCGCGAGGCCATCGATAGCGGTCATTTCAAGCCAGGTGATCGTCTGGTGGAGCGAGATCTCTGCGCCCAGCTTGGTGTGAGCCGGACGATTGTTCGCGAGGTGCTGCGCCATCTTGAGTCGGAAGGCCTTGTTGCGAATCTTCCGAACAAGGGCCCGATCGTGGCCCAGCTCGATGCCGATGAAGCGCGGCAAATCTATGAAATACGCGGAGCTCTGGAGGGCATGGCGGCGCGTCTCTGCGCCGAGCGTCGCGATCCTGCAATAGTTGAGGCACTCGAGGCCGCGCTGAACGATATTCGCCAATGCTACAGCAAAAAAGATATGCCGGGCGTGCTTGCCAGTACCTCGGCTTTTTACCAAGTGCTTTTCAGCAAGGTCGATCGCCGCGTTGCCTGGGGCATTGTCAACCTGCTGACTGTCAGGATCAATCATCTCCGCTCGATGACAATCAAGACGGATAACCGCAATATCGAGGGTCCCGCACAGATGGAGCGGATCATCGAGGCGATCAGGCGGGGGGATGGCGAGGGTGCCTATCGCGCGGCGATGGACCATGTCACAAGTGCGGCAGCCATTGCCGAGGCCGTGATCTCGGCCCAGTCGCCGGCTGCCTGACATCTTTGCCGTTGATGTGAAGCGGCGGTCCCTTCCCTGGCGGTCGCTGCTTACTCACGCTGCGGAAGCAAGAGGTTTGGCACGTCCGACTCGCTCAATCTCACGCGGAGAGTGCATCGCTTCCCACAAATCGGTGCGGCGCTGCGCGTTGAGCCAAAAGTCGGGACTATTGCCGAAAACACGCGCCAGAATGAGCGCGGTCGGAGCTGTCACGGTGCGGCGAGCGTTGCAAAGCTCGTTCACATGTTTGCGCGGAACTCCCATCGCCTCGGACAAAGCCAACTGCGTCAGGCCAAACGGCTGCATGAACTCTTCCACCAGAATTTCCCCGACTGTCGCCGGCTTACGCGCGGTCATCAACATTTTTGTCACCTCATCGATAGCTATGGTCGTCAAGATATAGGTCAGACGCTTCGCTTCCGTCCATCGGAACACCAGCCTCCATTGCTTGTTGACGCGGATGGAATGGAAGCCGTCGAGATTGCCTTTTAACTTCTCGAAATGATTGCTCGGCGGTACCCTCAAGTCTTGATCGGGAGTCGCATCGTCAATCATCTGGAGTTTGCGAAACAAGCGGCTTTCGAGATCGAACGGAATATTGCGAGAACTTATATCCTCCACGAAGAAGGCCCGTAACCACCCATTCCGAAACCCTGCGATCACTCCAATCCTCCAAAGTAGTCGCAATGTACCGCTCTATGGGACTATGGGAACGCGTTTCCCCCGCCGCAAGGCTCAGATGACAACAGTCCTGTTGCAGGAGAAGGCATCATCGATGTCTTCGTCGCACTTCGTATGGGCTGAGGGTTCCGACGCTCAAAGACTTCGGGGCGGACCGAACCCATTGCCTCGAGTTGTTGCCAGAAACGATGTGCGAAGCCTGCGGCTTCCCCCAATGAGCGGAGATGGCTTGCCTCTATGAACTTGCATGTGAAGGGTGCGATTCGAGCGCGCATTATCTAAGTAACTGATAAAAATACACAATATCTGAGAATGACGCCCCAATTATTCCATCCGGATAAAGGCTATTGACGAATTAATATTATGGCATACCATAACACCATATGTAGCTGAGGACGTCGCATGAGCATCCAGATCCGCAAGACGCTGTTGCAAATTGAAACCACCTTGATCGAAGGCGGAAAGGCCGCGCCGCTACCGCTGAAACTGTATTCGGCTTTCGCGGTGGTTAAGAATCCATGGGCAGGCAAAGGCTTTGTCGAGGACCTCAAGCCGGAAATCCACGCGGGCGCGCCTGTGCTGGGAGAATTGCTGACGCGCATGATCATCGAAGCCGTTGGTTCGGGCGAAGCCGTCGAAGGTTATGGTAAGGCCGCGCTCGTCGGTCTCGATGGCGAAATCGAGCATGCCTCTGCGCTGATCCACACACTGCGTTTTGGCAATCACTACCGCAACGCCGTCGGCGCCAAGTCTTATCTTGCCTTCTGCAATACGCGCGGTCCGGCCAACGCGCCGATCATGATCCCCTTGATGGACAAGAATGATGAAGGTCGCCGTTCGCATTACCTGACCATTCAGACCGCCATTCCCGATGCGCCGGCAGCCGACGAGATTGTGGTGGCGCTTGGCGCGTCGGTAGGTGGGCGCCCGCATCACCGCATCGGCGACCGCTATCAGGATCTGAAGGATCTTGGCCAAGACGTCGCCAATCCCGCCGGTGTTTGAGAAGGCTGGGCGCTGAAATGCAGATCGCTGGATCAACCACGCAAGGCGCTTGCGCAAAGGCCTACGGTGCCTTTGCCAGGGACGCGACGGCAAGTGGCGTGGCCTATCACGAAGCCGGCACGGGTGAACCGCTTGTGCTCATCCACGGTGTCGGTATGCGGCTCGAAGCCTGGGGGCCACAGATAGCATGCCTGTCTGCAAGTCATCGCGTGATCGCGGTCGACATGCCTGGGCACGGTGGAAGCAGGAAGCTGCCGGTGGGCAGCCCGCTTGAGGCTTTCGTGGCCTGGTTCGGGCGCTTTCTGGACGAGATGGGATTGGACGCGGTGAACGTGGCCGGGCACTCCATGGGGGCCTTAGTGTCCGGGGGCGCGGCGGCGACGTTCGGCGACCGGATCAAGCGTGTTGCCTACCTCAACGGCGTATACAGGCGAGATCCGGAAGCAAAGGCTGCCGTGCTTGCGCGCGCCGCGGCCATTTCTCAGTCGGGCGTGGACAAAGAGGGGCCTCTGGTCCGTTGGTTCGGTGATGATCCCGACAGTGCGATTGCACGCGAGCTGACGCGGAAGTGGCTGAATCTTGTCGATCCGGAGGGATATGCCATCGCCTATTCGGCCTTCGCCGGAGGAGACGCGACCTTTGCTGATCGCTGGAAAGACGTGGCAGGACCCGCGCTGTTCTTGACAGGATCGGATGATCCGAACTCGACGCCGCTGATGGCGGTACAAATGGCGGCGCTTGCGCCGCAAGGCTCGGTCCGCATCGTCGAAGGCCATCGTCACATGGTCAACCTGACAGCGCCGGATATCGTAAACTCGCTGCTCGCGGAGTGGCTGTCGTTCGGGGAGGACGTACGATGACAATCCAGACTGTCGACCCAAGGGCCCTGCGCGACGCATTCGGCGCGTTCCCGACCGGCGTGACTGTCGTGACCGCCAACGACAAGGCCGGAAACCCGATCGGCTTTACGGCAAACTCCTTCACCTCCGTATCCCTTGATCCACCGCTCCTGCTTGTCTGCCTGGCAAAGACGTCGCGCAACTACGCGACGATGACGGGCGCACGACATTTTGCAATCAACGTGCTCTCCGAAACGCAAAAGGATGTGTCGAATACATTCGCACGGCCTGTCGAGGACAGATTTGCTGCGGTCGAGTGGGGCAAGGGATCTGTAGGTTGCCCGATATTCTCGAATGTGGCGGCCTGGTTCGAATGTGCCATGGAACAGGTCATCGAGGCCGGCGACCACGTCATCTTGATGGGGCGCGTGGAGTCTTTCGACAATAGCGGCCGCAACGGTCTCGGTTATGCGCGCGGCGGCTATTTTACGCCGATCCTGGCAAGCAAGGCTGTTTCGGCGGCAACGGAAGGCAATATCGAGCTCGGTGCCGTGGTCGAACGCCGTGGAGAGGTCCTGCTTCTCGGCGACGATATCCTCTCGCTGCCGACCTGCGATGTCGATGACGGCAACCCGACTGAAAAGCTCCAGGAATACCTCGAGACACTTACGGGACTGACGGTCAGCATCGGCTTCCTCTATTCGGTTTACGAGGGGAAAAGCGACGGAAAGCAACATATCGTCTATCGCGCTTCTATTTCGTCAGGGGAGCCCGCAAACGGCAGGTTCCTGAAGCCGGACGCTCTGTCCCAGGCGTGTTTCAGGACCAGCTCGACCGCAGACATCGTCGCTCGTTTCGCTATGGAAAGCTCGATCGGCAATTTCGGCATCTATTTTGGCGATGAGACTGCCGGCACTATTCGTCCCATTCCATCCAAGGGCATACGATCATGAAATTCTCCCTCTTTGTTCATATGGAGCGGCTCGACGCCGACCAAACCCACAAGGACCTCTACGAGGAATTCGTGGCTCTCTGCGAGATCGCCGACAAAGGCGGCATGCACGCGATCTGGACCGGCGAACACCACGGGATGGACTTTACGATCGCGCCCAATCCGTTTGTTACCATTGCCGATCTGGCCCGGCGCACGACGCGGGCAAGGCTTGGAACCGGGACTGTCATCGCACCCTTCTGGCACCCGATCAAACTCGCTGGCGAAGCTGCGATGACCGACATCATTTGCGACGGCAGGCTCGACATCGGAATTGCCCGTGGTGCTTATTCTTTCGAATATGAGCGTCTGCTGCCCGGTCTTGATGCCTGGGGCGCTGGGCAGCGAATGCGCGAACTCATCCCCGCCGTCAAAGGTTTGTGGAAGGGTGACTACACCCATGAGGGTGAATTCTTCAACTTCCCATCGACCACCTCGGCGCCAAAGCCGCTGCAGCACCCCCACCCACCTATATGGGTTGCGGCGCGCGATCCGAACTCGCATGAGTTCGCCGTGGCCAACGGCTGCAATGTTCAGGTGACGCCGCTGTGGCAGGGCGATGACGAAGTCCAGACACTGATGGGGCGCTTCAACGATGCCTGCGCCAAGAACCCGGATAGAGACCGGCCGAAGATCATGCTGCTTCGTCACACCTATGTCAGCTCCACCGAGGAGGACATCGCCCAGGCCGCGCATGAGCTGAGCGTCTACTACAATTATTTCTTTGCCTGGTTCAAAAACGAAAAGCCGATCACGCAAGGCCTGATTGAACGCATTCCGGACGAAGATATCCGATCGAACGCGATGCTCTCGGATGAGGTCATGCGCACGAACAATGTCGTGGGAACCGCGCAGACCGTCATTGATCGCCTCAAGTCCTACGAAGCACTCGGCTACGACGAATATTCCTTCTGGATCGACACCGGTATGAGCTTCGAGCGCAAGAAGGCGTCGCTTGAGCGCTTCATCGCCGACGTCATGCCGGCATTTTCGGAGTAAGTATATGCAGCGTTTCCGGTATTATATCGATGGCGAATTCTTAGATGGCGAAGCTCGCTTTCCGAGCATCGATCCCGCGACCGGCAAGGTCTGGGCGGAGATGCCGGAAGCGCGCGAAGCGGATGTCGATCGGGCCGTGAGCGCCGCCGACAGGGCGCTTTATGAAGGCCCCTGGTCGAAGATGACGGCGACGCAACGTGGCAGGCTGCTCTATAAACTCGCTGACCTCGTTGCGGCAAACGCTCAGACGCTTGCCGAACTTGAGACGCGGGATACCGGCAAGATCATCCGCGAGACATCCGCTCAGATTGCCTATGTCGCCGACTATTATCGTTACTATGCCGGCATGGCCGACAAGATCGAGGGCTCCTACCTCCCGATCGACAAGCCCGACATGGATGTCTGGTTTCGCCGGGAGCCCATTGGCGTTGTCGCGATGGTCGTGCCTTGGAACAGTCAGCTCTTCCTGTCCGCCGTAAAAATCGGACCGGCGCTCGCGGCCGGCTGCACCATGGTCGTGAAAGCCTCCGAAGACGGTCCGGCGCCGCTTCTCGAATTTGCGCGCCTCGCGCATGAGGCAGGCTTTCCCCCAGGTGTGGTCAACATCATTACGGGGTTCGGCGCATCTTGCGGCGCAGCGCTCGGCAGGCATCCCAAGGTCGCCCATGTCGCCTTCACAGGTGGGCCAGAAACCGCACGGCACATCGTTCGCAACTCGGCTGAAAACCTTGCATCCACCTCACTTGAGCTTGGCGGCAAGTCGCCCTTCATCGTCTTTGCGGACGCTGACCTCGAAAGTGCTGCCAACGCCCAGGTCGCAGGTATCTTCGCCGCCACGGGACAGAGCTGTGTCGCCGGATCGCGGCTGATCGTGGAGCGCAGCGTCAAGGATGAGTTCATGGCACTGCTGCAGCAGAAGGCCGAAGCGATCCGGATTGGCCCTCCGCTCGATATGGCAACCGAAGTTGGACCACTTGCGACTAAGCGCCAGCAGGACAATATCGCGGCCCTCGTCGAGAAGTCGGTGGCATGCGGAGCCCGTCTCGTCACAGGCGGACGCAAGGCTGATGGGAAGGGCTATTACTTCCCGCCGACGATACTCGACTGCGACAATGTCGCGTCGCCCTCGCTAGTCGACGAGTTCTTTGGACCGGTTCTTTCAGTCGTCTCGTTCGAGACCGAGGCCGAAGCGCTGAGGCTTGCAAATGATACGCGCTACGGCCTGGCGTCCGGCGTCTTCACTCAGAACCTCACCCGCGCCCACCGCCTGATGAAGGGCCTGCGGGCCGGGATTGTCTGGGTCAATACCTATCGCGCGGTATCACCGATCGCGCCGTTCGGCGGTTTCGGCCTGTCCGGTCATGGCAGGGAAGGCGGCATGGCTGCGGCTCTCGATTATACCCGCACCAAGACGATCTGGCTCCGGACGTCTGACGATCCGATCCCCGATCCGTTCGTGATGAGGTGACGCCGATGTTTTACGAGATCCGGACCTACAGGCTGAAGAACGGCACGATTCCGCAATATCTCAAGGTCGTGGAAGAAGAGGGCATAGAAATCCAGAAGAGCCATCTCGGCGCACTGGTTGGCTACTTCTTTTCGGAGATTGGAACCATCAACGAGATCGTCCACATCTGGGCTTTTGCCAGCCTGGACGATCGGGACGCAAGACGACAGAGGCTGATGGCCGATCCGCGCTGGCAAGCCTTCCTGCCAAAGATTCGTGACCTCATCGAGGTGGCGGAAAACAAGATTATGAAGCCAGCAAACTTCTCCCCCAAGGAAAGACGCGCGCTGACGGCATAATCCAAAAGCGAGACGAACCAAAACAAGGATAAGGGAACATGAAAACCACATTCGCTGTCGCAGCAGTTGCCGCGCTCATCGCAGCATCCGCACCGGCCAAAGCCGAAAGCCTCGTCTTCTCCAGTTGGGGGGGAACCACGCAGGACGCGCAGAAGGCCGCATGGGCAAGTAAATTCACCACCGACACCGGCACCCCCGTCGTACAGGATGGCCCGACGGACTATGGCAAGTTGAAGGCCATGGTCGAGGCAGGACAGGTCTCCTGGGATGTCGTCGACGTCGAAGGGGATTATGCCGCTCAGGCCGGCAAGAACGGCCAGCTTGAGAAGCTTGACTTCTCCGTCATCGACAAGTCAAAGCTTGACCCGCGGTTCGTCACTGATTATTCCGTTGGCAGCTTCTACTATTCCTTCGTGGTTGGCTGCAATGCCGATGCCGTCAGCGCTTGCCCGAAAACATGGGCGGACCTGTTCGACACGGCAAAATTTCCGGGAAAGCGCACCTTCTACAAGTGGTCGGCTCCCGGTGTGATCGAGGCTGCGCTGCTGGCCGACGGCGTTGCGGCCGACAAGCTTTATCCACTTGACCTCGACCGCGCCTTCAAGAAGCTGGATACGATTAAATCCGACATCATCTGGTGGTCGGGCGGCGCCCAGTCGCAGCAGTTGCTCGCCTCAGCCGAAGCGCCCTTCGGCAGCCTTTGGAATGGCCGCATGACGGCGCTCGCCAAAAGCGGCGTCAAGGCTGAGACCTCCTGGGAACAGAACATTACCGCTGCGGATTCGCTTGTCGTGCCGAAGGGAGCGCCGAACCTCAAAGCGGCTATGAAGTTCATCGCGCTGGCCACATCCGCAGAGGCGCAGGCAGCGTTTGCAAAGGAAACGGGCTACGCTCCGACCAATATTGAATCGGCCAAACTGATGGATCCGGAGACGGCGAAAACACTACCCGATCAGCAGACGGCCAGCCAGGTCAATGCCGATATGGCCTACTGGGCAGACAACCGCGATGCGATCGGCGAACGCTGGTACGCCTGGCAAGCCAAGTAGGCTGAAGAGCAGATCACCAGGCACGGCGGCGCAATGCCCGCCGTGCCGAGAACGCAGCGTCTGTGCCGCTTCCAGGCTCTTAGGCGCCAGTCCGGAATTCGCCGTCGGGAAGGATTGTCATGTCGACGTTTAGTGATGCCCCCACCGTAGCCGTAGCAATAGCTGTACCAAAGGCACGGAAGCCGACAGGTTTCGGTGGGGTTGTCCCGGCGCTCATCGTCGTGGCCATCTTCTTCATCGTGCCCGTTGCGGCACTTTTGCTGCGAAGCGTTTTGGAACCCGTCCCGGGTTTAGGTAACTATGCCGAACTGCTTGGATCGGCGACCTATCTCAAGATATTTGCCAACACCTTCATCGTCTCAGCTTTCGTGACTGGGATTTCGCTCCTGATCGGCTTTCCCGTCGCCTGGGCCTTGGCAATCATGCCTGGAAGACTGGCATCGGTGATGTTTGCAATCCTGCTCCTGTCGATGTGGACCAATCTGCTGGCGCGCACCTATGCCTGGATGGTGCTTTTACAACGGACGGGTCTGATCAACAAGATGCTGATGGGCATGGGGCTGATCGACCAACCGCTGCCGCTCGTCAACAATCTGACAGGTGTCACGATCGGCATGACTTATATAATGCTGCCCTTCATCATCCTGCCGCTCTACGGTGTGATCAGGAAGATCGACCCGTCGATCCTGCAGGCGGCTGCCCTTTGCGGGGCGAACCGGTGGCAATGTCTCACACGCATTCTCCTGCCGTTGGCCGTGCCGGGAATGGCGGCCGGTGCGCTGATGGTCTTCGTCATGTCGCTGGGTTACTTCGTGACGCCGTCGCTTCTCGGCGGCACGGCGAACATGATGCTCGCAGAACTGATCGCGCAGTTCGTGCAGTCGCTGGTCAATTGGGGCATGGGAGGCGCAGCCGCGTTGGTTCTCCTTGTGGTAACTCTGTCGCTTTACGCCGTGCAACTGCGTTTCGTCGGTAACCAGAACCCGGGAGGGCGTTGATATGCTGCTCAATTTCGATCGCCTCGGCTGGTGGAAATACATCCTTGTTGTGATTACGGTTTTGACCGCAGCCTTTCTGTTGCTGCCCATCGTCTTTATCGCAGCGCTATCCTTCGGCTCCTCGCAATGGCTGATCTTTCCGCCTCCTGGCTGGACGCTGCAATGGTACCAGGACCTTCTGGCCGATCCCCGATGGCTGGAATCGGCCTGGACGAGTTTCAAGATCGCGGTCATCGTGACGATCCTGTCGGTGCTGCTCGGGCTTATGACGTCCTTCGGACTGGTCCGCGGAACGTTCATGTTTCGCGATGCCTTGAAGGCGCTGTTCCTGACACCGATGATACTTCCCGTCGTCGTTCTTGCGGTTGCTCTTTATGCCTTCTTTCTGAGGATCGGCCTTGGCGGCACGCTGGTTGGTTTCGTGATATCCCATCTCGTTCTGGCGTTGCCATTCTCGATCCTCGCCATTTCCAGTGCGCTGGAAGGCTTCGACAAATCCATCGAGGATGCCGCCGTGCTTTGCGGTGCATCTCCCCTTGAAGCGAAGATCAGGGTTACCCTGCCGGCGATTAGCCATGGACTGTTCTCAGCGGCTGTCTTCTCGTTCCTAACGTCTTGGGATGAAGTGGTGGTGGCGATTTTCATGTCCAGCCCAACGCTTCAGACACTGCCCGTGAAGGTCTGGGCCACGCTGCGGCAAGACCTAACGCCCGTCGTCGCGGCCGCATCGACCCTCCTCATACTCTTGACGATCATCTTGATGGCCTTTGTCGCTGTCGTACGCAAGGTGCTGAAACAATGAATGATTCTTTTCTTCAGATCAGAGGCATCCGCAAGGAATACGGCCCGGTCGTCGCGGTACACGATGTCAACCTTGACGTACGTCGCGGCGAGTTCCTGACCTTTCTCGGCCCGTCCGGATCGGGCAAGAGCACGACCCTTTACATCCTGGCCGGCTTTGAAAATCCGACGAAGGGGGACATTGCCCTGGAGGGGCAGACCCTGCTCGCCATGCCATCGCACAAGCGCAACATCGGCATGGTGTTCCAACGCTACACCCTGTTTCCACATCTCACGGTGGGAGAGAATATCGCCTTTCCGCTGAAGGTCAGGCGCAAGTCCAAGGCGGAGATCGATGCCAAGGTGAAGGAGATGCTGCGCCTTGTCAGGCTCGAAGGGTTCGAGGATCGCAAGCCGGTGCAAATGTCCGGTGGCCAGCAGCAGCGCGTCGCGCTTGCCAGAGCACTCGCCTACGATCCGCCCGTGCTTCTGATGGATGAGCCGCTCTCCGCGCTCGACAAGAAGCTGCGTGAGGAAATCCAGCATGAGATACGCCGGATCCACCAGCAAACTGAAGTGACGATCCTTTACGTGACGCACGACCAGGAGGAGGCGCTCAGGCTCTCCGATCGCATCGCCGTCTTCTCGAAGGGCGCTATCGATCAGATCGGGACCGGCCCTGAACTTTACGCCAGTCCTCGGACGCGCTTTGTCGCTGAATTCATTGGCGATAGCGACTTCATTTCCTGCGATCTGCTGTCGTCGTTCAACGGACAAGCGACGATCTCCCTTGGTGGTGATGCGGTGTTCAACCAGATCCCCGTGCATGGCAACGCGGCCTCTGGCGCCAAAGCAGCCCTCATGCTGAGGCCCGAGCGTATCAGGCTGTCGCGCAGTCAGGGAACAGCAAGCAGTCTTGCCGCAACCGTCAGCGACATCACCTTCCTCGGCAACAATATTCATGTATCCACCAAAACGGTTGCGGGCGAGGCACTGGCGGTGCGCCTGCCGTTTGGCCACGAGGCGATCAGCGGGCTTAGCCGTGGCGATCACGTGCATCTCGACTTCGATCCTGGTGCCGCTCACGTATTCTGCTGAAGGTTTTCCCACGACGCTCAACGATCCTTCACTGTTCCGTCAAGGCGTCACCGCTGGATAGAAGCCGAAGGTCGTCAAGCAACGACGATCCGTAATCCGGCAACAGGCGAGACGAAGATGTTCCGGTCTGCGGCGCGAGGGCTCCAGCCATGGAGTGGACGGATACAGCATGGCCTTTCATGGCGAGCAGCGCCGGGATCGAGGCAACGGCGATCTGCACGCGATTATGCCCACCACCAGGCATCTCGCCTTCAATCGCCGTCAGTTGATGAAAACGCACGGCGAGCTCCGCACCTGAAGCGCGCTGCACCGCGAATTCCGACAGAAGAGGCGGGATGTTCTTCTCAATTTCAGCATCACGCGGCATCAGGAAGTCAACGATGACGTCGACGGGCGGCCCCCCGTCGGCCACGTTAATCGTGCGAACCAGCTGGAACCGCCGGTGCTCCGCGCTCTGCGCGTAACCATGGCCCATGAGGGCTTCGACCAACCGCACATACTCGCCGTCACCAAGCGCCTCCGCGGTCAGCGTCAGGTCAATGTCGATAGTGCCGACGTGCTGCATGTCATCGGCTTCCAGAAGCAGCCACGGCACCGCTCCGCCGACAACGGCGAATTTGCCCTCGAAGCTCCCAAGGATCTGCCCGATCTCCATGAGCGCGGATTTGACCGCGTCGCTGACGCGGTTGGTGTAGTCGGCGGCGGATTGTGGATCAGGCTCTAATGCCATTTTAGCAACTGTTCTCGCAAATGTTCAGCGGCCTCGCGCCCTCGGTCATCGAGGCGCGAAAGGTCAAGATAGGTGAGGACCGGTGAGGACACGGGTGGCGCCCCGGGAATCTCGACACGCTCCTTCAGAATGGCCGGATCATCCGGTTCAATAACTTCGACATTGGCGCCGCTCTTCGATGGCTTCAGCTTCAGCGCCTCGATCAGTTCCGGCATGACCGCCGGGTCCGCATAAAGGGTCGTCATGTTGCCGCGCAGATAGGGAGCGAGCCACTGCGCTGCCGAAAGACCGCCAAGCATCGCGTGCCCTGCCGCGTGGGGCCGGTCCAACGCTGCGCGAAGCGTTTCCTCCCACTGGCGCCCATGGAGGATACTGTACCAGAACGACCGCTTGCCACGGACCGGCTCGTAGGAGTCGCACCAGGCATCTAGCAACGCGTCCGGAGCGGTCAGGTGAAGGCCCTCGTCATCGACCTTTGCCCACTCCCTGTCGCGCAGTGCCGATCGGACATTGCTCACATGGCCGAGGCTGACGTCCGAGGCCTCGGCAAGATCATTGACCTTCCAGGCCCGTTTTGGATCGAGCAAAAGTGTGCGCAGTACCTGTCCCGCCTTTGGCGAGAACACGGCACGGTAGTTGCGCGCCGCCGGCTTCGGTTTGTCGGCTGTTTCCCGCTCGATATAGACGCCGTCGAAGGCTATCCGGCAGTTGCCGGCAAGATCCAGCCAGCCCATTCCCGCCTCCGCGCAGATATCGCGGGACTCGGGAGACAGCCACGAGGCCCCGACAACGGGCACGACGACATCGGCATCATCGTGGAGCCGATATCGCGTCATATAAGCATAAAGCTGATCAATCGCGCTCCGGACCTGGCGCGGGTATGCTGGCTCTTTCACCTCGCAGACCAGCGTCACTTTTCGGTCTGCCATTTTGACACGGGCGAGAATATCAGGGCGCGCCAGCGCCATATTGCGGCTGATGCTCACTTCCCAGTCCTTGCTCATTGACTCGATCTCAAGCGACGGAATCCGTTCCAGCTGCTGGCGCAGCGCGTCAGCAAGCTCATGTTCGATCTCTTTCATTCGTTCATGGGTTTTCATCGGACAGTGAAATAGCCTATTTCAGTGAAATTGGCGATTTCAGTGAAGTTTCTGCGGCCCTCGCCCAAGCGACATTAGCGCCCATCCCACGTAATAGCCAATGGATCAAAGACTTAGCTAAAGCAAGCGACGGGGCGACGGTTCGATTCCCTTCAAGAGCGACCAAAATTCTGTCGGTGTTGTCACATATGGCGCGACCTTGGCGTCCTGCACCTTTTTACCAAGCGACTTCGTAGATCCTGACAGCATCCGGCAGCGACACCGTGCGCGGATTGTTGACCAGGAGACGGGTCTGTTCCATCGCACTTTCCGCTAGCAGAGGAAGTCCGTCCTTGGGAATTCCAACATCTCTCAGGCGTACGGGCAGGTTCAGGCGCACAGGCAGCATCGCCAATCCTTCGATAAAGCCGGAAATCCGCTCGGCCTGACCTGCAGGCTCAAGGTGAGGATACAGGCAAGGCGCCAGCTCAGCATAGGCATCGCCACACACGGTCGCGTTGAAGCGCAGGACATGCGGTAAGACAAGACTGTTGGAAAGGCCGTGCGGGACGTGATAGCGGCCACCGACCGGATAGGCGAGCGCATGGACGGCAGCGACCGGCGAATTGGCAAAGGCCTGGCCGGCCAACATCGCGCCGAGCAGCATCGCCTGTCTGGCGGCCAGATCAGTTCCGTTCATCACGGCGATCTCGATATTCGCCCCGAGAAGCCGAAGAGCCTCCTTGGCAAGGGTACGGGAAACCGGATTGTTATTTGCACTTGCGGAGGTGAACGCCTCGATGGCGTGCACCATGGCGTCAATCCCTGTTGCAGCGGTCACGGTTGGTGGAAGGCCGAGCGTCAGTTCGGCGTCGAGAACGGCAGCATCCGGTAGCAGCACCGGCGATACGACGCCCTTTTTCTGGTATGCGCCCGTGGTGACGATGGAAATCGGTGTGACTTCTGATCCGGTGCCCGCCGTTGTCGGCACAAGCACCAGCGGCAGACGCTGCCCACTAACCTTGCCCACTCCATAGATATCATCGAGTGCTTCGCCGCTTCTGCAGAGCAGAGCTACAAGTTTTGCGACATCGAGCGACGAGCCACCGCCGATGCCCAATACACCGGTTGCGCCAAACTCGATCGCCTGCGCCACAGCCGCATGAATGATGGCTTCCGGCGGATCGGCGACAACGCCTGTAAAGAGCGATGTTCCAGCGCCACCTGCCGAAAGGCTCGCCAGGGCCGGCTGCACCAGTCCCGCCTTGACTCCCCCATCATCTGAAATCAGCAGAACACGCGACCCGAGCCGGTTTTTCAGCTCCGAAAGCCTGGCGATGCAGCCCGGCCCTGCAATGATCTGCGGGACGGTCGCAAATGTGAATGTGGACATGTACCGGTCTCTCACTGATGCCATTTGACGAGCGGCTGATAGTGATGCGGCTGGCGCATAACGACCAGGTCCTTGCGCCGGACGATATTCGTCGGATACGGAGTATCGAGATTGGTGGTGTCGACGGTTGCCGCAGCAATCCCGTCCTCGTCGAGAATCGCAGATTCCTGGCGCGGAAAGGCAAAGGAATCCGGCCCGAACACCGCACTCTTGCCTTGGTATCCCCGGGCCGTATCCAGCACATTGGCGAAGGCGAAATAGACGTTGTTCTCGCCGCCGCGCACGCGCAACGCATGCCAGTGATAGGGGTCGGAACCCTTGGGGATCGGATAGTTGTGGGGGATTTTCGTGCCGCCATGGCTGCCGGTGAAGGTGCCGGCAATGGCCGATGGGCAGACCACCACGTCGCATCCCATCAGCGAGAGCGAACGGATAGCTTCCGGGTACAGCGCGTCATGGCCGACCGCGAGCCCGACGCGGCCGATGGCGAGATCGTAGACCTTCCATTCGTCGCCAGCCGTCGCCCAGGCGTCGGCAATGCCGAGGTGCGTCTTGCGGTAGCTTCCCACAAGTCCCTCGGGGCCAGCGAGAACCGCGCTGTTATAGACCTTGTCTCCATCCGCTTCGGCAAATCCGGCGACAAGATAGAAGCCGAGCTTCATTGCCAGACGAACGAAGGCGGATACCGTCGGGCCCGAGAGTGGCTCCGCTCGGGTTTGAGGTGCCTCCAGTCCGGTCAGCGACAGTTCCGGGAAAACCAGAATGTCCGGCGCTGTCGTCGTCTTCGCCTCGGCTGCTAGATCGGCAATTCGGGCAAGATTGTCGGCGATGACGCAGGACGGGGCGAACTGGGCGACCGCGGCGCGCGATGCGCGTCCGCGCGGGATCGGCTGGTAGCCATAGAGACGGAAGTAGTCGCCCGGATTCCAGGTGAAGCTGTTGGTCATCATGTTCATATAGAGTTCGGGCCGGCGGGACTTGAACACCGGTTCCGACAGCACCTCGCGGCGGCGGGCACGGGCGAGATCGACCGTGCCATAGGCTATCCCGTCGCCCGTATCGATAGATGCGGCCACCCTGCCATCGGGTTCGATCACGCAGCTTCCACCGGAAAACTGCACGGTTCTCTCCAATCCCCAACGGTTGCTTTCGATGACGTAGCAGGCGTTTTCGAAAGCGCGGTTGATCCAGTAGGGTGCAGGCGTGCGCTCCTGCAGCCAGTTGGAGATGTGGCAAATGATGTCGGCACCCGCCAGAGCTTCCAGTCGCGCCGTCTCGAAGAAGTGCAGATCCATGCAGACCAGCATGGAGATCCGGCCGATTTCCGTTTCGAAAACCTCGTGGACGATGTCGCCATTGGCAGCCCATTTCGGCTCCGCGATATAGGGATGCGACTTGCGGTGCCGGCCAACGATACCCTCAGGGCCGATCAGGACAGCGGTATTATAATAGAGTTCGCTCGAAGGATCGACTTCCGGCATGCCGACGACGATATAGCAGCGGTGTTTGCTGGCAATGGCCTGGAAAACATCCGTGGTCGGTCCGGGGATTGCCTCGACGAAAGGTTTCACTTCGGCCCTGTCGAACCAGCAATAGCCGGTCGTGCCCATTTCGGGGGTGACAATCAGGCGTGCGCCTGCCTCCGCCGCCTCCTCGCAAAGAGCCGCCAGCCGGCTGATATTTCGCGCTTTTTCGAACATGGTCGGTTCGAACTGAATGGTGGCGGCGGTGTAGTTTTGTGTCGATGTCATTGTTGTTCCCATTGTCTCTATGAAAGGATGCCCGGCTGTTTCAGACAGCCATATGCCGATGAACAAGCGCGTCGGAGAGCGCGTCGATCGCGCCAGCCGCGACCACACGTCCTTTCTCCAGCATCGCGAACTGGTGGGACGCGTGCCGCGCAAAGGCGACGTTTTGCTCGACAAGGACGATCGTCATGCCGATCTCGCGATTGAGCCGGATGATGATCTTTTCGATCTCCTCGACGATGGATGGCTGAATACCTTCGTTGGGTTCATCGAGAAGAAGCACCTTGGGGTCGGCGGCAAGCGCGCGGGCGATGGCAAGCTGCTGTTGCTGACCGCCCGAAAGCACGCCGCCCGGTCGATCGAGGTTGGCCATCAGGTACGGAAAAAGCTCCGGCACCAGCGCTGGAATTTCGCGTTTGCCATCGGTTCGCGCAAAGGCGCCCATCAGGATGTTCTCGCGGATGGTGAAATCGGGAATGATCTCCCTGCCTTGCGGGACGTAGGCGATGCCGGCCCTTGCCCTTTCATGCGTCGGGGATGCGGCCATGTCCCTTTCCTGAAGACGCATCTCGCCCGTCATGCGGTCGGTCAATGCCATCAGGGTTTTCAACAGCGTCGTCTTGCCGGTGCCGTTGCGGCCGAGAATGCTCGTCACCTTCCCGGCCGGAACATCGAGCGTGACGCCGTGCAGGATATGGCTGCGGCCGTAATAGCTGTGCACGTCTTTCAACGACAGCATCAGGATATTCCTTTCGAACCGAGATAGGCTTCACGGACTTTCAGGTTGCGCTCGATATCCTTGACACTTCCTTCCGCCAGAACCTCTCCGAGATGGAGAACGGTGATGCGCTCGGCGATTTCGCGGACGAACCCCATGTCGTGTTCGACGACGAGGATCGTATGGCGACCTTTGAGATTGTTGATGATCTGGGCCGTCTTGCGGGTTTCCGCCTGGGTCATGCCGGCCGTCGGCTCGTCGAGCAGAACCACCTTGGGATCTTGGACGATGAGCATGCCGAGCTCCAGCCACTGCGTCTGGCCATGGCTGAGATAGGCGGCCATCACGTCCTGCTCGGCCTCGAGGCCGATGAGCGCAAGGACGTCGTCGACGCGGGTTGCCTCCGCACGCGAAAAGCCGAAGCGAAGATTGGCGAACACCGACGGATTGCGGCAATTGGCGACCTGCAGATTCTGCCGCACGGTAAGGTCGCGAAAGACGCTGGGGATCTGGAATTTCCGGCCAATTCCCGCGCGTGCGATACGGTGCTCGGGCCAGTTTGTGATCTCGGTGTCGTAGACGAAGACCTTGCCCTGCGTGCTTTGGGTCTTGCCGCTGACCAGATCCATCAAGGTTGTCTTGCCGGCCCCGTTTGCGCCGAGCAGCACCCGCAATTCGCCGTCAAAGACGGTGATGCTGACATTGTTGACGGCGCGGAAGCCGCCGAAATCGACGCTAAGACCGTCGATGGTCAATGCGATGGCGCTCATATCACAATGCCTCGCTTTGCTGCTGTAAGGCCGGAAAGTCCTCGCTTGGTTTGCGCCTCCGGACGAACCACCGCAGCACATCGTGCGCAAGACCGCCAAGGCCGCGCGGCATGAACAGCACGACCAGCACGAAGATGAGACCGATGATCGCCTTCCATGCCTCGACCAGCGCTTCTGTTTCGCTGACCTCCGCTTCGATCATGTTGATCAGGATCGCACCGATGCAGGCGCCAAGCAGGGACGAGCGGCCGCCGACGGCAGCCCAGACGACCATCGTCACGGAGAAGGACAGATCCATGAATGTCGGCGAGGCAAACTCCGCGACGACCACATAGAGCATTCCGGCAACGCCGGCGATCCCCGCCGAAATGACAAAGAAGAACACCTGGTAGAGCGAGACGTCGAAGCCGAGATACCGGGCGCGAACATGATCGTCGCGGATCGCCTGCAGGATCATGCCCGCGCGGGTTTCGACGATAAGACGGGCACCGATGAGGGTCAGCGACAGGCATACGGCACACAGATAATAGGTCGCCCTGCTGTAGGGATCGAATTCGATGCCGCCGATCGTCAGCCAGCCAAGATCCGTCAGGCCGTTGAAGCCGTTTGTGATCGGTTGCGCATCGACCATGACGAGACGGACGAGAAGAACGAGCGCCAGCGTGATGATCGAGACGAAAACGCCGGAAATGCGCTTGCGGAAAACAAGCATGCCGAGTGCGCCGGCAATCACCACCGGAAGCACAATGCCGAGCACGAGACCAACGGACTGGCTTTGAAAGGGAAGCCAGAGGAAGGAGCCCTTGTTGATGCAGCAAAGCTCCGTCGGAGCGCCGGGTTCGGCATTCCAGAGCATGAAATCCGGAACCGGCCTGTCAGAGCCCTGTTGGAGACTGGTCGGGCTCGACAGCTTGAGCGACATAGCGAGCATGTATGCGCCAAGACCGAAAAACAGTCCCTGGCCGAGATTGAGAATGCCGGCATATCCCCAGGTGAGCCCGATGGCGACGCCCAGCATGCCGTAGACCAGGTACTTCGAAATGCGATTCAGCCAGAATTCGTCGCCGAAAACAGGCGCTGCAAAGATCACCGCGATGAAAAGCACGTAGGCGGCGATCTGGAATTTCCGTTCGATGCTCATGTCAACGTCCCTTAAACGAGAACAGCCCGCTGGGCTTGACGAGAATGACGAGGATGACGACGCCGAACACAACGGCACGCGCCAGAATGTCGTTCGTGCCGATGGCCACCAGCGCGTTGATCTCTCCAAGCAGGCCCGAGGACAGGATGGTGCCGAAAAGGCTGCCGACCCCGCCGGTCACTACGACCATGAAGCCGTCGACGACCATCGTCGTGCCCATATCGGGAAAGACGGTCTTGAAGCCGGACATCATCACGCCGGCGACGCCGGCAAGGCCGGAACCGAAAGCAAAAGTCATGGCGTTGACGCGTTTCACGTCGATACCGCAGGCTCCAGCCATTTTCGGATTTCGGATGATGGCGCGAACCTGCATGCCCGCCGCCGTCCGGTAGAGAATGAACCATGTTGCCAGCGTCAGCGCGGCGGTAACAGCGATGATGAAGGTGCGGTAGGCGTTGATGTCCGCGCCGGCGAGCCTGAACGTGCCCTGAAGGTAGGCAGGCACCGCGACGTTCTGCAGGCCGGCCCCCAGACCTTCGACATGAAAGCCAAAAAAGGACAGGCCGAATTCGAGCCGCACGGCCTGCTGCAAAAGGATGGCAATGCCCCAGGTGGCGAGAAGCGTGTCCAGGAGACGACCGTAGAGCCGGCGGACGACCACCCGCTCGATCAGCAGGCCGAGCAGGGCCGTCACGACGAAGGCCAGAGGGATGGCGAGCAGAAGGCTTGCTTTCAGCCAGATGCCGGATAGGACGGCGACGTAGGCGCCGATCATCACCATCTCTCCATGGGCCATATTGATGACGCCCATGGCGCCGTAGGTGATGGCAAGGCCGAGCGCCACCAAAAGGAGGATCGAGCCGAGACTGAGGCCGATAAAGAGAATGTCGAGCATAACGCCACCGTTCGTGAGAAGGGCGGGCCGGGACTTCCTGCCCGTTGCCCGTCCTGAACGCAGGATGGCAGCTTGCGGAAGAAAGGGGAGGCCGGCCTTGCCGAGACATGATCCCGCCATCCATTGATGGCGGGACGACGGTCAGCCCTTGAGCTTTGTGGTGTCGAGACCGTTGCTGGTGCAGAAGAGATTGCTCTCCGTCTCGCCATAGGCCGAATAGGGCAGAGGCTTGATCGGTGCCGGGTAGGCGTTCACAACCTTGCTCTGGCCGTCCGCCTGCCATTGCCCGATGCGCGGCGTCAGCCAGCAATGCAGGTTGTCGGGGTCGGTGGTCACCTTGCCGCCTGGCGCTTCATAGGTTTGGCCGCGAATGCCGGCCCTGATCGCATCAGCCGAAAGATCGCCGGATTTTTCGACGGCCTGTTTCCACAAAAAGACCTCGAAATAGGCTGCTTCGAGCGAATGGTATGTAACAGCCTTCGGATCGTTGACGAACGTCCTGAAGCGGTCGATGAAGCTCTTGTTTGCCGGCGTGTCGATCGACATGAAATAGGGGAAAGAGGTGTAGCTGCCGGCGGCATATTCGGCACCCATCGCCGCGATCTCGATTTCGGAGGTAACGGTCGCGCAGATAGGCAGAACCTCCTGCGAGAGCCCCTGGTTCTTGAACTCGCGGTAGAAGGCGATGATGGAGTCGCCGACAACGTTGGACAGAACCACGTCGGCGCCGGACTCCTTGATCTTGCTGACCATAACGGCCCATTCCGAATGGCCAAGCTCCAGATATTCGTCCGCCACCCATTCGGCACCGGCCGCCTCGATCAGCTTCTTGGAAACCTTCGCCATTTCGCGCGGATAGACATAATTCGAACCGACGATAAAGAATTTCTTCTTGCCCAGTTTCTCGACGATCCAGGGAATGTAGTTGGAGAGTTGCTGGTTCGGAACGGCGCCGGAATAGACGACGTTGCGTGAGCACTCGAAGCCTTCGTAATGCGTCTGGTAGAACAACATCGCGCCGCGCCGCTCGAAGATCGGCAGCACGGCCTTGCGGCTGGCCGAGGTATGGCAGCCGAACACGGTGGAAATCTTGTCCTTGAGGATCAGTTTCGAGGCTTTCTCACTGAAGGTCTTCGGATCGGAGGCCCCATCTTCGACGACCACCTCGACCGGACGGCCGAGCACGCCGCCGGCGGCGTTGATTTCTGCCACGGCCATCATCACGCCGTTTGCCAGAAGCTTTTCGGCAACGGAAAGCCCGCCGGTCTGAGAATAGAGCGCGCCGATCTTGATGGCATCGGCTGCGAAGGCGCGGCTACCCAATGCCGGCAGGGCGAATGCGGCGGAAGCGGTGGCTGCGGTTTTCAGAAATTCACGTCTGTTGAACACCATCTTGGTTCCCCTTTTTTTGAGTGGCGCGCACGGCGGCACGGCCCGCCGAACGGCGAGGCTTTCATGCCGGAAATAAGTAGAGAACTGACGTCACTGTCAGCAGACAACAAAAAACCCGCGAGGCTTGTCACAGCCTGCGGGCATCCTTGCCATCACCGCATCACGGCTGCGCCGCGTGCAACAGCGGCACATGGCTTCATTAAACGAAGGGATGTGCCGAAGGTGTTTTCATCCGAAACACCTAAAAAACTAATCATGTTTTCGGGGCGGGCGCAAGAGCTGTTCGGCGTTGATAATCGAATTGGCGATTTCGTCGATCGGCACGCGCCGGGTCATCGCCTGCTCGCGCATTTCGCGGTACGCCTCATTCTCACTGGTGCCGCGGTTGGCCATCAGAATGGCTTTTGCCCGTGCCAATTTCTGGTCACCCAGAACCTTGCGCTTGTACTTGCGTGCTTCCTTGACAAGCTTCTGGCGTTCGAGCCAAAGGTTGCGGGCGATGGCCAGATTGGTCAGGAGGCCGAAGGGTTTGATTGGTCTCTCGACGATGGCGAGCGCCCCGCTTTCCAGCACGATCTGCAACGTCGAGGGGTTTTCGTAACCGACGATGGCAAGCATGGTCGGGGCCGGGTTGGGAAAGGACTTCAGGAGGCGCTCGATTTCCGGTCTCGCCTCATCCTCGATGGCAAGGAAGACGACATCCGTGCCGTGTGGCAATTCGGCTGGCACCGGCCAGAGGCAATTGACCATGCAACCGATACGGCGCAGATGATCCACGAGAAAATCTCCCTCGGATGTCCGAGGGTGGATGACTAGAACCTTGAGATCCCGTAAATCTCTGAGAAGGGCGAACGACATCTTCGCTCCCTCTCAAATCTGGACGTGGTGCGGGGAGGGCTGTGTGAAGTCCGGGCGATATTCACGCATGAACGGATCGGGCGCGACCCTGAGAGAGGGATCGTAGACGATGTCATACCCGCCCTGAGCATTCACCCTGGCCACTCTTGGCCACAGATGCGTGTGGTTCGTCAGCCGGTCTATCTTAACTGCCCCCTGCGGTGCATCGTACTCGACGTCGTAAAGAGCCGGCAGAAGCTCCTCGAGCCGATCACCACCGGCGTGCTGCAAAGCCGCCGCATAGAGATAAACCTGAAAGTAGGCGGCTTCGGCCGGCGCGGTGGGCGGCATCTGCAGGCCATAGCGCCGTTCGTAAGCGGAAACGAAGGCGCGGGCTCGCGGCGTATCCAGGGACGCAAAGAAGGGGGCGGCGGTGATGTGCCCCTCCGCCACCTCCGGCCGCATGCGGATCACGTCGGCCTCGCTGGTCGACTGGCTCGAGATCGGCATCGTCGCCGCATCGAAACCGGCTTCCTTGAACGCGGTGTAGAAGGGAATGATGCCGTCGCCGACTACGGTCGAATAGATAACGTCCGGCCGGGCCGCGCGGATATGCCGGATGATTTTGGCGACGTCGTCTGGTTTGAGGTTCAGGGGAACGTACATCTCGTCCAGCACCTGTCCGCCCACCTGAAGAAAGAGGTCGCTGATCGTCCGGTTGGATTCATAAGGGTAGACATAGTTCGAGCCGACCAGAAAAACCCGCTTTCCGTAGTGCTTGGTCAGGAAGTCGACGAGCTGAACGGAGTTCTGATTGGGGGCTGCACCCGTATAGATGCAGTGACGGGAGTATTCGAACCCCTCATAGAGCGTCGGGTAGAACAGCAGCGCGTCACGGGCCTCAATGACGGGCAGAACGGCTTTGCGGGTGCTCGACATATGGCAACCGAAAACGACCCGGATCCGGTCTTCGTCACACAGCCTGACCGCGAGCTCCTTGTAGAGATTGGGCGTCGATTGCGGATCGTAGACGACCGGCTCGATCGCCCGCCCGAGAACGCCTCCCGCTGCGTTGATTTCGTCGATCGCCAGCAAGGTTGCCGCCCTTTGGGTTTTTTCCACGGCTCCGGTCACACCCGTTTCGGAGAACAGCACGCCGACCCGCCAATTTTCTGATTGTATCATCGCCCACCAAAAAATAAAAAAGCTCCCGCCCGTTTCCGGTCGAGAGCTACCCTGCTCATGGACTATCAGCGGCCCATAGGAGCCTACCTATCCATGATGTCAGTTTGTCAGTCCGGTGACAATAGAGCGGCACGCTGAAAAGTTTGCACGGTTTTCGGAACATCCGCGTCGAAACGAAGAGCCGGAGGCGATGCATCGTTATCTGTCTGCATCCTCGAGACGCATCGCAGCGCCATTCATCGCGATCATCGCGATCATCGCCGTTGGCGTATTGGTGTTGCCCGAGGTGATCGTCGGCATGATCGACGCATCAATCACGCGCAGACCCGTTACCCTGTGAAGCCGCAGGCGCGCGACGGACAGCGGGTCGTCCGCGTCCCATCTTCTCGATCCCGACCGGATGGAAGGTCGTGGTACCGATATCGCCGGCGGTCTTTGCCAGCGATGCCTCGTCGTCTCCGACGGCTCTGCCCGGAGGAAGCTCTTCCGGCTTATGCGGCGTCAATGCGGGCCGCGCCATCAGCTTTCGGGTAACGCGGATGGCATCCGCGTCACCCGTCTGTCTTCCGCCGTCGTCAGATACTGTGAGGCGATGACGGACGCTCGTGGATCGTTACCTCGGGCCGGCATAGATGTTGGTCGTTGGCTTCGCAAAGTAATTACCGCTAGCAGCATTAGAGGATACCGGCGCCGCGGTTCGTTTCCTTTCAAGACCAAGAAGGCTTATCATTCTCCCGAGCACTGAGAAGGCTGTTCGGAACAGATCCAAACTCGACGAAGACAACAGTGCATTCATTGCTTGCAGAAGCATCTTTATCGATGTCAGGAGTTGCAACTTCTGGATGCGCTTCGGTCAACGTAGAAATTCAGAAACGATGAATGCGAAGGCCCAGCACTTTCTCCGACAATATGACGACGAACAAGGTCAGCACGATTGATACCGTCGACACGGCGGCAGCCTCGGGGGTGAAATTCGTGCGCAGATAGTCGTAGAGCTGGATTGGAAGCGTGGCGGTTCCCACGTTCTTCAGCATGAAGGATATGGTGAACGTGTCGAAGGATATGATGAAGGCGAACAGGCATCCGCCAATCACGCCGGGCTTGATCAGCGGCAGCATGATACGGCGAAACCGCGTCAATGGTCGGGCGCCGAGGCTCTTGGCCGCCAGGCTCCAGGACGGTTCGTAGGACTCCATCGCCGCCGAAACGTTGATGAAGACGAAGGGAAGGGTGATGAGGCAATGGCCGATGACCATCGCCGCGATCGTTCGTGTGCCCATGCCGATCGAGTAGACGAAGAACAACAGCGAGATGGCCGTTAGCACTTCCGGCAGCAGCAGCGGCAGAAGCATGGCGAGCCGGATGCTTTCCTTCCAGCGTCCGGCATGCTGGACATAGAAGATTGCCGCCATCGTGCCGATGATCGAGGAGATCACGGTCGAGACCGCGGCCACCCAGAGCGATGTCTTGATCGCGCTAAGGAAGACCTCATTGTGAAAGAACACGACATACCAGCGAAATGAAAGTCCCTGTGGCGGAAATGTCAGGAAGGCGCCGGCATTGAAAGACGCGCCGACGACCACGAGGATCGGCAGCAGCAGAAAAGCGTAGATCATCAGGCAGTAGCCGGTGAGGAGATGCCTGGACATCAGTTTGCCTTCCATTTCATGCCGGTCAGCCTTGCAAACAGCATCACCATGATCGCGCCGGTCAGAGACAGCATCAGCGCCATGGCCGAGCCGAAAGGCCATTGAAACGTGTCGATAAGTGCGTCGACCACGCTGACCGCCATCGTCTTTACGCGCAGGCCGCCGATCAAGGACGGCGTGACGTAGGCGCTGAGCGATAGGATAAAGACCAGTATGCAGCCGGCCTGTATGCCTGGCATCGCCAGCGGCAGAACAATTCTTCGAAAGGCGGTGATGCGTCCGGCTCCGAGCGACCGGGCAGCCGCTTCGATCGACGGATCTATCCCCTGCAGCGCGCTCATAAGCGGAAGGATCATGAAGGGCAGGAAGACATGCATCAGGGCAATCACGATCCCAAGGGAGTTATACATCAGGGCAAGGGGGCGATCGATCAGGCCGAGGCTGATCAGAGTGCGGTTTATCATGCCGTTATTGCCCAGCAGGATCGTCCAGCCATAGCTGCGGATGACGATGCCCACGAGAAGCGGTGAGAGCACGAGGCCATAGGCCAGGCCACGAAAACGCATCTGGGTCTTCGCAAGCTGCCATGCGACAGGGAAGCCGAGAACAAGGCAGACAGAAGTGGTGATGAAACCGATCATCAACGTGTTTGCGGTCTGCTCCAAATAAAAGCTGTCGGCGAAGAGCCTGAGATAGTTCCCCAGGGTGAAGCCAGGCGCAAAGGGCGTCCCGTTCCCCGGATTGCGCAGGCTCATGATCACGATGTTGATGTATGGCAATACCAGGAAGACGCCGAGTAGCAGCACAGCCGGGGCTATCAAAACAAAGGGCTTCAGAGATTTCGCTCGAAGGCTCATGCGGCAGCTCCGAGCGCCCAGAAGCGATCGCCATCGACCTTGATGGTGACACGGTCGCCCGTAGAGAAGCGGTTGCGGGGAAAGGTCTGAACGCTGATCGTGTCGCCGCCGGCGAGTGCCAGCCGATAGTCGATCAGGCTGCCCGAATAGTAGCTCGCAGTGATGGTGGCCGTGGCGCCTGCCTGCCCGGCGCTTTCCGGAAACAGCTCGACGGCCTCGGGCCGCAGCACCAGCGTCACGGCTCCATCGGGCGACCGGGGCATATTGCCGATCCTGACCGTGCCGAGCGCGGTATCGATGACCGAAACACCGTTCGCTTCGGTGCATAGCAGCCGACCGGACAGAATGTTGACCTGCCCCACGAACTGCGCGACTTCCAGGCTCGCCGGCCGATCATAGATATCGGCTGGCGCGCCATACTGGGCGATCTGCCCACCAAACATGACGACGACACGATCCGACATGGTCATTGCCTCGGCCTGATCGTGGGTCACGTAAACGGTGGTGATGCCAACACGCTTCTGAAGATCGCGGATGAAGACGCGCATCTCCTCGCGCAGCTTGGCGTCGAGGTTGGCAAGCGGCTCGTCGAGAAGGAGAATTCGGGGCTCGATCACCAGCGCTCGAGCAAGGGCGACGCGTTGTTGCTGTCCACCGGAAAGCTGGCGCGGATAGCGATCCGCATATCCGGAGAGCTGCA
The DNA here is from genome assembly GCF_900169785.1 of Rhizobium sullae. Lineage (GTDB taxonomy): Bacteria > Pseudomonadota > Alphaproteobacteria > Rhizobiales > Rhizobiaceae > Rhizobium > Rhizobium sullae. The sequence continues at coordinate 26,586 of NZ_FWER01000027.1, forward strand.
CCATATCCAGCACACGGGCCGTGCGCTCGGCGATCTCGCGTTTCGGTCTGCGACGCATCTCCAGTCCGAACGCCAGGTTTTGAGCAACGGTCATATGCGGGAACAGGGCGTAGTTCTGGAAGACCATGCCGATGTCGCGTTTTTCGGCAGGCACATGCACGACGTCCTGCCCATCGAAACGGATCGCGCCTGATGTAGCGTCCTCAAAACCGGCTATCATTTTCAGCGTGGTTGTCTTACCGCAGCCGGAAGGGCCAAGAAGGGAGATAAACTCCCCCTTCGCGATTTTCACGGAAATGCCGTTTACCGCAAGAGATGCCCCATAGTGCTTGCTCAGCGCTTCGATGCTCACCTCTGTCATGATCGATCTTCCAAATTCTGTCGGCGGCGATCGCGTCCATGCCACCATGCCGGGAAAAGAGCCGGACCGCATGATGGCGGGCCGGCATATAGCGAGGGGATGATCAAGGCGCGCCTAGCGCATGACCTTTGCCCAGGTCTCCGAGAATTCGGCCTGCTTTTGGTTCATGAAATTCCAATCCCATGTCAGGATCTTGTCCATTGCCTCGCCCGAGATCGGCACATCCTTTTGCAGGTCGGCCGGGACCACCACCTTGGAATTGGTGGGTGAAACGAAAAACTGCTTCATGAGCGGTATCTGCCCCTCCGGGGAGAGCAGGAAGCCGGCATATTGATAGGCGAGTTCCTTTTCCGGGGCGTGGGCAAGAATATTCAGCGTCTGGTCGAACATCAGCATGCCCTCTTCGGGAACGACGACATCGATCGGCAGCCCCTGGGATCGCAAGCGCGCCACCTCGCCGAAGTCAAAGGGCGCAACCACGAATTCGCCCGCTGCAATGCCCGTCGACAGATTGAAATCCGCCTGTATGACCGGGCCGAGCTTTTCCAGCGCCTTGAAGCCGGCATCGATGTCATATTGATCCTTGCCGAAGATCTTCGATGCCAGCATCAGCTCCATCTTGCCGGCTGTATTGGCGAAGTTGTAGAGGCCGATGCGCCCCTTGAATTCCGGATTCTCCCAAAGGTCCTTCCACCCCTTTGGCGGGGTTTTGACCATATCGGTGCGGTAGGCGATGCCGATCGGCGAGACCATCGCCACGGCGCCCCAACCATCCGTCTTCTTCGCAAGAGGGTAGAGATCGTTGTAGTGCGACAGTTTCGTCAAATCGAGCTTCTCGAAGAACCCTTCCTTGCGCAGGCTGGAGGCGAAGGCCTCGTTGGTCATCAGGATCGAATAGGGCGGGTTTTCAGCGCCCGCCGCCCGCAGGTTGGCACTCCAGACACGACCGTTGCCGGCATCGAGTGTCACCGCGGCACCGCTCTTTGCCGTAAATGCCGGTGCGAGCGTCGAGCGCCAGAACTGTTCCCAGGCGCCGCCGAGCGTTGGCACCACAAGCGTCTTATTTTGCGCGCGCGCAGGAAGGCTGATCATGCTTGCTGCGGCAAGGCCGCCCATTCCGGCAAGAAGCTGCCGCCTGTTCATGTTCATCATCTCGGTTCCCCTTGTCATGGCTGCGTGTCGGTGGCTGCTGCGCGCTAGGTCTGCTTGCGCTCAGGACTTGCTGAAGGCCTGACTTGTCTTCAGCGCGATATAGTCTCCGTAGGTAATCGGCGTGTATTTCGCCGGCGCCTTTGCCGCAAAGGGCGGCAGGCATTCGATGAGCGTCTCTTTCGACGGATTGACAAAGAAGGGAATGGATTGACGCCGTGTCATTCCCTTGAAGTTGCCGGGCGGATTGGCAACCCGATGCGGCGTCGACAGCCATTCGTCATTGGTCCAGCGCATGAAGGCATCGGCAATATTGACGACATAGGCGCCTTCGACATTCGGCGCATCCAGCCATTCGCCATCGCGCCTGCGGACCTGAAGCCCTCCTGGAGATGCTTCCGAGCGCAGAATGGTCATGAAGCCGTAATCGGTATGGACGCCAGCACGCAACTGTCCGGGCAGCGGGCTTTCCTGTTGTTCCGGATAGTTGATGACACGGAGTGCTGAAAGGTGGTCGGCAAACGCCGGCTCGAAGTAGTCGGGCGCAAGCCCGATCGCCTGGCAGAATGCGCGCCGCAGATGCCCGGCGAGCATCTCCATCTCGGCAAAATAGGCGTTGAAGGCCGCATGCAATCCTTGTGGAACCGTGGGCCAGACATCACCCGGAAGGCGCGGCCCGAAATTCAGGCTTTCCTTGTAGTCACCCGGCGTCTTGATCCCAAGCGTGGCGCTCAGCGCCTCGTCCGCGATGGGGGAGAAGGCGACACCCCCCTTTAGCGAAGTTCCCCGGCCTTGTTGCTTCTTCCAGTCCTGCGGTTCGTCGAAGAAATCTCGGGCAAGATTGTAAAGCTGTGCGGTCGCCTCGGTGGAGACGCCATGTCCGGTGATCAGGAAGAAGCCGGTTTCGCGGCAGGCGGCTTCGATCGCCTTGACGACGGCATCGCTACCGGCGGTCTGATGGATGAAAGGCGAGATATCTATGACCGGAATGCTGTCCATATCCTGCCTTGAGGATGGGGCCATCTGCATTGTCTGATCCTTTCCGGAGTGAACACAGCCATGTTGTCGTGGCGCTTCGACGCCACACCTGCGTGGGAGATGATGTCAGTCGAGCCCCTTGAAGGGTGCGTCGCGAAATTCGAGGTATTCCTTCAGCGACATCTTCTGAAGATTGCGCATCCATTCCTGCCCGTCCTTGCTGACATGGAGGGCGGCAATAGCGTGCACGTTGTAGTCGAAGGATGTCATCAGGCCGGCGGCGATCTGCTGGTTGTTGATGGAGGACTTGGCGAACTTGATGGCCGGAACCGGCATGCGCGCCAGTTTGCGTGCGAGGTTCTCGGTCTTTTGCTTGAGCTGATCGGCGGGCACGATCTTGTTGATCAGATGCATGCGCAGGGCCTCTTCAGCATCCACCAGATCACCGGTATACATCAGCCAACGGACGTCGCGGGTGGCCAGCAGCCACGGCATGAACAGGGCAGGCGGACCGGAATTGTGCCGGACTTCCGGCTCGCCAAACTTGGCGTTGTCGGCGGCGATCGCAAGATCGCATGACATGACGAGTTCGAGCGCCCCGGCAAGCGCATAGCCGTTCACCGAGGCGATGACGGGAATTGGAGCTTTCCAGATATTCAGAAGCGCCTGGGCATTTTCCGACATGTCGGCATGCCAGTCCTCGATACTGACGTCATAGTCTGCGCCTTGCAGGTCATAGCCGGCCGAAAACGCGCGACCGGCACCCGTAATCACCAGCGCGTTGACGTCCTTGTCGGCGACGGCAAGCGCAACGGCGCGGTCGATCTCGCGCACTGTCGTCTTGTTCATCGCATTGAGCTTGTCCGGCCGATTGATGGTGATCGTCGCGAACTTGTCCTGTTCGTCCTTGTCGTAGAGAATGGTTTCGAAGCTCTCGGCCATGCTCATATGCTTTTCCTCTTTACGCTGGGGTCAGCCGGTTCCGATGCAGTGCTCGATGCCTGCATTAGCAGGGCCGCCTTGTTCTTCTCGAAACGTTCTATCGATGCTGATTTGACGGGACCAAACCCCCTGATCTGATCGGGGAGTTGGGCGAGCGCGATGGCGCGCTGCTGGTTTTCCGGGGACAGGTTTGCTGAGAGGTCCGTGATCAATGCCGTGTAATCGGCGATCAGTTTGCGCTCGATGCGACGCTCGTGCGTATAGCCGAACGGATCAAGCGGCGTGCCGCGAAGGACACGCATTTTCTCCAGCACGGAGAATGCCGGCGAAATGAGCTTGCGGCCGATCGCAATCTTTGCAGGGTTGCCGGTGCGCTTGTCGATCTTTCGGGAAAAGAGCGGCGGCGCGAGATGGTGCTTGATCTCAAAATCACCTTCGAACTGCGCGGTGATCTTGTCCTTGAAGCTCCGGTCGTTGTGGAGACGGGCCACTTCATATTCGTCCTTATAGGCCATCAGCTTGAAGGCATTGCGCGCGACGGCTTCGGAAAAATCCTCTCCGAGCTTCAGTCGGGCCTCGGCATTGCGGGCAGTCGTCACCAGCTTGCGGTATTTGTCGGCATAGGCGGTGCTCTGATAGCGCGTCAGGAACTCGATGCGCTTGGCGACGAGGTCGTCCAGCGTCTGCTTGGCAGGCACCTCGTCCAGGTCGATTGCGGCGGCTTGTTTGACAGCTTCCGGATCGACCACCGAGCGACGGCCCCAGCCAAAGGCTGCGCGGTTCATCGCAATGCCTGTGCCGTTGAGGTCGATTGCCGCATCGATTGCCTCGAGGCTGATTGGGACAAGTCCGCGCTGCCAGGCGTGGCCAAGCAGGAACATGTTGGCCGCGATCGCGTCACCCATCAGGGCCGCTCCCAGTTTCGTCGCTGCGATAAGGCTAATGGCGTTGTCGCCAGCCGCTTTGCGCAACGCCTTCAACGTCGCTTCCTGACGAAAATCGATCGCGGTGTTCTGCACAAATGAGGCGGTCGGCGCGAAATGATCGTCGAGAACGGCCTTGGTGCGGCCGGTAGCGAAGGTGGACAGGGCGTTCTGCGCCGCGGACACGACGATATCGAAGCCGAGGACCAGATCGCTTTCCCCCGGTCCGATGCGTACGGAGGTGATCTGCTCTCGCGTCCTTGCGACCCGCAGATGCGAGATGACGGCCCCATTCTTCTGGGCAAGGCCGGTCTGGTCGAGTGTCTGCACGGCAAGGCCGTCGATGTGCGCGGCCATCGACATTATGGCGCTGACGGTGATGACGCCCGTCCCGCCGATGCCGGCGAGCAACATGTTGTAGGATCGGTCGGTGATCGGTGGGATGGTCGGAAGGGGGAGGTCGTCGAAGCTTGCCTTGCTTGCTTTTGCGTCTGGCTTGCGGATGGTCCCGCCCTCGACGGTGACGAAGCTCGGACAGAAGCCTTTTACGCAGGAAAGATCGGTGTTGCAGCTCGACTGGTTGATCCGCCGCTTGCGGCCGAACTCCGTTTCCTGCGGTTCGATGGAGATGCAATTGGAAACCGCGGAGCAGTCGCCGCAGCCCTCGCAGACGAGTTCGTTGATGAAGGCGCGCTTGTCGGAGACAGTCAAAGCGCCTCGCTTGCGCCGGCGCCGTTTTTCGGCAGCGCAAACCTGATCGTAGACGAGGACGGTAACGCCCGGCACCTCACGCAGTTCGCGTTGCACCGCATCCAGTTCGTCACGGTGGTTGATGGTAACGCCGCGCGGCAGATTGCCTTGCCAACCCTCGGGGCGCTCGGCGACCACCGCGACCCGGGCGGCTCCTTCGGCCAGCATCTGCCCGACAATGCCGGGAACGGAGACGTCGCCGTCATGCTTTTGGCCGCCGGTCATGGCAACCGCGTCGTTGTAGAGGATCTTATAGGTGGCGTTGACCTTGGCGGCAATTGCGGCGCGGATCGCAAGCAGCCCGGAGTGGAAATAGGTGCCGTCGCCCATGTTGACGAAGATATGCTTCTCGTCGGTGAACTGGGAAAGGCCGATCCACGAGCCGCCTTCGCCGCCCATCTGGGTGAAGGTCGAGGTATTCCGCTCTTCCAACCCGATCACCATCATATGACAGCCGATGCCGGTCGACGCGCGGCTTCCCGCCGGCAGTCGGGTGGAAATACTGTGCGGACAGCCTGAGCAGAAATAGGGATCGCGCTTCAGTGCCGGCGTTTCCGCAGCAGTTGCTGCGAGGAGTGTCTCGATATCGCGCGATCGGGCCTGCAGATCGGTCTGATACTCACCGAGGACCGAGATAATCGCCTTCGCGACGGCAACGGCGTTGAGCTCGCCGGCCGCAGCCAAGAGCGGTCTGCCATTCGCGCCGAATTTTCCATAGACTCTCGGGCGCCGGTCGGAGGCCATGTTGAAAAGCTGAGCCTTGATCTGGTCTTCGACGACCGCGCGCTTTTCCTCGACCACCAACAAGGTTTCGACGCCGGATGCGAAGCGTTGAAGGCCCTCCGGTTCGATCGGCCAGACCATGCCGATCTTGTAAAGCCGGATGCCGAGTTCGCCGGCCCGGCGCTCGTCGATGCCAAGGCTTGCCAGTGCTCCCATGAGGTCGAGCCACGATTTCCCGGTCGCAACGATGCCGAGCCTCGCCCTGCCGGCAGTGCTGCCCCAGCTCGTTTTGTCGATGCTGTTTTGACGGGCGAAAGTGTGTATCGCCTCCATCTTGTTTTCCAGCCGCCGCTCCATCGCATGTGGGCCATCCGGCCATCGCAATGAGAGGTCGCCATGACCATCGGGATAGACGATGGCGGGCCGATCGGGATCGAGCTCGACCGTTGCGGTGCACTCGACGATTTCCGTCTGGCATTTGAAACCGACCCAGGCGCCGGAATAGCGGCTGAGTGCCCAGCCAAGCAATCCATAGTCGATATATTCCCCAACGCCAGCCGGCGACAGCAACGGCACCATTGCGGAGATCAGATTGTGCTCGCTCTGGTGCGGCAGGGTCGACGAAACGGCACCGTGATCGTCTCCGACGAGCAGCAGAACGCCGCCATTCGGATTGGTGCCGACGGCGTTGGCGTGGCGGATCACGTCCATGCTGCGATCAACGCCAGGTCCCTTGCCGTACCACATGGCGAAGACGCCATCATATCGGGCGCCGGGAAACATCGCTGTCTGCTGCGTGCCCCAGACAGCGGTGGCGGCCATGTCTTCATTGAGGCCGGGCTGGAAGCGGATGTGATGGTCGTCGAGATATTTCTTCGCGCGCGCCATTTCGCGGTCGAAGTTGGCAAGTGGCGAGCCGCGATATCCGGAGACATAGCCGGCGGTATTCAGGCCGCGCGCGCGGTCACGCTGACGCTGGATCGTCGGCAGGCGAACGAGCGCCTGCGTGCCGGAAACGAGGATGCTTCCTCGATCGAGCGTGTAGCGGTCATCAAGGCTGAGTGTCGTCGCGGCAGAGGCTGGGGGCCGATCTTCGGGGGCGACGGGGAGGGTGGACATTTATGCGCGCTCCCCCGGTGCTGTCGGTTCCATGTCGAAAACGCGGCCGGGATTGAGGATGTTATTGGGATCGAACGCCGATTTGAGACGGCGCATGGCGGCCATCTCAGCCGGGCTGCGAACCAGCGGCAGCCACTTCTTCTTTTCAAGGCCAATGCCATGTTCGGCCGATATCGATCCGCCTTCGCTGGCGACACAGGTGAAGGTCGCGTCCGCGACGCGCTCATAGTGGTGCGTACGAACGAGGAAATGCAGATTGCCATCACCGAGATGACCGAAAATGTAGATGGAAGCGGCGGGATCGACATTCGCGATTTCGGCCGTGGCCCTGTCCAAAAACCGTTGCATCGCGGAAATGGGCAGGCTGACGTCGAAGCCCGCGACATGGTCCATGCTGAAGATGAACTCGCTCGCCGCATCGCGCAAAGCCCAGATGGCATGATAATCGCGCAGCGAGCGGGAAACCGCGACATCGCTGACGATGCCTTCCTCATAGCATTCCATCAGCGCGGCCGCGAAGCGATCCTCGTCACCCGCTTCGTCCTGTCCCTGCATCTCGATGAGCGCATACATTCCGGCACCCGGCGGCACGGGCGGCGGCGCGTCAGTGCGATTGAGAACGCCGGCGTAAACGGTCGGGAAGATGACTTCGAAAGCGGAGAGGGAAGGTCCCAGCCTCCGACGCAGACGCCGCAGAAGCGCAATTGCCGCACCGAGCGAGGGGAGTGCGCAAAATGCATTTGCCAGTGACTGCGGCTTGGGATGAAGACGCAGGCAGGCACGGGTTACGACCCCGAGCGTGCCCTCGCTGCCGATGAATACCTGGTTGAGATCGAAACCCGAATTATCCTTCGAAAGGCCTTTTAGGCTGGTCAGCACCGAGCCGTCCGCCATTACGGCCTCCAGGCCAAGAATCTGAGCGCGATACATGCCGTAGCGCAGCACGCGAACGCCGCCGGCATTGGTGGCGACGTTGCCGCCGATGGTGGAGGTGCCGCGCGCACCGATATCCACGCCGAACATCAAGTCGTGACTGGCTGCGGCCTCGTGGACGGCCTGCAGGGTCGCGCCGGCGTGGGCGATCACAGTGACGGCATCCTCGTTGACGGGTTCGATTGCGCTCATACGCTCCAGGGACAGCGCAACCTCGCCAGCCATGGGTCGCGCGGCGCCTGCAAGGCCGGTCCGTCCGCCTTGCACGACGACAGGCTGGCGGAGGGCATCGCATGCGGAAAGAATGGCCGACACCGATGCGGTATCCCTGGGGCGAAACAGGACGGCCGGCCGCACGCCGAGCTCGTCTGTCGCGTCCGCGCAATAGGCGTCCCCGACATCCGGGCCTACGACCACAGCATTCTTGTCCAGCCTGTCGTGGAGGCGGGCCAGCAATTCCCACAGCCGCAAAGACGGCGCAGATAAGGGATGAGCGGCGAGCGCCCGGTCGATCGATCCGCCCATTCTGTTCCCCTGGTTATCTGGATCGAGGGCAGGTTATCGCCTATCGAATATTTGTCAAACCTATATTTAAATACCTATAGCCTTTCCGATGAAGGCATGGCATCAATGCCTTCGAGCGAAGGATGGAGCTCTATGAATCTTAGATATGACGAAGTCGTAAGATCTGGCATCGCCAAGCAGGTCGCCGAGAATATCAAGTCCGCGATCCTGGACGGGCGCCTGAAGATCGACGAGCGCTTGCCGACGGAAGAGGATCTTGCCCGGAGCTTCGGAATTTCGCGCCCGACAGTGCGCGAGGCGCTGAAGCGTCTGGCGGCGCAGAATCTCATTCATTCGCGTCGCGGCCCCCTTGGCGGCAATTTCGTGATGCGGCCGGATCCGGAAGGGCTGTCGAAAGCGATTACTGGTGCCGCGACGCTTCTCGTCGGCATCGGTGCTTTCGATATCGACGAAATCATTACCGCAAGGCTTGAGACGGAAACGATCTGCTGCCGGCTTGCCTGCGAAAACCGCAGTGAAGAGGGATTGCAGGCCATGGCGGCCGAAATCGCCTTGCAGCGGGATCAGGATATCAGTGATGAAGATTTCTGCGCTTCCGATGTGCGCTTCCATCGAGCCTTGGTCGACTCGACCGGCAACGGCCCCTTGAAGCTGATGATGTACATCGTGATCGAATCTTTCATTCCGATCACGAACATGATCGTCTTCAGGGTACGGGAGCGCCGTCAGGTGGTTGCTTTCCACCAGCAGCTCCATCAGGCGCTGAGCAATCGCGATGTCAGCGAAGCAACGGCGGCGCTCACAAATCTCCTCGCTTATATGCGTGACAGCTATAGCGCCGCGCTCGATGCGCGCGGCCGCCGGGCGAGCGAGCAGGCGCAGTCCTGAACCCGGTCGACTCACATCCTCGAAGTACTGAAGTTCAAGGGAATTCCATGGCAGATTCTTTCAGGGCAATGGTGATCGATACAGTTGATGACAAGCCGCAGGCTGGCTTCCGGCAGTTGACCTTAGCCGATCTGCCCGACCATGACGTTCTGGTCGAAGTCGCGTTTTCCACGGTCAACTACAAGGACGGCCTGGCTCTTTCCGGCAAGGGAAGGATTGCACGTCGCACGCCGATGGTTGGCGGAATCGATCTTGCAGGCGTTGTCGTCGAGTCGCGTTCGGACAAATGGGTCGCGGGCGACAAGGTCGTTCTGAATGGCTGGGGGCTCTCCGAAACCGAGTGGGGTGGTTATTCCCGATACCAGCGGGTCAAGGCGGAATGGTTGATCGCGCTGCCGCAGGCGTTCTCTCTGGAGCAGGCGATGGCAATCGGAACGGCCGGCTATACGGCCGCGATTTGCGTCGATGCCCTGGAGGATTGGGGAGTGATCGGCGCGGACGATCGAGAAGTGCTGGTCACTGGAGCCGCAGGCGGCGTGGGATCCGTGGCCGTGAGCCTGCTTGCCAATAAGGGGTACCGGGTGACGGCGTCGACCGGTCGGCCGGAGACCCATGACTATCTCGCGTCACTCGGCGCCAAGGATTTTATCGACCGTGCAACGCTGAGCGAGAAAGGCGGCCCGCTTCAGAAGGAACGCTGGGCCGGAGCCGTCGACAGCGTAGGGTCGACGACGCTTGCGAATGTTCTGTCTCAAACAGTCTATGGCGGGGCCGTCGCGGCCTGCGGTTTGGCGGGAGGTGCCGATCTGCCTGCAACAGTGCTGCCGCATATCCTGCGCGGTGTTGCTCTGCTTGGCATCGATTCTGTCATGGCGCCCATCACAAAGCGCCAACGTGCCTGGCAGACGCTTAGCCAGCACCTGAATCCGATACATCTAGAGAGATTAACGCGGATCGAGCCGATGTCCGCATTGCCGCAAATAGCAGACGATATCGTTGCGGGTCGCATCCGCGGCCGCGTAGTCGTGGCGATCACCTGACATCACCGCTGGCAGATACCATTCCAATGAAAATGGCCCCAACTTGTGCGGAAGTTCCGCAACTGCGTCCCGGCATCGATCCCTATCTGCATCTTGACGCGATCAAGGTGAAGACGCGGGATTTCAGGTAGTTGGCGCGGAGTGGTCGCAGGTTCCAATCCCGTCAAGGCCACCAGCCCCGCCGTTGTCCGACGTGGCGCAATACCCTGCGAGATTGCTACTCAATTCGCGCCGATTGCCGCGTGGGCTCCGTCCTTCGGCTGTTCAAGGCGTCGCGCTCGGCGAATAGGCGAGTGACTTCGGCCATGTTTTCTGTGCCCCAAGAGCAGAGGGGTACGAGGGCTTCGGCCAAGCTACGGCCCATCGGAGTGAGGCTGTAGTCTACCCGCGGTGGGATCTCTTTGTAGTCGGTCCGCTTCACAAGACCGTCGCGCTCCAACTCCTTGAGCTGCTGGATCAGCATCTTATCACTGACATCGCGCACGGCTCGCCGCAGCGCGCCGTATCGGGTCGGGCCGCCTTGGGCAACGAAATACAGGATCAGCGGTTTCCACTTGCCGGCGATGACCCGCAAAGTCGCGTCGAGACCGCAGGTGAAGCCAGGTAGGGTGGGGGTACAAGTTGCCAGCGGTGGAACCGGCACCAGCGGTGAGGTCGGGTCTGAATTATCTGATGACATTTCTAGGTACTTACCAAAAGGTGCATACTTGTCAATGGGTAGGTATGTCGCCAGCTTAGTGCAATCTCAATGAAGGAGCACATCATGAGCAGGCTACAGGGTAAGACGGCAGTAGTGACGGGAGGCGGAAGCGGCATCGGCCTCGGGGCCGCCAAGCGGTTCATCGAGGAAGGCGCGTTTGTCTACATCTTCGGCCGTCGGCAGGAGACGCTCGATGCTGGCGTGGCGCAGTTGGGGTCCTCGGCGCGCGCCGTCCAGGGCTCGGTGACCGATCTGTCCGACCTCGACCGACTGTATGCGACGATCAAAACCGAACGCGGTGGGCTCGACATTCTACTCGCCAACGCCGGGACTGGGTCGTTCGCACCGCTCGGCGAGATTACGCCCGAGCACTACGACCAGATCTTCGACCTCAATGTAAAGGGTTTGGTGTTCACGGTACAGAAGGCCCTGCCGCTGATGAGGGTGGGGGCGTCGATCATCTTGACCGGTTCAAGCACGGGGGTGATGGGGACGCCGGCGTTCAGCATCTACAGCGCAACCAAGGCGGCCGTCCGAAACCTTGCACGCAGTTGGGCGCTGGACCTGCGTGGCACGGGCATCCGCGTCAATGTGATGTCGCCGGGGCCGATCACGACGGAGCTGGCGCTGGAGGTTTTGGGCGAGGAAGGGATGGAAGCGATTGGGGCGACGACGGTGTTCGGACGCATGGGTGACCCGGCGGAGACGGGGGCGGTGGCTGCCTTCCTGGCATCCGCGGACAGCAGCTTCATGACCGGCGGCGAGGTCTTCGTCGATGGGGGCCTGGCACAAGTCTGACACGCTAGGGACATGAGCGTGAGGGTTTCGAGCTTAAATCGAAGCCCTCACTGGCGGTCTCCATATCCTCGCTGGGGTAACGAAGGCGGTTTATCATGATGGCTAGGTTCGATTCCTATCAAGGCGAGGCATTTCGCAGCGGTATCGGGGCCAGCCCGTCGATCCAAGGTATTTTCGACTACGAAGCGCCGCGCATGATCGGTCGGTTAATTGCTCTGATCGGCGATCCCGCCTATGTCGCGCGCCCGCACATCGCAATGGGCGTGTCGAAAGCGGCGGGCGATGTGATGGCGTTGGTAAATTGCCTGTCGGGCGAGGGTGACATGTTCACGGCTTTGCGCGGGTATGAGGCCGATCGCATCGGCACAGGAAGGGAAATCGCAGCATATGGGCGGCAGCTTGGAGGTTCGGCGCTCTGAGCGCCGAGCAGACTCTACTCGAAGTAGGGCGACCCTCAAAGATGACATTGGACCCGTCAGCGCAACTGGCGGTCCTTTATTTTGGGTGAGTGCTCGTTGCTAACGAGAATTGTTGGTCAGGCTCAGCGCGGCATGAATTTGGGAAACGACGGCAGCACCTTCGCCGACTGCGGCGGCGACCCGTTTGGTCGATCCGGCACGGACATCGCCGATGGCAAAGACGTTCGGCAGGCTGGTTTCCAGGGCCAAGGGCTTGCGGGTAAAATTGCAAAGCGCATCGAAGGACTGGCCGGTGACTATGAAGCCCTTGCCGTCGGTCTGCACGCGGTCGCTGATCCAGCTTGAATTGGGATCGGCACCAATGAAGAGGAACAGGTGGTGAAGCGGCAGTTTTTGTTCGCTTCCATCCAGCCGGTTGCGAAGGGTTGCCGAGGAAATACCGGTCGCCGGATCGCCCTCGATCGCGTCGACTTCGCAATGCATGTGAAGCTCGACATTGGGGAGGGCTTTGATGCGATCGATGAGATATTGAGACATTGTCTCTTCGAGCGCACGCCGGACGACGAGATGCAGCGTTCTGACCTGCGGTGCAAGAAAGACGATGGCTTGGCCGGCCGAATTGCCGCCGCCGACCAGTGCCACCTCTTCGCCGGCGCAGAGTTTCGCCTCGATCGGCGAGGCCCAGTAGGAAATACCGTTTCCCTCATAGGTTTTGATATTGGCGACGTCGGGGCGCCGGTAGCGGGCCCCGGATGCGATGACGACACTGCGGGCTGTGACGGACTTGCCGCCGGCAAGATCGAGCGTCAACGTAGCAACATCGTCGTTGGCCGGCACGAGGCTCTCGACTCCAACGGGCAGGACGAGCTCTGCGCCGAATTTCACGGCCTGGTTATAGGCGCGCCCGGCGAGCGCCCGGCCGGATATGCCGGTGGGAAAGCCGAGATAGTTCTCGATTCGCGACGAGGCGCCTGCCTGTCCGCCGACCGAGCGCTCATCGATGACGATAACCTCCAAGCCCTCCGATGCGGCATAGACGGCGGTGGCAAGTCCCGCCGGACCCGCTCCGACGACTGCGACATCGTATAGCTTGCCCGGTATGAGCGCCGGTGTCATGCCAAGGCAGCCAGCCGCCTCTATGTCGGTCGGGTTCTTCAGCACAGTGCCATTGGGGCAGACCATCAGCGGCAGCTCGGTGGTGAGGATGCCCAAGCGTTCGATCAGGGCGCGGCCTTCACCCTCTCTTGCGGAATCGAGGACGATATAGGGGAAGGCATTGCGGGCCAGAAATCCCTGCAGGCGAGACAGCGCGGCACTGCCAGCAGCGCCGATCAGCACGGAGCCTGCCCCGGCGTCGATCAGGCCGACACGACGCAGGATAAAGGAGCGCATGATGATTTCACCGACATCGGCGGAGCCGATCACCAAAGCCCGCAGATGCGCTGCGTCGAACGCGATCGCCGTGCAACCGTCGGGGCCGGCGCGCGCACCAGCGAGTGTCGGGCGGCCGGACAGTTGGTTGACCTCGCCTGACAGTTGGCCGACGCCATGCGTGGTGATCGGCGCTTCATGCGACAGGCCTTCATGTCGAAAGACATCCATCGAACCTGCAAGCACCAGCCACGCAGGAGCTGCAGGGTCACCCACTTTGTAAACGAATTCCCTTCGATTCGCAGGGGGCGCTAGAATCGACCCGGCAAACACGTTGGATCAGCGATATCAATGACGTAATAATCTGATCCTAAGCAAAGCTTCCTGACAGGCGCGTTTGCGGACGATGCCGTAGCTGGTTTCAGTGAGGGGTCGGAGGTTCAGATCCCTTCAAGAGCGCTTAGAAGACTGACGGAGCGTGCGGCCGGCTAAACCTTCCATGATTTGGCTCTGGGGACGGTCGATCCCCAATGCGCCGAGCAGCGCTACCGCGCGCAAACCTATGTAAGCCCCAGCCTGCAGGTCGGGCCTTAGTCTTCAACTATGCATACGATATCTTCCTATCTGCATATTGGAACTTACACCGCATTGGTATGCAGTGGGAACGATAGGCAGCAGCCTGGAGCCGCGATACGACTATCGGTCTCCGAGCTGCGGGCTTCCTCGCCTCTGGTCCCCGCAGTCCGTCGCCCGGGGCGGCGTACACCTATGTGACGACGAAGCATTTCCTCTCCGCTTTGGCTTCGAAACACTGCGCGATCTCCCGGACGTTGAAATGCTGGAAGACGCGGGGCTGGTTAGATCGGCACATGGTCGAACAGGCGACCACTTTGGACGACGAAGTCGTTGATCAGAGTTCCTTCGACGGGGAGTGAGGGCCGGAACAATCGGTACGTAAGGCTTTTCGGCTGCCGGCTGGAAACCGTCAGTCGTCACGTTCCGCAGGATGGCCCTTCGTCGTCCGTATGCGCCGGCATTGCCCGAATGTAACGGAGGCCCTTGGTCCCGACGTCACCGATCGCGACGATCTCAAACCCGGCCTCAGTGAGAAGCGCACCGATCGCCTGCATGTCGACATGTCCGTGTCGGTGGAAGCTCGGCAATCTCGACCTCCGCGCCGGCTTGCCGAAGTCAATCAGCAACAAACGGCCTTCCGGCCTGAGGACGCGGCGCGCTTCGCGGGCGAAGGCTGCTCGAGCACGCTTTGGCAAATGGTGGAGCATGAGCGTGCCGGTGACGACGTCAAACCGGGCATCATCGAACGGCAACCTCTGGGCCGCTCCGTGCACGAAGTTGACATCAAGCTGCACTCTTTGCGCCTTCGCCTTCGCTCGCGCGACCATCTCCGCCGAGGCGTCGAGCCCGGTCACGCGGCCGGTTAGTCCAACCTGACGTTTCGCCGCGATCGCCAGCGTCCCGGTCCCGCAGGCGACATCGAGCACGATTTCTCCCGGACGGAGCCCCGCTAGGCGCAGCATTGAAGTGCGAAACCGACCCTCGCGCCCGAGCGTCAGCATGCGGGCGAGCAAATCGTAGGTGGCGGCTCCGTGTAAGACGATTCCAATCGCGTTGCCGTGTTCGTCGTCGCTGCGGCCTCCGATAAGGCTTTGCCGTCGGCTGCGTCCCCAGATTACCAGGGCCAACAGGGCGGTCAGAACGACGCCGTGGAACACGAACACCGAGGCACCAGCGCTTAGATATCCGGCTCCAAGCCACAGCAACGCCATCAACCCTGCGATCAACGACAGCTTCGCTGCGACGACCATGATGATCAGGCTTCTGCGGGAAGGCGAACCCACTCCGGCGTTGCGACCAAATCCGTGCATGAGATGCAGCCTCCGTGGTGACAAAAGCGCGCCGTAAAGGCGCCGTAAACTTTCGGGACACGTCGTATCATGCTGGACACAATGTCCGGAAATAGTGTTACAGGACACCCGACGGTCAGATGTTCGGAACGGCACAATCCAGGAGGCAGTGGCCATGAAAATCGAGCGGTCAGCAAAGAACGGCTCGATCGATCGTCGCGTCGCGCGAACGCGCGCTCTGCTGCAGGACGCGCTCATCGCACTGAT
Organism: Rhizobium sullae; assembly: GCF_900169785.1. GTDB lineage: Bacteria > Pseudomonadota > Alphaproteobacteria > Rhizobiales > Rhizobiaceae > Rhizobium > Rhizobium sullae. The sequence continues at coordinate 42,337 of NZ_FWER01000027.1, forward strand.
CACGGAGCGGGGATATGCGGCAATTACTGTCGAAGACATTTGCCGCAAGGCCAATGTCGGACGATCGACCTTTTACGCTCATTACACGAGCAAAGATGAACTACGCAGCGCAACGATCGAGGCACATCTGAGATCGCTCGATCAACAGCGCCTGGCGACGCTTCCGGCGTCCGGCCGACGCCTATTCCGGTTCAGCCTGCCGATGCTTGAGCATGCGCAGGCGGCCCGCGAACTCCATCACGCGCTGCTCTCGAGCAGCAGCGACGCGATTCACGATGAATTGCGCGAGCGGATCCGCCGCGCTGTCCGGCATGAGCTTGCCGAAAAGCGGATCGGCAATACCGACGTCCCTGTCGAGGTTGCCATGCAATTCATCTCCGGAGCCTTTGTCGCCCTCCTTGCCTGGTGGATCAACGGAAATGCTGACCTGTCGCCGTCCGAGGTCGATGAGTTGTTCCAGCAGCTGGCGCTGAACGGCGTCGGCGCCCGTGTCGAGACGGACGAAGCTGATCCTCAGCAATTCCGTTAGCCGTCAATTTTCCCATTGCGTTTCGGCGATCGAACTGGCCATGAGCTGGTCTCTACCATCAGGTGCGGCGGGCACCGTCAACGTGACAAGTTCATTGCGGCCCTTGACGATCACGCTGTAAAGCTTGTGCACATGCGTCGGGCTACGGTTTTCATCTATCGCTTCGGCGTCGAATACGTCGAAGAGCTGCCTTTCAAAGCCCCTGCTGTCGACGCCGGATGTCGCCACCGTGCAGGCTTGGACCGACTTGCCGCCGAGGTTGTTTTTAGCGACGCCGACGAAGAGAGGTTGGCCTATGCCATTGCCTTGCGCCACCCAGCCTTCGATGCTCTCCGGATCGTCCACGGGTGCCAAGCCGATGACCACCTCGTCGCCGAGCGGCGTCCAGCCGTGGGCCTGCGCGGCCCTGACTGTCCTGTCGAAGTCGGGTCCGCTCGAAAGGCAGTGGCGACGGAAAAAGTCGAAAGATGTGTTGCTATCCTCGGCTTCGGCCGTTGACGCGACGCAAAGGATGGCGGCCTGCAGTATCGTTCGGGAGCGTACCATTGTGTTATATCGCTCGGATCGCCGAGCGATCCCCGGACATGGAATTCCTTGGCGCCCAGTCTAATTATACCTCCTAGTGTGGTTAAAGCACAGGCGGTTTGTTGAGTTTGCCTACGCACAGCAACCCTTTCAATGTCGGGGGCCAATTTGCCGTGATATTGTTAGCCGGCACTAACAATTTCGAGGAGCAGCTTCCTTAGAGGCTGACCTTGATGTGGTGAAGCTCCTGACCGCCGCTACCGATGAAAAGTACTCAGAAGAAAAAGGTTCGGGTTGCAGGGTTCCCGGCGAGGGCCGTATAGAGCTTGTGAAGACGCTCCTGGCGAAGGCGGGTCCCGACGACGGGCAGCGCCCGTAGGAAATGTCGAATGGGGCGGCAGCCTCCACGGCGAAGACGGATCGCAGATGCCGAGAACCATCAGGATGGCGGCCAAGCTACGTTTCATCTCACTTCGCCCGAGAACATCGCCAGGCCTTATCCGAGACCTGCCCACCTCGAAAGCTCGAACCCGGCGACGGTTAGAAGGATCGCTCCGGCGATGGCCTCGACCGATTTCGAGACGGTCGCGAGCAGCTCCGGTCTGCTGCGCGTCAGTCGTCCGAGCTGCTCCCTGAAGATGACCGCCAGGAGTGCGACCGCCGACAGGGTTAGGCAGACGCCGATCATCATCGAAACCGCGAAAAGCAGTCCCGTTACGACAACCTGGTGGATCATCGCGAACGTCATGACGAAGAGCGTGAGTGGACAGGGGATCAGTCCCGCCATGAAACCCACGATGACGCCTTCGCCGCTCGAATGGATATGGGAGTGCCGGAACAGCGCGCTCCCCAGCATCCACAGGCCGATCACGCCAAGCAGTCCGCGGCTGAGCGCCTGGAGGGCGGGGGCAGTTCCGGCGTTGATGAAGGAGTGCGAAACCAGCGGCAGGGCAAGCAGCGCGATCAGTACCGCCATGGACACATGCGTGAACGACAGCGCCATCGACACCAGCAACGCCTTGTGCGCCTTCATCGACGAACCCATGAGGTAGGTGGCGAGGATCGACTTGCTGTGCCCCGGCGTCAGGGCATGGACCGCGCCAAAGGCAATCCCCATCGGAAGAAATGCCAGAAAGGCGAACCAGCCGCCACCGGTCGCGAAAGCTTTGATGTGGTCGGCGAAGGCCAGATAGATGTCGCGCTGGAATTCGATGATCTGCTGCCAGGGCATCAGGTCAGTCCCGTGGTTGGCGCTGCCAGGATGATATAGCGTCCGAACTTGGCGATCGCCACCAGCAGGACGAAGGCCGGGAAGCGGCTGGCGGAGGACACCTGCCATGACCGTGATCGGATCGCCGGCCAGCGTAGGCGTCCAGTCGGCCTGCCGTGGACCTCTTCCCTCAATGCATCGGAGCGAATGCCCTTCATCGGTCGTTCATATCCGATCCGAAACTAAAACGTGAAAGATGTGTTGATCTAGCATGCGGAAGAAGGAGCACCGAGCCATGAAGCTTTTGACCATATCTGCCGCGGTTGGCATGGCACTTTCCGTGTGTGCCGGGAACGCATTGTCCGATCCCCGGAAGGACGAAAGCGGTCATGGGCGTTGGCGTGAGGGCGGCTACTACGATGGACCCCGATATGAGCAACGAGCATACAAAGAAGAGTATCGTCGCGGTGGCTGCAAGATCGAGCGGAAATGGGATGGCGACGAGTACAAGGAAGAGATCAAGTGCAAGCGCGGCGCGCGACCGATCTACGGGTATTTTCGTACTGAGCCGGTGCTCATCGGGCAACCAAACGAGAACTCGATTGATCAATGACGGTGTGCCGGCTGCGGCAAGGTGACGAGAACAGCTTCCGGCATCGAAATGATCGTTGCCATCGCGAGTACGGCCGCATGCCGTTCATCACCCATCGGCTCAAAGATACTTGGTGATCGTCTTGAACTCGTCGATGGACTGCCGCTGGTCGCGGGGCAGCGCGCCGACGGTCTCCTCCAAGCAGTGGTCGAGATGGTCCTGGATGAGCGTGCGCTTGGCGTTGATGATCGCTTTCTCGACGGCGGAGAGCTGCTGGGCAATGTCGACGCAGGGTCGGCCAGCCTCGATCATGGCGATGACGCTCTTCAGATGGCCCTCCGCGCGCTTGAGACGCTTGACGATCTCGGGGTGGGTGGCATGCGTGTGGTGTTCGGTCATCGTGTCCATTTCCAAATGCCTCCGTCGCGACGGGACCGACGGGACGATACGCCGCCGGTCCCGTGATCGGCAAGGTCAGTGTTGATGTCCTTCCGGCTCTTCCATCCGAAAGGAAAGGTCATCCACCTCGATCCCAGCCATCAGTTTTAACACGGCTTCGAACTCGTGCGGCTCGGCAGGAGCGACCGCACTGATCATCACATGATGATCAGTCGGGGAGGGAAGCAACGGCAGACGTTCGATTGCGCCGTTACCGCGATCGATCTCCACCACTGCCTGCAGGCCATGGATATGCTTTCCAACCGAAAGCCGGAAACGTTCGCCATCAGGAGTGTCGACAATCTCCAGCAAACCGATCGCCAATGGGGAACTGACGGTGAACGGCGCGGGGGCGTGGTGATGTCCGTTGCCCTGATTTTCAACGGGCGTCGCCGTTCCTGCGGTGTCGAGCTGGATCGTCGCGGTTCCGAGGGCCGGTAGATGGACGTTCAGCTCCTTACGGAGAGCGAGCACGACCGCATTGGCCTGGACAACCGACTTCGAACTATCGACGGCGATCGTCACATCGGCGTGAAGCTTGTGACCAAGCCAGCGGGCCTTGACGTCGATGAGGCGCTCGATACCGGCAACGTGTCCGGCGGCATGATGGATCTCGTCGGTGATCCCAGGTTCGACGCCGTCGAGGCTACGGGTGATGACCGAACGCGCCGACTGCCAGACGATACCGAAGATCGCGATGGTGATCAGCAGGCCGACGATCGGATCGGCGAGCGGGAAGCCCATCCAGACGCCGAACGCGCCGAGGACGACGGCAAGGCTGGTTAGGCCATCGGTTCGGGCATGGTAGCCGTCGGCGATGAGGGCCGCGCTGTTCATCTCGCGGCCGACCTTGATGCGGAAGATGGCGACCGCCTCGTTGCCGATGAAGCCGATGATGCCCGCGGCGCCCACGGCGAGAAGCTGCGTGATCGGCTGCGGGTTCATCAGGCGGTCGATGGCCTCGTAGCCCGCAACGATAGCGCTGAAGAGGATGATGAGGACGATCAGCATGCCTGCGAAGTCTTCGACCCGGCCGAGACCGTAGTTAAAAATTCTGGTCGGCTTGCGGCGGACCAGCGTGAAGGCGATCCAGAGCGGGATGGCCGTGGCGGCGTCGCCAATGTTATGGATCGTGTCGGCCAACAGGGCGACGCTTCCCGAAATGAAGACGACGACGAGCTGAAGTGCGGCAGTGATCGCCAGGATCACGAACGACCATTTGATCGCCCAGATACCACGCGCGGAAGATGCGATGCTCGGATCGACAACACCGTGTGTATGGCCATGGCCTCCGGCGTTGCTATGTGAGTGCGTGTGCGAGCCGTGGCCATGCCCGTAGGCGTGACCGGCGTGGCCGAAACCAAACCATTCCTTGATGCTGGCAAACATGGGAGACCTCTGATCAGACGTGTTTTCCTCCTATCCCCCCGGAGAGGATGCGTCAAGTTGGTTTCTTATGCGCGTCCATAGCACAACCAACGCAGATTCACGGCTCGACAATCGACGGACTGACAGTCAATGCGGGGGGCTGTGACGACATCCGGGGTCTTTTAACGCTCTTCAGGTGGCTTGAGGTGGCGGAACTGCAGCAGCAACAACAGGTCGTAGACGATCTTCAGCATGCCGCAGATGACGAGCGGCCAAGCGCGATAGGAGGCAGCAACGAGAGCACCCGCCAGGGCAGGACTGGCCGCCGCGGCAAGACTGCGCGGTACCGATGTGAAGCTCGCCGCCGCGGCGCGCTCCGCCTCGGTCACGACGGCCATCACGTAGGACGAGCGCGTCGGTACGTCCATTTGCGAGAGAGCGGCCCGGAGGAGCAACAAGGCGAGCGCCAGGGGCAAGTTGGGGGCGAAGGCCGCCAAGATCAGCATGACGCTCGACGGAATGTGGGTGAACACCATGGTGTTGATCAGCCCGATACGCCGCGAGAGCCAAGCGGCGACCGGGAAGGAAAACGCCGAAAGTACGCCGGACCAGAAGAAAAACATGCCCGCCGCCGCAAGCGATAGATCGAACCGTTCAAACAGCCACAGGGCTAGCAGAGACTGGACCACGAAACCGCCGGCAAAGGCATCGAGGCTGAACAGGCCCGCAAGTTTGAAGACAACGGCACGCGAAGGCCCGAGTGCCGACGCTTCGGCGGGCCCCATTGTAGGGCGTCGCGGTATGCGGGCATAGAAAAGACCGCCAGCTATTCCGACCAGAGCATAGAGCACGAACATCAGCTTGACGGCGGTCAATCTTTCGAGACCCACCAGCGCGGAGGAGTCCGGTATCGCTGCCGCGAGCGCGCCGACGGCGCTTGCAAGCGCACCAGTGAGGCTATAACGAGCGAACATCTTCGTCCGATCGACTGCGGTCACCTCGCGAGTGAGCGCCGCGTGCTCCAGCGGCACGAACACGCTCACGCTGCCGGCTGAAGGATTAATCGTACCGGCGAAGGCAATCACCAGCAGCGGTGCATAGTCGTGAACCATGGCCATGGCCACGCCCGTGGCCACCATAAGTCCGGTGGCAGCAAATAGCAGTTGGTGGAGATCGCGATGCGCACCGAGGAATCCGATCGCAATCGTCAAGAGTGCAGAACCGAACAGCGATGCCGTCGCGATGATGCCGACTTGCAGGGGCGAAAATCCGAGTTCGAGCAGATAAACCGGCAGTAAGATCGCCACAAAGCCGTCGCCGAAGTCGCGCAGAGCGCGTGCGGCGAAGAGACAGGTCGCGGGATTAAGTCCCGGTGCGATTTTTCCGTTCGGTTTTTGTCGTTCGCGCGGCGGCATCTCTTCAGGCGCCTAATAAGAAACGCCGTGAGATCACCGACTCGAGCCGCAAACTGGCATGTGTCCTTTGTTGCATGGTCTTCCGCAAGCCTCCGCTACCGGCTTTCCACTTCGAGGAACGCGGGTGCTTCTTCCGTGCTCTATTTGCTCCAAACTTCGTGGCAGTCTGCGAACTCGCCTCACGAGCCGGCGATGAGAATAGGGTCAGCCGGATTTTTGGATTCATTAACGGCTGCGATTTGCGTGGTTTGCGATGAACAAAACGACGCGGGCAACGTTTCCTCGACGCCCCAATATTCAAGAAAGGAAAAGAACATGGATTGGAACCGCGTCGAAGGCAACTGGAAACAGGCCAAAGGGAAGATCAAAGAGCAATGGGGCAAGCTGACTGACGACGACCTTGATCAGATCGCCGGTAAACGCGAGCAGCTTGAAGGCAAGATCCAGGAACGCTACGGCCTCGAAAAGGATCGCGTGCGTCGCGATATCGATGACTGGTATGCGCGCCAGACTTGGCATTGAACCTCCCGCACGGCAGTTGATGAGTGATGTTTCGAGTGTGATCGGCGATCGGCTCTTCCCGGTCGCCGGATTCTGCTGTCGCGTTGGCGACACTCTGGTGCGCGTATTGGGAAGCCTGCAGCCGGATCCGCTCTACCTCCGCCAAGCCAGTAAACGCTAAGGGTCCTTCCGGTGCAGAGCTCTTCGCATTGCTTGGATGCCCCCATCGAAGCATGCGAGAAGGCCGCGAACACGGCCTCCTCGCTATCGGAAATGGCTCAGGCGGCTTTCGTTGCCTTCAAATTCGCCGACGCCTGTGCAAGCTTCGTCAGCTTCTTATCGGTGGCTTCCTCTTCCGCGAGGCTCGCCTGAAGGAGTGGGACCGCGTCCTTCAAGCCAAGCTGCTTGGCCCAAGCGATAAGTGTGCCGTAGCGGGCGATCTCATAATGTTCGACGGCCTGGGCTGCGGAGATCAATCCTGCGTCAAGCGCGGGAGACCCCTTGAATTCTTCCATGATCTCCTCCCCTTCGGCGATAATGCCTTGGATGGCCTCGCAGGTCTTGCCGCGAGCGGGCTTGCCTACGATCTCGAACACTTGCATGAGACGCTCGACTTGGCTTTCGGTCTCGTCACGATGCTGCAGAAAGCCCGTTTTACCTTCCTCCGATTGCGTGGCGCGAGCCATCTTCGGCAATGCTTTCAGGATTTGCCTCTCTGCGAAGTAAATGTCCTTGAGGGTCTCTACGAACAGGTCGTTCAAAGTCTTCTCTGCCATTCTATCCTCCTGTGGTGGGATGATTTGTGGACTCTGAACGTGGGGCATCGCGGGTTGTTCCGATTAGCGGCCCAACAAGTCCGTTGGGCGCGAAAGACTCATTAGACAATTCCGAGACCACGAGGAGCGCTGGCCCGTTAGGCGGTTCACTCGACCGGAAAACGCAGCTGAGATGCCGGGGACCTGGCAGGGTTACTACCGGAATGATGGATGATGACGGTCGACGGCATCGTCATGCGCTTCCTTGTGATCGCTGCGGCATGCTTGACGAAGCCATCATCTTGGCCGGCCGCAGTTCTGCGATCGGTGTTTACGTGCGAGTAAGAAAAAGGTCCTCTTCCTCATCCCTTTGCCGACCTCCGAGTGCTGCGGCAGCAGAGGAGATAAAAGCACCAACAATGAGAGACAGGGCACCGAGCATCGCCGTTGTTGCCGCTGCCTTACGTGCCTCGTCTGCTGTTTTTTGCGCAGCGACCTTCGCGTCTTCCACACGCTTTAAGATTGCGTCGACTCGGGCCTTGGCGTCGGCCTCCGGCAGGGCGGTGCGCGATGCCACAATCGTTGCGAGGTAGTTTTTGTCCTCGTCTGGGATCCCGCCTTGAGCAGCACCTTGAAGAAGAATTCTCGACACCTCCGCTGCGGCCGCCCCGTCGTCGGTCGTGGCCTGCGCGCCGCTTCGATCGGGTCGAAGCAAGGCATCGGTGAAATAGGACGTCGAGAGATCGGTCGTGCGCGATTCTGCTGCTGCAAGAGTGCCGGCAAGGCTTGCGGTTGTCACGGCCTGGCTGACACCCTGAGCTCCGGCGCCCGCCAGCGCGGTCAAAGACGACGCTAGGAAACCGGCGACAAAAACCGTGGCGACTGCCCAGCTAATCAGACCGTGAGCGGTGTCGCGGAAGAAGACCTCGTCGCTGTGGACAGCGGTCCATTTCGTGCGGAGCCGGCCCGTGAGGTAGCCGCCCAGCGCCGCTGACAGCCACTGCACGACCACAAGCCAAATTGCAGCGGTGACGCCAATTGACCCTGCCGAAGCGCTCTGTCCCGTCCACGGGGAAACAGCCGTCAGCCCGACGCCCGAGCCAAGAAGCAGAAGGATCAGTGTAACGCCGGTGGCGGCAAAAGCGCCGCCGAAGATCGGTCCCCACGACATCGCGGATTTGGACGATTCAACCGGAGTGGCCACGACGCCCGTGTCTGTCATGGACATGGCAGACGCCTCCTATCGCATGAAAAGAACAAGGAGAATGACGATCGGCAGTGGAATGCCGAGAAGCCAGAGAAGAATGCCGCGACCCATGGCGTTGTCTCCGATCTTGGGCGTTGAAAAATATTCGAGAGACTTAACGCCGGTTGACGTTCGATGTTCCGGTCGCATTTGGGGTCTATCATTCGCGAATGATACTGCCGAGAAAGATCAGCCACTCGAAGTCACAATCCTCCGCAGCCTCCGCCCTTTAGGAGTCATTTTCTCTTCCGGCGGCTCGGGGAGTGGCGTTTCCGATAGCGGCGGGTGATGAACTTGTCGCCATCTTAATTCTAATGGTGTGCATGCGCTTCGCGCGCACGCCGCCTTCATTCGCGGCGCGGAATCCAGCCCATCCGGCAGTCGCCCGGTGGCCCGGCCGCCGATCGCGTCCAAAGCCGGCCGGGCCAATTCGGATAACCACCGTTCTGGCTATCGCGGCGTGACGTCGAAGCCGAACCACTTCTGAGACAGTCTGGTGACCGTGCCGTCGGCTTTTGCCGCGGCGATGGCATCGTTGAACAGCGCCTTCAGTTCCGGATCGGTCTTGCGCAGGCCCACCGAGCTGCCGCGTCCGAGAAGTCCGCCCTGGAAGCGCGGGCCGGTCACGACCATGTCCTCGTTTCCGGGCTTTGCCGCCGCAGTCGAAAGGTAGGCCATGGACGCGATGATGAGATCGACGCGCCCGGCCTTCAGGTCGAGATCGTGCTGTTCGGTAGTCTTATATTCCCTGATCTCGACGACGTCCCTGAGGTATTTGTCAAGAAAGGCCGCGCCAATGGAGGAACCCTGGACACCGATCGTCTTGCCCTGAAGGAGAGGCGTCAGCTGTTTTACAGCATCGGCTGCACCGGCTTCGTTGGTGGCGAGCGAAAATACCTCTCCCTTCAGCGGAAGCGTGGCGAGCGGGCTCGACTTGAGGGTCGCGAATGTCTGGCCCGTCGTGCCGTAAGAGTCGCTGAAATCGATCACTTCCTCGCGTTTTGCCGTTGCCGACATGCCGGAGATGATGGCATCGAACTTGCCGGCATTGAGCGCCGGGATCATGCCGTCGAAGGATTGAATGACAGTCGTGCATTCCACCTTCATGTGGGCGCACAGATATTTGCTGAGCTCGATTTCATAGCCGTCCAGAGTGCCGTCGGCATTGGTGAAGTTCCACGGGCGGAACTCGCCTTCGGTGGCGATCGTCATATGCGTCCATGTCTTGCCTTCTGCATGGGCGGCCGGCGAGGCGAACATGAGCGGCAGGACGCAAAGCGCCTTCAGAATTCCAGTCAGATATTTCATTGCAGTTCCCCTTTTTCGTTGTTTGGGTTTCGGACCGCTGTCATTTGCTGATGAACTGGCGGAAACGTTCGGATTTCGAGTTGGCAAACACCTCCTGCGGATGGCCGTCTTCTTCGACGACGCCCTTGTGCAGGAAGACGACCCGACTGGAGACATCTCGGGCAAAGCCCATCTCGTGGGTGACGACGAGCATGGTTCGTCCTTCCTCGGCCAGCGCCCGCATCACGCGCAGCACCTCGCCGACCAACTCCGGATCAAGCGCCGAAGTCGGCTCGTCGAAGAGCATGACCTTCGGCTGCATGGCGAGCGCGCGGGCGATCGCGGCGCGCTGCTGCTGGCCGCCGGAGAGATGGACGGGATAGTGGTTGCGCTTGTCTGATATGCCGACCTTGGCAAGCAACATCTCCGCCTCCGCGATGCATTCGGCGCGGGACCGGCGCTGCACGTGAACCGGAGCCTCGATGATGTTTTCGAGCACCGTCTTGTGGGACCAGAGATTGAAGCTCTGGAAGACCATGCCCAGGCGCGAGCGGATCCGGTCGACCTGCTTCCGATCCTCGGGATGGGCATGGCCCCTGGCATTGGTCCGCATGCGGATCGTTTCTCCGGCAACGGTGATTTCGCCGGAGCCCGGCGTTTCCAGAAGGTTGATGCAGCGCAGAAGCGTCGACTTGCCCGAGCCGGAAGAGCCGAGAATGGAGACGACTTCGCCTTCGCGAGCATCGAGCGAGATGCCCTTCAGCACTTCGACCGGCCCAAAGCTCTTGTGCAGGTTCCTGACGCTCAATGCCAGCGGCGCGGTTTTGGACACGGTGACGATCATGAGGCATCTCCTTCGATAGCCGTCGCTGCGGAGGCGGCCGGGACAGATGGCGGAGGCGCGCGCAGATGCGGGCTCAGCCGGTATTCCAAGAGCTGGATGAGGCGCGTCAGCAGGAAATTGATGGCGAGATAGATGGTGCCCGCGACGATGAAGACTTCGATTGCCCGGTAGGTCTCCGAGATGATCTTCGCGGCGACACCGGTGACTTCCATCAAAGTGATGATCGAGGCGAGCGACGTCGCCTTGACCATGGAGATCATCTCGTTGCCGTAGGCGGGTAACGCCTGGCGGATTGCAAGCGGCATGACGATGCGCCGAAAGAGCATCAGCTGCGGCATGCCGCAGGCTTTGGCCGCTTCGACCTGCCCGTGCGGCACGGAGAGCAGTCCGCCGCGGATGATTTCGCTGGCATAGGCGGCCGTGTTCAAGGTCAACGCCAGGACGGCGCACCAATACGGCTCGCGCAGCAGTGGCCAGAGCAGACTGTGGCGGACGGCCGGAAACTGGCCGAGGCCGTAATAGATCAGGAAGATCTGCACCAGGAGAGGCGTACCGCGGAAGACGAAGACGTAGAAACGAGCAAACCAGTCGAGGACGAGAATGCCGGAAAGGCGGGCGAGGGCCAGCCCGAGCGCCAGGATCGCGCCGAGCGCGATCGATGTGGCGGCAAGCTGCAGCGTCAGCGGGATTGCGGAGACGAGGCTGAGGAAAGTCTCGGTGGTGAAAGCCCAATCCATCAGCCCCTCCTGACGCCGCGGGAGAAATGCCGCTCGGCCTGGCGCATGAAGACGCCGGAGATCGTCGAAATCAGCAGGTAGATCGCCGCGGCGATCAGGTAGAAATCGAAGGGAAGGCCGGTCGATCCGGCACCCACCTGCGCCTGACGCAGCAGTTCGGCGACGCCCGTGATCGAGACCAACGCCGATTCCTTCAGAACGACCTGCCAGACATTGCCGAGGCCGGGCAGGGCGTGCCGCAGGGTGAGTGGCGCGACAATCCGCCTGAAGCGCATGAGGCGCGGCATTCCGCAGGCAATCGCCGCTTCGATCTCGCCGGGATGCACGGCTTTGAAGGCGCCACGAAAGACTTCGGTGTGCTGCGCGCCGGAGGTGATCCCGACGGCCAGCGCGCCGGCGAGAAAGCCCGGAAAGCCGATGAAACCTTCCGCGCCGAACAGCCTGCCGACCGTCGTCACCATGGCGCTGCCGCCAAAATAGAGGAGATAGATGACGAGAAGATCGGGAATGCCGCGCAATATCGTCGTATAAGCATCCGCCGCCGTTCTGACGGCAGTGCCGCCGGAGATCTTTGCCCAAGCGCCGAAGGTGCCGATCACTGCCCCGATCGCGTAGCCTGCCAGCGCGATCAGGATCGTCATCCATGCACCGGCAAGGAGCGCGTGGCCCCATCCGCCGGGACCAAAGCTGACGAGCTCCAGGATTCCGGGTTGGTTCATGGCCGGGCCGCGCTCTGCTGGGTGTCTAGAAAATCGAATGGCATATCCGTCATCCTGTCTTCAGGAAGGTGCCTGCCGGTGAAGCGTTCCGACCAGCCAGCTCATTCGGAGCGGGCGTTGCGGTCGGGTGCAGCATCCGGGAAGGCAGGCGCGATCAGTTCGTTTCGAAGTTCGGCGTGAGGTCGAGCTTGCTCCACTTCTCGGAGAGCGACTTGATCACGCCGTCCTTGGCAGCGGCCTTGATCGCATCGTCGAACTTTGCCTTCAGATCCGTTTCGCCCTTGCGCATGCCGAGTGCCACTTCGGTCGCCAGCATGGCGCCTTTGACGAGCGGGCCGGACATCATCAGATCGTCATTGCCGGGTTTGGCGAGGACGGATGTCGCATAGACGCCGCTGTCGAATCCTGCGTCGATGCGCCCGGCCTTCAGATCCAGATCGCGTTCGCCGGAATTCTTGTAAGCACGCACGGTGACGTCACTGCCGTAATAGGCGTTGATTAATTGTTCCTGACTGGTCGATTGCACGACGCCGACCGTCTTGCCCTTCAAGGCTTCGCCGATCTTTGCCATGACGGGATCGGCCTTGTCCTTGTCGTTGAGGTTCAGCCGCTCGCCGGCCATCGGCAACTCGGCTACGGGACCATCCTTAAGCAGCAGGAATGTGGCGACGCCGCTGGCATAGGGCACGGTGAAATCGACAACCTGCTTGCGCTTTTCATTGATGCCGAGCGTCATGATCAGATCGAACTTACCGGCATTAAGGCTGGGGATCATCGCCGTCCACTCGCCGGCGGTCAGTTCGCACTCGACCTTGGCGCGGGTGCAGAGATCGTTGATGAGATCGACGTCGAAGCCCGCGAGCTTGCCGCTGGAATCGATCATGTTCCAGGGCGGGAAAGCGCCCTCGATGCCGACCTTCACATGTGTCCAGTCCTTCGCATCGGCGCTCGCAGGGCCGAGGGAGAGAATTGCGGCCGCAACGGCGGCAAGGAATTTCGTTTTCACGGTCATCTTTGGTTCCCCTTGCATTGCCGCATCGTTGGCGGCGGATTGATCGGAGCGTTGGCAGCTCCTTTAAGGTTAAGGTTGAAGTGCTTCCCGTAATGCTTCGTTGGCTTGCCGCAGCGCGGAAGCGATGCGATTTCGTGTCTGCCGCGCGTGGACGGCATAAAAGGCGGTGTCCAGCGAGCCTGCGGGCAGCCGCGCAAGTTCATCGATCCCTTCCAGCGACGGCCAGGGTCGATGAGGCAGGGCGGGATCATGGTGAAAGCGCTCGCCGCTCGTATAGTTCAACGGCACGAGCTGCCGCGAAGCACGCAGGAGCGAGGCGTTGATGCGATCGGCAGTTTCGCCTGCCGCGCCGTCCGACAGCCGGGCGAGGGCAATTGCCTGCCGCGCGAGTTCAGAAGCACCATCCTTCAATGCCGATATATCCAGCCGGCCGTCGAGCGCCCTCTCGAGATGATCAAGTTCCGCCTGCAATGACGTGGCGTAAGCGGCGTAGTCATAGGGCAGGACCGTCGAAGTCAGCAGCCGCCATAGGACTTCGAGAACGATCCGCGTGTCCCGTTCGAGATTTTCCGGGTCGATGTGATCCATCGTGTCGTGGGGCGTATGCCACCACCACCCTAGCGCCGTCAGCATCTCGACCGGACCGGGAGGCTGGTGGCTCAGACTGCCGAACATGGAGGGAATGCCGACACCCCAGAAGGACTGATCGGCAGCGCGCCCATGACGCCTGCCGGCGTGCTTCTGTCCTGAGACCGCAGCGACAGCATCCGCGGCGACGGCCTTCAATTCATCGATGACAGCGGAGTTGGTGAGCACTGTCGCGCCCTCGCCACCGGTGGAATCGACGTTGACATGCGCGACGCAACGGCGTTCGAGTTCGTCGAAATACTCGTCGGCATACCAGGCCGATCCGGAATAGCGCCCGTGCGAATGGCCGGACCAGAAGCAGAGGCGAAGCCCCCTTCGCCATTCGCTTCGCGTTTCGGCGAGAACGTGTGCGGCTTCCAGCATCGTCGCGTTGGCTCCGCCATTGTCCATGACGCCGAAATGCCAGGTGTCGTGATGGCCGGAAAATAACACGAACGGCGCGTCGTCAGGACCGTTCTCCGCCGAGAGTTCCGCGACCAGCAGAGGCGTCTTGCGCCAGCCGGTATCTACTTCGGCCTCGAGGCGGGCGTGAACCCGCTCGCCGCCCGCCAGCCGGCGGCGCAAACGCTCGCCGTCCTCCTGACGAATGGAGCAGATCACAGTCGAGGGCAGTTTTGCGCGGGTATGCTGCGACGGGCTTCCCCAGACGGGCGAAACGCACATTTCATAGAGATGTTCGTTCGGGCTGACATGGATCTGGCCGATCGCGCCGGCCGCACTGGCAAGGGCTGCGACTTCCTCGGTCGCGATGCCGTCGACGAGAACGATCCTGCCGGTGACATCACGATCGGCGAAATGGGCTTCGCTGCCTTCGCCGACGTAAACGAGCTCGGCGGTGATGCCGGCGCTCGACACCGACATCGAGTGTGTGATGCAGGCTAGCGCCATGCCGTCGATTTCCACCTTCGCCCGCCCCGGTAGGCTGATGAAGGCGTCATGGGCAATCAGCCGGGTCCGATAGCCGGCTGCGTTCATTTCCGCCTGCAAGTATGCGAAGCTTTCGAGCTCCTCCGGCGTTCCCGACAGTTTCACGCGCCGCGAGAATTCGCGGATATGCGACACCAGGTGCGCTCGGTCGGGAAGGGGAGCGGTGCTAGGCATGGCTCTTCTCCGGTAGAGGCGGCTCAACGTCATCGGGAATCGGATTGACGAAAGCGATCCCCTCGAGGCGTCCCTGATGGTCCGCCTTGGCCGCCTCGATGAGTGCGGGATCGCAGATGAGATCGACGGCGGTGCTCGCCATCACCTTGGCTGCATGCTCCATGCCCTTGTGGGCGGCCGGAAGCTTTCCCTGGGCCACGAGCTGCCAGGAATGGCCCGGCGTGCCGATGGCATATGTGGCGCCGCGCATCTGCACGGTCGGCACCACCCAGCTGACGGTGCCGACATCCGTGGAGCCGACGATCGTTCCGTCGCCGCTTTCCGGCGGGAAGATCCCGTCGCAGAGCGCCACACCCTTCTTCGGGTTCAGTCCGAACCGGCCATAGGATGCGGAAATATCTTCCACCGAAAAGGTTTCCTGGAATTTCCGGGCCGTCTCGTGATCGGTGGCGTCGAAGGGCGGCGGGCCGAGGCGCTGGAGATGCTTGTGCATCAGCTCTTCGAGCGGGGTATTGCCGACGAGGTTGGCGTCGCCGCTGAGCACTTCGCTGCGCACCGTGGTTTCGGTCATCAGTGCAGCGCCTTCCGCCAGCTTTTTTACACGGGCGACGAGGCTCAGCAGTTCGGGAAGGCTTCGCGCACGCACGAGGTAGCGCACGGTCGCCCGAGCCTGCACCACATTCGGCGCGGCACCGCCGGCATCGGTGATCGCATAATGGATGCGCGCGGTCGAAGGCATGTGTTCACGTAGGTAGTTGGCGCCAACATTCATCAGCTCCACCGCGTCAAGCGCGCTGCGTCCAAGATGCGGGGTTGCCGAGGCATGCGAGGCACGGCCGGTGAAATGGAAATTAATTTCGTTGCAGGCGAGCGAGATCGGATTGTTGACACCGGCAAAGGATGCCGGATGCCAGGAGATGGCGATATCGACATCGTCGAAGACGCCGGAACGAACCATGAAGCCTTTCGACGATCCGCCTTCCTCGGCGGGGCACCCGTAGTAGCGCACCCGGCCCTTCAGGCCGTTCGCCGCCAGAAAATCCTTGACGGCTGAGGCTGCAAGCATCGACCCCGCGCCGAGCAGGTTATGGCCGCAGCCATGGCCGTTGCCGCTTTTTTCGATTGGCCTCTCCTCGGCGATGCCCGCCTCCTGGCTGAGGCCGGGAAGTGCGTCGAATTCGCCGAGGATGGCAATCACCGGCCCGCCTTCGCCGGCCTCACCCATGACCGCGGTTGGCAGTCCGGCAATGCCACGCTCAACGCGAAAGCCCTCTTCTTCCAGAAGGCGCGCATGCTCAGCCGAGGAGCGGAACTCCTCGTAATTCGTTTCCGGCATGCCCCAGACGCGATCGCTGAGCCCGACGAAGGCGTCGCGTTTCGTTTCGACAATATTCCAGATGGCGTCGGAGTTTTTCATAGTGCTATAAGGATCCGCGTGCATGGTCACCAAAATTGGCGCCAATTTATGATTCAAAAATCAATTGCGCAATAGATAGGCTTGAATATTTTTTGATCATCTCTGTTCGCGCGGGATCGGAAACGGAAGACAGGCCCGGCTAAGCGGCCTGCTGAATGATGGGAGAGTGAAATGAATGACAGCCAGCTAAAGCCTGTTGCCGAGGGAGAAGAGAAAGACGTTACCGATTTCATTCTTCAGGACATTCTGACCGGAGTGCTGGCACCCGGCACGTGGCTTAAGCAAATCGATCTGGAGCGTCGCTACGAATGCACGCGGCCGGAAGTGCGCCGGGCGCTCGACAGGCTGGCGCAGAAGCGGCTGGTCGAGCATGTGCCGAACCGCGGTTATCATGTCTACGAGCCCGACGGCCGCCGCGCCAGGGAGGTCAGCGAAATTCGTATCATCCTGGAGACCGGCGTCGCCGATCGGATCATTTCGAACGCCTCCGCAGAAAGCATTGCGAGATTGCAGATGCTTGCAAAAGCCTTCGACGACATGATCCTTTTCGGCACGATGTTGGAGCTCTACGAAGCCAATCTCGCGTTCCATCGGGAATTGCTGGCACTGAGCGGCAACCAGGAACTCGTGGATCTTGTCACGGAGATACGCCAGCGCACCTCATCTGCTCCCGTTTCACAGTGGCGAACCCGCGCCCGCATAGAACAGTCGGGAAATGAGCATCACCTGATGCTAGAGGCCATCAAGAACGGCGACGTGGAGGAGCTGAAGAACCTGACGAGAAAACATATAATGCAAGGCTGATAGAGGACACCTTGGAGATATGGTGAGCGCGACGAACAGCCGACCGGTCTCTTGCCGAGGCAGACGGGGAGATATCGCAGGTCATATAAGGCCCCATATCGTTTGGAACATCCGTCGCGATGCCGCCCGAACTACGACATATCCATCGGGTAGGCCGACCAGACTGGCGACGGGATCGCACGTCACCACGACCTTGTGGTCAACGTCCAACGACGAGATCAGTTTCACAGCCCATGTGACATTGAAGCCCGGCGATGACCGGGCGGCCGTCAGGCGCGAGATCGAAAAGGTTCTAAAAGAACGCTTCGGAATTCATCACACGACGATACAGGTCGAGAGCGAAGCAGAGACCCACGAAGGGGCAATCTTTCATCGATAACGTTAACGGGGGAATGGAAACCACCCGGCGGCGAAATCTATCAGAGCGGTGATGACTACTCTTAGCCTTCCGAGGGTGAGGCAAACCGCTCGGCGTCGAAACGTTCAGTGGCGGCGACAGGGATTATGTTCGCACCGGATGCTGCATCAGGATTTTGCTGAACCGTGCGGCGGGAAACGCGAGGCGCTCTCATGCCAATCACCGCGCCCGGAGGGTGCAGCGCCCAATTCATCAGCGCTGCATCTGAAATCGATCCGAATAGATCTGCCTTTTCCCTGGAGGTAGCCATTGGCAGGGAGGCGATGATCGCGCCTTCTTTTGAGCCGGGACGTGCGGCAGCGAAAGGCTTGAAGCCGGTATTGGTCGCCGATGCAGATGAGCGTCTATCCGGAAGCACGCCGACTGGGCCAATCGAAGCAGTCTCCAGCTTGGCATCGGCACCCGCGTAGCCCCGTAAGTCGGATGGCCGCATCGCCGGTATCGGGATCGGGAAAGATGAAAGATCCAGTGAGGACCTTTCGTCGTCCCGTTCGGCCGCGTTGGTCTGCAAAGCAAGCACATTCAATGCGCGGCTTCGCGGCGTGGGCAGGAGCGCCGTCACGAGGCTCCTGTCTGTGGCGTCGCGGCTTGAGGTGGCTGACGCTCCTGCGTCATCGTCTTCTCCAGCGGCGCTGGCAATCTGGATGGAGGAGGGGCCGGCGCGCTTCTTATAGTTCGCAACCGCCTGGTTATATCCCGGCAGCGGCCGGCCGTCGGCTGGAAGATGCACCGTCTGCCCGTTCGGGAATATCCGAGCGAGTTCCTGCCGAGACATGCGGGGCCATGCCCGGACGTTGCCGACGTCGAGATGCACGAAGGGCGATCCCGAGGTCGGATAATATCCGACGCCGCCGACCTGCATCTGCATTGCAAGCGCACGCAGCGTCGAAAGCTTCACGCCGGGAACATAGAAGTCCATCGCCTTGCCAAGCATGTGCTGGCTCTTCTTGGCAACGCCCGTGCTACGCGAACGGTTGCGGAGCATGTTGTTGGTAGCCGGAGACCGGTAGGCGGAGACAATGTGGATATAGTCCTTCGCGCCGCTGCGCTTGTACACTTCCCAGACCAGGTCAAGCAGCCGGGGATCCATGCGGGTAGGTTCGTTCCTTCGCCAGTCGCGCAGAAACCGATTTATCTGGGACAGCCCCTTTGGATCGAACCTTCCGTCGCGCTTGTAGGTAATCGTGGCCCTTTCGCCCGTATGGGTAAAGAACAGCTTCAACGTACGATCTTCGGCAGAGGCAAAAGATGCAGAACCGATAAGCGCAGCGAGCGCAAGCAGAGCCGGCAGAATGGTCTGGGCGGCGAGCCGTACCACACGCGACAGGAGTACAGCAATCCCGCCGCCTAAGGCTCCACCCGAGAGCTCTCTCACTGGATATTTCGACACGAACAAACCCGTCCCATACAAAACGCTCGACGACGTGCGGGAACGTCCGCATCCATCGCGCTCAATGAAACCACTTTATGGTCAACAAAGTCCTAATAGTGCGAGCAGATCGTGAAGGGTTCCAGCGGGGCCGGTCACGCTCATTCGCTTCGATGCCTCGTGCTTGGGCAGCAGCTGACGCTCCCGCGCAGTTGAATTTGCTGATTACCTCATCGACGTTAAGTTCGTGATCAGGCCTGCTTTAACTTCGAGCACCGGTCGATTGACCTCCGGATGGCCTATGTCCCTCAACTGATCGAGCGTCAACTCTGCCAGTGCCTTCCGTTCCGCGACGGTCCGCCGCCACACCACGAGGGCAGTGACGATCGTTGCTACGCTATTCGGCTTGGATCCAAACAACTGCTTTTCCGACGCGCTGCCGACAGCGTGAGTTTCCGTGTGAACCATTTTCAGTCTCCCATTTTTGAGATTTGCGGATGGGAGAGTGCCACGGGGCTATTTTCTGACCGTTCGGCTATCCGTGAACCAAAAGTAAAAGTTCGACAGCCGCCGCTAAATCGGTGTTAAATCTATTCGCAGAAATGCTGTTTTGCCTTGGCGGTCAAAGTCTGGAGAGGATCAGTGCGGATCAGGTTGCTGGGCGGCCTTGAAGTTACTTCTCCGGAACTCCGGCAAATCCGCTTTGCCACGCGCAAGACTTCGCTTCTTTTTGCTGCCTTGGTCCTCGGAGGCCGCCGCGGCTATCGTCGGGAACAGCTTTGTGAAGCCTTCTGGCCGGGACGAAGCAATGGGCAGGCCCGCAGTAGTTTGCGGCAAGCGCTGGTCGATATCAGGCGGTCGTTCCCGGCCGACAAGGATGCCGGCGTCTACATCGATGGAGATCAGAATGCCGTCGTGTTGATTGCCGGTCCGGATGAAGCGGATATTTCCATCTTCGACCGGAAACTGGGGGACGGCCGGCCCGCAGATCTCGCCTTCGCTGCGGATCTTTATCGCGGTGAGTTGCTTGCAGGGGAATCCATTCCGGACGGACTGGATGAATGGTTCGGACCCTACCAGGGCATGTATCAACGGAAGGCGCAGCAGCTGGTGGAGCGGCTGAGCCTTGCGCTTTCCGAGCCTGGCTCCGCCGAAGAATCAGCCTGCGAAGGGCTCGCGGAGAGGCTGCTTGCCTCGGATCCGACCGTGGAGGCCGCCCATCGCGCATTGATCCGGATCCACGTTCTCAGGGGTCACGAAAACGCGGCCTTGCGCCAGGTGGAGTCCTGTCGGGCTCTCCTGCAGAAGCATCTAGGTGCCGAACCCGAGGCGCAGACGGCCTCCCTAGCGCCTTCGCTGCAATCACGGGCGAGACCCGAATATCAGCGGATCACACCGGGACCTTACGTCGTTTCTCAGCCGCAGGTCTTCTCAGCTTCGACGAAGCATCACGATCGGCCGTCGGTTGCGGTGTTGCCGTTTCAGAATCTAAGCGGCGATATGGAGCAGGAATATTTTGCCGACGGCATAGTGGAAGACATCATCATCGCCCTGGCGCAATTTCGACACCTGTACGTCATCGCACGGAATTCGAGCTTCGCGTACAAAGGACAGGCCGTCGATATAAAGCAGGTCGGGCGCGAGCTGGACGTACGCTATGTGGTTGAGGGAAGCGTGCGCCGGACCGGTGACCGCCTGCGCATTGCCGGGCAGCTCATCGACACCTCGACGGGTGCACACCTTTGGGCCGATCGTTTCGACGGAACTGTGGCGAATGTATTCGATCTTCAAGATCAGGTCGCATCAAGTATCGTGGGCGCAATAACACCGAGACTAGAGGAGGCTGAGATTGAGCGCGCCAAACGCAAACCGACAGAGAGCCTCGACGCTTACGACTACTATCTTCGCGGCCTGGCGGCCTTTGATCGGACGATTACGAGTCGATCAGTCATTGACGATGCTTTGCGGCTCTTCATGAAGGCAGTTGACCATGATCCCGAGTTCGCAATCGCTTACGCGCGGGCGGCCCGGTGCTACGCGACCCGAAAGAGCAACGGCTGGATGGTCAATCCCGCAAAGGAGATTGCCGAAGCTACTCGACTGGCCAGGAGAGCGGTTGAACTCGGCAGGGATGATGCGATTGCGCTCTCCTACGGTGGATACGTCCTCGGTTATGTAGACGGTGATCTTGACGAGAGTGCCGCTTGTATCGATCGAGCACTCTTACTCAACCCGAACTTGGCCGCTGCTTTGGGCGTGAGCAGCTGGGTGAAGGCTTGCCTGGGCGAACCGGAAATGGCCGTCGAACACGCCGCGCTTGCCATGCGCCTGAGCCCATTTGATCCACGCCTGTTCGCTTGGCAGTTCAATACCGGGCTCGCTCATTTTTGTGCTGGCCGCTATGATGAGGCTGTCGCCTGGGCGGGGAAGTCGTTGCGGCACCAGCCGAACTACCCGAGCGCGATGCGTGTCGTGGCGGCGGGGAATGCCTTGGCAGGGCGGCTTGCAGAAGCACAGGACATGATCGCTCGTATATGCGAACTCGATCCGGCGCTCCGGCTTTCGAATCTTGTCGATGTGCTACCACCGTTCCGGCGACTGGACGATCGTGATCGCTACATCGAGGCTCTTTGGAAGGCCGGACTGCCCGAGTAACGCCGCAGCGGCGCGACGCGAGATCTTCACGGACAAATCGCTTGCACACGTAGCCTTCTTAAAAAATGCCATCATCGGGTATATTTTGATATCAAAGTCATCGCTTCCAACAGGGCCCATTTGCCTCCCACAAGACACACTTCGCCCGTCGATCGCATCAATTTAGGAAGGCGTATGATGTTGTAGGTGAAGCTGAAGTTTGCCTCCACCTTGTCCAGTCCGCGCACCTGGAGCTCCGCTAGGCCGGCCGTCGTCTTGACACCAAATATTTCCTCGATCTGCTTGCGGCAGCGAAGGCTGATCGCATACCGGTCTGCAACGTGGTTTGAGAGTCGATTGGCGTCCGTGCAGTGGCGGACGACAATCTGGACCTCCTAGCGAAGGCAGGAACCACTGATAATTCGGCGCGAGTTTTTAAATCCCTGATCCGTCGAGGTGGTGGTCGTCGTCGCCTTCCCAGGGTGAGGGCATCGAGGTGCGACTGAGGTTGGCCGAGGGCATCGGCATCCAACACTTCAATTCCGGTTCGGCATATTCGATGATCTGCCCGGGCGAGGAATCAGACGCGCGCCAGCCTTCTCCCCCAAACTGATCGCCATTCGACCAATACGCGAGGTCAACTTCTGCCGGACCCTGTTCGGACGGGCGGATTGTGACCAGGATCCGACTACCGTCCTTCGGTGCGCTTGCCATATGGCGCCAGCGGTCTGGCTTGTCCATCGTTTTTCCTCCTGCCTTGCTACACGTTGCGAATGTCGCCTCGCCAGCGAAAGCGGTCAACTCAAACTTTGCACAACCCATCCTCTATCGATGTCCGATCAGGGATCAAACCACGGTCGGTGGCAGCCGGGAACGATGTTCGCGAGTTGCGAGAATTCCTTGCGAAGGGGCCGCCGAGCCTCAGTCAACGGCTCCGGCATCTTGATCGCGAAGGCTTGGAAGGCCGCAGGACGATCCCGAAGGTGAGGATGTCTTTGAGGATCATTGCCGGACGTTTCTCTCGCAGCCACATTCAACTGACTGGCGAAACCACGGGCGATTGCCGCATGCGCATGCGGCAGCAGCAATTGCTCTACAGCGGCAGCAATCGTTCTGGCGCAGCCCCAGATCGGTTTCGCTAGATCATTACAGGACACGCCAGCAGTGAGTGTGTCGCCGATCGCTAAAGACTTCACCAGCTTGACGGCGCTTCCCGTCCAGGAAGCGTAAGCCACCCTGGATCTAGCACCAAGATAGAACAAAGGAGTTTTCAAAGATGAACCAGATGATCAACAACACTCAGGAGGCAAGCATGAAACTGGACAACACCTCACATCCCGGTAAACCGGGCTCTGGCGAACTGGTTCCGTCGCGCTACGCGGTGCGGATCGGCGAGATTGACGTGCTGGTGGTCAGCGATGGAGTACTGCCGCTCCCAACCGTGATGTTGGGCCACAACGCCGACCCGGCCGCCCGGGCCGCCTGGCTGGGCGACATGTTCCTGCCGCCGGACGCCTTCGACTGGGCGCTGAACGTGGTCGTCGTGCGCAGCGGCGGGCAGACCATACTCATCGACGCTGGGCTGGGACTCGACCCGGACTTGAACCTGCCGCGGGCCGGGCAGTTGATAAAGCGACTGGAGGCCGCCGGCATTAATCTTGCATCCGTGACCG
>NZ_FWER01000123.1 GCF_900169785.1 Rhizobium sullae
ATGGAGTGGAACTACGGCGAATATGAGGGCCTGCTGCCCCAGCAAATTCAGGCGAAAAGACCGGGTTGGTTGATTTTCCGTGATGGATGCCCCGGAGGCGAGACGCCGAGGCAAATTGGTGCTCGAGTGGATCAAGTCGTGGCGCGCACACGGGCTGCGGACGGCGACGTTGCGTTGTTCGCGCATGGGCACGTGCTGCGCGTGCTTGCAGCGCGATGGATTGGCCTGCCACCGCGTGCCGGACAGCATTTTCTGCTGAATACCGGCACGTTGAGCATCCTCACCTACTACCACGAGATACCCGCAGTGAGGGTCTGGAATGGACAAGTCTATNTGAATACCGGCACGTTGAGCATCCTCACCTACTACCACGAGATACCCGCAGTGAGGGTCTGGAATGGACAAGTCTATGAGTAGTGTGCGGGAAACTGCCAGCAGTTGGTGATGGTCTTGCTTTCGAGGCGGGTGTCGTCGTTCTGAGTGGGAAAAACGTTGATGGTAAAATCAATTCACGGCCACAGAACGCCTGAGGCGGCGGCGAGACACGATAGCGTCGCGGAAATGGCGGATCCGAGTCCCGCTGTCGCGTTGCTTTCCAACGATCGGTATAGTGTCCTGGTCACAGCCGCCGGGGCCGGTTACGGAACATGGCAAGGCCTCGACATCACCCGGTGGCGCGAGGACAGCACCCGCGATTGCTGGGGCCAATTTTGTTACGTTCGGGATCTGACCGACAACGACCTCTGGTCCATCGGAAAGCAGCCATTATTTCGGTCCTCGAATGTCTACGAGCACGCCTTTTACGGAGACAGGGCCGAGTTCCGCTGTCATGCCGGAGACATTGAAATTCTCACGAAAATCTGTGTCGCACCCGATCTGGACGCGGAAGTGCGTAGGCTCACAGTCACGAACCATGGCACCCGGGAGCGAATCCTCGAACTGACAAGCTATGCCGAAGTCTGCCTGAACAATCGTCGCGCGGACATGTCGCATCCGAGTTTTGCCAAGCTTTTTGTCGAAACACGATATGACGAGGCGACAGGCGCCCTATTTGCGCGTCGCAGGCCACGTGCTGCCGGGGAGAAAGCCACCTGGGCCGTGCACGTTTCTTCATCGAACCTGCCGCCTTCCCAAGCGGTCCAATATGAAACCGATCGGCTGAGATTTCTTGGCCGGGGCCGGACAACAGCCAACCCCGTCGTATTCGACGCGGGTGCATCGCTCTCCGGAACGACTGGCCCTGTCCTCGACCCGATTTTCTGCCTGCGGCGGACGGTTCGTCTGGCGCCAGGCGCCGACGCACGCGTGGCCTTCGTCACAGGCGCTGCGGATGACCAGTCAGCCGTGCAGCTCATCGCCGAAAGATATGCCAAGTTCGACACGGTCGAGCGAGTGTTCTCCGAAGCTTCAGAGAAATACGAAAATGAGCTTCGCACGTCGAACCTGAAGTCTGACGATGTCTCGCTGTTCAATCGGCTGGCCGGGAATGTCGTATTTGCGAACCCGGCCATGCGGCAGGCGGCCGGGCCTAAGAGAGATCGATTGGATCGAACCGCTCTGTGGGCTCATGGTATCTCCGGCGACCTTCCGATCGTGCTTGTCCGAGCGAATGGCGACAGGGATGATGCCTTCGTTAACCAAGTGACGATGGGCCACGATTTCGCCGGTCGGAGGGGCCTGAGATACGACCTGGTGCTGCTCAACGACGGTGGTGCAGCCAGCGCCAAGCGACAGACTGAAAAGCTGCAGTCAGGCCCGCAAGCCGAAATGATCGGCAAACCCGGCGGAATCTTTGTGCTTTCCGAACCCGATACCGAAAGCGATCACGTGGCGACCATCGCCGCGGCAGCGCGCATTGTCCTGCTGGGAAGCGGCGGCACACTTGCCGATCAGCTCAACCTGCCCTCCCCCGCTCTGTCACCTCTTTTACAGACGTTAGCCGTTCGGGTGAGCGGGCAACCTGCGGCCCCACATTCTGACCCGGTCGAGGATTTACAGCACTGGAACGGATTCGGGGGCTTCACGCCCGACGGACGCGAGTATGTCGTGCGCGTGGATGCGGTCAAACCCCGAGCCCCCGCCTTGCCACCGGCGCCTTGGACCAATGTGATCGCAAACCCCGATTTTGGCTGTCTGACAACCGAAGCCGGTCTTGGCTACACTTGGTCAGAGAACAGCCAGATGAACCGGCTGACGCCGTGGTCGAACGATCCGGTTACGGATGCGCCGGGCGAGGTCCTCTATTTGCGGGATGAGGAAAGCGGCGATGTCTGGACGCCGACGCCCCTACCGCTCGGTCCCGGTGCGGTCGTGACTGTTCGTCACGGCCAAGGTTACAGCCGGTATGCAAGTTGCAGTCGTCATCTCAATCAAGAGCTGACGGTATCGGTCGCGCCGAACGATCCCGTCAAAATCATACGCCTCAGGCTTAGCAACGAGGACACCCGCGCTCGGCATGTCACCGCAACCTATTTCGCCGAGTGGGTGCTTGGGACGCAGCGCGAAGAGACAGCAACGCGGATCGTCTGCCAGCGGGATGCCATATCCGGTGCGATCGTAGCCAACAATCCCTGGGCCGGCGATTTTGCCGGAAAGCTGGCGTTTGCAGGCGCCAGTCGGCCGGCAAGGTCGGCCACGGCTGACCGTAGAGAGTTTCTGGGCAAATATGGTTTCGTGTTTAACCCGGCGGCCCTGGAGCGAATAGATCTGGCGGAACGTTTTGGTCCGCTACTGGATCCCTGCGCTGCGCTGATGGTCGATATCTCCCTGCCCCCCGGCGAAAGCAGAGAGGTTGTCTTCGTCCTTGGAGAGGCTGCCGGCCTCGATGAGGTCCGTAGGCTCGTCCAGGAGCATGCCGACCTCGATCGCGCAGCCGCGGGCCTGTCGGCTGTCTCCCGCCAGTGGGATGACATTCTGAACACAATTCAGGTCTCGACGCCGGACGCGGACTTGAACTTGTTGATGAACCGCTGGTTGTTGTACCAGGTTTTGGCATGCCGCGTATGGGCGCGCACCTCCAACTATCAGTCTGGCGGCGCGTATGGATTCAGGGACCAACTGCAGGACGTGATGGCACTGGTCTACAGCGTGCCGAGCGAGGCCCGCTCACACATCCTGCGATCGGCGGCGCGCCAATTCGAGGAGGGGGACGTCCAGCACTGGTGGCACCCACCGTCTGGCATCGGCGTGCGTACTCGGATAACCGACGACTTGTATTTCCTACCCCTTGTCGTTCACCACTACGTTTCCACGACAGGCGACGTTCAACTCCTCGATGAGATGGTTCCATTCATCACGTCACCTTTGCTGAGAGACGACCAAGAGGAAGACTTCAACCGACCAGCGATCAGCGAGCAGTCCGGCACCATTTACGAGCATTGCGTCCGGGCGCTGGAGCATGGCTACCGTTTAGGCAGTCACGGTATTCCCCTTATGGGAACGGGTGACTGGAACGATGGCATGAATAAGGTCGGCGCCGAAGGCAAGGGCGAGAGCGTGTGGAACGGCTGGTTCTTTCTCACGGTCCTGAATTCATTTGCCACGATATCAGCGTCACGCGGAGATCAAGGCCGCGCCGCCTGGTGCCGCGAACGAGCCGAGGCCCTGCGCATTGCCATTGAGGCCAACGCCTGGGACGGTGGCTGGTATCGCCGGGCCTATTTTGACGATGGCACGCCGCTCGGGTCGTCCCTGAACAGCGAATGCCAGATCGACGCCATCCCGCAAGCTTGGGCTGTCATCTCCGGCGAAGCCGATGCTGAACGCGCTTCGCAGGCAATGCGTGCGGTCCACGACCGGCTCGTACGCCAAGAGGACAAGCTGATCAAACTCTTCGACCCACCTTTTGACGAAGGCGTGCTGCAGCCCGGCTACATCAAGGGCTATGTCCCCGGCATCCGTGAAAATGGCGGGCAATACACGCATGCGGCAACCTGGGTTGTCTGGGCGACGGCTTTGCAGGGCGACGGCGATCTCGCGCTGAAGCTTTGGAACCTGATCAATCCGATTTGTCATGGCGCGACGAGAGATCAAATCGAATGCTACAAGGTGGAACCATATGCGGTCAGCGCCGATATCTATGGCGCGCCCCCACACACCGGGCGCGGTGGATGGACCTGGTACACTGGATCCGCCAGTTGGTTCTATCGCGCCGCGCTCGACGCGATCCTTGGCTTTCGTCGGCAAGGACAGTTTCTGCAGTTCGAACCATGCGTTCCGGCAAGCTGGCTGGCTTATGAGATCACATACCGAACTGGATCGACGACCTATCGAATCCGTTTCGACAACGCAAAGGGCATCGGCCGAGGCGTGCATTCAGTCACACTGGACAGTGAACCTGTCGCGAACGGAGCCGTCCGGCTTGCGGAAGACGGACGTACGCACGATGTCCACGTCATAGTCGGTTAACGGCCATGCCCGAAACGCTCTCAACCGACGCCGATCTCGACCGCATGCCAACCGACCAGGATCTCGGTCGGCTGCAATTCACCACCCTGCTGTACTATCTCCACTGCACCAACCCGGACAACGGCCTGGCGCGCGACAAGACAGAACCGAACGCCCCGGCAAGCATCGCGGCGATCGGCATGGCGCTGGCGACCATCCCCGTGGTTGTGGAGCGCGGCGTCCTCATCCGCGAATTTGCGGCGAAGATTACCCGCAATCGGTTGAGATACCTGATGGCATGCCCGCAGGGGCCGGAGCCGGATTCATCCGGCTACAAAGGGTTTTTTTATCATTTTCTGGACATCGAAACGGGGCGCCGGGTGTGGCAATGTGAGCTGTCGACGATCGACTCGGCTTTCCTGTTCGCAGGCGCCTTGACCGTTGCCACCTATTTTGATGGCGACACGGCCGATGAGGTGGAAATCCGCCAGCTCGCGATGGCGCTTTACGAGCGTGCCGACTGGAATTGGGCTCGCGATGGCGGTGCAACTTTAACGCATGGCTGGCGTCCGGAGAGTGGTTTCATTCCCCATCGGTGGCGTGGCTACGATGAAGGCCTGCTGCTCTACATCATCGGCCTAGGATCCCCAACTCACCCTTTGCCGCCCGAATGCTATGCCGCCTACACCGAAACCTATGAATGGCGAAATATCTACGGCCGCGAGCTGCTGTATTCGGGGCCGCTGTTTACCCATCAATTGTCGCACATGTGGATAGACTTTCGCGGCATTCAAGATGCGTTCATGCGCCACCATGACACCGACTATTTCGAAAACAGCCGGCATGCGACCTATGTCCAGCGAGAATACGCAATCCGCAACCCGATGAACTTCGCAGGCTATGGGGAGAATTGTTGGGGATTCACCGCCTGCGATGGACCCGGCTGGGGCAAGCGAACGATCGATGGGGTCGATCGGGAGTTCTTCGACTACATTGCCCGAGGCGCCCCCTTCGGACCCGATGATGGGACCGTGGCGCCCTGGGTCGTTGTCGCCTCGCTGCCGTTCGCGCCGGAGATCGTCGTACCGACAGTGCGC
>NZ_FWER01000177.1 GCF_900169785.1 Rhizobium sullae
GATCGCCACGACAGCGTCGACGCCGCACTCGCGGCAGATTTCTGCCGCCGCTTCGATGACATGCGACGGCGCGTCGGCGAGCACGCCGTCGAACACGGTGAGCGCGATGCCGGCTTCGGCAATCGCCGCTTCCGCTTTGCGCGTCAGCCCGGCCGCGCGTACGTTGTTGCCGGTGACGAGCAGCACATGGGCGGCCTTGTAGCCCTTGAGAAGGTCGGCGATCTCGCTGGACGCGCCTGCCCCGAAACGGATGTTGGGCGTGGTCTGGAAAGTGAAGGCCATGTGTTTGGTCCTTTTGTTTGGCTCTCTCGGGCGGCAGGGCCTGCCGCCCGCTTCGAAAAGGCGATCCTGCTGTCGAGCGCCCGCCGGGGCTCCCAAGGCGGTTTATTCCGGGTCGCTCTGCCCGGCGATCAGTCGCTTGTACTTCGAATCGTCGACCCGCACTGCGACCACATGCACCCCACCGCCTTTGAGAGCGGCTTTCAGCGCCGGCACCAGATCGGCCATCGTTTCGACGCGAGTACCCTTGGCGTCACAGGCGTCGGCCCATTTCACGAAATCCGGATTGTGGAAGTTGACGCCAAATTTCGGGAAACCTTTGCCCGCTTGCTTCGCTTCGATCATGCCCCAGCCGCCGTTGTCCAAGATGAGGACGACGAGGTTGAGCTTTTGTTCGACGGCCG
>NZ_FWER01000289.1 GCF_900169785.1 Rhizobium sullae
GAAGGGGTAGTCGATCTCCGGCAGGCCCTGATAGGGGCGTGACGAAGCGACGTAGAGATCTGCCGGCACCTTCATGTCGAGCGCCTCGTGCGGCCGCTCCTGATTGAATTCGCTGACGAAAGCGTCGAAGCGGGCCTGCTGCTGGAGGATGTTT
>NZ_FWER01000026.1 GCF_900169785.1 Rhizobium sullae
CTTTGCGCGGCGGCGGGCCGGCAAGCCGACCGGCAGCCGCCTGACGGCGGAGGAGCAGGCAAAGCTCGACGAGCTGCTTGGCACGGGATCCGATCGGGCATCCTGACAGAGTTTAAGCAAGTTACGACGATGCCGAGTTCCCGTTCGTTCAACCGGAAGCAAGCACAATGAAACATTTACGCGCCATAGGACAAGGTGTACTCTTCCAGGAAACGTGCGGAGGTGACCGTTTCGGAACCTCGAAGAGACCGTGGCTCGTCATTAGCCCCCGCGGCGGGGAACGAAGCGTTCCGCAAGAGACTGGTCACGCTGCCTCTGCTTTTGGACGAACGCTAATCCAACGGTGCCGGAGACCGGACGATGAGATTGACGCGCCGCCAAATGCTCACGACCGGCATATTCGGGAGTGCAGCATGGGTGCTTGCATTATTGGGGGTCCGGCACGCGCGTGCCGGAGATGATGCCCTCGACTTCGTGGAGAGAATGACGGGGCGGAAGGCTAGCGCTTCGAACCGGCTTCATCTGGTGATGCCCTCTGAATTTTCGACAGGCTATACCGTGCCCATGGATATCCAGGTGGACAGTGCCATGACAGAGACTGACCACGTAAAGTCGATCCGCGTCTTCGCGCCGGAGAACCCGTTCATCGAGGTAGCGCAGTTCCATTTCTCACCCCGGCGCTGCCTTGCCCGCGTTTCGACCCGAATTCGCCTTGCCGGGCCGCAATACGTGGTGGCGCTCGCTGAAATGAGTGACGGCAGGTTGCTCATGGCCAAGAGCTGGATCAGCGTCGCCACAAATGGTTGCCGCTGACAGGAGGGAAGGAGGCAAGCGTAATGACGCCGATACCCCGTGTAATGGTTCCCGGCACGGCCGCCAAAGGCGAAGTCATTCCGGTCAAGACCATCATTCAGCACGAGATGGAAACGGGGCTGCGGACAGACAGCGAGGGCGAGGTGATCCCGCGCAAGATCATCAATAGATTCATCTGTCGCTATGGTGGCGTCGTGGTGTTCAGCGTCGACCTGCACGAGGCGGTCGCAGCCAATCCCTTTTTCGAATTCTCGCTGCTCGCGACGGAAAGCGGGCGCATGGAGTTCATCTGGGAGGAAGACGGCGGCGCTGTCTATTCTCTAAAGCACGATATAGTGGTCACCTGAAATGGTGTGCAAACCGTCGACCGCGGCACCGCCCCTTGCGAAGGCCATCGCTTTCGAGACTCGCCATATCCTGGGATTGTTCCTTGTGGTCACGCCCCTCTTGCCTGCCGACCAGGCTGCTGCACAGGTCAGCGAGGGCGCTCAGATCGCCGCCACCTGCGCATCCTGTCATGATCCGGACAAGCGAGGACAGTCCATTCCCTCGATCACGGCGCTCGACGAACAGGCCATAATTAATGCCATGCTTGCCTTTCGGGCAAGCGCACGTCCGAGCCACGTGATGCACGCCGTCGCCCTGTCGCTTAGCGACAGGGAACTGGCGGCCGTGGCGCGCTATCTTGCCGAAAAAGCGAACGACGGGGGACAACAATGACAGACTGGACGCGGCGCCGGGTCTGCGCCCTGGCGGGAGGGGCTCTCATGGCCGCGGTTGCGCCGCATGTCGCGCGCGGCCGGAGCCGGCCAAGAGTCGTCGTGATCGGCGGCGGCATTGGTGGCGCGACGGTCGCCCGGTACCTCGCCGGACTGAAGACGCTCGACGTGACCCTGATCGAGCCGAAGCCGAACCATGTCACCTGCTTCTTCAGCAATCTTTACCTCGCCGGTCTTCGCTCGCTCGCCTCGCTGACCTTCGGCTTTGAGGCTTTGGCCGAGCGCCATGGCGTTACGATGATACAGAAGGCTGCAACTGCCATCGATCCCGCCAGCAGCACCGTCGAACTTCAGAGTGGCGAGAGGCTGACCTATGACCGGCTCGTGCTCGCTCCGGGGATCGCCTTCAATTTCGGCGAGATCGGCGGCTATGACGAGGCGGCAGCCAAGATCATGCCGCATGCCTGGAATGCCGGACCTCAGAGCGAGGTGCTGCGCCGGCAACTCGAAAGCATGGAGGATGGTGGCGTGTTCGTTATAGCTGCGCCTGCAAATCCGTTCCGCTGCCCGCCGGCCCCCTATGAGCGGGCCTCGCTGGTAGCCTACTATTTCAAGCAGTTCAAACCGAAGTCGAAGATACTCATTCTCGACGCGAAGGACCAGTTTTCGGGTCAGGAACTGTTCCAGGACGCCTGGTCACGCCATTATCCGGGCATGATCGAATGGCTGCCGGCGCAGTTCATAGGGAGAACCAAAGCCGTACATGCGGCGACGTGTTCTGTCGTGACGGAAAACCAGACGTTTAAGGCGGCCGTTGCCAATGTCATTCCGCCGCAGAAGGCCGGGCTTATCGCTGAAAGGGCGGGCCTTACAGATAGCACCGGCTGGTGTCCGGTCGATCCGGCGACCTTCGAGTCTACGTTGCAACCCGGCATTCATGTCGTGGGTGACGCGATCGTTGGCGGCGACATGCCGAAATCCGCCTTCTCCGCCAATAGTCAGGCCAAGGCATGTGCCTTCGCTATCGCGGCTTCGCTTACGGGCTCGCCCCACTTTCCTCCGCGTCTGTTCAATTCGTGCTACACATTCCTGGCGCCAGACGATGCCTTCACCAATGCCATCACCTTCGCTCCCGAGGACGGAAGCATAAGGACCATCAAGATGTTCATCAGCAAGGTGGGGGAGAGTGCGGACGTCCGCCGCCGAACAGCCCATCAGGCCGTCGGCTGGTATTCGGCCTTCACCGCGGACGTGTTCGGCTGATCAATGTGGTGAGCTTCCTGATCGTCCACGGGAATTCCACGAAGTGAGAGATATGACGGATCGGGATGCGGCACACGTTGCAGCCTCAAGGAATTCATCACGACGAGAACGCTCGAACCGGCCATGACTGCGGCAGCGAGGATCGGCTGTAGCAGCCCGAGCGCGGCCGCCGTCAGCGCGACGAGGTTGTAGCCGAAGGCCCAAAGAAGATTGGTGAGAATGGTTCGGCGAACCGCACAGGCCATCTCGATTACCCATGGCAGCAGCCACAGTCCGCCTTCGGGCAGCACAAGTGCGGAGGTTTCGCGGGCGAGATCGGTCGCTGAGCCGACCGCGATGCCGACATCGGCATCGGCCAGAACCGGACCGTCATTGAGGCCGTCACCGACCATGGCCACTTTACCGCGGTTGTGGCGAAGGCGGTTCAGAGCGTCCTGCTTCGCCTCCGGCGACAAACCGGCTTTGATGTCGTCTATGCCGACTGTCGCGGCGATGCGTCGGGCCGGTTCGGCCAGATCACCGGTCAAGAGCGCGACATGGAGGCCGCGGCTCTTCAGTTCCTCGATGGTTGCGCGGGCTTCCGGGCGCTGCGTGTCGTCTAGCGAGAGTACGCCTTGCACGCGGCCGTTCCAACCGACATGGACAAGCGAGTGGCCCGTCGCCTCGAACATACGGGCACGCTCTCGCAACGCGGGCGAAAGCGGCCATCCGAGATCGCGCATCAGCGCTCCGTTGCCGGCAGCGACAGGTTCGCCGCAGACTGCACCCCGGATGCCGCGCCCGGGCACGGCGCAAATAGCCTGCGCTTCAACCGGCCGGATACCGCGCGCGGCGGCAGCTGTCGCGATGGCCGTTGCCAAGGCATGCTCGGAATACCGCTCCAGTCCGCTTGCGTTCGACAGCACTTCGTCGGGCGACACTCCATCGGTGTCGATGCTCACGACACGGGGCCTGCCGATGGTCAGTGTGCCGGTCTTGTCAAAGGCAATGCATTGCAGGCCGGCCAGTTGCTCCATGACACCGGGGTCTCGGACAAGGCAGCCCCGCCGCACCAGCCGTCCGATCCCGAGCGTGGTTGCAAGCGGCGCCGCAATCCCGACCGCGCAGGGGCAGGCAACGACGAGAACTGCCAGCCCGATGAGCAATGCTCGATCGAAGGGCTGCGATTGCGCCCAATAGGCGACTGTCAATCCGCTCAGGATTAGGACAAGGGGGACGGAGAGGGCAACTACGCGATCGGCGATGCGCTGGGTCTGGCTTTGATGTGACAACGCATCGCGAACCGACCGGCAAATTCCTGCCCAGCGGGTACCGCTGCCGGCGCCGCTGCTTCGGATGAGCAGAGGGCCGTCGAAATTGATGCTGCCGGCGATGACAGGTGTACCGGTCGTTTTCGGAACCGGCCGCCCTTCACCGGTAATCATCGCTTCGTCGACGTTGGACTCGCCTTCCGCGACCACCCCGTCGACGGGAATGCGCTCTCCCGGGCGCACCCGCACCATCATGCCAGCCGTGACTTCGCGCACCGGGCTGCGCGTCTCGATGCCGCCAGCGACGATTGTTGCGATCGCGTTTTCCGCCGCGAGCAGCGGTTCGAGATCTCGGGCCGCCTTGGCGCGGCCTGCAGCCTCGAGATAGCGGCCCAGCGTGAACAGCACCAGCACCATGGAAGCGGTGTCGAAATAGACATGGGTGCTGCCTTCGAGGACGGCGACGGCCGAATAGAGATAGGCCGCCGCAACCCCGATCACGATGAGCGCGGAGGAAGTCAGCCGCCCCTCCAGAGCGTGCGACCAGGTCTCGCTCAGGAACGGTCCGCCGAGGATCAACACTGCCGGCGTGGCAAACAGCCACAGTAGGGTTTGGATCCACGGAAGCATATAGGCGTCAGAGCCGGAGAAGGTGCCTGTGTAAACAAGGATGCTGAGGAGCATGATGTTCATGGAAAGAAAGGCTCCGACGCCGAGGCGCACAAGGAGCCATGCCGCCTCCGATTCCTCGCCTCTGCCATGCTTGACTTCAAAGGCGATCCTGCAGCCGTAGCAGCAGAAGGCGTGCTCCTCTCCATCAAGCGTCTGATGCGTGGCTCGCTGACCGGCCGGCAGCGAGCAATGGCTGCAGAGGGTCACGGCTCGGGCACTCATATCAGGTGATCTCCGTGCAACACGCTGACCGGCAGCACGCCACGGCCAAGCGTCATAAGCCCCAGCAGCAAAATGAATGAGCCGGCGAGCCAGACACCGCGCCGTCGCGCCAGCGGCCCGAGTGCGCCGCCGATGCCGCCCATCATCAACATCGCCGGGAAGGTTCCGAGTCCGAACGCCGCCATAGTGAGGAAACCGGAAAGCGCGCCGGCGGTGCTCGTCGCCTGCGCCAGGAACGCATAGACGAGGGGGCAGGGCAGGAAACCGTTGAACACGCCGAAGGCAAGCGGCGCGGCAGACCCCGGCGCCAGCAGCACCTTGCGCAGGGTCGCGGCGAACAGGTTGCCGCCAAGGCCTGCGGTGGCGCGATGAAGTCCCTTGAGCAGGCCGAAGAACTGCAGTGCGATGACGATCATGAGAAGTCCGGCAACGATTGCCAGAATGCGTTGCCCAAGATTGATCGAGCCATCCAGTGGCGGTGTCACGGCAAGATCGCCGGAGGTGCAGATCACCTGTCCGAGCGCACCGGCGAGCGCGCCGAGGAAGCAATAGCTGGTCAACCGGCCGCTGTTGTAGAGAAGGTGCCGCGCGACCGTCGCACCTGGCCCGTACGGATGGCGGCCGAGGGCGCAGGCAAAGCCCCCGCACATGCCGACACAGTGAAAACTGCCGGCGAAACCAGCCAAGAACAGCACCAGGTAGGAAGTCATCGCAGCATCCTTTCTGCCGCTCATCGAAGCAAGGGACGTTCAGCAGCGACTATTTCCAAGCGAGATAGGCCACCCAAACGAAGAAGCCGATGTGGAAGACCGCGCCGCCGATGAAAGCCAAAGTCTGGAGCGCGCCAGCATCGCCCCACGAAAAGACAGTTTGCTGAAGCATGGGGCCTCCGGTCAGTCGAAATAGCTCAGATAAACGTTGAGCGTCAGTTCGGAGAACAGAAAGAGCAAGTTCGCGATTGCAACGGTTAAGATGATCTTGGCTGCCAACATTTCCCCACTCCTGTTTCCTTATTCTCGATTGATGATGTTGCGTTAGATTCGGCCTGGACCGAGCCCGCCCCAATACTGATAAGCATAGTACAACCCCCAGACGAAGAGGACGAAATAAACGACAAGCAACCACACGGGGATATATCCGTGCCGCGACTCGATGGACCCGCCGGCATATTCCTCCGTGTCATGGTGTGGTGCGTCGTGAGGATTCGTGTTTTCGGGATTGCTCGTGTGCACGTCCTTCATTTTCCATTTCCCTCTCGTAGAACTGTTTCGACGCCTCATCAGTATTGCTCAAGGCGCCCGAAAACACGCCCCAGATGAAAAGGCAGAGTGCGCCAAGGCTCATCATCAGTGCGCCGACATAGGGTCCGGTGATTTCGAATTCGGGCATCATTCAGTCTCC
The DNA here is from genome assembly GCF_900169785.1 of Rhizobium sullae. Taxonomy (GTDB): domain Bacteria; phylum Pseudomonadota; class Alphaproteobacteria; order Rhizobiales; family Rhizobiaceae; genus Rhizobium; species Rhizobium sullae. The sequence continues at coordinate 6,341 of NZ_FWER01000026.1, forward strand.
CTGAGCGATTTTGCGCGCACCCGACGCGCTACCTTCACGCTCGCCAACCGTTGCCCCGGCTCCGGGGACATAGGCCTTGTCCGGCGTTGCCGCCTCCAAATTGAGATCGTCGAGAGCCTTGCGGTCGGCATCGGTTATGTTCAATGGTTCGAGTGAGAGCGGATCCTTGTATGCGGAAAGTGAAAGAACGAAGAAGGAAAGCGCCCAGCGATCGGCATCCGGGAAAGCGTCCCGGTAGGAGGGCATGGGCGTGCCGCTCATGCCGGTCGAGATTGTCCGGAAGATGTCCTCGACCGTCGGTCCCGACTTGAATTGGCCGCTAGTGAGATCGGCCGGCACGATCGGGAAGCCGAGATCATCCTTGAGGCCGGCGGCCTTCTGACCATCGCCCTTGCCGCCCTGACCGTGGCATTCCCAGCACTTGGCAACCTGCCAGATCTCACCGCCGCGAGCGAGCAATTGCGCGGAAGACGCTGGCGGCTTGCCAATAATCAGCGGCGGACCGGGCGGCTCTTCGGTGAAGAAAGCGTAAGGCGCGGATGGGTCGGAACGGTCGACGGCCAATTCGTGCTTGATGTATTGAATGACAGCGAGGCGGTCATTGATCGACAATTCGTGCCAGGCTGGCATGGCCGTGCCGCGGACACCCCGCGTGATCGTGCGCAGCAAATCGCCGTCCGTCGGCAGCGGCTCCTTTGTCAGCCTGAACTTGAACACGGCGGCGGTGAAATCGCGCGGCCGCTGCTTGTGGAGGAAGGTCGCCGCCGGCCCATTGCCGTCGCCTTTGACACCATGGCAGCCGAGGCAGCGCCGTTCGTAGACATTCTTGCCATAGGTGATCCATTCGTCCGAGCGCGGCAGGGTCACGTCGATGACTTCCAGATGCTGTGGTTCGAACAGATCGCGCCATTTGCCCCGCTGCATGCCAAGTTTCTGGATATAGGCGACGAGGGCGTGAAGCTCGTGCGTTTCGGCGGCAATGCTGACCGCTTCGCCGCCAAACTCCTCGTCGGGGATGAGGATCAGCGGCTTCTTGTCGCGTGCCGTCAGAGGCACGAAGAGCAGGCCGTCCGCATTCGGCGTCAGGGAAATTCGGGTCTCGCTATCGAAGTCGAACAGCGTTTCGCTCGCCGGTGTCCTTTCCAGGGTCCGGCTTCCAGCGCCGTCGTCGATGATCCGGATCGCGTCAGCCGGCGTATCGAACAGGCCGCGATAGGGAGCCATGATCGAGTCGGGCGAGAGCATTCGCGGATCCCAGAAATGCGCCAGATGCCACTCGTCGCCGAATTTCAGTCCCACCCGCATCAGGTCGGGCCCGATACGCCGCGTGCCGAACAGGTGCGGCACGTCATAGGCGTACTCGCCGGATTCCGTCACGGGACCCCAGCGGCGCGTCTCGCCGGTGACTGGACGAACGAACTGGGAGTGGCAGTACCAGCAGCCTTCACGCAGATAGACGGCGCGGCCCTGCTTTTGCAGCGGGGTGTATTCGGTGGCCTGCGTGACCATCCATTTGAGCTGTCCGAGACCGGTCCGCACGACCGACGTGACCGTCGTCGTACGCGACGACGGCTCGAAGAAGGGCAGGATCCCTTGTGTGATGACGGCAAGAAAGAAGAACCCGATCCCCGCCACCAGGGCTACGAATCGCGCAGTCATTCGGCCGGCTCCCCGGTAGGCTGCGTCCCAGGCGGCAAGACAGTCTGCCGTTCAGTGCTGGGCTGGGCGAGCGCGGTCAGCATCAGATTGATGACGAGCAGCGACATACCGACATCCATGCTGATGCCGGAAAGGGTGCGGACGAACCAGTAAGGCTTCATCGGAACCAGCGAATCCAGCCATTCGACGCCGCTCATCCATTGGAAGCCTTGCTGCAGGCCGCCCGCGGTCAGCACCAGCCCCATGGTGGAAATGCCGACCGTGATTAGCCAGAAGGACCAGTTCCCCATTCGGAACGACCACAGCTCACGGCCCCAGACTCGTGGCCAGACATAGATCAGACCGCCCATCGCCCAGACCACGAAAGTACCGAATACGGTCAGATGCGAGTGCGAGATGACAAAATCGGTGAAATGGGTTGGCTGCTGCAAGCTGCGCAATGCCTCTGTGGAGCCCTGGAAGCAGCCGATGAGATACATGATCGAGCCCGTGATCAGAAACTTGGCAGGCAGGTTTCTGCCGAATTCATGCCATTTGCCCATCATGGTGCCGAAGAAGTTCACCAAGACGGTCCACACGGGAATGATCAGCAGCATCGAGGTGACGATCGCGATCGTTTCGGCCCAGTCGGCGATCGGGCTGAAGAGATAGTGGTGGATGCCGACGAACGGATAGAAGAGCGCCAGAGACCAGAAGCCGACCAGCGAGAGCTTGTGGGAAAAAAGCGGATTGCGGGCACTGAGTGGGAGGAAAAAATAGATCAGCACATAGCCGGCGGGCGTCAGCCACAGGCCGACGATGTAGTGAATATAAAGCCCGTGAAACGCGGCGCTGTTGATACCCGTGATCGTGTAGGGAAGGATGAAGCTGCCGAGCACGAGATTCATGGTGGTCCACACGAATGCGCCGATCAGGTACCAGAGTGCGACGTAGAGCGGCGGCTCCAGCCGCTGCGAGATGGTGGTCAGGAATTGCGCGGTGACGGTCGCCACAACGGCGAAGATCGGAATTTCGGCAAAGAGCGGGAGCTCCCCGGCCTCTAGCCCGTGATTTTCACCGACGGTGAGCGAGATGAGGGCAGCCGCGAGGACGACATTCCAGAGCCAGGCCATCGGCACGCCTAATCGCGGCCACGGCACCCGCACGCCGCAAAGGCGGGGCACCAGGTAGTAGCATTCGCCGATGAAGAGCGCTGAGAAGGCGCCGAAGATGACGCCGTTGACATGCACGGGGCGCAGCCGCCCGAAGGTCAGTTCGAGATTGCCAGTACCGAGATAGTCCGGAAAGGTGAAGAGACCCGAAATGGCCACGCCGACCGACGGCGTCACCATCAGCCAGAACATGCCCCAATAGAGCCAGACGCGCACAACCGGCCAGTCAACCAAGGCGTCCAACTCGACGCCGGCGAACTTGCCGCGCAATACGGTGCCCGTCTCTGCCAAGACATGCCTCCACTGACCATGCCGACCCTGCGTCGTCGCAAGGTATTCAAACAAGCCTGAGCTCCAGCGATTGCGTGGGCGCCGATATCGGCTCTCGGTCAAGCTGACGTGTCGCCAGAGCAAATCACGCGTGCCGCGCGTGCGGGCGGCTCGGCACGCAAAAGGGCGCGGCTACACGTCGAATTCGTGCAAGACTCCTCAAGCCGATTTGGCTTGCGGGCCATTTTCTAAAACTTGCCCGGCTGCAGCACCGAACCGCCGTTCGACCAGGTAATGTATGCTTCGAGTGCCTTCATCGCGTCGGATTCCGGATCGATCTTCACACCCTGGTTCGGCTTCTCGATGCACCAGTTGATCATGTCGCGCAGGGTCGCGAACTTGGCCATCTGTGCCTGGAACTTCGGGAAGGACTGCGGGTGGGTGTCGGAGGCCATCGGATGGCACATCGCGCATGCCATGCCGGTTTTTGAGAGGTCATCGGCAACGCCCATTGCCTCGGCGGTCGCCGTGTCGCCGTGGAAGAGGAGGTCGCCCTTCCGGACCTCTTCCATGAACACTTCCTGATACACCTTGAGTTGCGCCGGCGTCACCGGGTCCTTGTGGGCCCTGGTCGGTCCGGCGAGGATGGCGACGACGATAACCCCTCCGGCTATGGCGGAATACTGCAGAAGGCCGAGGAATGAGGGCTTGGATTTCATGACCATTCCTCCTTCAATAGGGCCACATATTGTCGGCGATCCGCGGTCGGATGATCTCCGAGACATTCTTGTCGTGATCCTCCGGCGACTGCACGAAGACTTCCTTGCGGCCCCACATGACGTATTCTGTTTCGACATCGTCGCTGGCGCTGACGTCGATCTTGCTCCAGCCGACGCCGTCGAAGGGATCGCCGGGGTCGACGCGGATCATCGGCTTGGTCAGCTTCGGCAAGCCTTCCGGCGCATAGGGCCAAGGCCATGACGTCGCCAGCATGCCAATTGACCTGAAGGTCCCGATTTCGTTGTAGAGCACCTGGTGCACATGACCGTGAATGTTGGTCACCTTCGTGTAGGGGCTCAGCACCTCATGGACCTCGCGCCAGTCTCGAACCCAGAAATTCCACGGCGGATAATACTCGTACAGGGGGTTGTGGCTGAAGATGACGACGGGCATCGCCTTGTCCCAATCGGCCAAGGTCTTTTCCATCCAGTCGAGCTGATCGCGGCCAACACCGGCCCAGGGACCGGCGACCGTGCCGTCGAGCGTGGCCATGTGACCCATGCGTTCCTCGGGGGTCATGTTCTTGGCGGTCCAGTAGTCCGGTCCGCGGCTGACCGTGTCGAGCCCGATGAAGCGCACGCCCTTGTGGTCGAAGGTCCAGTTGGGTTGGCCAAACAGCTCACCCCACTTCTTGCCCATGTCGAGGTACCAGTCGTGCTCGCCAGGGATGTAGTGTTTCGGGATATTGATCTCTTTCAGAAGATCGACGCCGAGTTCGAGCTCCTCGATCTTTCCGAGCTGGGCGAGATCGCCACCGAAGATCAGGAAATCTGCGGGTGGATCCATTGCCTGAACTTCCTGCGCTGCACGCACGACCTTGTCGACGAAGCGTGTGTTCAGGGATCTTGGGTAGAGATGGGTGTCGGAGATCCAGGCAAATTTGAAGGCCGCGTCGTTTGCATGTGCGATATCGAGCGTGTTGAGCAGCGGCCACCACGCGAAGGCCTCGCCGACAGTTGCTGCGCCGAATATCAACGAGCCGTGAATGAAGGTGCGGCGGGTAATTTTCAGTGAGTCGTCGGGCCGAACTCCCTCGGGTTGAAGTACGGAATGCATTTCGCGACGAATGCGATCCAGTTCGTCAGACATGACGGTTCCTCCTCTCGGGTCGAAAGAAGAACTCGGCCCCCACATAGGCAGAAGTGGCGCGTTGGGCCACGTCAGTACTTTTCTTGTTCTTTTTTGTACTCTTTACTTCGTACTACTGTTTCTTAAGCTCGATATCGAGCGTCGTGGCTTTGCCACCCTCAACGCTGACAGACATTTCCATAGGCCCGGTGAAGGGCTGCACGGCCACGAGTTTGTAGTCGCCAGGCGGAACGTCGGTGATCGAGAACTTGCCATCGCTCCCCGTGACTGAGTAGTAGGGATTGTCGGCGACGTAAATCCAGCCTTCCATCCAGCCATGCGCGTCGCAGTCGATGCGTACCGTTCCGGGTCGGGGCAATTCGGTGGGAATGGTCTGGCCTTTGTTCGGCAAGGCAAGGTTGAACGCCGTGCGCTTGCCATAGTAGCCATGCGTATTATGCAACACGGGATCGGAGTTCACGACATTCAGCGGGCCTGCCGGGATAACCTGCACTTCCGGTTCGAAGCGGCATTTTTCATTATCGAGTTCGGGGGTCTTGCCCGCCGGTGGCCATTCTTTGCCAGATGACACGTCGACCAGATATACAACCGCGCTTTCAACGGCTTTGCCGTCGCCAAGCCGGATCAACGGTTCGTCGCGTGGAGTTCCGCAGACCTCGACGTCTTTGGTGGGGATGATCTTTTTCATCGGGACGTTGCCGTTATAGACGACAACACCCTCGATCGACCCACCGCCTGTAACGGCGCTCACGTCGTAGGATTGCGCAGGCGGGGCGATCATTGTCGTTGCGGCGATTGCAAGACATCCGGAGAAGAATTGATGCGTTCGCACAACATTCCTCCCTTCCTAAAAAGGAAAGATTGCATTTTCGTTTAAGACGTCTCTAATATCAAGCTGAAAATGCTATTTCGGCGATATAGAGCGAGTGCGTCGATCTAAGCTCGCCCGCTACCAAAGCTCACTCCAGTCGCCGCAGGCGCATCTTACACAATGACCGGCTCCGCCGGTATTGCTAAGCATCGTGTTCCATCGCGGCCAGCATGGCCTCAGCGGCAACGTCGCGCGACGAGGGAGGCACACCACATGGCTCGGCGAAAAGCGTACCATCAAGCGGCAACTCTCCTGCGCCTTCTCTTCGCTGGGTTGATCCCTACGGCCGCGCCGCTTCTGGAGACTATGCCTGCTCATGCCGCCACGCCGGCAACGGTCGGCGGGCGGTTCAGCCTTGCTGCGCCGAATGGCACGATCGTCACCGACAAAAGCTTCCGCGGGAAGTGGATGCTGGTGTTCTTCGGCTACACCTTCTGTCCCGACACCTGTCCGACGACGCTGGGCCAGATTGCCGTGGCGCTCGATCTGCTCGGCCCCGAGGCGAAACGGGTGCAGCCGATCTTCATCACGGTCGATCCGGAGCGCGATACTCCCAAAGTAATGGGCGAGTATACCGAAGAAATCGACAAGCGGATTGTCGGACTCTCGGGAACGCCGGAGCAGATCGCAGCAATATCGCAAGCGTACGGCGTCTATAGCGAGTGGCACCGCACCGGACCAGGTCGGGACGACTATCTCATCGATCACAGCACATACATCTACATAATGTCGCCGGAGGGAAAGTTCGTACGGGGCGTGTCGGCTGACACGCCGGGGGACGCCATCGCGGCCATCTTGCGTCATCTGATGACGGAGGCTCGCAACCGAGGCTGAGCGACGACGGCGAGGAGGAGGGACATGACCTTCAGGAAGGGTGGGAAAAAGGGGACTGGGCGGTATGGCCAGTACTTCCGCGCCGCCATATCACGACTCCATGCCGAGCAGCGATACCGCGTCTTTACCGATCTGGAGCGGATCGCGGGGCGTTTTCCCTTCGCCATCTGGCGCTCCCCGTCGGGACCGCGGGAGGTCGTCATCTGGTGCTCCAACGATTATCTCGGCATGGGGCAACATCCCAAGGTGATCGAAGCCATGATCGACACGGCGCGACGTCACGGGACAGGTGCGGGCGGTACCCGCAATATTTCCGGGACAAACCATCCGCTCGTCGAACTGGAAGCCGAACTCGCGGATCTACACGACAAGGATACGGCTCTGGTCTTCACGTCGGGTTATGTGTCCAACCAGACGGGCATCTCCACCATCGCCAAGCTCATACCCGACTGTCTGGTCCTGTCCGATGCGCTCAACCACAATTCCATGATCGCGGGTATCCGCCAATCCGGAATGGAGAAACGGATCTTCCGTCACAACGACGTGCGACACCTCGAGGAACTGCTGAAGGCCGTCGGCCCCGAGCGGCCGAAGCTCATCGTCTTTGAAAGCCTCTATTCCATGGACGGCGACATCGCACCGATCCATAGTATCTGCGACCTAGCCGATCGCTACAATGCCATGACCTATCTCGACGAGGTGCATGCGGTAGGAATGTATGGACCGAGGGGCGGCGGCGTTGCCGAACGCGACGGTGCCATGGAGCGCATCGACGTCATCGAAGGTACGCTGGCCAAGGCTTTCGGCTGTCTCGGCGGCTATATCGTCGGCGACAGCGATCTCATCGACGCCGTGCGCTCCTACGCGCCCGGTTTCATTTTCACGACGGCTTTGCCGCCTCCCATCTGCGCGGCGGCCACCGCCGCGATCCGCCACCTGAAGATCTCCCAGTCGGAGCGTCAAAGCCACCAGGAGCGCGTTCGGCGCGTCAAGGCCGAACTGATTTCGGCAAGGCTGCCGGTCATGCCAAGCGACAGCCACATCGTTCCCGTTTGGGTCGGCGATCCGGCAAAGTGCAAGGCGGTGAGCGACCTGCTGCTCGGAGAGTACGGCATCTACATCCAGCCGATCAACTATCCGACCGTCGCCAGGGGAACCGAGCGACTGCGCATCACGCCGTCGCCTTGCCACGACGACATCATGATCGGTCAGCTTGTAGCGGCCCTGGCCGGCGGCTGGAAGCGGCTCGGATTACGATACGCCAATACTGCTCAGGCCGCGGAGTGAGGCGGCAACTCTTGGGAGGAAGGCCATGACGGCCAAAGACATCAAATTCGCCTTCGAGGCGCGAGACAGCATGTTAAACGGCGTGGATACGCTCGGACGGGCCGTCAGCGTCACACTTGGGCCGCGGGGGCGCAACGTCGCAATCGCCCGGTCCTTCGGTGCGAAAATCACCAAGGACGGGTTGACCGTTGCAAGGGAGGTCGAGCTTCAAGACAGGTTCGAGGACATGGCCGTCCGGTTGCTCCGGCAAGTTGCGGTCAGAACCTCCTATCTGACCGGCGACGGCACCACGACGGCGGTCGTGCTCGCCGATGCGATCATCAGAGGCGGCGTGCGGGCAGTGGCGGCCGGCATGAATCCCATGGACTTGAAGCGCGGCATCGATCGCGCGGTCGAGGCCGTCGCGGCGGTGCTGAAGCAGAATGCAAGAGCCGTAACCTCGAATGCGGAGATAGCCCAGATCTCCACGATCGCGGCAAACGGCGACACAGAAATCGGCCGCATGATCGCCGAAGCCATGGCAAGGGTCGGCAGCAATGGCGTGATCACAGTCGAGGAAGGAAGGACTCTCGAAACCGAGATCGAGATCGTCACTGGCATCCAGTTCGACCGCAGTTACACCTCCCCGCATTTTACTACCAACCGAGAGCGGACGCGGGTGGAGTTCGAGGACGCCTACGTCCTTATCAGCGAAAAGAAGCTGGCGAGCCTCGGCGAAGTGCTGCCACTCCTGGAAAAGGTCGTGCAGACCGGCAAACCTCTTCTCGTCATCGCCGAAGATGTCGAGGCCGAAGTCAGGGCAGCGCTCGTGGTCAACAAGCTGCGCGGCAGCCTCAAGGTGGCAGCGGTCAAGGCGCCCGCCTACGGCGAGCTCCGCAGGGCGATCCTGCAGGATATTGCGCTGCTGACGGGCGGTACGGTGATCTCAGAGGATCTCGGTCTGAAGATCGAGACCGTGCCGCTCGATGTTCTCGGCCGCGCGCGGAAGATTACAGTCGACAAGCAAAACACGACGATCGTGGAAGGGGGCGGTCGACCGGCGGATATCGAGACCGGCATCGCCGCCATCAAGCGTCAGCTCGAACAGTCCGACTCCGACTACGACCGGGACAAGCTTGAGGAACGGCTGGCGCGGCTTTCGAGCGGGATTGCCGTGATCCGGGTCGGCGGAACGAGCGAGATCGAGCTCAGGGAGAAGAAGGATCGCATTCGGAACGCCGTCCATGCGGCCCGCGCTGCGATCGAGGAGGGTATCCTGCCGGGCGGCGGCACCGCGCTTCTGCGGGCAGGAAAAGTACTCGGGGCGCTCAAGGTCGATCACCCCGACCAGCAGGCGGGCATCCGCGTCGTCGCGGAGGCAATACGCTGGCCGGCACAGCAGATTGCGGCCAATTCTGGCGAGGACGGATCGGTCGTCGCAGCGAGAATTCTCGAAGAGGATGATTTTGCCTACGGCTATGACGCCCAGAAGAGTGCATTCGGCGACATGATTGCAGCGGGTATCATCGACCCCGTCAAGGCGGTGCGCGCGGCGCTTCAGGGCGCTGCGTCCGTGGCCGGTCTCATGATCATGACGGAGGCGATGGTGGCAGAGGTTCCCGGGCCGCCGCCGCCCGAGCTTCCAGGCCATCACGATCATGAGGACAATCTCGACATCGAGTTCTAGTCCGAGATAATTTTTTGGTTGCAACAATCCAAAATCATGAACGTGACCGGTCCACGATAGAGGGGGACACTGGCGGAAGACCGCACCGCGATTTTCCTCATTGACAAGGCTCCTGAGAAAGTAAGGGCTCCTGCCAAAGAGAACGCGAATGATTACCGACAAGTTCCGGCGCCTACGGAGCAGCAAAGCGACAGGTGATGCCGGCGATGGTACTCGGCAGACCGGCACATCGAGATCACTTCGCGAGGATGACCTTGCCGGGCAGGCTGAGGTTGCCGGACGCAAGCTTGAAGACATTGCTAACGCACAGAAGCGGGGCGTGAAGATTGCCGTTGACCTTCAGCCAGCGGTAACGCCGTCGTAGGAAGCCCCGCTGATACCGCCGAGCGATTCGAGTGGAATTTCCACATCAACCGCATCGCCCTTGAACGTTGTCGGATGATCCGGGCTGTCGATCAGCAGCGGCACCTTCGGCCATGTCGGCGGCACTTTGAGCGTTGCGCCTTCCGGAATGTCGACGACCTTCGGCCGCCACCGCAGGCCTTGTCTTCGGCGAGGACCACCCAATGGGGATGCCAGACGTCACGGTTCCTTCCGCCGTCGGCGGCGTCATCGAGGTCCGGATGGAAGGTCACCGCGAGGGCGACGATGCCCTGATCCTTTTCGAAGCCGATGTCGCTGCTGTTGAGCGATGTCGGCCAGACATAGGCGTACACGTCCGAGCCCGCGAACTTGCCCGTGGCGGCGGGCTTGTCTGAACCTGCCTCGCCGCGGACGCGTGTTGTGAAGATGGCCACGTCGCCTTTCGTGACGATTGTGGTCTCGATGATGTCGAACGGCGCCTTCACGGCCTCCGCTGGCTCTGCCTTGATCGAGTGCCTGGGCTGGGCACACAAATTGCTGACCGGAGAATATCTGTGGCCAACGGAGAAAAACGCTTAGACCGTATGTTCGTGGGTGAAGGCGGCCCGCCCCCGCGGTAAGCTACAATCGGGGGTTGCTCTGGATTGGCCGGAGCCGAGCCCCATGCTTAGCGAGGGCGAACCATGAAAGAGAATAGCGTAATTTTCATCGGCTTGGATACGTCGAAGCTGAAGATTTCAGTGGCGGTTGCCGATGGAGAGCGTAACGGCGAGGTGCGGTTTTTCGGCGACATCTCGTCGGAGCCGGCGTCGGTGGCGGCGATGGTCAACAAGCTTTCCAAGCGTGGAGCGAAGCTTCACTTTTGTTATGAAGCCGGCCCGACCGGCTACGGTCTTTATCGCCAGATTGTCGAATTGGGGCACGACTGCGTGGTGGTGGCGCCGCCGGGCATCTGCTGCCACTGCTGAAGAAGGGGCGGAATCCGCGCGTCGTCACCCTCGGCAGTGTGGCGGCGCGTAATGGAGCAATCAACTTCGACGACCTGCAGGCCGAGCGGGGCTACAAGCCGATGCCGGTCTACAGCCAGTCGAAGCTCGCCTGCGTCATGTTCGCCTTTGAACTGAGCCGGCGCAGCAAGGCGGCCAGATGGGGCATCGAGAGCCTGGCGGCGCATCCTGGCATCTCGCGGACCGATCTGCTTCCGAACGGAGCGGGGCAGACGAGTGCGGCCGGGATGGCGCGCCGCTTCCTGCCTTTTCTGTTCCAGCCTGCGTGGCAGGGCGCTCTGCCCACGCTGTATGCGGCGACCGATCCGGCAGCGCGCGACGGCGCCTACTACCGACCTGACAGGGTGGTCCGCTGGCGGTGCAGGTCGCGCGGCACTTCGGCGCAGGCAGGATTATCGCGGTCGGTCGCAGCCGCGAGCGGCTGGACCGGCTCGAAGTTGAAGCGCGAATTGCTCTCGACGACGCCGCCGACGAGGCGCTGCGCGCCGAGTTCGACCGCGGCGTCGATGTCGTCCTCGACTTTATCTGGGGCGAGCCTGCCAGCCGGGTGATCGCGGCCGCGACGAAGAATCGCGGTTCCAGAATGGGCGAACCGAGGGTGCGTTACGTCCAGCTCGGCACGGTTGCGGGCGACGAGATTTCGCTCCGTGGCGATGCTTTTCGCGGTTCGGGGCTCGAATTGATGGACAGCGGCATCGGCAGCGTCGCCATCCAGGAATTGTTGGCCGGCGCCCGCGAGCTTCTGACGGAAACGAACAAGGCAGGGTTTGACGCTCCCGTCACGACGCTTCCGCTCACGGCCGTCGCCGACGCGTGGGCCGGCCCCTCTGATGTCCGCTACATCCTATCCCCGGCGGGCCAGACACATTGACGCGAGCGGGAAAAGTCCATCTACGACGCTCGGACCGGACGGGTCGCACCTTGTACTGTGAATCAGCACCGAAGGCTGACCCCAGGACAAGAGGAAGCAAGTGCATGACTTTGCAGGCAAAATTACGATCCGAGTGAGGTCATCATAGGCGCCAATCGCGACCCCACACGATGTCATTCCTATATATAAATCAAAGCTTTACTCAGTAGCGACAAATGGGTCAACCTTCGGTACTGATTCATACTCTGATTGAGGCTCCATCATCGTTTCACCGGGCTTGTTCCTCGGTCCACTTGATCGCACTAGAGGTCGGCGACTTGCAGATGCATTCGAGTAAATGCGATTAAGCTTTCGATGTGGTGGGCGACAGCCCGGCGCGTTTCCTCGACGTCGCCCCGGTCGATCGCCTCGATGATAACAAGGTGTTCCGTGGAGTCCGGCTTCAGGCGATCTTTCAGGCGGTCGATTTCGAAGAGACGCGTGGTCGCCCGAAGCTCCCGCAGCACCTTTGCCATTACCGCGTTGCCGCAATGATCGATGATCATATTATGGAGATTGTCGTCCGAGAACCAGTGCGCGTCTGTGTGATACGCCGTCGCGTCCAAAAGGTCGTGGATTTCCTGCCGGACGCTCATCAAAAGACGTCGCGGAATAGCGTTGATCGACAGTACCGCTGCTTCAGGTTCGATCAACAACCTCAGTTTCAAGCTTTGAAGATACTCGCCGATATCCACCTGTCGCACGACGTAGTTTCGGCCATCACCCTTGCGAACCAGGCCTTCGCCCTCTAACCTCTGAAGCGCTTCGCGCAGCGGCGTCCTCGAAATCCCGAGTGTCTCGGCAAGCCTTGCCTCAACGATGACATGCCCGCCTTTCAGCCGGCGATGCCGGATCATGTCGGACACGGCCTTGTAGGTCAGCGATGCAAGATTATGCTGCCCTTTCTCCGCAATTTTCCGACCCGGGGCCGCTAAAGCGTCTGTCACCGTTCGCTATTTCCTTGTTCTTTAAGGCGTTGGCCGCACGACGCGGCAACGCGCTTTCCTTACGCGATCACTTGTTACATATGATAGCCGAATTGGAAAAGGACTGGAACGAGTGCAGATGGACGATGGTCTGAATGAAGTTGGCGACTCCAGCCTTGCTGACGAAACCTACCGTTCCCTGCTGGCTGATATTCTATCAGCCAGGCTCGCGGGGGGATCGGTCGTCCAGCAACGCCGCCTGGCGACGAAACATGCTGTTTCGCGTTCTCCCATGCGCCACGCGCTGGGACGTCTCGAAGGGGAGGGACTACTTGTCAGAAACGAAAAAGGCGTTCTCTCGGTCAGGGTCATCAGTCTCAAGGATTACCTTGACAGTCTCACCATGAGGATGCTGCTCGAACCAACTGCGGCCGCGCTCGCCAGTCCTCACGTTTCGCGACTTGAACTGGACCCTTTGGCAAGGATGCTTGACGAGATCGAGACCGACCCCGAACCTGACCCCGAGGTGGTTTGGGCGTTCGACGAAGCGCTTCACAACTATATCGCAAGCGAGAGCCGCAACCCCTTTATGGCGGCTACCATCGGGGAGATGCGACGCTACACAACGATCTTTGAGCGGCAACTGCCTGTTGTTCGCGCTAAGCCGGGCGTGCGAGAACATAGAGCGATCCTGCTTGCCTTGGCCTCCAACGATGCCGAGGCCGCCCGCCGAGCCATGACCGATCATCTCGAAGTCGTCCGTCAGGGCGTTCTTGCGAACTACTGAATCCGATGAAAACGCACTTGCATTCGCGGTGGACTTTTGTATAAAAGTGGGATCCCACTTGAATGCACGATCGGGACCCAACGATAATGAATCGAACTCCAGAGGCTCTCCATGCTCCGTTCACACTTCTCTCGCAGCGTTTTTGCCGCGTCCTTCCTGTCGATCACAGCGTCTTTTGCCTTCGCTCAATCCTGCGAACCCAAAGCGGTGGCAGGCGAGTTGATCAAGCCCGGTACGCTCGTCATGTCGACCAATCCAACGCTTCCTCCGCTCCAGTTCATCGATTCCACTGGCGATCTTAAGGGCATGCGCATCGACCTCGGCAAAGAGATCGCCAAGCGCCTTTGCCTTGAGCCCGAGTATGTCCGCATCGAATTCTCCGCGATGGTTCCGGGTCTGCAGGCTGGCCGCTGGGACATGATCAATACGGGCATTTTCTTCACCGAGGAACGCGCCAAGATCATGCAGATGATCCCCTATGAAGATCAGGCCATCAGCATCTCCGTGGCGCCGGATTCGAAGAAAAACGTCACCGCAAAAGATGATCTGGCCGGCATGACGATCGGTGTCGAAATCGGTGGTTTCGAGGAAACAAAGACACGCCTTCTCGACAAGGAACTGCGTGACACGGGCAAAGAAGGCCTGACCATCCAGACGTTCGATAATTTCGCCTTGGCCTTCCAGGCTCTGCGGGCAGGCCAGGTACAGGGTGTCGTGTCGATCGACGCCGTCGCGAAGGAGTACGATTCTCGCGGGGACTTCAAACGGGCAATCAGCGGCCTCTACCCCGCTCCGGTTTCTGTCGCATTCAAAAGCCCGGCTTTGGCTGATGCCGTGTCTGCGACGTTGAAAGACATGAAGGCGGATGGATCTCTGAAGGCGCTCTTTGACAAATACGGCCTGCCGATGGTCGCGGGTGACTATTCGGTCAAAGGCCCAGGCCGCTGAACTGATTTCAAAGGTCGTTTAGAGATGAGGCGGGGCGCGACCACGTCGCGCCAGCCCTCTTGCAGAAGGTCGTCTTCATGTCGCTTTGGAACTGGTCTGGCTTCTTCGGTTACCTGGTCAACCCCTTTATACTTGGCGGGGTGTTCACAACCGTCTGGCTCACCGTCGTCTCGTTGGTTGCGGGGCTAATTCTTGGTTTTGCCCTTGCAGTGATGCGGCGATCGTCACGGCGAGTGCCATACTCCCTTGCCAAGGCGTATATCTGGCTTTTTCGCGGCACGCCGCTTCTTGTACAGTTGATTGCGATCTACACGGCGCTTCCACTGTTCGGCATCAAGTTCACAGTCATAGAGGCGGCGTTGCTCGGATTGGCTCTCAACGAGGCGGCTTATCTCGCGGAGATCATTCGCGCTGGTATCGAAGCCGTGCCGGAAGGTCAGACCAGGGCGGCGCGCGCGCTCGGCATGACGGAGCGTCAGATCATGCGCTACATCGTCATGCCGCAAGCCTTCAAAGTTATCGTGCCGCCTCTCGGCAATTCGGTGAACGGTCTCTTGAAAACGACCTCTGTCACCTCCGTCATCTCGGTCGAAGAACTCCTTCGCCGGACCCAGGTTCTCATCCAGGAACGATTCATGGTGCTCGAATTGTTTGCGGTCGCGGCGATTTATTACCTCCTCCTCACAACGCTCTGGGACTTCTTCCAAAGCCATATCGAAAAGCGTCTCGGTCAAGCCGGATCTCGACTTTCCGTTAACGAGAAGCGCTAGAACTAGGATTCTCAAATGCAAAAGACGTTCCGCGGTGTGTACACCGTGATGATTACTCCCTTGGATTCCAACAGCGCGGTAGATCTGAAGGGGCTGGCTGCCTTTACCGACTGGCAGGTCAAAGAAGGTATACACGGCCTGATCCCTCTTGGATCGACAGGTGAGTTTTTGTCCCTCAGCGAGGAAGAGCGCGATGGTGTGGCGAGGACCGTCATCGAAACTGTCGCGGGTCGGGTGCCTGTTCTGATCGGCGCGGGAGCGGAAGATACGCGGGAATCCATTCGCCTTAGCGTCAAGGCCGAGGCAATGGGAGCTGACGGCGTCATGATTATTCCGCCGTTCTATTCCACACCAACGGATGACGAACTCGTTCACCACTACAAGAGCATTGCGTCTGCAGTGACCATCCCGATTATGATCTACAACAATCCCGCGACCGCAAACGTCGATCTGACGCCAGAGTTGGTCAAGCGGATCGCCGAAATCGACGGCTGTGACTATATCAAGGAGTCCACCCTCGAAGTGACGCGCGTGCGCGACATCATCCGGCTGGCTGGCGACGATATGACTGTGTTCGGGGGCATTCTCGGGTTCGAGTCTTTCGTTATGGGTGCGCAGGGCTGGGTGGCAGTGGCTTCAAATGTTGCGCCAGGACCGATGGCGCGGATCTTCGAACTTGTCGCCGATGAGAAAAGGTTCGATGAGGCAAGAGAGCTTTATCTCAAATGGCTGCCTGTCATTCACGCGGTCGGAGGCCAGGCCTATGTCGCAGGTACGAAATCACTGCTGACCCACATGGGATTTGGCGCAGGCCTGCCGCGTCCGCCGCGCCTACCGTTGCCACCCGCGCGGGACGCCGCAATGAAGAAGCTGGTGACTGATTTCGGTCTGACGTTCGGCACCTGAGGAATTCCACGATGCCCGTCGCTTCCATAAAGCAGAGTTTGGGGCCCGACGATGCGCGGGTCAGGCTCTCGGTCGACGGCCTGCAGATATTTGCCGAAAAAGGCATGTCTGTTGCCGCCGCCATCGAGGCGACGGGACGGCATGAATTTTCCCGAGGCATCAAAGGCGAGGGCCGTGGCCTCTTTTGCGGAATGGGTGCCTGTCACGACTGTCTCTTGACGATCGACGGAAAAGTCAGCCAGCGGGCCTGCATGACCACTGTCGACGATGACATGCAGGTCCTGCGCCCTGCCGCCCGGCCGGACCTTGCCGCTGGTCAGATTGCTGATCTCTGCAGTGTGCCGCAGTCCTTGGCGACAAGGACGATGGACGTTCTCATTGTCGGAGCAGGCCCCGCAGGGCTTGCCGCCGCTAAGGTCCTTGCTGTGGCCGGGGCCGAAGTGACTGTCATTGATGAACGGCCGTCCGCCGGCGGGCAGTATTTCAAACAGCCCTCGACACCGAGCGCCGCTGAGCGATTGCGTGGCGACGAGCAGGCTTTATCCGGCGCAGCGCTTATAGGGAAAGTGCGCGACCACGGCGTGATATTTCTTAGTGAGACAGTGGTGTGGGGTGGTGCACGCGACGACGCCGGTTCGTTTATCATCGCCTGCTATGGATCCGGCCATGCATTTTACTGCAAGCCGAAAATGCTCATTATCGCGACAGGGGCCTACGAACGCCCAACGTCGGTCAGGGGTTGGACACTACCCGGTGCGATGACAACAGGGGCCGCCCAGACGTTGCTGAGGAGCTACGGAACTGTGCCCGGCCGAAGGATCATTGTCGCCGGAAACGGTCCTTTGAATATGCAGGTCGCAAACGAACTTCGAAAGGCAGGAGCTTCCATAGTGGCTTTGCTGGAAGCAGCACCGCCACCGTGGTCTCGGCCTGCGGCAGCCCTCAGGCTTCTGACAACGGATCCCGCTCTCGCCCGTCACGGATTACGCCAGATATCGACGCTGAGGTCCAGGGGCGTCAAGATAGACTGGAATAGCGTGCTCACCTCGATCAACGGTTCGCAGTGTGTGGAGAGCGTCACTTTCGCCGGACCAGGCGGCGAGACCAATCTCGATGCTGACACTGTCCTTATCGGCGGCAATTTCACATCCTCCAATGAGCTGTCCCGGCTACTCGGATGCGGCCATGAGGTCGTCGACGGTGATCTACGGGCCGTGCGAGATCTCGACGGTCAGACAACGCTTGCGAACGTGCATATTGTCGGTGAAGCGGCGCGTTTCGGCGGCGCGCATGTTGCGATGGCAGAAGGACGGATTGCCGCCGCAGCGATTGCGCGAAAACTGGGCCTCCTTGCCCAAACCGACGAAAGCGCAGTGAAAAGGCTTGCCCGCCATAGACGGTTTCAAGAGGCGCTTTGGCAGGTCTTCGCGCCGAAGGACGATGCAAAGACAAAGACGGCGGTTCCGCCAGATGATGCCTTGATCTGCCGTTGCGAAGGGGTGACTTACGGTGCCTTGAGGACCCTCAGCGCAAATAGTGCGCAGGACGTCTCGACATTAAAGCGCCTGTCGCGTGCAGGCATGGGGCGGTGTCAGAGCCGCTACTGCGGCAAAGCGATCGCCGACGTCGTGAAAGAACGGCACCTGTCTGGCGAAACACGCGGTTTTCTGGCTCCGCAAATGCCACTTCGACCTATTCCGCTTGCGGCGCTTGCAGTCGAAAAGCCGGAATGGGGCGGGCACAAGCGCGCGCTTTTGCCGGAAAAACCCCCATTGGCGAACCCTCAACCCTTGCCCGTGGCAGAAACGTCCACGCTGGTAATCGGCGCAGGCATTGCAGGCCTTTCGACGGCGCTCTTCCTTGCCCGGGAAGGCGAGGACGTTACGGTCGTGGAGCGCGCTTTTGCGAACTCGCTGGCGTCCGGAGGGAATGCAGGAAGTCTTCATGCTCAGTTGCTTTCCTTCGACCATGGTGCCCGTGCCGAAGGTGGCGGCGGAGCTGCCGCACAAACACTTCCCCTCCAGCGCGATTCAATCGCTCTTTGGGCCGCGCTGCAGAGCGAGTTGGGACAGGATTTCGAGATGAAGGTCACAGGCGGCCTCATGGTGGCGGAAACCGATGATCATATGCATTTTCTGGCGGAAAAGGTCGGTGTGGAGTGCGCGGCCGGGATTGATTGCCGCTTGATCGGGCAAGACGAACTACGCTCTCTGGAGCCTGCTTTGTCTTCTCACTTCGTCGGCGCTGCCTACTGCTCCCAGGAGGGCAAGATCAACCCTCTCGTCGCTACGCAATATATATTGGAGGCGGCACGGCGAGACGGCGCTCAAGTCTTCGAAAACTGCGAGGTCACCGGAATAAGGACCTCGGACGGCGGGTTCGAGGTCAAGACATCGAGGGGCATCTTGCGGACAAAACAGATCGTCAATGCAGCCGGAGCCTTCGCCTCAAGGATCGGCGCGATGCTCGGTGTCGACGTGCCGGTATTCGGTGCTCCGCTGCAGATGGTGGTTACCGAGGCCGCAGCACCTTTGATCTCGTGTCTCGTCGCCCATGCTGACCGCCATTTAACCCTGAAGCAGGCGGCAAACGGGAACTTCATCATTGGCGGCGGCTGGACCGCAGGCCTCGATCCCTTCCATCAACATCCGCGCCCGCTGCTGTCGAGCCTTGAGGGGAACCTTTGGGTTGCCCAGCACGTCGTTCCCGCTCTGCGCAAACTTCACGTCATCCGAAGCTGGGCAGCGATGAACATCAATATCGACGGCGCGCCAATCCTCGGCGAACATCCGTCAATGCCTGGGTTCTTCAATGCCGTCACTTCAAACGGCTACACGCTCGGCCCGATCGTCGGCCAGTTGACGTCTCGGCTCGTTCTCGGTCGCGAGACCGATAGAGCCTTGCAACCCTTTTCCATCTCACGTTTCCAGAAAGGCCGGGCATGATTGAGATCACTGGCGTTACCAAATATTACGGTCAGTTCGCTGTCCTTAAGAACTGCTCGGTAAACGTCGAGCGCGGTGAGGTCGTGGTCGTCTGCGGTCCCTCGGGGTCGGGCAAATCGACGTTGATCAAATGCGTCAACGGGCTCGAGCAGTTTCAGGAAGGTTCGATCCGAGTGCATGGTATCGAAGTCGGCGACCCGAAGACCGACCTGCCGAACCTTCGCACACGAGTAGGGATGGTCTTCCAGAACTTCGAATTGTTTCCGCATCTGACGATCATCGGCAATATCATGCTGGCGCAGAAGATTGTCATTGGCCGAAGCGAAACGGCAGCCCACGCGAAGGCCATGGCGCTTCTCGATCGCGTCGGGCTGACGGACCACGCGCAAAAATATCCAAGCCAACTCTCCGGCGGGCAGCAACAGCGCGTGGCCATCGCTCGGGCGCTCGCGATGGATCCGCTCGCCATGCTCTTCGACGAGCCGACGTCCGCACTTGACCCAGAGATGATTTCCGAAGTGCTCGACGTCATGACCGGACTGGCAAAGGACGGCATGACCATGATGGTCGTCACCCATGAGATGGGATTTGCCCGCCGGGTGGCGACTCGCGTGATTTTCATCGATCAGGGCGAGATCGTCGAGGATCGACCGAGCGAGGAGTTTTTCGCGGGAAAACACAATCCGCGAACCGAAGCTTTCCTTGGCAAAATCCTGCAACACTGAGGGTCAAGTTTGTGAGCGATTACGATCTCATCATTCAGAACGGTACGGTGGCGACTGCCGCGGATGTTTTCCAGGCCGATATCGGCATTAGAGACGGCAAGATTGTCCAGATCGGGCAGAGCCTGTCGGGTGCTGCGCGCGCAATCGACGCCTCGGGCAAATATGTCCTTCCGGGCGGCATCGACAGCCATGTCCATATCTCCCAGTCTTCGGGCGAAGAGATCGAGATGGCGGACGACTTCGAGAGCGGAACGCTGTCGGCGGTGTTCGGCGGCAATACGACCATCATGCCGTTCTGCCTTCAGGAAAAGGGCAAGTCGCTACGAGAGGTGCTAACGGCCTATCATGCGCTCGCAGAGGGCCAGTGTTATACCGACGTCAGTTTTCATCTGATCATATCCGACCCCAGTGACGCTGTGCTGGGCCAGGAGTTGCCGGCCCTTGTGGCCGATGGCTACCCGTCGCTGAAGGTCTTCATGACCTATGAGAACCTGCGCCTCGATGACGCGCAGATCCTAAAGACGCTCGACGTCGCGCGACGGACCGGCGCCACCGTCATGGTCCATTGTGAAAACGAGGACGCAATCAGGTTCCTGATCGAAAAACACGAGCTGGCGGGCGACGTTGCCCCACGCGCTCATGCCTCCACCCGTCCGGTCGCTGTCGAACGTGAAGCCACGCACCGCGCCCTGGCGCTTGCCGAAATCGTAGACGTTCCTGTTGTCATTGTGCACGTCTCGAACGGCGAGGCGATGGAAGAGATCGCTCGCGCAAGGATGAGAGGCATCAAGGTCGTCGGGGAAACCTGCCCGCAATATCTGACGCTCACCGCCAAGGACCTCGAGGGCATGGATTGGGAGGGCGCAAAACTTGTCTGCTCTCCGCCGCCGCGGGATGAAAATGCCCAGAAGGAATGCTGGCGTGGGATCGAGACCGGGGCATTCGAGCTCTTTTCATCCGATCATTGCCCGTTCCGCTACGACGACCAGCACGGGAAGCTTAATCCCAAAGGTCGCACGAATTTCAGGCACATTCCCAATGGCATTCCAGGCGTCGAAACCCGCCTTCCCATCCTGTTTTCGCAAGGGTTTATGGCCGGACGCATCGATCTGCCGCGCTTCGTCGCCCTGACATCAACGAACCATGCAAAGACCTACGGCCTCTATCCACAAAAGGGAACAATTGCAGTGGGGGCAGATGCGGACATCGCGATATGGGATCCAGCCATCGAACGGACGATCCGTCATGCGGACCTGCATGATGGTGCAGACTATTCGCCCTACGAGGGGATCAATATCACCGGGTGGCCGATAACGACAATTGTCGCCGGAAAGCCCGTCGTCGAAAACGGTGTCCTGGTGGGCACCAAGGGCGACGGGCAATATCGGAAGGCTGCGGCGAGACAGATCAACAAGCATTCAAATCTAACAAGAGTGACATCATGAAACTGAAAATTACAGCAGGGCCATTCATCTTCGACGCTGTCCTGGAAACTGCCAAAGCGCCCAAAACCTGTGAGGCATTCATCAAGCAGATGCCGTTCGATGGTAAAATCGTGCACGTTCGCTGGTCTGGCGAGGGCGTTTGGATCCCGCTTGGCGACCATGATTTCGGCGTCGGTTATGAGAACCATACGAGCCATCCGGCCCCTGGTCATATCATCCTTTACCCGGGGGGCATTAGCGAAACGGAAATCCTGCTTGCCTACGGAGGCGTCGATTTTTCATCGAAAATGGGCCAACTGGCTGGCAATCATTTCATCACAATCACATCCAATCTCGACCAACTCGCCGAAATAGGGCGCCTCACGCTGTGGGAAGGCGCGCAATCCATTCGATTTGAGGCCGTATCCTGAACGCAATAGCTCGGCGAGACAGGGTTGACGTCGACGTGCCAGCGCCGCCTAACGCAGCGGTTGGCACGTTTCCTGCATTCTATTCTTCGAGATTTCCAAATGTTGGACGAGGAACCGAAATGTCTTTTGATTTTGACTTTGAACTTGCGAAAAAAGCGGCGCAAGAACTGCCTCCGTCACAGAAACAGCCAAAAACGCGTAAGATGCCTCTTCTACAGAGACTTGGCTTCGCGACCAATTCTTCCTCATCCGTCTCGCAGCATTCTGAGCACGCATAGAGGTGGTGATGCTCAATGACGCTGTGATACTCCTGTCGAGCTGGTAACACTCTACCGTGCCGAGGGTTCGAATCCGTTCAAGAGCAGGGATTTTGCCAGCACCGAAGTACTGCGGGCCGCAATTCGAACTCCGACGCGGGGCTTGTTGCAGATAGTGTTCCCATCAAAGTGGGCCGTGATCCAATCGAGATAAGACGTGACGGGAAAATAAGTCAGCCTCGGCCGCGTGCGGATAGCCCGAGAGGATAAAAGCTTCAATACCTTCCGCCCGGTAGGCCCGCAGCTTTGCAAGAACCTGGTCCGGATCGCCGACGATCGCAGCACCGCAGCCGGAACGGGCGCGGCCAATACCTGTCCATAGGTTATCTTCGATGTAGCCCTCGTTGCCTGCCTCTTCGCGTAGTTCCGCCTGGCGCCGCACGCCCACAGACTGGCTGTCCAGCGATTTGGCACGGATCGCTGCGCCGGCCGCATCGTCAAGCTTCGACAGCAGACGGTCAGCAGCTATCCGCGCCGCTGCTTCTGTTTCACGAACGATGACGTGTACGCGGTAACCGAATCGGAGCGTCCGGCTGCGACTTGCCGCACGGCTGCGAAGATCAGCAATCGTTTCGCGCACAACCTCCATGCGGTCCGGCCACATCAGATAGATATCAGCACCTTTCGCCGCCGCGTCGCGAGCATCCTCTGAGAGGCCGCCGAAATAGAACTGCGGGCAATGTCCGGAGACCGGGGTGATGCGCGGCGGATCGACTTTCAGCTTCCAGAACGTACCGTCGTGGTCGAGCGGCTTACCGTTAAGCAGGGTGCGCAGGATCGACATGGCCTCGATCGTGCGGGCATAACGTGGGCCGCTTGCAAGAGTTTCGCCGGGCATTTCGCTGGAAATGATGTTGACCGACAGGCGCCCATTGGCGATGCGGTCGATGGTAGCGATCTGGCGGGCCAGTTGTGCCGGCCAGCTTTCGCCGGCCCGAACAGCCATCAGCAGCTTGATGCGGCGTGTGAGCACGGCCATCGCGGAGGCAAACGCGGTGGTATCGATGCCCAGCGCATACCCCGAGGGAAGCAGGATATTGTCGAAGCCGCCGCTTTCAGCCTGCAGCACGATATCGCGACAGTGTTCGAAGCTCGATTGCAACTGCGGATCCGGGACGCCGAGAAACTCGTAGTCGTCGTCACATAGAGCGGAAAACCAGCTGACTTCGCAGGCTTTGGTCATAAATGATGTCTCCCGTCCTATGGCGCCATGTGCAGCGCGGATTCTCTTGTTTTTGCGGCCCGGCCCTGCGCATAATTGTCTGTCGTAGCAGCCGTTCAGGGAATAGGGGAAGAAATGGTACTTTTGATCTTCCTCCATTTGTAGATCAAATTTTCGATCGTTGCGGTGTTTTACCGCTAGCTGCTTTGCCGATGAAGCAGGGTGAAACGGGTGTCGATCACCGTCGGCGTCCTCTCTCCACCATGAGCGATGCGCTCAAGGATCAAACGCGCCGCCTCGGTGCCGATCAGATCTCCCGGCGGACGAATGGTGGTCAGGGACGGGTTGGAAGCGGCACTGAAGCTCAGATCTCCGAAGCCGACGACCGAGAGCTGCCCCGGAATGTCGATGCCAAGCCGCTGGCATTCGAAGATCACGCCGAGCGCCATATGGTCGTTGGAGCAGGCGATACCGTCCACATCGGGGAACGTGCGCATCGTTTCGCCAAGCAGCATTGCGCCCACTTCGGCGCTCGACGGCGCTGGATGCTTGATGACTTCGGCAGTGATGCCTGGGGTCTTGCGGGCTTCCTCGACAAATCCTTCGGCCCGATGCGCCGCTCTCTTGTCTTCCTGCAGGCGGGCGCCGAGAAAGACGAGCTTGCGACGGTTGCGCTGGACGAGATGGGTAGCTGCTGACCGGCCGACCTGTTCGTGGTGGAAGCCGACGGCCATATCGATCGGCTCCGAACCGAGCTCCCAGATTTCGACCACCGGCACGCAGCTTTCGCGCAAGAGCTTTCTGGTTGCATTGCTGTGGCTAAGCCCCGTCAGCACAATCGCCGCCGGCGCCCAGGACAACGCCATGCGAACGAGGTTTTCCTCCTCGCGCTCGCTGTATTCAGTGTGGCCGAGCAGGACCTGCAGCCGCTCCTTGCCCAGCTCCGTCTGCATGGTTGCAACTGTTTCGGCGAAAAAGGCATTTCGCACCGATGGCACGATGATGCTGACGGCGCGGGAAGAGGCGGCTGCGAGCCCTCCCGCCATCAGGTTCGGGACATAATTGAGAGCTTCGATGGATTTTGCGATCGCCTCGCTGGCCGACGCTGATACGGCGTCCGGCTTGCGCAGATAGAGCGAGACGGTAGAGGGTGAAACCTCCGCCCGTGCCGCGACATCCATCATTGTGACACGCTGCATCTTGCGGCGTTTGCGTGTCGGCTTAACGGAGCGTCGAGTATCCACCATTCTTCCTGTCGATATAATAGCGCTATTATTCCAGTGCATGATAGCCCATGGTTTTCCCAGGAACAATTCCCATTGGCAGATAATAGCTTAATTATCTGACATGGCTCGGTAAATCACCACATTAACGGCGCCCGCATCGGCTTATCAGTATCTCGCGAGCCGGTTTTGAGCAGTCCCGCTTGCAAAAGAAAAATCGTAGCGCTATTATTGAGTCAAGAAATAGCGATGGGCACGGGATGAGGTGCCATCTGCGGGAGGTTGAAATGGCGGGAGTGAGCCTGCGGGCGCTGGACAAGAGTTATGGCGCCCTTCGGATCGTTAAGGGTATCGACCTGGAGATTGCCGACGGCGAGTTCGTCGTCTTTGTTGGCCCCTCCGGCTGCGGCAAATCCACCACTTTGCGCATGGTGGCCGGCTTGGAATCGATCACCGCCGGCGAAGTCAGGATCGGCGACCGTGTCGTCAACCGGTTGGCGCCACGTGAGCGCGATATCGCCATGGTGTTTCAGGATTATGCGCTCTATCCGCACAAGACGGTGCGCGAGAATATGGGCTTCAGCCTGAAGGTGCGCGGCATCAATGCCGGTGAAGCTGCTGTGCGGGTCGACGAGGCTGCCAACATGCTTGGCATTGCCCACCTGCTCGACCGCCGGCCTGGTCAACTCTCCGGCGGTCAGCGCCAGCGAGTCGCCATGGGCCGCGCGATCGTCCGCCGTCCGCAGGTGTTTCTCTTCGATGAGCCGTTGTCCAATCTGGATGCGAAATTGCGCGGCCAAGTCCGGACCGAAATCAAGAAGCTGCACCAGGCGATCGGCACGACGATCATCTACGTCACCCATGACCAAGTCGAGGCCATGACGCTCGCCGACCGGATTGTCATCCTGCGTGGTGGCGAGATCGAGCAGGTGGGAACACCGGACGAGGTCTATAACCGCCCGGCAAGCGTTTTTGTCGGCGGTTTTGTCGGATCACCCGCGATGAATTTTGCGAGAGCCAAGGCGGATCGCGACAATCTGGTCTTCGCAAATGGCGACCGGTTGCCCCTGTCGGCGATCCGTGCCGCCGGTCATGCCGGGACCGTCGACGGCCGCGAGTTCATCCTCGGGATCCGCCCGGAACACTTCAGCGCCAATGCATCCGACGTTGCCCTGACTTGTCACGTTCAGGTCGTCGAGCCGCTCGGCTCCGATACGCTCGTTCATTTCGCCGTCGGCAACGAGACCCTGACGGCTCGGATGCCGCCGGAAACGCGCATGAAGGCGGGCGAAACGCTACAGATCGGCGTCGATCCGACAAAAATTCATCTCTTTGACGCCGCAACAGAACGCGCCGTCCATTGACGAGCCCGCGCGGGGAGGATGCCAACACCGCGCCACCACAAACCAACCGGGAGGAAATCATGACTTTTTCGAAATTAACCGCTTTTCCGAAATTCGCCGGTGCATTGCTCTGTGGCACGATGCTGGCCTTCGCGATGCCGGCTTCGGCCGAGACGGCGCTGAACATCTACATCTCCAGCCAGCACCAGCCGGACGTCTGGCGCAAGGCGCTCGACAAGTACGAAGCCGCCAATCCGGATGTGAAGGTCAAGATCGAGACCGGCGGCAATACGTCCGAAGCTCAGGCGCAGTATCTCAACACCGTGATGTCGGCCAAGGATACCTCGCTCGACGTCTTGATCCTCGACGTCATTCGCCCGGCGCAGTTTGCCGCTGCCGGCTGGACCAGTGATTTCGCGGATAAGGACATGTCGTCCTACCTGCCGGCCTATGCGGGCGCCAACACCGTCGATGGCAAGGTGATCGCCCTGCCGGCCTTCGCGGATTCGCAGTTCCTCTACTATCGCAAGGATCTTCTGGAGAAATATGGCATCGCGCCGCCCAAGACATGGGACGAACTGAAGGTTGCGGCCAAGAAAATTGCCGAAGGCGAAGGAAATGCCAATCTCCAGGGCCTGTCGTTCCAGGGCAAGGCGATCGAGGGCGCCGTCTGCACCTTCCTTTTGCCGTATTGGAGCCAGGGCAAGGTGCTGACCGACAACGGTCGCCTGACCTTCGATCGCGACGCGGCGATCAAGTCGCTCAGCCTCTGGAAGAGCTTTGCCGACGAGGGCGTCTCCAAGAAGAATATAGCCGAAGTCGGCACCGACGACACGCGCAAGGAGTTCCAGGCTGGCAACGTGATCTTTGCCGTCAACTGGTCCTATGCCTGGGCGCAGGCTCAGGGCAAGGAATCGGCCGTTGCTGGCAAGGTCGGCGTCGCTCGTCTACCGGCCATGACCGGCGGCGAGCAGGCGACCTGCCTCGGCGGCTGGGAGTGGGGTGTGTCGGCCTATTCCGAACATCAGGACGAGGCGAAGAAGCTGGTTGAATACCTGTCCTCGCAAGACGTTTCGAAGTTCATGGCCATCAACGGCTCGCTCCTACCGACCTATGCCGGCCTCTACCAGGACGCTGAAGTGACGAAGAGCGCGCCATGGTTTGCAGATGCGCTGCAGGTGGTCGAGACCGCCAAGCCGCGTCCAGTGACGCCGCGCTACAACGAAGTGAGCGAAGTCATCCGCACGACCGTCAACGCCGTTCTTGCCGGTGTAACGACGCCGGAAGATGGCGCCGACCAGATCGAGGCACGCCTGAAGCGTATCCTGCGGTGAGGCGCCCTTAACGCCTTGCTTAATCCCCTCCCTGTCGTCCGGGGAGGGGAGACTTTCTCAAGGGGTGGACGAGCGACCTTTCGCTTGCGAGGCAAAGGCCTGCCATCCAACCCTCTCAATGTTTCGGAACGAAGCCATGGCGACGACAACCACATTCAAAGCGACAGACGCACATGAAGCCCAACCTGCCAATTGGACGCGCTGGCTTGACCTCAGCGACCGTTCGCTGGCCGGGCTGCTCTTGGCGCCGGCCGCAATTCTCCTGGCGCTGATCATCGGCTACCCGGTCTGCCGGCTCGCCTATACCAGCTTTTTCAATCTGTCTCTGACCTCGGGCCTGCCGGCCGAGTTTGTCGGGCTGGATAATTACCGGCTGATGATCGACGACCCGGTTTTCTGGGAAACCACCTGGAACACAGTGTTGATCACGCTGATCACCGTTCCCGGTGCTCTGTTGGTCGGGCTTGGTCTCGCCCTGATGGCGAACCTTCCTTTTGCAATGCAATGGCCGGTCCGTCTGTCGCTGCTCATTCCCTGGGCACTTCCGTTGTCTTTCGCCGGCCTGATCTTCGCGTGGTTCTTCCATTCGGAATATGGTGTCGTCAACGACGTGCTGAACCGTCTCGGCTTCGAGGGGATCATCTGGTTCAATTCTCCGAACTGGGCCTTCGCCGCCATCTGCCTGACCATCATCTGGAAGACCTCGTCCTTCATGGCGCTGATCATTCTGGCGGGCCTACAGACCATTCCGCGCTCGCTCTTTGAAGCTGCGGATGTCGATGGCGCCGGCCCCCTGCGCCAATTCTTCGAAATTACGCTGCCGTTGTTGAAGCCCTCGATTGTCGTGGCACTGATCTTCCGGACGATCACCGCGCTGCAGACCTTCGATATCCCTTACATGATGACCGGCGGCGGGCCCGGCACTTCCACCTCGACGCTTGCGATGTACATCCATCAGAACACCGTTTCCTTCCTCGATCTCGGCTATGGGTCGGCACTCGCCGTGGTCATGTTCGCTCTCTCCATGTGCGTGACGGCCGTCTATCTGCGCATGATCCGGACCAAGGAGTAATCGTCATGAGTATCGCCACCGCCTCCGGTTCGACCTCCTTCCTGTCCGGCAGGTCGCTTCGCTTCATTGCGGCGGCCATCCTGCTCGTCAACGGCATGTTCCCGGCGCTCTGGATCCTCTTCACTTCGCTGAAGACGGAAGCCGAGCTGACGGCTAAGCCCATTACCTGGATCCCGCATGCGCCGACCGTGCAGAACTATGTGCAGGCTTTTTCTGACCAGCCGCTGCACGTCTTCCTGTTCAATAGCTTCATGGTGGCCCTGCTTTCCACTGCGCTGACCCTGCTCGTCTCGGTGCTGGCGGCCTATGCGCTGGCCCGGCTCAACCTCGCTTATCGCGGGCTGATCCTGTCGCTGATCATTGCTGTCTCGACCTTCCCGCTCGTGACGTTGCTGGTACCGTTGTTCGAGATCATGCGAACGCTCAATCTCCTGAACAGCTGGACGGCGCTGATCCTGCCCTACACGGTGCTGAGCCTCCCGGTCTGTACTTTGATGCTGGTGTCCTTCTTCGAAGGTATCCCCCGTGATCTGGAAAATGCCGCGATGATCGACGGCTGCACGCGCATGGGCGCACTGTTCAAAGTGGTGGTGCCGCTCTGCGCGCCCGGTGTATTCACCGCCGGCATCCTTGCTTTCGTCAACGCATGGGATGAGTTCCTGCTGGCGCTGTCGTTCAACTCCAATCCGTCGCTGCGCACGCTGCCGGTCGGCATCCAGCTCTATCAGGGCGAATTCGCCTTCCCCTGGCCCGTCATCTCGGCAGCACTGGTCGTCGGCATCGTGCCGGTCGCCATCCTGATCGTCATCTTCCAGGAGCGTGTTGTCTCCGGCCTGACCGCGGGCGGGATCAAGGGATGAGCGATGTGAAGAAAAAACGCGATCTTTCGGAACTGCGCAGTCAGCGCTGGTTCGCTTCCGACGACATGCGCGGCTTTGCCCACCGGCAGCGCACGCAGCAGATGGGTATGCGCCGAGACGAGTTCATGGGCCGGCCGGTGATCGGCATCATCAACACCTGGAGCGAGATGAGCCCCTGCCATGCGCATCTGCGCGACCGGGCAGAAGCCGTCAAGCGCGGCGTCTGGCAAGCGGGCGGCTATCCTGTCGAGATGCCGGCCCTGTCGGTCGGCGAGGTGATGGTGAAGCCGACGACGATGCTCTATCGCAATTTTTTAGCGATGGAGTGTGAGGAACTGTTGCGTTCGCATCCGGTCGATGGTGCCGTGCTGCTCGGCGGCTGCGACAAGTCCACGCCGGCGCTTTTGATGGGCGCGATCTCCATGGATGTTCCGGTGATTTATTGCCCGGCCGGGCCGATGTCGAACGGACAGTGGCGCGGCATGAAGACCGGGGCAGGGACGCACACCAAGAAATACTGGGACGAACTTCGCGCCGGCAATATCACGCAGGATGACTGGGTCGATCTTGAAAGTCGGATGACCCGCTCCGTCGGCACCTGTAACACGATCGGCACGGCGTCGACCATGACCTCGATCGTCGATGCGATGGGGTTGACCTTGCCCGGCGCGTCCTCGATCCCGGCGACCGATTCCGGCCATCCGCGCATGGCGTCAGCCTGCGGCGTGCGCATAGTCGAGATGGTCTGGGAAGACCTGAAACCTTCCGACATCCTCGACAAGGCGAGTTTCCTCAACGGCCTCGTTGCGTATATGGCGCTCGGCGGCTCCACCAATGCGGCCGTCCATCTGGTCGCGATGGCGCGCCGCGCCGGTATCGATCTGTCGCTGGACGACATGGCAGCGATGGCCGGCAAGGTGCCGGTCGCAGCTAATGTCTTTCCGTCGGGCGAATACCTGATGGAGGATTTTTACTTCGCCGGCGGCCTCCTGGCGCTGCTGAACAAATTTTCCCGTCACCTCGACCTCGCCCGGCCGACGGTCAACGGCCAGACGCTCGGCGAAAACATCGCCGGCGCGGAGTGCTGGAACGACGATGTCATTCGTGGTGAGGACAACCCGGTGGTGCCGCTGTCGCGCGGCAAGACGCTGGAGGTGCTGCGCGGCAATCTGGCGCCTAACGGTGCCGTCATGAAGTCCTCTGCGGCCAATCCGAAATTCCTGAAGCATGTCGGCCCGGCGATCGTCTTCGACGATCCTGGCGTCATGAACAAAACGCTCGACGATCCCGATCTGGATATCACCGAGGATACGGTGATCGTGCTGCGCAACGCCGGTCCGGTCGGCGCGCCGGGCATGCCGGAATGGGGCAATCTGCCGATCCCCATGAAGCTTCTGAAGCAAGGCGTGCGCGACATGGTGCGTATCTGCGATGGCCGCATGAGCGGTACGCATTACGGCACCTGCATCCTGCACGTCTCTCCCGAAGCGGCCATCGGTGGACCGCTGGCGCTGCTCAAGACCGGCGACCTGATCGAACTCGACGTGACGGCCGGGACGATCAACATGAAGGTCGACGAGGCGGAAATCGCCCGCCGGCGCGCGGAGTGGAAACCCGCCCCGCCGGTCTACCAGCGGTCCTTCGCGGCGCTTTACCAGCAGCATGTCAGCCAGGCCGATCAGGGCTGCGATTTCGATTTCTTGAGCGGAACGGCCGTCGTGCCCGATCCCGCGATCTATTGAGGAGACGACCATGAGCCTGACCAACCGTTTCAAGGCATGGCTTGCCGAACAGGACCGGGCAACCCCACTCGGCACATGGCTGATGGCGGCAGCACCGGCAACGGCCGAGGCGCTCGGTTATGCCGGCTTCGATTTCCTCGTCGTCGACATGGAGCATGTGCCGGTCGAGGTCTCGGATGTCGCAGGCATCCTGCGGGCCATCGGCTGCACGCCGGCCGAGGCGGTGGTGCGGCTTGCCTGGAACGATCAGGTTCTGGTCAAGCGCGTGCTCGATGCCGGTGCTCGCACCGTGATGCTGCCCTTCGTGCAGACGGCCGAGGAGGCGCGCGCGGCTGCGTCCTACACCCGTTATCCGCCACAGGGCATTCGCGGCGTCGCCGCCGTTCATCGCGGCTCGAAATTCGGCACGATCCCGGACTACCTGAAGCGGGCGAATAGCGAGGTCTGCACCATTGTCCAGCTCGAAACGCCGGAAGCAATCGCGCGGCTGCCTCAGATCGCCGCCGTCGATGGCATCGACGCGCTGTTCGTCGGGCCGGGCGACTTGTCGGCCGCCATGGGCCATATCGGCAATATCGCCCATCCCGAAGTTCAGGCGCTGATCAAGAAGGCGGCCAAGGATGCGCATGCGGCCGGCAAGCCGGTCGGCATCGTCGGCCCCAATCCCGACATGGTGACGCGCTTCCTCGGCTACGGCTACGATTTCGCAGCGATCGCTTCCGACATCGCCATGATGACCGGTCGCGCCATTGACTGGCTCGCCGTGCTGAAGGGGCAGACGGCTCCTGTTGCCGCGCCTGCCGCTGCTTATTGAGGATCGCATCCGTGCAAACCGGCTTCGACCTCGTTCTCGATGCAAAGGCCTCGCTCGGCGAATGCCCCCTGTGGTCTGTTGCCGAGCAGGCGCTCTATTTCGTCGATATCAAGAGCCGCCGCATTCATCGTTTCGATCCGCAGACAGGCGGCTTGACGACCGTCGACCTCTCCGAGGAAGTCGGCTGTATCGGCCTCGTTGTGGGCGGAGGCTTCGTCGCTGGGTTGCGTTCGGGAATCTGGCTGATTGATGTGGACGGCACGCCGGTTCGCAAGCTGGCCGACAATCCGGAGGACCAGACGATCAGCCGCTTTAATGATGGCATGGTCGATCCGATGGGCCGGTTCATTGCCGGAACGGTGGATGAAAGCCGCGAAAAGGGCATTGCTGGACTTTATAGGTACGACCGCAACGGATTGGCGCAACTCGCCGACAGCCTTCTGACCTCGAACGGCGTCGCCTTTTCGCCAGACGGGCGCCGACTCTACCACGCCGATACGCTGCGCTACACGCTCTACACCTACGACTACGAACCGGAAACCGGCGCCGCGTCCAACCGGCAGGTCTTCGCCCGCTTCGGCAGCGAAACGGACAAAGGCCGCCCGGATGGCGGCGCGATCGATCTCGAGGGCTGCTACTGGATTGCGCTGTTCGAGGGCGCGCGCGTCCAGCGCTACAGCCCGGACGGCGCGCTGCTGGCCGAATATCCGCTGCCCGTCAAATGTCCGACAATGGTCAGTTTCGGCGGTTCGGATATGCGCACACTGTATTGCACCAGCGCCAGGATCGGCCGTTCCGAGGAAGAGCTTGAAGCATTCCCTCTGTCCGGAGCTCTCTTTGCTATGCGCACCGATGTTGCGGGGCTGCAAAAACCTCTTTTCAACCCGGAAGTCTAATCCATGCCATCCACCTACGAGACTGTTCGCTATACATCCCTCGAACGCCGCGCCGTGCTGATTACCGGCGGTGCTTCGGGGATCGGCGCGGAAATGGTCAAGGCTTTCGCGGCGCAGGGCGCGAATGTCTTCTTCATCGATATCGACGTGGTCGAAGGGGCAAAACTTGCCGCCGAAACCGGTGCTGCCTTTTCCGCCTGCGATATCACTGACATTGCGGCCTTGCGCGTCGCCATTGCCGGGATAGAGCAGATGTGTGGCGGCATCGATACCCTCGTCAACAATGCAGGCAAGGACGATCGCCATGCGATGAGCGACGTCGAGCCGGACAACTGGCGCAGGGCGCTGTCGCTCAATCTCGATCACCAGTTCTTCGCCACGCAGGCAGTCAGCCCGCGCATGGTGGAGAAAGGAGCGGGATCGGTCATCATGATGGGCTCGATTTCCTGGATGCGGGGCCGGCCCGGCATGGTCGGCTACACCACGGCCAAGGCCGCCATCAACGGCATGACCAAGACGCTTGCCCGTGAACTCGGCCCCTCCGGTATCCGGGTCAACTGCATCGTGCCCGGCGCAATTGTTACCGAACGGCAGCTGAAGCTCTGGACCTCGCCGGAACAGAACCAGCAATTCATCGAACTGCAGGCGCTGAAATTTAGACTGGATGCAAGCCATGTCGCCCGTATGGCGCTGTTTCTAGGCTCCGACGAAAGCGGCGGATGCACGGGCGCCAACTTCATCGTCGATGCCGGGCTGACGCAGAATTGAACGTGCAATATCCGAAAGATATCTCATGAACCTCGAACAGACAGAAACCGGCTTCATTCTCTCCTTCCGAGGCCGGACGATCCTTGACCATAGTGCAACCATGCCAGCGATCTTTGCCGGACATGGTGAAGAGCGCATGGACATGTATCGCGGCAATTTCGAAATCGAGGACTATGTGATCGAGCGTCGTGCGCTTGCCCATGCGGAGATCGACGGAAACCAAGTATTTTTATCGGATGGAGCGGGACGGCCGGCGCGCCTTGTCCTGAACATCGATGAACACGCCATCGGCTTTAAGGCGCTCGACGCGTCCCTGAACCGCCTCTGGATCCGTGTCTCGGCAGAGCCTGACGAGCACGTCTGGGGTGGAGGCGAACAGATGTCCTATTTCGACCTGCGCGGCCGCCGGTTTCCCTTGTGGACCTCGGAGCCGGGCGTCGGCCGCGATAGG
Source organism: Rhizobium sullae (assembly GCF_900169785.1). GTDB lineage: Bacteria > Pseudomonadota > Alphaproteobacteria > Rhizobiales > Rhizobiaceae > Rhizobium > Rhizobium sullae. The sequence goes on from NZ_FWER01000026.1 coordinate 40,072, forward strand.
ACCAGCGAGATCACCTTCAAATCGAACGTCAAGGATCGGGCGGGCGGCGATTATTTCAACACCAACTATCCACAACCGACCTATGTTTCCTCGGCGCTTTATGCCTTGCATGTGGAGACATCTGCCTATTCCGTCTTCGATTTCCGCCGCGGGACCTTTCACGAGATCGAGGTCTGGGCAATCCCGGAGCGGATCGAGCTTTTCGCCGCGCCCACCTTCGTCGAACTGGTTGAGGTGCTGTCGGATCGCTTCGGGCGTCAGCCGCCGCTTCCCGACTGGGTCTACAACGGCGCGATCATCGGCCTGAAGGACGGTGAAAATTCTTTTGCACGGCTTCAGTCGATGCGCGATGCCGGTGTCGAGGTTTCCGCTCTATGGTGCGAGGACTGGGTGGGTCTGCGCCAGACTTCATTCGGCGTGCGTCTCTTCTGGGACTGGCAGGCAAACGAGGCCCGCTACCCAGGTCTTCGTCAACGGATTGCCGAATTGAACGATGATGGCATCCGCTTCCTGGGTTACGTGAACCCCTACCTCTGCGTCGATGGCCCTTTGTTTGAAATCGCGGAAGCGGAGGGCTACTTCGCCACGGATGAAAGCGGCAAAACGGCGTTGGTCGATTTTGGCGAATTCGACTGCGGCGTCGTCGATTTCACCAATCCGGCCGCGGCCGAATGGTTTGCCGAGGACATCATCGGCAAGAAGATGCTGGACTATGGGCTTTCGGGATGGATGGCCGACTTCGGCGAATACCTGCCGGTCGACGTGCACCTCGCAAACGGCATCGATGCCAAGCTGATGCACAACCAGTGGCCGACGCTTTGGGCGGAAGTCAATGCGAAGGCGGTTGCCAGCCGCGGCCAGACCGGCGAGGCGCTGTTTTTCATGCGCGCCGGCTTCACCGGCGTCCAGAAACATTGTCCGCTGTTGTGGGGCGGCGATCAGTCGGTCGATTTTTCCCGGCATGACGGGCTGGTCACCGTCATCTGTGCTGCCCTGTCTTCCGGCCTCCTCGGCAATGCCTATCACCACTCCGACATCGGAGGCTATACCAGCCTCTTCGGCAATGTCCGCACACGGGAGTTGTTGATGCGCTGGGCCGAAATGGCAGCGTTCACGCCCGTCATGCGCAGCCACGAGGGCAACCGCCCGCGCGAAAACGTGCAGATTGATCAGGACCCGCAGGTGCTGTCGCATTTCGCCCGGATGACGCGGATCTACAGGCATCTTGCTCCCTATCTCAAATCGCTGTCCGACGAGGCGGTTGCGCGGGGTCTGCCGGTGCAGCGGCCGCTGTTCCTGCATCACCAGGACGATCGCGAGACCTATGCAATCCAGGACAGCTATCTCTACGGCGCCGACATGCTGGTCGCGCCGATCTGGGAGGCAGCACAGGCGGATCGTGTCGTCTATCTGCCGCGGGGCGAGCTTTGGGTTCACGCCTGGACGGGCGAAACATTCGCCGGCGGCGAAAAGGTTCGGATTGCCGCGCCGCTCGGACAGCCGCCCGTCTTCTACCGGGCCGGTTGCGCCGATGAAGCGCTGTTTGCCGGTCTTCGGGGCCTGTGACCATGAGCGCTGCCGGTCTTGCGGGACTTATGGTGCTGGCGGGCCTTGCCGCCTACTTGCAAACCCTGACCGGTTTCGCCCTCGGCCTCATCATGATGGGCGGCATCGGGCTTTCCGGGCTGATACCGCTGCCGGATGCTGCCGTGCTCGTCGGCTGCACGGTGCTCGTCAATGCCGCGCAGGTTCTCGCACGCGGCTGGCGCGACATTGCCTGGGCCGAATTCTGGCCGGTCGTCATCTCCAGCCTTGCCGCTCTTGCTGCCGGATACTGGCTGCTGGGCGTGATGGTTTCGGCATCGATCGACTGGCTGAAGCTTGTGCTCGGCATCGTTATCATCGCTTCGAGCCTGCAGCTTGCACTGAAACCTCAGCCGTTGGCTGTGCGGTCGTCAAGCGCTTCCTTCGCGGTTTTCGGCGTGATTGCCGGTCTCATGGGCGGTCTGTTTTCCACTGCCGGCCCGCCGCTGGTCTATCATCTCTACCGGCAGCCTTTGCCGGCGGTCAGTATCCGCGAAACGCTGGTGGCGGTGTTTGCCGTCAATGCCGTCATCCGGCTGGCTATGGTCGCGGCTGGCGGCGATGTGCCCCGTGGCGGTTTCTGGTGGGGACTGCTCTGCATTCCGGTCGTGATGATCATGACCTTCGTTGCCAAACGGTGGCCGCCGCCCTTGTCTGCCCCGTCGATCCGCCGCCTGGCCTTTGGCCTGCTTCTCATGTCCGGCCTGTCGCTGGCCGTTCCCGCCCTTTTGAAGATTATAGGAGATCACGCATCATGACCGAGCGCCGCACGCTTGCCCTCAAGGACCCCGCCCTTCTCACCGACAAGGCTTTCGTCGCCGGCGCGTGGATCACCGCACCCGACGGCAAGTCATTTGCCGTGACGGACCCCTTCGACGGGGCGCTGATCGCCCATGTGCCGGATCTCGGCCAGGCGGTCGTCGCCCGGGCGATCGATGCGGCTGCGGACGCGCAGAAGCTCTGGGCAAGGCGCACGGCCAAGGAGCGGGCGCAGGTGCTCAAGCGCTGGTACGAGCTCATCGTCGAAAACGCCGATGATCTGGCGCTGATCCTGACGACCGAGCAGGGCAAGCCGCTGGCGGAGGCGAGGGGCGAGGTCGTCTCCAACGCCGCCTATCTCGAATGGTTCGCGGAAGAGGCAAAGCGCATCGATGGCGATATCATTCCCGGCCCCAATGCCGGTCAACGCATCATGGTGCTGAAGCAACCGGTTGGCGTCTGCGCGGCAATCACGCCATGGAATTTCCCGAATGGCATGATCACCCGCAAGGCAGGCCCGGCACTCGCGGCCGGCTGCAGCATGATCCTCAAGCCGGCTTCGCAGACGCCGCTGTCGGCGCTGGCGCTCGCCGTGCTTGCCCAGCGCGCCGGCGTGCCGAAGGGCGTGTTTTCGGTGGTGACCGGCGAGGCGAAGCCGATCGGTATCGAGTTCTGCCGCAATCCGAAGGTCGCAAAGATTACCTTCACCGGTTCCACCGGCGTCGGACGCTGGCTGATGAAGGAAGCGGCCGACGGTATCAAGCGCCTGTCGCTGGAACTGGGCGGTAACGCGCCATTCATCGTTTTCGACGATGCGGATCTGGACGCTGCCGTCGAAGGCGCGATGATTTCCAAATTCCGTAATGCCGGCCAGACCTGCGTGTGCGCCAACCGCATCTATGTGCAGGAGAGCGTCGCCGCAGTATTCACCGAAAAGCTACTTGCGAAGGTTTCGGGTCTTTCGCTCGGCCGCGGTACAGACGCCAGCGTCAGCCAAGGGCCGCTGATCGATGAGAAGGCCGTGGCGAAGATGGAAGAGCATGTCGCCGATGCGATGGCCAATGGCGGGACAGTTCTCACTGGGGGTAAGCGTAGCGTGCTTGGCGGCACTTTCTTCGAGCCGACGGTCGTGACCGGCGTGACGCAGGCGATGAAAGTGGCCAAGGAGGAAACCTTTGCGCCGCTGGCACCGCTCATTTCGTTCAAGGACGAGAACGACGTCATCGCCATGGCCAATGACAGCGAATTCGGTCTTGCCTCTTATTTCTATGCCAAGGACATGGCCCGTATCTGGCGGGTCGCTGAAGCGCTTGAGGCCGGCATGGTCGGCGTCAACACCGGCATGATCGCCAATGAAATGGCGCCGTTCGGCGGCATCAAGCAATCTGGTATGGGGCGGGAGGGATCGAAGTACGGGATCGAGGGTTTCCTTGAACTGAAATATGTGGCCTTTGGGGGGATGTAATTGTCGCCGCAAGGGCAACACCCGACTGTCGCGTTCGCCGGCAGTGTATCTCGCCCCGAAATATGGGGCCTGATGAAACCGGACACTGGCACACAGAACGATAAGGGCGTCGTGGGTTCATATCCTGTCAAGACCGCCATGTGGACTGTGTCCGACCCGGAGACATCGGTAACACTTTGTACCTAACACATGGGTGACAACCTCGTGCCGAACGGGTTGTCGATGGTTTGCAAAGTCCTCTGCTCCAGGTCGATATATCCCAGATCATAATGCATGAAGCTGACGAGCCAAATGCCGTCGTCGACTTCCTTGATTCCCAGTTTCTGGCCGGCCAGCACGGTCGAGATGTTGACCTTCTTGCGATAGATGCAGATGCGGCCGCAATTGGTCACCAGCGCATCTCGATCATGGAAGGGGTAGTCGATCTCCGGCAGGCCCTGATAAGGGCGTGACGAAGCGACGTAGAGATCGGCCGGCACCTTCATGTTGAGCGCCTCGTGCGGCCGCTCTTGATTGAATTCGCTGACGAAAGCGTCGAAGCGGGCCTGCTGCTGGAGGATGTTTTTGCCAGGTGGACGGGTGGCCTCGTTCTTCAGCGTCAAGTGCATGCGCTCATGCCGGCCGTTTTGTTGGGGACGGCCCGGCCTGATGCGCTCCAGCGTGATCCCGAGCCTCAGCCACCACACCGACAGCTTTGACAGATTGTAGAGCCCGTTGGGGCTGGCGAACGGCAAGCCGTTGTCGCTGCGGATCGCCGTCGGCAGACCACATTCGGCAAACAGCCGCCGGAACGCGTCGAAAGGCTTCGCAGGCGAGAAGATAACGTGACGCCTGGTCGGTGACCGTCAATGGGTAACAGTATCGGCCATCTCCGAGCTTGAACTCGCCCTTGAAGTCGGCACACCACAGATCGTTCGGCAGTAATGCCTGTGACAAGGCTGTCCCTTCGGCTCGATGTCGTTGTCGTTTGCGCGCATGGGCGACCAGCCCGTGCCGATCGAGAATGGCATGCACCGTGCTTTTGGCGGGGACGCGCACATCGCCGGCCAGGCGCTTCACCAAAAGCTCTCTGATCTTCCTGGCACCCCAATGCGGCTTGCTCTTCTTGCACGAGACGATCATCGCCTCGACCGGCTCAGGCAACTGGTTTGCATAACGCACCGGCCGTCGAGACCGGTCCGTCAGCGCCTCCAGGCCGTCATCCTTATAGCGATTGAAGATCTTGTAGCCGGTCTTGCGAGAGATGCCGAATTCCCGGCACACATCGCTCATGCCTTCGCCCTCCAGCAGCCGGGCGACAAAACGTAGACGTTCCTCCATCACCGAAGTCTCTTTCCACGGCATCAACACCTCCCGCCAAAAAGCGAAAAGTGTTACCCATGTCTCCGGTACAAAACGTCACCTATCTCTCAGATCGGGCACTGCGAAGACACCGCCTCACTGCACCTCGTTGACATAGCGGTGGTTGGCGGTGGTTGCCCGGTGCGCTGAAATCAAAACCGGTACAGCCATCTGGTCATAGGCCACTTCGTCGATCGTTAGGACCGCCGCTGGCCGGCTCAGATCTAGCCACTGGGCATCGGAATCGTTCGCAAGATCGGCACCGATCTGCTCGCGTATGGCCGAGATGCGGATCCCATAATTTTCCAGTAGATGCAGGTAGAAGAGCTGAGGGATTTCCTCTGGCCCCTCCGGGAAGTCCGGAACCCGTTCGCAGGAAAGCGTCAGCGTCTCGTGCATGATCGGCCGCTCGTCGACGTAACGCACCCGGTGGAAGGTAACGATCGGCGACCCTTCGTCGATCTGAAGTTTTCCCGCGTCGGCCGCGGACGCAAAGCTCCTGTCGAGCGAAGTCACCTTCGTGACCGATTTGCTGAGCGAACCATCCAGCCCGTGCAGTCGAAAATACTGAAAAAACAGGCGCAGGCTGTGCTGCGGCTTGCGGCCGGTCACCACTGTGCCGGTCTTGCGACGGCGGCTGAGAAGGCCGTCATTGGTGAGATCCATCAGCGCCCGCCGGATGGTGCCCACGGCCACACCGTAGGTTTGCGACAGCGCCACTTCGCTCGGCAGAACCGAACCCGGTTCGAGTTTGCCGAGCATGATCGCTTCGGTGATCTGTCGTTTGACCACTTCATAGAGCGGCAACGACAATTCCGTCAGCTTGATCACTCCTGATGAATTATTGGGCAGTTCCGGCAATGATTTGCCTCTTCTTTGGAGTTGACTCAGGGTCTCGATCTACGCAGTATTACTATATAGTTTATATTAAAGCGCAAGCTGGGGAGGCTGGCGCGACGGTATCGAGGACACTGCCATGAACACGCCGCCGCCAGCTTCTTCGCAACAGATCCTCGGACCTGCCATGGCAGCGATTGAGCTGGATGTCGAGGTTGCTGTCGATGATCTGGCTCGGATGATCGAAGTTGACACCTCATTCCCGCCGGGTCTTGGCTATGACGCTTTTGCCGATCTGATGGCTGAACTCCTTTCGCCCTTGGGGTTTGAGTTCGAGCGGGTCGTCGTGCCGCGTGATCTTTGGTACGTAGCCGGTGGACCGGCATCCGGCGAGCGGACCAACCTCATTGCCGCCCGCGAAACGGGAAAGCCCGTCTGCGGTCTTTATTATCATGTCGACACGGTCCCGGCCGCGCCAGGTTGGGCACGCGATCCTTTGAAACTGACGGTCGAGGGTGACGATCTGTTCGGGCTCGGCGCCGCGGATATGAAGGGCACGATCGCAGCAACGCTGCTGGCGTTGCGGGCTGCCAAAAAATGCGGTGTGCCTCTGCATTACGATCCGATGCTGCTCCTCTGCACCGATGAGGAAGGGGGCCTATACCCCGGCATTCGCTATCTGGCGGAGCAGGGCATGTTGAAAGGGCATATCCTCAATTTCAACGGGTCCGCGGCGCCGCGCATCTGGGCTGGCTGCTTCGGTGTCTTCCATCTGCAGGTGACGATTAGGGGGCACGCCGTTCATGCAGGCGAAGGCAATCGCACCGGCGCCGGCATCAATGCTATCGAAGGCGCCTTGCCCTTGCTCAATGCCTTGATGGCATTGAAGCCGGACGTGGCCAGCCGGGCATCCGCGCTGGCGTCGCCGCCGCACGCGTCAGGTCCGCTGCGACCGCAGCTTTCGATTTCGGCGGTGAACGGCGGAACCGCCGGCGGACAGGTGCCGGCGGAGGTCAAGATTCTCGTGAGCCGGCGTTACGCTCCGGAAGAAAGCTATGACGATGCGCGCGCCGAGATCGAAGACCTGATCCGCGACAGCGTTGCGAGCACAGGGCTGGGGCTCGAAATGGATCTGGTCGGACACCTCATCCCGACGAACGATCCGGAAGGTCCGCATTGGCCACGCTGGCAAAAGGCGCTGTCGCTGGGTTTCGGCTACAAGCCGGAAGACTTTCAAAAATGGGGCGCCGCGAGCTGCTCCGATTTCGGCTACGTGCAGAAGTCCGGTTTTGCACAGGAGGTGCTGCTGGGCGGGCTCGGCCGCCCGGAAAGCTGCATCCACAGTCCTGAAGAGCATACCACCCGCCAGGACATCATCGCCCTGGCGAAAAGCATACTGGCCTATCTCGCGGCGGACTTTGCCGCCGACTCCCTTCCTGAAAACCGCGCCTGAACCATAAGGGAACTGAAAAATGCTGGACATGAAACGTCGCTTCTTCCTCGCGGGCACCGCCGCCGTCTTTGCTGCACCGGCGCTTGGCCTGGCGCAGACCGCAAAGCCGGCCAAGGGCGGCACGCTGCGCATCTCCGTCGACCAGGCTGCAAGCGTCATCCATCCGCTTTTGACCCGGGTCAACCCGGAATACCTGGTGACCGAGCTGCTCTATAGCAACCTGACGCGCCTGACGGTCGACATGTCGGTCGAGCCGGATCTGGCCGAAAGCTGGACGCCCAATGGCGGCCTGACCGAATGGACGTTCAAGCTGCGCAAGGGCGTGACCTTCCATGACGGCTCGCCGTTCACGGCAAAGGACGTCGTCGCCACCTTCAAGGCAATCCTCGATCCGGCAACCGCGTCGCCCGGCCGCAACAATGTCGGCCCGATCTCCGACATCGTCGCCGTCGACGATACGACAGTGCTGTTCAAGCTCTCCGGCGCCTATGCCGACTTGCCGGTCGCCATGGCCTACACCAACGCTCGCATCATTCCGGCCTCGATCGCCACTGGCGACCTCAAGAGCCTTTCCACCAAGCCTGTGGGCACCGGCCCGTTCAAGCTGGTATCCTACGAGCCGGACCGTCTGATCGTCGTCGAACGCAACCCGAACTATTACGACCCGGCGCGCCCTTATCTCGATCGTATCGAGGTCCAGGTATTCCCGGATATCTCCGCCGAAGGCTCGGCGATAATCGCCGGCAACGTCGACATCATCTCGACGCTGCAGCCGACCGAATACCTGCGGCTTGACGGCAATGACGGCGTCGAGGTCCTACGCACGCCGTCCGGCCAGTTCTGCAACATCAACTTCGGTTGCGACACCGCACCGTTCAACGACGCGCGCGTCCGCCGTGCGATCGCACTCACGGTTGATCGCGAGGCGATGGTCGACTTCGTTACCGAAGGTTTTGGCACGCCAGGCAACGATACGCCGCTGAACCCCTCCTACCAGTTTTTCAAGGCAGCCAAACAGCGCGAGAAGAATATCGAAGAAGCCAAGAGGCTGCTCACTGAAGCCGGTTTCCCGAATGGCCTGCAAGCCACGCTCATCGCCTCCGACCGCCCGGCGGTGCGCACGCAACTTGCCGTCGCCCTTAAGGAAATGGCCAAGGAAGCCGGCATTACCATCAACGTCCAGACGATGCCGCATGCCACCTATCTGGAGCAGGTGTGGAAGAAGGGCAGCTTCTACGTCGGCTTCTACAACATGCAGCCGACCCCGGACGGAATCTTCAAGCTTCTCTATACCTCGGATGCCTCCTGGAACGAGACGCGCTGGAACAACAAGGCCTTCGACGCCCTGGTCGCCGAAGCTCGCGGCACGATCGACGCAGCCAAGCGCACCGAGCTTTACACAAAGGCCCAGGAGCTGATGAACGAGGAAGTCCCCTCGATCATCCCGTCCTTCTTCGACGTGCTGTCGGCCAAGCGGAGCTGGGTCAAGGGTTACGAAGCGCATCCGCGCGCCTCGGTCTTCCGCCTCGATTACGCTTCCCTGACCGACAAGGCGCCCAAGCGCGGCTGACCCGAACGATGCCGGACGCTCTTTGAGCGTCCGGCTGGTGAAACAAGGAACACGAACGTGTCCCCGAATTATATAGCCAAGCGGCTGGTGATGATCGTCTATACGCTCTTCATCGTATCGCTCATCGTCTTCGCCATCACCCAGATCCTGCCGGCCGATGCCGCCGTCATGATGCTGGGTGAGAATGCGACACAAGACGCGCTTGCTGCGCTGCGTGAAACCATGGGGCTCGACGCCCCGGTGTGGCAGCAATATGCAACGTGGCTCGGCCACGTGCTGCAGGGCGATCTCGGCACCTCGCTACGCACTGGCCAGCCCGTCGGCCCCGTCATGTTCGAGGCGCTCGGCCGTTCGCTGCTTTTGGCCTTCCTGTCGATCGGTCTGATGCTGGTTCTTGCCATTCCGCTCGGCATCATCGCGGCCGTCCGTCGCGGCAAGATCGCCGACATGGTCGTCAGCCTGATCTCCTATGCCGGCGTGGCGCTACCCGAATTCGTCACCGCGACGGTCGCCGTCCTCGTCTTCGCCGACCTGATGAAATGGTTGCCGCCGACCGGATATGTGCCGCTCACCGAAAATTTTACCAGTGGCATCGCCCATCTGGTCCTGCCGGTCTGCGTCATTTCGGTGATCCTGATCGCCCATGTCTCGCGGATGGTGCGCTCGGAACTCGTCGACGTGCTGCACACCGACTATATCCGTGCCGCTCGGCTGAAGGGGATATCGCGCGGACAAGTCCTTCGTCGCCACGCGCTGCGCAATGCGCTATTGCCGACCATCACTATCGTTGCGCTCGATGTGGGTTACCTGCTCGGTGGCGTCATCGTCGTCGAAGAGATCTTTGCCATTCCCGGCATCGGCCGCCAGCTGATCGTGGCGATCCAGGCGCGTGACCTGCCGGCCATCCAGGCCGGCGTGCTTATCATGGCGGCTACCTATTCGATCGTCAATTTCATCGCCGACATCCTCTATGCCTTGCTCGACAAGAGGATCCAGTATGACTGATTTCATCAAACGCCTCCTGCGCACGCCGCAGGGCGCGATCGGCGTGTTCCTTGTCCTGCTGGTGCTGGTGATCGTGCTGTTCGGACCAATGCTCGCGCCGCACGACCCGGAAATTCTTGCGCCGCTCGCGCGATACAAGGGGCCGAGCGCCGGCTATTGGTTGGGAACTGATCAATACGGCCGCGACATTTTCAGCCGCCTGCTGATCGGCGCCCGCGCCACCGTGGTCATGGCCGTGCTCGCAACCATCGCCGGCACACTGCTCGGGGCCTTCGTCGGCACCACCTCCGCCTTCCTTGGCGGCCGGGCGGACGAATTGATCATGCGCACCATCGACGCCGTCATGTCGATCCCGAGCCTGCTGTTTGCCCTTCTGGTGGTCAACCTCCTGGGGTCCAGCACGGTCAACGCGCTGATCGCCGTTGCCATCGCGTTCGCGCCAGGCATGGCGCGCATCACCCGCAGCGTCGCGTTGTCGGTACGCAAGCAGGATTACGTCAATGCGGCGGTCGCCCGTGGTGAAAGCTCAGCCTACATCATTCTGCGGGAAATGCTGCCGAACGTCATTGCGCCGATCATTGTCGAGATGACCATCCGCATCTCCTTCGCGGTCATGCTGTTTGCGACGCTCAGTTTTCTCGGCCTCGGTGCGCAGCCGCCGGCGGCCGAATGGGGCCTGATGGTCTCGGAAGCGCGCCGCTACATGCACCTGAGTGCCGGCATCCTGATCTGGCCGAGCGTGGCGATCGCCGTCGTCGCCATCGGCTTCAACCTTCTGGGCGACGGTCTTCGCGATGCCCTCAATCCGCGAACTTGAGGCCACGACTATGACGACAAAACCAGAAACTCCGGTTCTCGCGATCGAGAATTACTCGTTGGATTATGACACGGCCTCCGGCGTTTTCCATGCGCTCAAGAACATCGACCTCTCCGTCGACCGAGGCGAAATCCTCGGCCTGGTCGGCGAGTCCGGTTCCGGCAAAACCTCGCTTGCCTGGTCGATCATGCGCTATCTGCCCAAGAACGCCCGCGAACCCGGCGGCCGCATCCTGCTGAGCGGCGAGAACCTGCTTGAAAAGACCGATGCCCAGATCGAGGCCTTTCGCGGCCGGCGCATCAGCATGGTGTTCCAGGATCCGAGTACGTCGCTCAACCCGACCCTGTCGCTCGGCACCCAGCTCGCCGAGGTCCTGGTCCGTCACCGCGGGCTGACACAGCAGCAGGCCTGGAAGGAAGGTGAGGCGATGCTTGACCGCGTCGGCCTGAAGACACCGGCAGCGATGATGAACCGCATGCCGCACGAGGCGTCGGGCGGCGAGAAGCAGCGCGTCGTCATCGCATCAGCGTTTGCGTGCAATCCCGAATGCATCATCTTCGACGAACCGACGACAGCGCTCGACGTCATCACCTCATGCCAGATCCTCGACCTGTTCGTGGAACTGCAGGCCGAGACCGGTGTCGCCTCGCTCTACATTTCCCACGATCTGGCGCTGGTGTCGCGCACCGCCAGCCGCGTCGCCGTCATCCGTCGCGGCGATATCGTCGAGCAGGGCGCGGTGCGCGATATCTTTGCCAATCCGCAGCAGGATTATACCCGCGAGCTGATCGCGGCGGTTCCCGATCCGGCCCGCAGGCTGGTCGGCGACATTGTCGTTGAAACGGAAAAGCCGCTGGTTCGTGTCGAAAACGTCAGCGTCCATTATGGCCGCAAGCCGTTTCTGGCGGCGCTGACCGGCCGGGCCACCGAACGCGTTGCCGGCAACAATGCCGTCAGCCTCAGCATCAATCCGGGCGAAATTCTCGGCATCGTCGGTGAATCCGGGTCCGGCAAGTCGACCCTGGCGAAGGCGATGACCGGCCTCAACCGCTTCGAGGGCAAGATCTGGTTCGACGGTCGCGAGATCAGGAACCTTGGTGACATGGACAATGCCTATCGCAAGGATGTGCAGATCATCTTCCAGCACCCCGATGCCTCGCTCAATCCCCGCCAGAAGATCAGCGAGATCCTGTCGCGGCCGCTGAAGCTGTTCGGGGATACGTCTTATCTCGACCAAAAGCTCGGCGACATGCTGGAGCAGGTGCGCCTGCCGCGCACCCATGCCCAGCGGTATCCGCATGAGCTGTCGGGCGGCGAGAAACAGCGCGTGGCGATCGCCCGCGCGTTTGCCTCCAAACCGAAATTGGTGATCTGCGACGAAATCACTTCGGCACTCGACGTATCGGTGCAGGCGTCTATCGTTCAGCTGCTGCTGGAACTGCAGAAGGCCAGTGGCACCGCTTACCTGTTCATTACCCACGACCTCAACCTTATCCGCCAGATCGCCCACCGGATCGCCGTGATGTATCGGGGCAATCTCGTCGAGATCGCGCCGGCGGCGGATATCGATAGCCAGGATCGCGCCGAATATACCCGCCGCCTGATCGAAGCGGTGCCGCGCCCGGCCGGCCAATACTTATGACAATGCATCAAGGAGCATGACAATGGACCCGAAGTCCCTGGTGGATCGGATCGACGAAAAGGCCTGCCTCGATTTCCTATCGAAGATGGTCCAGCACAAGAGCCATTCGGAAACCGATGGCGAGCGTGATCTTGCGCGCTACATGGCCGGCGAACTGGAAAAGATCGGGGTCGAAGCCGAACTGCAACCGTTCGACGAAGGCCGCCGCTTCAATACGATCGGACGCCTCAGGGGCACCGGCGGCGGCAAGAGCCTGTTGTTCAACGGCCATCTCGACACCAACCCGGTCACCGAAGGCTGGACGGTCGATCCTTATGCTGGCCTCATCGATGACAAGTTCATCTACGGTATCGGCGTGTCTAACATGAAGGCCGGCGATGCCGCCTATTTCTGCGCGGTCAAGACGCTGCTCGATGCCGGCGTCAAGCTCAAGGGCGACGTTATCCTGACCTTCGTGGTCGGCGAACTGCAGGGCGGCGTCGGCACGCTTGCGGCGATCAGACACGGCGTCAAGGCGGACTATTTTATCAACAGCGAACCGAGCGATCTCGTCGCCGTCACCATGCATGCGGCAGCCCTCAGCTATGTCATCGAACTGACCGGCGACACGCGCCATCTCTCCAAGCGCGAGGAATCCGTCGATGCGATCGCCGCGGCTTGCGACATCATCCCGCGCATCAACGCCATGACCTTCAGCGGCGCCAGGAGCGACCTGCACCGGTCGATCAACCGCGGCCATGTCGGCGTCGTCCATGGTGCGCTCGGGCGCAGTCTCGAAGAATGGCGTCCGCCGCAGGTCGCAGATTTCGTCCGCCTCAAGGGGTCGTGCCGTTATGCGCCAGGCCAGACGCAGGAGGGCGTGCTCGCCGATCTCGAAAAGGAACTGGCGGCCCTCGAAGGCCGCTTCCCCGGCCTCAAGGCAAAGCTCGTTCCGGAATTGATCGAGGGTCGCCCGCTGATGCCGCCCTTCGAGGTCTCGCCGACATCACGCATCGTCAAATCCATCAACGCGGCCTATGAAGCCGTGCGCGGCGAAAAACAGCCGACGGGCGCGATCACGCCGACCCGGTTCTACGGTACCGATGCCGGCCACCTCTACAAGGAGCTCGGCATGGAAGGTATCGTCTGCGGCCCCGGCGGCCGTTACAACACCATGCCCGACGAGCGTGTCGACATCGTCGACTATCTCGACATGATCCGCGTCTACATGCTGACCATCCTCGATATCTGCGAGGTTGCGTGACCATGTTCTCCCGGGCGGAATTCGATAACCGCATCGCACGCGCCCGGGACGCCATGGCATCCGCCGGCGTCGATCTGCTACTCGTCGATAGCGGCGAGCTGCTGGCTTGGCTGACCGGCTACACCGTTTCCGAGACCATGTACCGCGCCGCCTGTTTGCCGCGCGAGGGCGATGCCTGGTTCACCCTGCGGGCGCTGGACGAGGCGCCGTGCCGGGAAAAGAGCTGGATTTCCGACGTGGTTGGCTTCGCCGATACCGACGAAGCGCAAGCGGCCGTCGCGGCAAGCATCCGCGAACGCCGATTTGCCGGTGCGCGCATCGGCCTCGATACCAATTCCTACAGCATGAGTGCTGCGACCTTCATGCGGCTTTCGGCGCTGCTACCGGATGCGAGTTTCATTCCCATGCCGGGGCTCAGCGACAGCCTGCGCTGGGTCAAATCGGAGGAGGAGATTGCCATCCTCCGTCAGGCATCTGCAATCGCCGACAAGGCGATGCTGGAGATCGCAAGGCAGGCTCGTCCGGGAATGACCACCCGCGATGCGGCGGCAATCGCCTCGCAGGTCTTTCTGAGTGAAGGTGCTGATACCGGCGAAGTGGGTCCGGTCGTCAAGGCCACCGGCAGCCACGAGTTTCTGCACGGCGCGTTCAAGACCGAAACGATCATGGAAGGCGACGTCCTGCATGTCGAACTCATTCCTCGCGTTGGGAACTATGGTGCGCGCATGATGCGGCCAATCGTCGTGGGCGCTCCCTCTGCGGAACTTACGGCTACGGCAGGAAAGTTGGTTGAGCTGCAGGATCGGCAGATTATGGCGATGAAGCCGGGTGCCATAGCGCGAGACGTTGACGCGATCATGCGCCGAGGTGCCCTCGACACGGGCCTGCGACCGACTTACGAAAACGTCACCGCCTATATGCTCGGCCTCTATACCCGCACGCCACGTACCAGCGACTTTTCGCGGGTTCTACTGCCCACATCCAACTGGGCGCTGGAGGAGGGGATGGTGTTTCACCTTTATGCTACAGCTCAAGGCCTGGGCTTCAGTGAAACGGTGATCGTCGATAAAGAGGGAGGCGCTAGGCTCACGAAAAGCCCAAGACTGGTTTTGGCGCCGAACACAGGTGGCCGTTAGTACGAGGTGGATCGATCACGGGCTGTGCGTCTGCTCTAGGAAAAGCCGCATTTGAGCCGCCAGTTCTCAGCGTTTCTTAAAGACCCATCGCCTTCAGCCCGTGCAACGGCGGGATGTTGTCAGACATGTGCTGGTCGAAGCGATTTCAGATTATGCCGCAGGTGGGCGTGCGCGGATTGCTCGATGGTGCGGGCCGAGGGTTCGGCATGCGTGGTGGGCTTGCCGGGCAGCGCAAGTGGGCAAACTGCCCGCCGAAAAGCTCGATCTGCCGTGCAACACGCAGTGGAAAGCACGCCTCACTAATTGGTATGGGTGCAATCGATCGAGCTCTTTCACTTGCCAGTGCCTCTGCAAGGCCTACCTCACACCCCTTGTGGTCACTAGATTTTGTGTGCGGTATTTTTTGCCTCGGCTCAATGCTGCCTATCCACAAAGGATAGAAGATGCGCGAGTTCCGGATATTCTTGCTCCTTATCTCGTCCTTGCTGCTGACAGGCCCGGCGGACTTTGCGCCGTCTACGTCTCCTCGCCGGGTCGGGACCTCGACGCCAACGGCGATCTGCCAAGCGTTGACCGCCTGAGCGCACTCGACCAGACAATCGCGCAGGCAGCTCTTTTGCGAAGCATCGAAGCGCAATCGGAGGGAGCCTTCAAGGGGCTCCGTGGGCAACTCTGCAATAATACCCGCTAAGGGAATTGGCAGTTCTTTGGATTGAAGCGGTTGGCACGAATTGGCCTGAAGCGTTCGATGGGTCGGTCAATTTCGTTCCAGAGATAGTCGCCGGTGAGCGCGATATGCGCCCATCCTTTCCCTGATCGCGCCAACCATATTCCCACCGCCGGCAAATCGAGTCCGGGAATAAACATAGCTGTAAACCGTTCCTCCCTCCGAACGCCCGTCGTTTCGGGCGAATTCCTCGTCAATCGGGAGAACCTCGAAGCCGGGGCTTTGAACGTGTGATCCCGTTAAGTCTGACAGATAGCCGATGGAGAAGGACGACATGAACATCCACCCGATCCCGCTGGATAAAACGGCAATCCCGCCTGTTTTCCATGCAGCCCATGAAGTCCAAACAACCCTGCCAATCGAACAGGTCAAACGCATCGTGGCTGGACTTGTGCTTGCCTTCAGTGCGATCCTGATCTTTGGCGCAATCGACGGTCTCACCATGCCGATGCGGCTGACGATTGCGGTCTTCGTCGCCACCATCGTCGCTTGGACGATCCTCGATCTTCCAGAAACACCGGTTGCGCTCACCGGCGCCGTCGCACTTTCCGCTGTCGGGGCGATCAGCGAAGAAGCCGTCTACCGCTCGCTGGGAAACGACACTATCTGGTTGATGTTGTCCGCTTTCATCATAGCGGGTGTGCTGAGAAGCTCCGGAGTGATCGAGCAAGTCATCGCCGGCCTGCTGTCACGGCTGACATCGGTCTCGGCGCTGTTTTGGGCGTTGAACTTTCTCATTTTCATGACGGCGTTCGTCATACCCTCGACCTCGGCACGCGCCGCCATTCTCATGCCGGTTTTCCTGGGTCTTTCCGCAGCGGTGGGCAACCGGGCAGTGACGAAGGCGCTCGCGCTTCTTTTTCCGACGATCATTCTCTTATCGGCAGGTGCATCGCTGACAGGGGCCGGAGCGCATCTCGTCGCGGTCGATTTTATCGGCCGGACCGACAAAACCGCTCCGGATTTCCTGGGCTGGATCGCGCTGGCTGCCCCTTTCTCGCTACTGTCCTGTTCGATCGCTTGCATGCTGATCCTGCGCTACTTCCTCAGTGGCGATGAACGTCGGATGGCAATTGCAACGGCAGACGTGCCGAACTCAGCAACACTGACGTCGTTGTCGATCCAGCAAAAAGCGATCCTCGCCGTGGTCGCGACCACTGTTTTACTTTTTGCGACGACATCCTTGCACGGCATTGGCATGCCACTGGTCGGGATTGCTGCAGCCCTGGTCATCACGACCGAGAAGGTGTCCGGTCTGTCGCTCAAGGCTGCACTCAAATCTGTCGAATGGAACCTGCTGTTGTTTCTGGCCGGGACATTGGTCATCGGTGAGGCACTGATCGAGACGGGAACGGCCACCTTGCTGGCGGACCGCTTGGTCGGTCTCATCGGCAACCGCCTGGCTGGCTGGTCCATGCTGGTCATCGCGTCGGCCGTGCTTATCGCCACATTCTCGCATCTTGTGATTACGTCCAGAACCGCCAGGGCCACGGTTCTCATTCCAGCGCTTGCCCTTCCGCTGGCGGCACTCGACGTCAATCCGGCAAATCTGACCATGGTCGTCACGCTTGCGAGCGGGTTCTGCCAGACTTTGATGGTGTCGGCAAAGCCTGTCACGCTGTTCGGCAGCATGACGCCGCCTGCTTTCGGGCAGGTCGATCTCTTCCGATTGGCCTCGATGCTGATCCTGCCGTTCGTCCTTCTCCTGGTCTTTGTCTCGACTTGCGTCTGGCCACTCCAGGGAATTTCACTTCGGTAAGACCTTGCGTTCCTCTTCCGTCCCGAATGGCCGCCCCTTGTCCGGCGGCCATTTTCGTTATTCGGCTACAAAGTTTTCACTATCCCGGAATAAAGCTTTTTGCCCGCCGTTTCTCTCCTGTCACGCAACTGTCACGAACAGCAAGGAAACGGTTCCATGTCTTTTACGGTTCTTGTCGCACCTTCCGGTTTCAAGGAAAGCCTCACCGCGGATCAGGCGGCCGATTGCATTGAAAGCGGCGTCCTGCGCGCATTTCCCGATGCACGCGTCCTGAAGGCACCGATGGCCGACGGCGGCGAAGGTTTTACCGAGGCTCTCGTCAAGGCAACGGACGGAAAGCGTCACGAGATCGAAGTCACGGGCCCCCTCGGCAATCCCGTTGCGTCGCATTTCGGCTTCCTTGGGGGCAACGGCGAGCCGACGGCCGTCATCGAGATGGCGGCTGCGGCCGGCCTCAGCCTCGTTCCACGTGATCGGCGCGATCCCTGCCGGACAACCAGTTACGGCGTCGGACAACTGGTTCACGCCGCGCTTGATGCCGGCGCGCGGCGCATTCTGCTTGGCTGCGGCGATAGCGGCATCAACGATGGCGGAGCGGGAATGGCGCAAGCCCTGGGAGTGCGGCTATTGGATGAATATGGCAGGTCGCTGCCGCCAGGGGGCGCCGCCCTCGCGCGGCTGGCAACGATCGGCATGAGCGGGCGCGATCCGCGTCTCGATCACGTCCGCATCGATGCGGCCGTCAACTGGCACAATGTGCTGCTGGGAGAAAAAGGCGTGGCCCGCGTGTTCGGGCCACAGAAAGGCGCGACCCCAGCCCAGGTTGAAGAACTCTCCGCCGCACTGGAAACCTACGCCACCATCGTTAAGGGCACCAGCGGCATAGACGTCGGATCCGCACCGGGAGCCGGCGCCTCTGGCGGCCTTGGCGCGGCTGTTCTCGGGCTGCTGAGGGGCAGGCTCCATCCCCGCTACGACATTGTCATGCAGTATCTCGAACTCGACCGGTTCATCGAGCAGGCCGATCTGATCATCACGGCGGAAGGCAGTCTCGACGGTCAAACGCCATTCGGGAAGGTTCCCGCCGAGGTGGCACACCGAGCACGGAAAGCGGGCGTCCCCGTCATTGCCCTGGCCGGAACCATCGGCAAAGGCGTGCGGCTGAATTTCGAACACGGCATCGACGCCTTTGCCTCGATCCTCACGCGGCCATGCACCCTCGAAGATGCCATCCAGGGGGCACCGAAGTTGCTGGCGCGGGCGGCGGAAGATGCCGTGCGCATGATCACGGTCGGCATGCACCTCGAGAGACGCGTCGGGAAAGTTGCCTGAACGGAGGACCGGGACAGGTCCCGGAATAAAACAGTAGCCCGCCCGTTCATTCCTGCAATCGTCGCAGATCGCCAAGGAGTACGACATGCGCTTCCTCACCCGCAAAGACACGTCCTGCCACAAAGTCACCTTTCTTTGCCGTCCGGAAGACCGGGGCGTCATCCCCGATCCCGTCAGGGCAAAGACCGCTTTGCCGGAGTGGTTCCGCAGGCTGCCGGCCGTTGATGCTGCATACGTCTCGACGACGAATGATGGGCTTACGGTCAAGCGCTGCATGCCCTTCATCGATGCCATGGCGGCGGGCTGGATCGTCGGTCTGTCGGCCACTATACGCATGGAAATCAGCGACAACGGACAAACGGTGAATTGCGGCTGGGAGTTCGACCGCACCATGGTCAGCAATCACGGATCCCATCAGGTGGCGGGAAATCCGCGCGAACCCGCTCCACCCTGCAAGTTCCACAACCACTGGACCATTCGTACACCCCCCGGCTGGAGCTGCCTGTTCGTGCCGCCGCTCAACCGCCCGAACGGGCTCTTCGAGATTGTCGCAGGTGTCGTCGATACCGACACCTATCACGCCGAAATTCACTTTCCTTTCTTCGCCACCGGACCCGACGGCCTTCATGTGCTGGAACGCGGAACACCGATTGTCCAGGTCATTCCTTTCTGCCGCGCGACAACCGATCTCTATGCCGATATCCGCGCAGAAAACATGGTAGAAAAAGCCGAACGAACCAGCATTTTTCGCAAGACGCTCGCCTCGGATGGTTGGTACCGCAAGTTCGCCCGCGCCAAGCGGTAGTGCTTTGGCTTGGAAGGCTCTGCTTCATAGGGAAGGGGCGAGGCTGTGCCGACACGAAGCGACGTATTCTCCGCCCGACGAGGGTACCCGCGTTCCCGATCCAGCAGACACGAGGATCAGCATGGTCAGCGAGATTGTGTTTGCATCCTCCCACACCGGTCTTTCGGCGTGTTGACCTCGTAGCAAGATGACGCCTCAAGGGATGTCATTTGAGGCGACACAGAGCGTGCGGGCGTTCAGCAATCCCCAGCCGTAAACCGGATCCTTGCCTGGTTTACCGAGATCCTCCGCAGTCTTCGTCAATTCGTCGGAGATTTGTTGCGGGGTCAGATCAGGTCGCGTCGATTTGAGAATGGCTGCGGCGGCCGCTACGAAAGGGGCCGCAAACGACGTACCGCTTTTTTGCCTTGCACCTGTAATCGATGCCGCCGTCCAGACACCAACACCGGGCGCCGCGATATCGATGTGCTCTCCCCGCACAGCGCGGCGGTAGGGATTTTTGCTCCGATCAACTGCGGTGACGGCGATGACCTGCTCATAGCCAGCGGGATAGACCGGTTTTGCGGCGGGGCCGTTGTTGCCGGCGGCCGCGACGAGAATGACGCCACGACTGACGGCCGCCTGGACGGTCCTTTCAAGCAGGAGATTGGATGGGCCGGAAAGACTGAGATTGATGATGCCGACATTTCGGGCCACGAGAAGATCGAGCGCGCGCACGAGGTCATAGACCTCCGCGCGGTCTGCGGATTTGCCGGCCCGACGAAATGCATCGATGGCAACGAGCTTGGCGTTCGGCAACAGCCCCGGCGTGCGGCTATCGGACTGACCGACCAGAAGTGCCGCAATCGCAGTCCCGTGCTGTTTGCCCGATTGCAGTGCATCGGGCCTTGTCTCTCCCATGCGGATCGTTTCAAGGTTGGCGCCTTCAAGCGACGGGTGATCTGGATTGATCGCTGTGTCGACCAGACCGATCTGAAGGTGCGCCGGACACGTCAGTGTTGCAGGATTGGGCCATCCGATGACATGACGCACCATTGTGCAATCGCTACCGTCGCAACGATCCGCGTCCTCTCGTTGTTCAGGTTCGTAGTAGTGGTTGAAGTCAACCGTCGCGTCGGGCGCCTGCGCCACCACCTCGGCGCGCGCGGCATCGAGTGCCATCCCTCGCGGAATCTGCAATTTGACGAGTTCGGTATTGGAAAGGGCAATGGTCACTCGCTCGTCGATAACGAAACCCGCCTGTGAAAGCGGCGCGATATTCTGCTCGCCGAGTCCCAGAGCAACAATCTGACGGGCGGATCTGTCCGGCATGGCGACGGCCCTCGCACGACGGGGCGTCGAAGGTTGCCGGCCGAACAGCATGTCGAGCAGATCGCGTCCGCCCCTTCGAACCGCTCCGCTGCCCCCGTGGGATCCACCGCTGCTTGATCGCGAACTTCCGCCGTCATCGTCATCGTCGTCGTCGTCGGCATGCGCGCTCGCGACGAATGAATATGTCTGGTGCTGCGGGAAAATGGGGGCCGCAACCTCCACGATGGCGACTGCCATCAGGCCGGTGAAAAGCCGTTGCGTGAACTTCAAGCTGTTGCTCATTGCAGCGCTCCGGATCCGTTGGCGAGAAAACGAGTATATGGTTTACTCATGGCTGTACCAACGCAAGGCTCGACAATTTATTCCCGCTCGTGCGAAACAAAACGTATGAAACACGACGATCTCCCCTTCGAAGACAGGCTCGTTGCATTTCTGCCCAATCTAAGGCGTTTTGCGATTTCGCTTTGCCGTTCACGCGAGACCGCCGATGATCTTGTACAGGCGGCGTGCGAGCGCGCGCTGCGATCGTCCGACAGCTTCGAACCGGGTACGCGGTTTGATGCGTGGATGTTCCGCATTTTGCGCAACCTCTGGATCGATCATGCTCGCCGCCTGAAGACGGCTGGCCCCAGCGAAGATATCTCTGAACGGAACGACATCTCCGTGCCGTCGGGCGAGGCCGCGTCTCATGCGCGAATGGCACTGAACGACGTCGCTCAGGCGATCGATCAACTCGCTGATGAACAGCGGGAAGTGTTGATCCTGGTCTGTGTCGAAGAGCTTTCCTACAGGGAGGCGGCTGACGTCCTTGCCATACCGATCGGCACAGTCATGAGCAGGCTTGCGCGCGCACGCAAAAATCTTTCCGAGACGACCGGAATAAATTTGGGGGCAGAGCGTTCGTCGGTCATGAAAGGTGGTAACGCATGAACAAGCAGATTTTCGACGACGAAACGGTCATGGCCTTTGCGGATGGCGAAACCGATGCCGAAACGACATCGCGGATCGAGGCGGCGCTTGAAACCGACGACGAATTGATGGCGCGGGTCGCTACGTTCATGGAAACACGTGCGGCCTCAAAGTCCGCTTTGGCACCGATGTTGGACGAGCCCGTACCAGATCACCTTCTGGCGTCGGTTCAGCGAATGGTCGCCACCCACAAGGCGAACACGTACGACAGTCGCGACGTGCCAGGATCATCGCCGTTGGTGGAGCCTGGCGAAAATGTCGTCACTTTCACGCCCCGCCCTGCGCCGTCACCGAAGCGTCGGACGCAGAGCTGGTTTGCCCCGCTTGCGGCTTCGATATTGGCGGCGATGATCGCCGGCGGCGGCGGTTACTTCGCCGGTCGGTCAACGATCCACGAAGTTGCGGATATGTCGTTCCCTGTCGCTCCGGCTCTCGCTGGTATCCTCGAGACTGCCGGCTCAGGCGGCGAACCGATCGCCATCGAAGGTGCAACGGTGTCGGTCATCTCCAGCTTCCGCAGCGAAGCTGGAGAGGTTTGCCGCGAATTTGAGGTCAAGCAACGATCCGGACGAAACATCACCTCGGTTGCCTGCCATCTCTCGGATCACTGGGAAACACGTTTGGCCCTATCCACGGCTGCCGAGGCATCCGGCTATGTTCCCGCGGCTGCGCAGGACACGGTTGACGCCTATCTCGGCTCGATCGGCGCGGCTTCGCCGCTTTCACCGGAAGAAGAAGCGGCGGCCCTGAAGCTTTTGCGCGAAACCCGGGAATAGAATCCATCGCATCCCGTTCCTCCTTGGCAGCCACGAAGGCTGCGACAACCAAGGAGTGATACGATGAGAAAGATACTGGCAATTTTGAGCGCCATTCTTGTCAGCTGTGCTGCCCCGGCCAGCCCGGCGATTGCAGACGATGACAATGCCGTGGTGCGGTTACTGAAAAAGAACGCGCCCGAAACGCGTAGAAGCTATTATTCAAACCGCGACGATGATCGCGGAGCGTGGTCCGACCGAGGGTCGAACAGGTCATCGAATTCATCGAGTAATTCGAGTTCCAACCGATCCTCCAATTCCAGCTCGAACAGTTCGTCCAGCTCGTCGAGCAATTCGAGCTCGAACAGCTCCTCGAATTCGTCCAGCAACTCATCGTCCAATTCTTCGAACGACGATTGAGACCTCGCCAATGCTCCGGCGGCTGTCGCACTTGCTGTGATCGCCGCCGGATCGCCGGATCAACAATTCACATGGGGGAAAGTATCGCGTGGCTAGACTCGCCTCGAGAAGGCCAGAGTCCCTCTGTACAGAAGCACCGAGTAGAGCCATGCTGACAGCTCAGCCGACTATCTGAGTGCCCGCATCGCGACCTTCACGCTGCTCGGAATTGCTTGCCTCGCCGGTCTCGGCGCCATAGCTTTTGCGATCGTCGGCATCTCTCGGCCGATCAACCGCACGACCAATGTCATGCGTGCACTCGCCGACGGCGATCTCTCGGTTGAAATTCGCTTCACAATGAATAAGAGATCGGGGAGATGGCGCGGCATCACAGTGCGCGAGATGACCGCGCATGCCTCTGCCGACATCAACGTCGTCGTCCCCATGTCGATGAAAATTGCGTCGCCGGGAGCCAGGATACCCGCGGCCATATAACGGCAGTTCTCTGCATCGGGCTTGAAGAAGGCACCGAACATGATCCGGCCAAGGAAGGTCGGCAGCGACGGGTTTCCCGAGCAGCCGGAATAGAGCCCGTCACCCGTCTCGATCGCCGCGCGGGCGTTGAAGCGCAACCAGCATCTCAGCTCCGCGGAAAAGGCTGGGTCCGAGACCTGAGCAGTGCTTGCTGCGAGGATCAGTTCCAGAATCTGTTCGATCTTCGCGCGATCTTCTATCAGCACCACTTCGCACCCGGAAACTCGCGCCGCGACTTGCATCGAGCTCAGATCGGCGCGGGGTACCGGGTGGCTGTTGTAGTCCGACCGCGTGCACTGGCGTTCTAGGATCGCGTTGAACAGCCTGTCGCGGTTTCCCGCTTGCCCGAGCGCGATCTCGACCCGCTCGTCGCCGTCGGTGGCAAATTCGATCGCTGAGGGCCGCCCTGCAGCGCGCCCGCCGCCAGCATCAGGTTCTCGGCCGCGCAACCCAGTGAGACGTAGAGGTGGTGGTGGTCGGAATCGGCCACCGGCAGGGCGCGCCATGTCGGGATGGATCGCTACCCCCTCGGCCGTCTGACGGAAACGCCAAGCCTGCGCATTGTGGCTGTTGGCGGCGAGCGTAGCGTAGTGCACTAGACCCATGAACTCGGACGGCTCTCGGTGGGACCAAAGCGCAGCGGTGGCGGCGTCGTAATCAGGTCCTCGGTTCAGCATGAGAGCGCCTCCTCCGGCAATTGCGGCAGTTCCCCCGGCAATCAGCACAGATCCTGCGGACGTTGCGGCCGGCGGACAATCAGCACGTCGGCGGCGACCAGGATGAGGAACGAGACAATCGCCGTGGCAAGAAGTGGCACTTGCGGTGCTGCAAAACCGCCAAGCTTGTCGGCGGCAGCAAGAGCCTGCACAACGCCGTAGACACCCAGAAAATTGTGGAAGGCGATGGTCGCGTAGACGTCTCGCGAGGCGAAGAAGAACGCGCTCGTCAGGAGGCCCACAACGGTGAGAATCACGACCATGCCGACCGTGTCAAACGGAGGGCTGTGGGCGATGTGGTAGATCCCGAAGGTCAGGCTTGCGACCACCGCAGCACCGGCCGCGGAGGCCCAGCGGGAGCCGCCAAAAGCGCCCTTGAGAACGCCGCCCACCAGTACCCAGCACACGAGCACCTCGGCGACGGAAACGGCAAACACCTGGGCATAGGCATTGAGGATCACCATCGGGTTCTTGGAAGCTGCTCCCTGAATGAAATAGAGGGCGAACCCCAGTGCGATGCCCGTGACGATCCACGGAATCGAAGGCAAGCGCCGACCGAAACCCGTATGCTCCTGGTTCGCGCCACCGGAGGAGATTGTGAACCTGAGCACAAGAAGCGCGCCGACGATGCCGATCGCCAGATTGGCGATCACAACATAGACGAGCCGATCGACAACGGCCCCCGGCCTCAGCAACGTTTCGATCCGCCCTTCGAGAAACCAGGTCGCGGCCGTCCAGGTAACATAGAGGGCAAGCGCCAGACTCGTGGCGTTTCGAACCTTGACTGGCA
The DNA here is from genome assembly GCF_900169785.1 of Rhizobium sullae. Classification (GTDB taxonomy): domain Bacteria; phylum Pseudomonadota; class Alphaproteobacteria; order Rhizobiales; family Rhizobiaceae; genus Rhizobium; species Rhizobium sullae. The sequence continues at coordinate 65,021 of NZ_FWER01000026.1, forward strand.
TTCCGTGCCTCCTGGCTGAACCCTGCCGCCCCGTGTGTATCAATGGATAAGCTGCCTTGCGTTGATTTCCATCAAGGCCTCACAGATGGACGTCTGCCCGGCACGCGGCCCGGCTGTGCGTCGTGCGCTTGGGCAAGATCAATGGCCTCGGAAAGCGGAGGGATAGGATGTAGCAGCCAAGCCTTCGGAGCATGCCATGGGCGTTCAAGCGAGAGGCTGCGGCTCGTTCTTCCGTTGGGGGTCACAAGTATGCGCGGCTAGCTACCGCCCACGATAACGACCGACCAATGACGCCTCGCTCAAGCCGGTCTCGGCGTGTGAAAGCGGCACCAGCCATTGGGACTGACCTCGCCGGCGACGATTTCACATCGGTTCCGCTTCAGGAAATGAGTGCATCCGGCGCAGCGCCGGCCGCGATTTGGGGAATCGCGATAGCGCGCGGCGGACTTGGACGTCGCGCCAGCGGCCTGCGCCACCGTCGGTCTGTACATACAGACTGAGAACCCTCCGGCGCCCACAATCGCGGCACTAGTAACTGACATCTTCATAAATTTTCGGCGGGACAGGCTTAGATTTGAGGCCGCTTTTCCCGATTCATGAGCTTTCTTCATTCTCGTGCCCTTCTCTGCGGCACAGCCGATAACCATCGGCATGCTCGAAGCACTTTGACGCATTGGGATGCGGAAATATTCCCCCGCGGCAGCAGTCTGCCATGACTTAGTGCGCCGATCGTAAATCAGGATCCGGCGGGGAAAAGTTCAAAAATGCTGTGCCGCGGATCTATGATATGTAGCGGCAGCCCTCCCCGGAGGGTACGCCTGTTGTCCGCGCGCGGGGAGGAACCTGTTGATGAGTATTTTTCAACTGAATGCCTATCAATCCGAAGAAACCCACTCGGCCCTGACGAGCACCTCGGTCGATAAGCTGTTCCGCGAAGCGGAGATTGAGGCCGAATATACAATCGGATGGATTCGGATCACTTTGGGCCTCATCCTGTTCGCGAGTGGCTTCCTTGTTTTCTCAGGGACGGCTGCGCTCACTGAAGAGTACCAACTGATCCAAGTTCGTTTGACGGCGCTGATCACCGTTGGGGCATTTCTAGCCCTCGGTGTCACGTCGTTCCTCCTGGTTCTCCGCCGCTGGTTCAGGCCCTGGATGGCGTTCGTCCTTGTCACATGCGACGCAGCAATTCTCGGAGTCAGCCTCTTTTTTGGCCTGGAAGGCGTTGGCCTAGGAGGCAATTGGGTCGCAGCGATGCCGACCATCTGGGCCGTTCCCCTCCTCCTCGCGGTCGGCGCCCTTCGATATCGGCCACTCGTTCAAGTGTGGGCCACCACGGCAACAATGATCGCTGTGGTTGGCGTCGTTGCCGCGCTCGGCTTTCGCTTGTTCCTGACTGGTCTTGAGACCCCCGCATCTTTTGGCGAGTTGGGTGCAAGCATCGGCCGCCTTTTCTCACTGCCGTCTTATCTGATGCGGGCCGTCATGCTGACGCTGATCGGCCTTACGACGGCGCTCGCAATGGTGCGTTCTCGGCGCCTACTCGTGCGCGCGGTCAGCGAGACTGCCCGGCGCGCAAACCTTGCTCGCTTTCTGCCAGCCGAGATCGCGCCATTGGTGGGAGAAAATGATGTCGCCACGTGGCGGCAAGGCCGTCGTCAGCAAGCCACGATTCTGTTCGTCGACATACGAGGGTTCACGGCTTATGCCGAGAACATGGATCCGGCGAGGCTGTCGATCTTCATCTCTTCCTTCCGGCGACGGGTGATGCGCGCGGCGGAAGCATTTGATGGCGTGGTCGACAAGTTCATTGGCGATGGCGCTCTGCTCGTATTCGGCATTCCAGAACCCCAGAGTGACGATTGCGCCCGCGCTATAGCGTGTGCCCGCAAGCTTCTTGCGCTCCTGGATCAATGGAACGTC
>NZ_FWER01000092.1 GCF_900169785.1 Rhizobium sullae
CCAAGCAACGTAGATAAGAGCCTTTCGGTGTTTCACAGGGAGGTTCTTCAGGGCCGCCCGGACGTCGTTCGCAAACAGAGCCATTTCCTGATTCGAGTTAACGGGCACGTCTAAGCTGGCCAGATCATCGACCGAGCCGATAGGCGAACGCTTCCGGGATTTGCACTGCGTGAGGAAAGTGTTGCGCATGATGGTAAACAGCCACGATTTCATGGCGTCGGGGCCGCGAGGCTCGAATCGGTCTACGTGCGCCAGTGCTTTGGCGACAGCCTCCTGTACGAGATCATCAATGTCACTCCCATTGTGAACAAATTGGCGAGCGAAGGCTCGAAGTGTAGGAACAAGGGAAACAATTTGCTCTTGTGGCGTGGGCCGAATGGGTTGTGAATTCACGGTTTCATTCTCCATTTGGTAATTGGAAAATGATCGATGTAAAAATGTGTTCCGATCGACACGGAGTTTGTGCGAAAGCGCACACTGCCCTGAAATTCTGATTATTATGCATCCGTCGCCCCTCTTAAACGCGGCGCAATACCATCTCCATTTTGGCGCTGGATTAAGATCACTCTGCTCCATCGCTCCAGGCGATACGAGGAACGAAGGTCCCGTAGAAACACGGGAAATGCGTCCGTGCTAACACAAGTACCCGTTAAGGCGGCTGGACAAGCGCGCAGCCCGATCTCGGCCGGCCAGAAAAAACAGCACGCACCGCTTTTTTGAGACAGCGTCATGAGTCAAACTCTCACTTCGCTCAATGCGAAAAGGAGCCGGCAGTGCCGCGATTCTACTTTAATCTTGTCACGGGCTCGGGCGTCGTCGTCGATCCTGAGGGCACAGAGCTTGCAACCCTCGACGAAGCGAGGTCGGAGGCGATTTTTGATGCACGCACGCTCATGAGCGAGGCTGTGCTGCGCGGCCGTGACATTTCGGACGAGCAAATTCACATATGCGACGATGCGGGAACGCTGCTGGCTATCGTCGGTTTTGGAGACGCGATCAGGCGGTGCGAATGAAGGGGCCAGCCTTGATTGGAATTCCGATCAAACGTTCGTATTCTGCTTCAGGCAGGCCATAGCACCCGCCAGCGATTTCTTCGAGCTTTTCCCGGCTGAGAACACGGACGTTGCCGCGGGTCGCGATGATAGCGTGGATACCTTCAAGGATATGCAATTCGTTGGTGACACCCGAACGCCGGACACCAAGCATCAACGCCAGGAACTCGTGGGTGAGCGGCAAATCGGCCCGGCCAAGGCGATCATGCGACATCAACAGCCAGCGGGCAAGTCGCTCCTGTATATTATACCGGCCATTCGCCAAAGCGGAGTGCGCAAGCTGCACCTCGGCCGAATGAACGTAGCGTAAGAGGAGGTCGCGTGTCGGCTTGTCCCTATCGACCACCTGCAGCAAGAGGTCAACAGGAACGGCAATCCCTGATCCAGCAACCTGCATGAAAGTGCGGTGCGGAGTGCTGTCGGCCATGAGCAAAACATGGTAACCGCCCAGGCCTTCACGTCCGACATGGCCGACTTCGACCTTCTCGTCATCCACACTAGTCGCCACGATCGAGGCCAATCCGTCCTCGATGAAGTAGACGTAGCTGCTCGGCTCATTGGCCTCCGTAAGAACATACCTTATCGGAAGATCGACAGCCTCCATAGCGGGTCGAAGGGCCTCGAAGGACTCAAGTGATAAAACTCTAAGGAGCCTGTTTCTCACCGTCGATTGGTTAAATGGCGACATTGTCTCTCCAATCGGCGGGCAACCTCGGGCCCATACCAGAGCGCCACGATCAAGGAATCTGCTCGTTTATGCGTCCTGCGCGATTCCAGAATGCCTGGAGCCTCTGTACGGTTTTGACATTTCTCCGAAATCGGTCGACGTGGCCGAAATAGCCCGGGAGGGGTAGCGCCGCGTTCGTCTGTGGCTTTCAGACGCCAGGAAACTGCCGCATCTCTTCCGGCGGCGGCGTCCATAGGCCTGCCATCCGTTCAAGGCCGTCGCGGTTTCCTGGGAGGCCAAGAGGCTGTTGCGCGGGTCTGACTGAAACCATGCGCTCTTTCTTGCGGCTTGGAAAGCCTAATCGCCGCCGGCGGCCGGGCAAGTGGCATTGGGGAGACACGAAGACGCTATCGACTTGGATAAAGCCAGGTAAGAAGCGCAATCCCGATGGCGATCGACGCCATTATGACGATGAAGACGCGTAGCCATCCGGTCGCAACGGTTTGCGGTGTGGCGCGGTTCGTCCCAGGCTCGCGCATGGCCACGTCGTAATCCTCCTGTCGATCGACCGGATCTGCCCGCTGTGTCCGCCGGGCAATCTCGATTTCTTTGGCTGTCATCGGTGTGCCGGCAGCTTCCCCATCGGTCTCCATAGGTGCAAGTGCCGGATCGAAACCAGGCTTTATGTCGCCGGTTAATCCTTTCTGAATATCGCCACGGACCTGCGGGGCGGTCGCTTTCTTTTCTTCCCTCATCGCAAGCCTCCTCATCGATTGCGCGGCGCCTGGATGGCAGCGAAACCATGAGAGGCTGGCTTCATATGCGCCGAGAGCGGATTGGCAAAGATCGCGGCCATCCGCCTTGAGGCATCGCAAGGCTCTCGATGTAGCGGTGAAATGCCTCGGTAGAACGGAGCTCTTCGGCGCCGCGTTCGTTGTCTTCAAACATGAGGAATAAGGAAATGTTCCCGATTTCTGATGTCGGCCCCAAAGCAGGCGGGCTATTCGCCGAAACATGGAAAATGCGACAGGAAACACGCCCAAGGGCGGCAAGAGCGGTTCCTGTCGCATTTCGTGCCACAGGAGGCTTATCCGCTCCAGGGCGCAGGCGGATAACGCGAACCACGAAGAGGGAAGGTCAGCCGCGTATCCGACGGTTGAACACTGAAAAGGATTTTATGTTCCCGTTCGGAAACGTACAGTTTGCGCTGCTTGCACTGCGCCTGCCGTCCACCGCCGATGTGGATGCCTCCCTGGCCGATCAGGTAGCCCGGACCCCGCGGATGAAGAAGCCGCTCTTCGGCAGCGCCGGAATCTGGGCCAGATCGAAGCTGAGATCCTAAAGCGGGATCTCATACTGTATTCTGCCGCACAGTAACCTCGCCGCCTCCTTCAGGATCGCAATCGTCAGCCACTCACCGGGGCAACGATGATTGTCTTCAAATTTGCCGGCTCCCTGAGCCAAGTAAGTGTAGGGATCGCCCTTCCAGGTCAGAAAACGCTCCGGCCTAAAGCTGTTCGGATCTTCCCAGCTGGCAGCATGATGATTGGTGCCGTAGAGATCGAGAATAAGCCACGGCCCGACCATGAAGGAGTGAGGTTTCCAGTCGAACTCTTCTACGACCTTTCCGCCAATCACCGGAAAGAAGGGATAGAAGCGGCGGACCTCGAGAACGAAGCTTTCAACGTCCTTGTCCATGCCAGCCTGGATCTTCTCCGCCCAATCCGGCCGCTCGTGGAGCGCAAGCGCCGTAAAGACGATGAACCGATCGATAGCCACCATTGGTCTCAGCACATTCAATAGCTCCACGGCAGCGACAGCGGGACCAAGCTCTTCGCCATCCACGTCTCGATGGTGGCGATGATAGAAAGCGCGTCGCCGTCGTCCAACGGCAATTGCCCTTCTCTCGCAAGCTCGACAATCGAACGCGCCCAGGCTTCACTTCGATGGCGAAGATGGCGCGCACGCCAATTCGCTGGTCCGAAACTGCCGACGTCGTCGGCCATCGCGCCAAAATATCTCTGCTGCCTCCGCACCGCGCATGCAGATGACCGGCGTCAGCATGATGCGCGTGCTGAAGGCGTCGACCCTGTGTGCGTCGCAAATGCGCGAGATGTACGTATAGCCGTCGCGAAGAAAGGAAACGGAGCTCTCTAGTGCAACATCCGGAATGCCGTCCGCCGCTGTTTGGTGTGTCTGCGCTTTCCACATATTGACGTTCCTTCCTTACCTCTTCGCGCGCCTGACAACACTTGCCGGCCTGAACAGTGCCCGAATTTAGATATGGATCAGCCGAGCACCCTGAGAACGATTTTGCCTCGAACCTGCGGTTCCTTCAGCGCTTGATGTGCCTCCGCTGCCTGATGGAGATCGTAGATCCGATCAATCACGACCTTCACCTTGCCCTGATCAATCAACGTGGCAATCTCTTGCAATTGAGCGCCGTTGGGCTGCGCGGTGTAGCGGCCGGCACGGATGTTCTGCTTTTTGGCCCGTTCGGCGTCAGGCTCCGACAGCGTTGAAATCAGGGCGCCACCGGATTTTACGACGCTGAAGCTGCGCTGCTGTGTTTCGCCACCAACCAGATCGAAGACGACATCGACAGGTTCCACCATGTCCTCGAAGCGCTCGTTTCTGTAATCGACGACCTGATCGGCCCCAAGCTGCTTTGCAAAGTCCTTGTCGGCGGCGGACACAGTCGTTGCCACCCATGCGCCCTTCGCCTTGGCGAATTGTATCGCGAAATGCCCAACGCCGCCTGCGCCACCATGAATGAGGACACGCTGGCCTGTGCTGAGATTGCCAAGCTCGAAGAGCCCTTGCCAGGCTGTGATCCCCGCCAATGGCACGGCCGCCGCGGTGATAGGATCGAGCGACTTGGGTTTCATGGCAACTTCACTGGACTTTGCGACCGTGAATTCCTCATATCCGCCATGGCCGGGAGACAGGAACGCAAAGACCTCGTCGCCCATGAGGAAGCTTGACACCTCATCGCCAAGATCGGTGATTTCACCGCAGACGTCCCGGCCAAGGACATAGGGCAGCTCCCTCTCCATTACGGGAGGATATTTGCCTTCCCTCACCTTCACGTCGACGGGATTCACGCTCGCGGCGAGAACTTTGATCACGACTTCGTTGCCCGCCGGAAATGGTTCATCGATGGTTTCGACTTTCATCACCTCCGGCCCGCCGAAGCGGTGAATTCGAACGGCTTGCATGGGAGCGTCCTTTCAAACGTTTTTCAGCATCATCGCCGGCTGCCTCTAACGGCCTTTGGACATACAAGTCTCTTCGCCCGGCGAACTTTCGGGGAAGCCAAAGGTTCCCTTCAAAGATCCACTCGTCGGGCAGTCCCAAGCGGCGACCTTGACCTGGGGACAGACTGGGCTGCCGGGTCTGCCGTTCACTTCACATCCGCTCATTTCGGAACTTTTAGGCGTTGCAAATGTTCGAGCTGCATCGGACAAAGAGGAAAATCAGATGCCAAGCTACCCTACGTCGTTCCCGCCACAGCAGCAGCCGATGCCAGGCCTAACGCGACCCATGTATCCGGCCCCGGATCATGGCGAACAGTCCTACAGGGGTTCTGGCCGTCTACTCGAAAAAAAAGCGATCATTACGGGCGCGGACAGCGGGATCGGCAGGGCTGTTGCGATCGCCTTTGCGCGCGAAGGCGCAGATGTCCTGATCTCATATTTGAACGAGGACGAGGACGCGCGAGAAACGCAGCGCTGGGTCGAAAAAGCGGGCCGCAAAGCCGTCATCGTTCCCGGCGATATTCAGTCCTCGAAGCACTGCCGCACGATCATCGAGCGCGCTGCCAGCGAATTTGGCGGCATCGACATCTTGGTGAACAATGCGGCGCATCAGGCGACATTCTCCGACATTGCCGAGATTTCCGACGACGAATGGGACCTGACCTTTAAGGTCAATATTCACGCAATGTTTTACCTGACCAAAGCGGCTGTGGCGCACATGAAACCCGGCGGCGCGATTATCAATACCGCGTCAGTCAATGCAGACATGCCTAACCCCTCGCTGCTGCCCTATGCGACGACGAAAGGCGCCATACAGAATTTTACCGCAGGGCTAGCCCAGCTGCTGGCGGAAAAAGGCATCCGGGTCAACGCCGTTGCTCCTGGACCGATTTGGACACCTCTTATTCCATCGACGATGTCGCCGGAAGCCGTTGAGACGTTCGGCCAGCAGGTGCCAATGAAACGTGCCGGTCAACCTGCCGAACTCGCGACAACCTATGTAATGCTTGCCGATCCGCTCTCAAGCTACGTCTCGGGGGCGACCGTCGCTGTGACGGGCGGTAAGCCGCTGATCTGAGACGGGCTTCAGGGTTGCTGTGGAAGAAGCGAGATCCCGGCGCGCCACGATGTTTGCGCCTGTGGAACATCCTTCCACGACAGGTTTTGGTTGCAGTGCATGAGGCCCATTGAACGGAGGAAATAATGATCGAGCTCATAACCGCTCCGGACAACGTCGCGGCGTTTCGTGTTGCCGGTACCGTCACGGCGGACGACTACGAAAAAGTCATACCTGTCATCGAGGAGAAGCTGGGTGATCATGAAGACATTGGTGTCCTGGCGGACCTCACGGATTTCGAGGACATGACGGCCGATGCTCTGAAACGCGATTTGCAATACGGCTTAAGCAAGCTCAGCGAATTCCACCGATTTAAACGCGCTGCCGTGATCTCCGATAAGCAATGGATTAAAGCGGCCACGGATATGACGGGAATGATTTTCCCGCAGATCGACGCCCGGGTCTTCCCGCAGGAGCAGAAAGCCCAAGCCATGAGTTGGGTGTCTGATATTCAATAATTGTAGCGACCAGCGTTTGTTTACCAAAACTCCGAAGGGTCATGAGCAGCACCCGTGAGGTCGAGAAAACCAGCGACAAGGCAAGTGGCGCGTCGATCACTTGTGATGACCGACGGGCAGAAGCGCCCAATCTGTAGCCTGGGGGCACCACCGCCGGAACTATCCGCCTGAAAGTCGGCAAGAGGTGTCTGGAAAACGAACCCAACGCGGGCATAAGATGAAGGCTATCTCCGTTCCAAATGGCCACAGAGCGTCTCCGGCAAGCGGGTCAAACCTCCCTCAGGAATTTCTCCGTGGTCGTGACATCGAGCTGAACCGAAAACCTGCCACCGAGGAGTTCAAGCGAAGCATCATGCGTCTCGTCGGCCCCGCTGCAGACGGCATCCCTCAGAAGGATTGCTCGGTATCCGAGATCGATCGCACCAAGCGCGGCCGCCAGGACGCAGACATCCGTCTCGCCTCCAGTCAGCACGACAGTCCCGACCCCCTCTTCCGACAGCATCCTGTGAAGCCGTCCGCAGACCCAGGGCGAGTATGTCATTTTGTCAAAGACGCGCGCGGGAGGAACCAGAGCCTTCAGGGCAGGAACAAGGTCAATCATCTGCGGGTCGAGATGCTCCATCGTCATCATCCGCCACTTTTCATAATAGGTTCGCCACATGCCAGGGAGGTCTTCAGGCCGGCGTGGCGGTATGAACCGTGTAAAGACGGTCCGATCTGGATGGGAACGCGCGAGTTCCACAATTTCTGGCGATACCTCGCGCATCCACGCTACATGCCAGGGCGTATCCTCCGAGAACATCCGCTGCATATCGATGCAAAGATGAATCCATCCGCCTGTCACGTTTATTCCTTTTATTCCTGGATTGCCGCGTGGCGAGCCATATCGTCGTCAGATAGCCTTCAGTTTGGCCCTTTCAAGCGCGTTCCGTTGCGGGACATTAGTCAGATCGGGACGGCCTCGACAGAACAGCGTGTTTCGCTGGCGAGCTTGAAGGGTGATGCTTTGAACGTCCCAGATAGGACCGACGTTTCTGGCCAGTTCCAGCATTCATCCTGACTTTTCTTTCAGCAACGGAACTCGCGCTGATGCTAGCCGTTCTCCACTCCAGGTCGACGCCCCGCCTCTGATTGTGGAACCTTTTGGTCCGTGTGGCGCCGGCATCACCGGGAAAAAATGTGAAGGCGATGTTGCAGCATCAAGCAATGGCAGGAACCGCGAATGACGGCGGCATCCGCCGCCGCTGGGGCCAGTTTTGTGGCCGTTGCGGCGCCACTTGGAAAAGACTCAAGCTGACGAACTTCCCGAGGGCCGTCACCGCATCACCATTCGCCGTGTCCAAATGTCACGCCGGTTCGGCAGCAGCAGCACATTAATGAATTCGGCAATCTCGAGGCTTTCCTGCCGGGCGTTCTACGCCGCAGAACCTCGAGCCGAGATTGCGAGGGAGCGATGACGGATCGCCGCGTGAAAATGGCTGTTAGCTCGGAGGCGGACGAAAGCAAGACGCGGCGGCGGGTCCTGCAATTCATGACCACCGAACATTTCGTATTGCAGACTGCCCGGGCTGCCACGATCCAGGAAGCCAACCAACGCGCCAACTTGTTCCTGACATCGGTATCGAGCGCGACAATCGCTCTCGCTTTCGTTGCGCAGGTCACAGACATGGGGCATGCGCGCGGGATCGCACGGATCCGCCACTATTATATTGAGGTCGCGCCTCTGATGGAAAAATATCTGGTCCATTCGACCCATGACGACGATAAGGCTGTACTGAGCGACAGGGCCGTAAAGCAGTCGCGCTGGCAGTCGTTCATGAGCACGGCCGGCGTGGTGAGCGTCATCGCCGGCGGCATCGCTGGCGTCTTTGCTGGCGTGGTCGTGAAGGCGATCGCCGGCTTGACTGTGACCGTTTCCGGTTCTCCTGGGAATCGCAGTTTTCGCGCGAAACGTTTTCCTTATGCGGTTACCACGTTCGAGCCTGGATAACCGCTGAGCAGAGAATGACGGCACTTTTTCCGAGCACGTCCGATCACCGTCAATCACAGCTGTAGACCAATGCACGCGATCGCCTGCATTCGTATCGCTGTGAAGATGGCTGTCCTTCAATGAGTGAAATCTGGGACAAGCGGCGTTGCAGACCAAAGTCTGCGGCCGTTCTGGCGGAACAGACATCGGCTTGGTCGGTTCTTCTGATGCGAAGCCAGGGTGAAAATCCCTGCAAATCTCGCCGGGTACGTCGGGCCAGGACAATCTAGTGTAAGTTCAACTGACTGAAAGGAAACTGATTTGAATACCGCCAATCTACAGTTGGAGGGGCTCTACATGGCCCTGGCAGCATTGAATAAAATGATGGTCGAAAAGGGTATCATCAGTCACTCAGATGTTTGCGCCGCGCTGACTGAGGCGGAAGCAGGTGTCAGCGCGGATAACTTGCCTCAGCTGTCCGATTCCAACCGAAAAAGTGTGGTTTTCCCGATCCGGCTTCTGCTTCTGGCCAACGAGGCCGCGGAAAGAGGTGAAAACCCGGAATTTGCAGACTACGCGCGCTTGATTGGTAAGCAAAGCGAGATTCGCGAATAGGCATGCTTGGGTGGCGAAAACTCGGCCGTTACCCTTCCGGCGGAGATGCCCAGCCGGTGGGGGCATTTTCTTGACAACGGGCCGCGGCCTCAAACTGTGAACCTGAGTCAACGGCATCAAATCCGACGGCGGTTGTTATCCTCCGCTCGCGGCCGGCTGCGTGCTTCAAAGTTCTCCAAGTCCTCGTTGCGAAGCTGAGCGATCGCCTCCATGGCTTCGTCAGCCCGCCAACCGGCGCGCAACGCGGCCGCGACTAGACGCACTTCCAACTCCTGTTCGAGCTTCAGATAGAGACCCTCCAACGCTTCCCTGGCGGTGACGATATGTTCGTCGTGTGAAATGACATCAGGAATTCTTGCGGCTCGGTGCATTATCCTTTCTCCTTCGCTCTCATGCTGATGCCCCTGTCTCTGAGAGGAGAACAGCAGCGCCGCACGCAGCCCTGCATGCGGATATTCTCTTAGACGGCTGCCCTTTCCTGGCGGCGCCATCCACCTGGTCTCTTTACGCCGCCACTGATTGATCGCATGGCCGTCCGATGGGCACCAATTCATGCCGGAAGCTTCAGCTGGGCGTATGCAGATGCGGCAGGCGCCCGCCAGATTGAGGAGAAGAGCGAGGCCTGTCGCATCACGTGCCGCAGGGTTGAGGGACCGTAATCTTGCGGCACTCGGACGATCGCTCTAGCAGGTGGCGGTGTGAACTGGAGTTGGCGGCCCCCGCTACGCGGATCCCATATCAAACACTCCAACCGTTGCGATGGTTCCATTGAAATCTGGCCGCTTGATGTCGTGCACCCGGGAATGTCTTGCGGCAAGTAATTTCCAGCAGGTGGCAGTTCCGCCGAAGGGCAAACAAGCAGCAAATCCTGTGACCACCTGCAATGGTTCCGCTTACCGATTGCCTTGAGGACCGGACGCCGCTGCGGAAGCGGCCGCACCCGATCAGTGCCTTCGAGCGGGGCTGTGGCCGTTTGTTCTTGACCCGACGAAGAGATATGGCAATTGCCTCGCATTTCTCACACAAGGGCGGCGCTTTTTGTATCTCGACGGGAACATCTTCCATTGCCGTTTATTCGATATGGGTCGCGCGGCGGTTCTCCCATCCTCCACGGGCAACCGCGGTCCCTTTGCTAGTGCTGCCGCACGGACGAGCCAAGGTTGCGGACTTTAAGCGTGAGCGCGTGACATTTGGCGCGTTCCGAGCCAGAACAGGTCCTGTCGTCATAGCACGAACGACGCCGAGGCGATCGGGCGTTTTCCTCGATTTCCCCGCGGTCTCAAAGGAACCAGGTTGCGACAAGCCCGAGGCTTGCGGAAAAGACCCCGCCAGATGCAAATCTGATAAAGCACAACAGCACAGGCCACGAGATGTATACGTTTGCGTGCGAGTTCGAGATGGACGGGCGGATATGGACCGTAGCCTTTTTGGGCGCATTCGCAAAACGATGCCGAACACCTTCGGGGCCATGAAGCGCAGCTTGCGTTGTATCGGCCAGATCTACAGCGAAGGCGAGTTGTAAATGCAAGCGCCCATCGAACATGATGAGCGTAACCGGTTCACTTTTCGCGCGGTTGGCGAAGATCAGCAGTAACCTTCTTGCCCGTGCGCTTCGCAAGGATGGCTCCAAGCAGGGTCCGCGCTGCGTTGCGCACCTCCTCCTGCATCGCTGTGTCCTTGTCGAGCGCCTCATGGCTCGTGGCGTAGGGTTCCCAATAGCCGATGTAGCGGCTTACTTCTGCCATCGTTCCGGCTGGGATGAGGTCCATGGACTTGAGCCACTCGGAAACGCCGCGTCTCGCATCCTCGGCACCTTCCGTATCGCCATGGGCGACAACAGCGAAAAGGCGGTCTGCGAGATGGCGGGGATAGTTCCAACCTTTCATCTCCAGTTCTTTCGCTTCCTTAGCGTGCTTGCCATGTGTTGTCGTCGGATCGGGATTGCCGCCGTCAGCGCAGACGAGCCGGTCCATCATGAGTTTCAACGGTGATGAGGTATGGTACCAATTCACCGGCGTCACGATCATGATACCATGTGCCTCAACCCACATGGGGTAGATGTCATTCATCCAGTCATGGATTTGGCCGAGCGAATAGTTCGGGTAGCAGGAACAGGGCCAGTGACAGAGCGCAGCCGACGTCGAGAAGCAGGCTTTGCACGGATGTATCTGTCGGCCGTATTCGGAGCAGAGGCGGCTGAGATCGAGGATCTTCACGTCGATTTCAGGCCGGCCGGCAAATATCTCCTGGGCAATCTCGACCATCCTGAAGCTCTTCGAAAACTCGCCGGGACAGGTATGCTCGCTGCGTGACGAGCCGTTGATCAGCAGGATGCGAAGCGGCCCATTTGCGTTATCATGCCGAACCCGCGCGGCACGAATGGCGTCTCGGGCATTGAGCCAGTCGACCGACAGATCGTAGTCCGGATCGCTGAACTCCGGTCCTGCTTTCCGCGCATTCGGGCTCTTTCGAGAATTAAGATAGGCGTCCCAGGCCGCGCTTGCGATGCTGTTAAGTTCACGGCCAAGCGGCCCGTAGGCCTTATCCTGGAACTGGTTCAGGAACCGCTTCTTGAATTCGGCTTCCCTGAGGCGCGGACTGGGACTGCCCTTCCGAGGTTCGAGATCGTGCGGGGGGAAGACCGGTTCTGCGGGCATGATATCTCCAAGGATGAAAAAACCGCAGGCAAACCTGCTCTCGGTCGTCTCTTCTGAAACGCCAGTTCTACAACTGGCTATGGTTTCTTCTGTCGGCGCCATAATGGACTGCGGATGTCGTTCATTCGACTTCCCGACGCAAGCCGAACCAGGACAGCAAGGGCCTGCTTGTCGCCCGGCAGCGCATGCTTCAGTGGCGCAGCCGACGTAATGTGGGCGCGCGCTTGGACCGGCATCTCTCGTCGCCCCACGAACAGCCGCCGATCCACTTATTCTTCTCGTTCATGATGCCGCCTTGTCTCAGAAATGATCGTCAACCCTCGATCGTACTTGGATGTGTCGGCGCCGATTTGCTGCGCCTGCGACCGATTGTCCTCAAGGTCGGCCCGCTTTACGCGCCGCGCGATGTCGTTCGAAATCGCGCGGCGGATAAAAGGCTCATCGTCTTCATTCTGTCTTCTAGTAAGGGCATCGACAGCGGAAACCACCGCCGGAGGAAATCCTTCTTCCTTCAGACGGTCAACCGTCCAGCCCGTCCCTTTTTCCGCCACGTCATGAAGGTAAGCGACGATCTTCTCCTCGTCACCGATAACCGCTAAGGCGACGCGACGGCAGTGCTCGAAATATGGCGCGCCAGTCTTGTCTGTCTGGCCAGCGTGCGCCTCGACTGCAATCTGGGCAGCATGGTCGAGTTGAAGTGAGGCCTGCATTTTCGCCGTCGCTCCTTTCGTCCTCCATTGAACGATCACGAAGCGCACTAGTTCCCGCAGCAGACATGCAGCCCGCGTCGGTCAGGGCTGACGGACGTCGCTACTCTTGTGTGTCGACCGAGATTGGAATGGGATCCTGCGCAAATGGCGTTGCAAAAAAGCCATAGCGTTGATTTCGCCAGGGTTACTCATCGCTCATCAGAGGCCCGGCGCAAGAATGCGCCGGGCCTCTGATGTCGAGCGCTTGGGAGGAAGAGCCGACTGGATGGCAGCGCAAATCGCATCGCGCCATGTCGCTTGAACTTTGCACGCCATTCATTGTTCCATTTTTTGCCGCCGGGGAGCCAGCGATGCTTCGCTTTAAAGTGAAGCTTGCCGAGAGGTTCCCGAAGCTGCGGAAAACATGGGCCGCCGCGTCAACCGGAAAGCGATCTGGGGATGAAGCTCCAGCGTTTGCAATCTTCACTGACAACTGACGCTCCGATGTGCGATCGCCTCGCCAACGGAACTTTTCGCCGATTGTCCGGTTTGGGTGGCATACTAAGAGGAGGATGTCATGGCGTTTGAGCTGACAAGCCCAGCCTTTGAGAACAGGCGAGAGATTCCTGTGCGGCATGAGCGGCCGGGCGCAAATCTTTCGCCGTTCCTAGCTCTGCGTTCCATTCGGCGGATCGTGCCATTGGAACTTCCCCATCACCGTCGATAAGATCATGCAGAACGAAGTGAAGCTGTAATCTTCATCTCCGTCGCGGGCCGCCGCGTTGTTGGAACCTTCCGGTCGTGCCCAAGAACTTGGCTCTCGGCCTATTAGTCTAAACTTGTCGAGCTTCGCCCGGCATCTTTTGCTCTACCGGTTCGGCAAATGCGGATGCATGGGGCCCAAGGGCCATAATGGCTCAATCCTTGTTCTTTGCGGATGCGGCCCGGTTGGTAAAGCGAACGTTCCCGAAACCCGTTCCGATCGTGACGGTTCCCCAATGTCTAACGTCCTGCATCACGGG
>NZ_FWER01000086.1 GCF_900169785.1 Rhizobium sullae
AAATCTCTTCGTCCCCCCGCACCAGAAAAACTCAGCCCTCGCCATCCACATCCATCGGATCCGCGCGATGGCGCAGTGGAAAGCCGTGACCGGCGCAACCGCCTGACGTCTCACACAAGCGCCTTGTTCCGACCTTGATCAAACAACGTGACATCGCCAATGGGTGAGGTCGAAGCGGCATGAGAGACCCTACCACACAGGTCGGATTCTTCAAGCAAATACAATATGATCAGCCTGCTTTCGTCGGCCTTTTTACCGCGTTTCGCTTGACCCGTGTCCGTCAATGCCGGCCAGCAGAAGCGAGAACTCTTGGCTACTCATCTGCATCGCGCCATCGCGGACCGGCGGCCAAACGAACTTGCCCGCTTCCAACCACTTCGTCGCTAGGATCATGCCTGACCCGTCCCAGTAAATGCAGCGCAGGCGATCGCAACGCTTGGCGCGGAACACGAACACGTCACCGCAATAAGGATCAGCCGCAAGCGCTGACGCCACCAAGGCCACCAGGCCATTCATGCCGCGCCGGAAGTCGACAGGCTGCGTCGCCACCATGATCTTTACGCCATTCGGCGAAAGACCGATCACCGGCGACCTCGCAACGCCGCTACTACCGCTTGCGCCAACTCGGGCGCCACCGAACCGATCACGGTCAGGCGCGCGCCGGCAATCTCGATCTCAATTCGACCGGCGGCGACGTGGGCGACATCCGACGGCGAGCCCTGGTAATCCGTTCGATCGCCAACCACCGTCACCGGAACGAACACCGCCTGGTGTGCGCAGGCCTTGGCAGATCGACGAGAGGTCAACCCGGCTTCCCGACGCCAGACGTTCAGCAAACCGCGGTTGACGCCCCAGCGCCGGGCAAGAGCCGAGATGTTCACCTCGGGTTCGGCGCTCTCCGCAAGAATCCGCGCCTTCTCCTCGTCAGTCCAATTCCGCCGCTGCCGCCGACCGGTGATCACCTCGATCCGACGATATTTTCCCTCATGCCTGGCTTCATGCATGCCTTCATCCATGACTTCAAGCATGGCATCAGCGCGATCTCCAACCATCCCGTTCCGCTCCTATCGATGAAGGAGCTTATCTCGCCGCCTCAATCACAAAAGCAAAGGTGGGGTGTTCGTCGCGCTCACGTCGCACTTGCCGCTAAAATGGCCCGGATTGTCTGGGTTGTCCTGACCAAGCCTGGAGCGCTCTACGAACGCAGAGACCCTGCCTTCACCTGACGATCCAAACTCGATTGCAAGGCTCGGGAATAGTGATGACGAAACAGTGGATCAACATGCCGTAAGTCCTGCGCAAAAAAGCGGCTTCGTGCCCGAACCATTTATTGGGAACGGCGTGTGCGGATCTCATCATGGCCTGGCTGCAACCGCAGCCCACTCGCGAGAGGCCGGATACATTTATGCAACTGGATTCGTCATTTACGATGTCGCGTATCCTTGCACGGACGAGGCAGACCATAGCGGCATTGTCGAGCATGGCATAAGCCAGAAGCCGCTTTAGCTTCGTGTTCTCGTCCTCCAGCGTCTTCAGCCGCTTGGCCTCGGACACCTCCATGCCGCCAAACTTGGCTTTCCATTTATAGATGCTGGCATCGCTGACACCGTGCTTGCGGCAAAGCTCCGAGACCGGCGTGCCGTTCGCAGGCTCGCCGTGCTCCTTCAGAATGCCGATGATCTGTTCGTCCGTGAAACGGTTGCGCTTCATTCTCTGGTCCTCTCAATGGGCCAGAGCTTACTTCAAAATGCATTATTTCAACGGGGCAAGGTCACGATGCTACAGACAAGCCGCTGTTTGTTCGACTCTTGGGTCGATATTCACAGAAGCACCCTCCAGCATCGGCCTTTCATTCCATCGCTTTAAACAAGGTAGATTGGTTCTTCCACTTGTGCAGCAAACCACCTACGTCACGGCACTTGCATCGACTCGTCTAGTGCTCGCGGAACGCGCTAAAACCGTATTTGCTTCAAATGAAACCAAAAGATCGAATTGCAACATCCTAGAGTAACAGACCTCCGGCAAAACGGCGACCTATAGATGACGCTAACTCTTTCTGGCAGCCGCAACTGAGGTGATAGGGAAATGTTACACGCAGCTTGGCCATTGGCCCTCGTGATGGTGACCTCGACGTGCCCTTCAACCGAGGCCGCTCCATTCTCCTTTCGAGAGTTCGAGCGCCTCGCTCGCAAGTGTGCTCCGCGGGTTAATCCGTCAACGCTTGCCGCAATTGCCAAGGTTGAAAGCGGCTTTGATCCGCTTGCGGCACATGACAATACAACCGGTGAAACCCTTCACTGGGATGATCAAACGCAAGCGCACCAGAGCGTCAAGAACCGCGTCGAAGCAAAACATTCAGTCGACGTTGGGCTTATGCAGATCAACAGTAAAAACTTTTCCGTCCTCAATCTCACGATCGAAAAGGCCTTTCAGCCCTGCATTTCACTTGCGGCTGCGGCGCACTTGCTAGAAAGCCGCTATGCCGGCGGCGGCACTGCCGCGGCAAAGCAACTGGCCCTTCGCCAGGCAATCTCGGCCTACAACACGGGTGACTTAACGCGCGGGTTTGCAAACGGTTATGTGCGGAAGGTTGAGGCGGCCGCTCGAGAGATCGTGCCACCGCTGGTCGAACCAGCGGAAGAGGCCGAGGAAAAGCCGATCTCGGAAGAAAAATGGGATGTCTGGGGTTCGTATGAGCGAGACCGTTCGGCACACGACACATCAGGCCTTCCAGCACTCCAGAGGTCTAGAGACCCTGAATCCTCGAACAAGAAATAACCTGTATTAGATTGAATGGAGATACAATAATGGCGTCATCTAACCGATATCGTTCGCGTTTTAATACTTTTACTCTCCGGGAAGCTATGTTGCGCATGGCGGCTAACTATGCGCCAGCTGCTGGCGGCGCGGCGGCTTGGAGCCTTGTCTGCTCCTGGCCAGCGATGGCGCAAGTGACATCGGGGACCGACCCTACCCAAATGGTGCAGCGTATCTGCCAATTCATCCTTGGTCCCTTCGGACAGTCTCTGGCTGTGCTCGGCATTGTCGCCATCGGCATATCATGGATGTTCGGCCGTGCTTCACTCGGTCTCGTTGCCGGTGTCATCGGGGGGATCGTCATCATGTTTGGGGCCAGCTTCCTTGGTAGAACCCTCATAGGGGGGGGCTGATGAGCGATCGACTGGAAGAGAGTATTCTCTACGTGGCGGCGACACGCCCTGCATTATTCCTAGGCGTGCCGCTGAACTTGGCGGGATTGCTCATGATGTTAGCCGGCCTAATCATCGTCGTCGTCCAAAACCCTCTGTACGAAATTATTCTTGTGCCACTGTGGTTCGGATCACGGATTGTTGTCGAGCGCGACTATAACGCCGCGAGTGTAGCGTTACTCTATCTCCAGACCGCTGGAAGAAGCGTGGATGCGCCGTTCTGGGGCGGGGCAAGCGTCAGCCCCAACCCTGTCAAAGTGCCGAGACGAGGAAGAGGAATGGTTTAATGTTCGGGACAAGTGGCAGGACCGAGAGGTCTGGTGAGATATATCTACCATATGTTGGCCACCTCAGCGACCAGGTTGTCCTTCTCGAAGACGGCTCAGTCATGGCCATGGCACATGTCAGGGGTTTGCCCTTCGAACTGGAAGACGTTGCCATCCGCAATGCACGCTGCCGAGCGTTTAACACGCTCTTACGCAACATTGCCGATGATAATGTATCAATATGTGCTCATCTTGTGCGACATAACGATGTGCCGTCGCCCCCGGCACGGCACTTCCATAGCGCGTTTGCTGGTAGTCTGAGCGAAGCTTATGAGCGGCGCGTGCTGTCCGGAAAACTCTTTCGCAACGACCATTTCCTCACCTTGGTCGTGTTTCCCCGCACTGCGGTCGGCAAACTCACGGGCCGGTTCATCAAGCGCAACAATAGAAACGAGAACGATCTAGCAAATCAAACGCGGAACCTGGAAGATCTGTGGCACGTCACTGGTGCCGCCCTCGATGCCTATGGTCTCCGCCGGCTCGGTATCCGCGAGAAGGATGGCGTGATTTTCTCAGAAATCGCGGAGGCGCTCCGACTGATAATGACCTGCCGTGTTACCCCGGTTCCAGTGGTTAGCGGCTCACTGGGAGCTTCGATTTATACCGACCGAGTAATCTGCGGCAAGCGGGCACTAGAGATTCGAACCCCCGCAGATAGCTACGTTGGCTCAATGTTTTCATTTCGAGAATATCCGGCAAAGACGCGGCCAGGCATGCTCAATCCGCTATTGTCCGCGAATTTCCCGCTTGTGTTGAGCCAGAGTTTCTCCTTCCTCACGCGTTCACAGGCTCATGCCAAACTCAGTCTCAAGTCCAGTCAAATGACGAGTTCCGGTGACAAGGCCGTCACCCAGATCAATGAACTCGCCGAGGCAGAGGACGCATTGGCAAGCAGCGAATTCGTAATGGGCTCGCATCATTTAAGCCTGTGCGTCTATGCCGATGATCTCAATAGCCTTGCCGACCGCGCAGCAAGCGCACGCACGCGATTGACGGATGCGGGCGCCGTTATCGTCCAAGAGGGTATTGGTATGGAGGCGGCTTATTGGGCGCAACTTCCGGGGAACACCAAGTGGCGCACGCGACCCGGGGCGATCACCTCACGCAATTTCGCGGGTCTTGTCTCATTCGAGAATTTCCCAAGCGGCACCGATTCGGGCCACTGGGGCAATGCGGTTGCGCGCTTCCGCACCAACGGTGGAACTCCTTTCGATTACCTCCCTCACGAGAATGACGTGGGTATGACCGCAATATTCGGACCCGTCGGAAAAGGCAAAACAACGCTCATGGCCTTTGTCCTTGCGATGCTCGAGCAGAGCATGGTTGGACGCAATGGTGCGATTGTTTTCTTTGACAAGGACCGCGGTGGTGAACTGCTGGTACGTGCCACGGGAGGCACGTATCTGGCGCTACGGAGAGGCGTTCCAAGCGGCTTGGCGCCTCTCCGAGGCTTGGACGATACATCGGCCTCCCGGGACTTTCTGCGCGAGTGGGTGACGGCCCTGATCGAGAGCGACGGACGCGGAGCTATTTCGCCAGAAGAGAACCGCCGCCTCGAACGCGCTATCGTTCGGCAGCTTTCATTTGAGCCCAGTATGCGTTCACTCGCGGGCCTACGCGAATTCCTGTTGCACAACCCATCCGAGGGCGCAGGAGCGCGACTGCAGCGGTGGTGCAGAGGAAACGCGCTCGGTTGGGCCTTCGATGGCGAGGCGGATGAAGTAAGGCTGGATGCCTCCATTACCGGCTTCGACATGACACAGCTCCTGGAATACGAAGAGGTCTGTGCGCCGGCCGCTGCATATCTCCTGCATCGAGTGGGGGCTGTCGTGGATGGCCGACGCTTTGTGATGAGCTGCGATGAGTTTCGGTTTTATCTATTAAACCCCCAATTCGCTGCAGTGATCGACAAGTTCTTGCTTACTGTTCGCAAGAATAACGGCATGCTGATACTCGCAACACAGCAGCCTGAGCATGTTCTTGAATCGCCGCTTGGAGCCAGTCTCGTTGCACAATGTATGACGAAAATCTTCTACCCATCACCGACAGCGGACCGATCAGCCTATATCGGCGGCTTAAAGTGCACTGAAGGAGAATTTCAGGCTATCCGCGAGCAGATGGCAATCGGCAGCCGCAAATTTCTGCTTAAGCGCGAGAGCGGAAGCGTTATCTGCGAATTCGATCTCGGCGAGATGCGCGAATATGTCGCCGTACTGTCGGGGCGGGCCAACACGGTGCGCTTTGCCGATCAGCTCCGCGACAAATACGGGGATGCTCCTGGCGCGTGGGTAGACGAGTTCATGGCCGGTTACCAAGAAGTTCAAGATTGATGGAGGAAGTTTCATGAAATTCACCCAACTGACAGTAACGACGCTTGCCGCTTGCCTTATAATGCAGGCGCCGGCCCGTGCGCAGTTCCTCGTCACCGACCCCGGAACAATAGCTCAGACGACGATCACTGCTGCCAACACCACCGCGAACCTTGCAAAGACAATCGAGATTGTCACCCAGACGGTCGCGATGGTGGATATCTTCAGGTCGGTCTTCTCCGTCACCGAGGTGTTGAGCCAACTCAACCAGGGGAATAATTACCCCTCCACGAATAACCTAAGAGAGCAGATGTTTGACAGTAAGACACCAGCCTCGGCCACAGCAAACTCGATCGTCCGGGATTCCGACCGTTATATCGATGGCAAGGACAAGGACGCACATGCAGAGTTGCTCCGTGAGCAGATCGCCGGTGCTGCTAATACCGCGAGTATTGCAGCCGCCAATCTGGAGTTGATGGACAAGCGCCTTCGGGAAAACGGCAAAACGCTGGGTCAGTTGTCGAGTTCAAAAAACATTATGGCGGCTACCGTCACAAACGGCTTGCTTCTTAAACAGATCCACGACGCAATCATCCAGAATAGCCAGGCTACGAGTCTGCTGACGATGGCCACTGCACAAGCCGGTCTCCACGCCGCAGAGGAGGCCGCAGCCCAGCGACGAGAACGCAAACAAACCGCGGCCCTCTTCAGGTAAGAGTTCAACTCCGCCCAACTGCGGTGGAACGAGCCAAATCAGGTTGGAGCGATGAAAGATTTCTCAATTTCTGCGCCGTTTACGGCTATACATACGTCCTTCGATGTTGCCTTTACAATCGCACTGGGGTCAGTGCTCGACAAGATCCAGAGCGCAATCAATGCGCCTCTGGTGGCGTGCGTCACGCTTTGGATCATAGTCCAGGGCATTCTGGTGATGCGCGGCGAAATCGATGCTCGTGGTGGGATCATGAAGATCATCAAAGTGTCGATCGTTGTCTCCCTTGTCTTGGGGCAGGACAACTATCGTGATTACGTATTCTCATTCTTTAAGAATACAATCCCGGGCTTCGTTGAGAAGGTCAGCGGCAGTGAAATTCCACTGTTTAGTATTCCCCAAAAGCTTGACTTCATGTTTGCTTTAAGCCAGGCCTCCTTTCAGGAGATTGCGTCCGAAATCGGACCAATGAATAGCCAAGACATTCTCGCCTTTGAAGGCGCACAGTGGGTTTTCTACGGTGCGCTTTGGGCAGCGTTTGAGATCTATGACGCCTGTGGGATTCTCACTAAGGTACTCTTAGCGATCGGTCCGCTGATCCTGGTAGGCTATCTCTTTGATTACACCCGCGACATGGCTTCCAAATGGGTCGGCCAGCTCCTCTCTTACGGGCTGCTGCTTCTCCTGTTGAACATCGTGGCGACTATAGTCATCACGACGGAAATAGCGGCTCTCAAATTCATGCTGCTTGTGATCAAATTGGCGAACACGACGGCAGCCAAGATTATCGGGCTCTACGAAATCGACATGCTCTTTCTAGCTGGTGACGCCCTGATTGTCGCGCTTCCGGTGATCGCCGGCAATATTGCAGGTGCCCATTGGTCAGGCTCAAATAAATCTGTCAGCAGCCTTAACCGCCAATTGGCCCAAGTTGCGCGCCGTTAAACGCAATGATAACGAAACTAGTAGGTTGACTGCATGAAGTATTGTTCTCTAATTTTATTCCTCGCCTTGGCCGCTTGCAAGACAAGTGATACACTGGCGACCTGCAAGGGTGATGCGTTTCAGCTGAATGTGGAGCGATGGCAACCCACGACGTCGGATCTTCAGTTCGAATGTGCGGGAGAGCCTAATGAAGGGCGCTGAACATGCTCTCCTGGTACAGCGAGAAGCGCTTTCCGCGCATTATAGGGAAGTAGAGGCCTTCCAAACGTCACGTGCGAAGTCGGCGCGACGCCTTTCCAAGATTTTGGTGGTCATTGCGGCGGCCGCAGTTCTTGGAAATATCGCGCAAGCCTTCACTATCGCCACTATGGTTCCGCTGGCCAAGCTGGTGCCTGTGTATCTCTGGGTACGAGCGGATGGGACCGTTGACAGCGAAGTATCCACGTCTCGACTGCCCGCAACGCAGGAGCAGGCCGTTATCAACGCTTCACTCTGGCAATATGTCCGTCTGCGCGAGGGCTATACAGCGGACACAGCTCAATACGCCTATGATCTCGTATCGAGTTTCAGCGCACCATCTGTGCGCCAGGAATATCAGCAATTCTTCAATTACCCTAATCCCACGTCGCCACAGGTTACAATCGGTAAGGGGGGGAAACTAGATGTCGAGCACATCTCCTCAAATGATATTACGCCGGGCGTCCAGCAGATTCGTCACAGACGAACGCTCATCATGGATGGCCAGAGGCCGGTCGTGAGTACTTGGACTGCAACCGTCCGTTATGAAAAGGTGGAAAGCCTGTCAGGTGAATCGAGACTGTCCAATCCAGGGGGGTTGACTGTTACCTCCTACCAGGTCTCGGAAGACACCGTATCAAATGAGGGCCATAGCGAGCCATGACAACAAGGACCTTTCTCACAATAATCGGTTTGCTTTCCTTAGCGATAGGCGCGCATGCGGAAGACACCCCTGCAGCCGGCAAACTAGATTCGCGCATGCGCTATCTGGCCTACAATCCCGACCAAGTGGTCCGACTGTCGACCGCTGTCGGGGCCACTTTAGTTGTTACATTCGGTGGCAACGAGACCGTAACGGCTGTCGCCGTTTCTAATAGCAAAGATCTGGCAGCCCTTCCGCGCGGCCACTATCTCTTTTTCAAGGCAAGCCAAGCCCTTCCGCCGCAGCCGGTCGTCGTGCTGACCGCGAGCGAGGTAGGTACCCGACGATATGTCTTCAGTATCTCCACCAAGACCATGTCTCGGCTCAACAAAGAGCAGCCGGATCTCTATTACAGTGTACAGTTCATCTATCCTGCCGACGAAGCTGCTGCTCGGCAAAAGGAAGTAGAAAGGTTATCGATCGGCGATCGGCTCCGAGCGAAAGCGCAGTATCAACAGAGGGCTCAAGATTTGCTGGATCAGCCGGCCGGAATCGCCGATCCCGGAACCAACAATTTTAATTACGTCGCACAGGGCGACCGTTCGCTCACGCCATTGGAGGTTTTTGATAACGGAGTCAGTACTGTATTCCGTTTTCCAGGTAATGTGCGCATTCCCTCCATCTACATGATCAATCCGGACGGCAAGGAAGCCTCCGCCAACTATTCGGTCAAAGGAGACTATGTCGAGGTTTCCGCAGTTGCCCGTGAATGGCGTCTGAGAGATGGCCGTACAGTATTAGGCATTTGGAATAGCGCATACGATCCCATTGGACGAAAGCCGGGCACCGGTACAGTGAGACATGATGTGTGGCGCGTTCTGAAGGAGGCAGGTCGATGAACGACGCCAATCCACAAACCGGGCATGACATAGATGCAGCCGGATCCCTGGTCTCTGAGCCAACTCGCCGGCGCCTTTCGAGACCGCAGAAGTTGATAATTGCAAGCGTTATTTTGGCATCATCACTATCCCTAATCTGGGTTAGCGGACTTTCAAAGAAAGAAGTGGAATCCCCTGCGACGCCTCGAACAACAGTTCTCACCAACACCGAGCCTTTTCGTCCGGCACCGATTGAGGTTGCGCCTGATCGTTCAACACCCCCGCCGGCTGAACAGCCGTCAGTTCCCCCGCCAGCAGAGAGCTCCTCGGAAGCAAATGATCCGCAGGCCGAGCAATCGCCTATTTTTGCCTATGAAAGCGGTGAGCAACCCCGCGAAGACAAAGAGGATTCCACCTCGGAAAAGTATGCCTCGATGCTCGCGGACGAAGCTTCAGTCGATAATGACCTATCACAGCGGATGAAAGTAGGTGTGCAGGAGCCAAGCCGCGCCACACTCTTGCCGCACCCTGACTTCATGGTTACGCAAGGAACGATCATTCCCTGCATTTTACAAACAGCGATCGATACAAGTTTGCCCGGCTATGTAAAGTGCATCCTACCTCAAGACGTCCGTGGGACAACGAACAACGTTGTGCTTCTAGATCGCGGGACAACTGTCATTGGCGAAATTCAGCGTGGCCTGCAACAAGGGGACGCGCGCGTTTTTGTGATCTGGAATCGCGCCGAAACACCGCATCATGCCATGGTCTCGCTCGCGTCACCAGGCGCTGACGAGCTAGGGCGCTCAGGTATGCCTGGCACGGTGGACAATCACTTCTGGCAACGTTTCGGAGGGGCAATGCTCATGAGCGTCGTCCAAGGTGCGTTCCAGACCGCCAGTCAATACACCGAAAACTCTGGCGGGCCTAACCTCAACAGCTTTCAAAGCAATGGGGCACAAGCCGCCGACACGGCGCTTAAAGCAACCATCAACATTCCGCCAACCCTGCGAAAGAATCAGGGGGACGCAGTATCAATATTCGTGGCCCGGGATCTTGATTTCTCAGATATATACGAGCTTCGCACGACCGCTGCGACAACGAGAGCGAGAAATCGACGGCCCTAACTCAAGCAGTCCAACGACAACGAAGATCGGAGATCTCAATGCAAACCGCGGCAGATCCTCAATTGCGTTTGCTCCTCAAGCCGGTTTTAAAATGGCTTGAGGACCCAAAGACCGAAGAGGTCGCGATTAATAGACCAGGAGAGGCTTTCGTCCGGCAGGCCGGCGCGTTTACTAAACATCCTTTACCTCTGACCTATGATGATCTCGAAGATATCGCGATCTTGGCGGGAGCGTTACGAAAGCAGGATGTTGGACCACGTAGCCCTCTCTGCGCCACCGAGTTACCAAATGGAGAGCGGCTGCAGATCTGTTTACCACCAGCGGTGCCGTCAGGCACCGTCAGCCTGACGATCCGGCGCCCATCCTCACGTGTTTCGGAACTTAAAGATGTGTCATCTCGCTATGACGCTCCGCGCTGGAACCAATGGCAGTCCCGCAATCAGCGCCAAACTCAACAGGATAAAAGGATCCTTGAGTACTATGACCACGGTGATCTGGAAGAATTCCTGCATGCATGTGTGACTGGGCGGCTGACAATGCTGCTTTGCGGACACACGGGTAGCGGCAAGACGACGATGAGCAAGACTTTGACCAACGCCATTCCGCCTCAGGAACGACTGATCACTATCGAAGACACGCTCGAACTCGTAATTCCGCACGAGAATCACGTTCGCCTACTATATTCGAAAGACGGAGCAGGTTTGGGTGCGGTCACGGCGGAGCAGCTTCTACAGGCCAGCCTGCGCATGCGGCCGGATCGAATACTGCTCGGTGAGATACGCGACGATGCCGCATGGGCCTATCTCAGCGAAGTCGTTTCTGGCCATCCAGGATCAATCTCCACTATTCACGGCGCCGATCCGGTCGAGGGTTTCAAAAAGCTCTTTTCGCTCATCAAGAGCAGTCCACGGGGAGCTGCCGTGGAAGATCGCACGCTGATTGATATGCTATCTGCCGCTGTCGATGTGATCGTGCCGTTCCGCACCTTCGGTGATGTATATGAGGTAGGCGAGATATGGCTCGCGGCCGACGCGCGCCGACGGGGGGAGACGGTGGCTGATCTTCTCAACCTGCATTAGGCTTATTCCAGCGGCCCCCGACCGCGTCCTTCGCAGTGCTAATTTCTCAAGAGGTCGTCGAGCGGGAGCTACTCGTCGCTGAGGTTGCTGTGGGCGATGTGGCCATCGGAGCCGCTCGGTATCGAAGATTATGTGGTGCCGGGAAGCCCCCGACGCGGATGCACGATGATGCTGGCAGCGAGCATCTCAGGTTCTATGAGCGATTACCCCAACATCAGCGGTCATCCGTAA
Source organism: Rhizobium sullae (assembly GCF_900169785.1). GTDB lineage: Bacteria > Pseudomonadota > Alphaproteobacteria > Rhizobiales > Rhizobiaceae > Rhizobium > Rhizobium sullae. The sequence continues at coordinate 11,697 of NZ_FWER01000086.1, forward strand.
CCGGTGTCCCGCCCCCACCTTGTCCCGGCCGTCCTAATCTGTGATCAGCTTTCGATTCGCGCCGAGCCCTACCGGGCTAGTAGGGCGGGCAAGCAACCGCTCCATGTTCGTACTCGCTTTTAAGGATGGCTGCCACCGTTCCATGCTGCCGCGTCCAGTCCCGGTGAACGATCGAATCTCATCTTCAATTACCGAAGGCGCCGTGAACACCATATCCTTTAGCGGTGGTGCAAAGTCTCTGCAGCACTTCAAATGTAATGCAATATCGATTTACAGATCGAGCTTCGATAGTAGCCTCGCCAAGTGTTGGAATCAATCCACTCTCATGTTCGCCATTTCAAGTCGCAGGAATAGAAAATCCTTCGCCCGATCGTTCGGGCGTCGCGTTTCGTGTGAATGCATCCTGGGGAAAGCAGGAGGCACGGTCAAATAAACGACGGTTGATCATGCTCTGATACGCGGGTTGGTTACCGCCGGACCTGATGCGTCGCGGAGCGTCCTCGGTCTAGAAGCCAGCGTCGGAGTAAATCCGGCTGATAGTGGTAGCGAGGGTTCTCCTGCCGTGACCGTGCCCCCAGCCTTGCCCAGGCGCACGTGGATTGTGATCGGGTTATGTCCTCCTCGATGAGTTAGAATCGAGCGACGTTCAACGTGTTGGGGTCAGGACAAGAGCAGTTCAAAATCCTGCCCTAAGATCGAACGGACGATGAACATCATGCCGCCCGGAGAAGACGGCCAGGAAGTCGCAATGGTCTGAAGCCTTCGGGCATTTGCTGCTCGGCATCCCAGGAATAGATGCCGGTGAGGTTTATGTGCTCCCAGCTGAGCGGCGAGACGTGCTTGAGTAGTTCGTCGGCAATGTTCCTGCCGTGCTGGCGCAGATGCGCCGTGGCACGGCTGAGATAGACGGTGTTCCAATGCACGATGGCGCTGACGACGAGGTTGAGGCCGGAGGCGCGGAATGCCTGACTGTCAAAGGAGCGATCACGGATTTTCACCGCGCTCGTGGAAAAACACGGCGCGCTTGAGCTTATGGGCCGCTTCGCCCTTGTTGAGGCCTGCCTGGCATCGCCGGCGCAATGCCGGGCTCGAATACCACTCGATCATGAACAGGGTTCGCTCGATGCGGCCGAGTTCGCGGAGCGCTTTGGCCAAGTCGCTGGATTTCGATGAGGCAGACAACCTTTTAAGGATCGTTGAGGGAGAGACAGTGCGCGTCGTGATTGACGCGGCCAGGCGCAATAGATCGTCCCAGTGCTCCAGAATGAGAGCAGTGTTGATCGGTGCACCGATGTGGCTTGCCATCGCCGGATAGGCATCGGCCTTCTCGAAGGCGTGGAATTTCCGGTCCTTGATGTTGCGCAGCCGGGGCGCGAAGCGCTTGCCGATCAGGGCGAACAGCGCAAAGGCATGATCGCTGGCGCCACCGGTATCGGTAAACAGCTCCTCGATCTCCAGGATCGTGTCGTGGTCGAACAGGCCGTCGAGAACATAGACGGCCTCGCTCTCGGTCGGCTGATCGGCAGAATGCTGAAGTAGCCGTATTGATCGGAAAGCCCGCTGTAGAATTTCGTCCCCGGCTCGCTGCCATAGTGCAGGTTGATGTCGCTGCGCTTGGCAGCGCGGTCGCTGGCCCGGAAGAACTGCCCGTCCGATGACGCTGTCGTCCCGTCTCCCCAGAGTTGGGAATGGGGATGGCGCGTATGAGCGTCGGTCACGCTGGCCTGCGCAGCGCGATAGGTTTCGGAGCGGGCGTGGAAGCTGCGCATCCAGCCGATTTGATGGGCGCTGATGCCTTTCGAGGCCCCTGCCATGCGTTTCGGGCCGAGATTCGTGGCATCTGCGAGCACGCCGGCCAGCATGGCGGATATGTTCTGCGGCGCATCTCCCGTCCGGACATGGGTGAACTGATCGGCGAATCCGGTCCATTCATGCACCTCCCGGAGCAGATCAGGGACTTCGACGAGTGGATACATTTCGCTGATTTCGGCATTGAGAGCTTCAGCCGCGGCGGGAACGTCGCTTACCCGGGGCGTCACGATCAGCGTTCCGTTCTCCATCCTCACGCCCTCGAGCTTTCCGTAGCGGGCGCGCCAGGCCAGCCGCTTCAGGTTGAAGTCCATCATCTGCCGGATTTCGGCCAGCCAAGCCGCACCGTCGCCCGGCACGCCGAGACCCAGTTTGTCTTCTTCCTTGAGTGCAACGAAGGTCGGCTTCGGCATCAGATGTTCATCGATCGGCCGGAATGAACGGCTGCCCTCGACCCAGATGTCGCCCGAACGCAGCCGATCGCGCAACAAAGCGAGCGTCGCGATCTCATAAAGCCGCCGATTGCGGGTTTCGGTAATTCGCGGACAGGGGTTCCATTGAATCCCGGACAGCGATTTCACTAAATCCGGGACAGCATTTCCGCTAATTCGCGGACAGCGATTCCGGTAAATCCCGGACAGTCTTTCGGCGATTAAAACATCGACTTTCGCGCGCGTCGTTTTGCCATTCTGAGCCTCGATTTGAACGAGGGGCTGATGAATGGCGAGACGGAAGCAGGCGAGGCTTACGAGTGTGAAGGACATTCGATCGATATTGCGGCTGACGCACGAACAGGGGCTTTCGGTTCGTGCGATATCGGAACGGCTGAAGATCAGCAAAACGACCATTTCGACCTATCTGTTGCGGGCGCGTGAGGCCGGGCTGACGGGCTGGCCGTTGCCGCCTGGGCTTGACGAGGACGCTGTTTTGCAGCGCCGCCTGTTCCATCGTCGCGGCCGCCCGCCCCAGGACATGCACGAGCCCGACTGGGGCAAGATCGCCAGTGAACTGAAGCGAAAGGGCGTGACGCTGACGCTGTTGTGGCAGGAATATCGCGAGCGGCACCCCAACGGTTACGGATACACCTGGTTCTGCGAGCGTTTCGCCGCTTTCGAACAGCGCGCCAGCGCCACCTTCCGCAATCGCCACACTGCCGGCGCGGCGATGCAGACCGACTACGCCGGCCACACCGTCCCGGTGATCGATCCGGCGACGGGCGAGATCCGGTCGGCGCAGATCTTCGTCGCGGTTCTGCCGGCCTCCTTGTACACCTTCGCCTATGCAAGCTTCACTCAACGGCTGCCGGACTGGATCGAGGGTCAGCAACGGGCGCTGAGCTTCTTCGGTGGCGTGACGAAAGCGATCGTCTGCGACAACCTCAAGGCCGGTGTTGCCAAGCCCTTGTGGTTTGAGCCGACCATCAACGCCACTTTTGCAGCATTCGCCGAGCATTACGACACGACGATCCTGCCGACCCGTCCAAAACGGCCGAAGGACAAGGCAAAGGTCGAAGGCAGCGTTCTCATCGTTGAGCGCTGGATCCTGGCGCGGCTGAGAAACGACCGCTTCTTCAGCCTCGTCGATCTCAACGTGCGGATCAGCCAGCTTCTCAACGATCTCAATAACCGGTCGATGCGACGGGTTGGCAAATCCCGACGTCAGCTCTTCGAGGAGATCGAACGCGAAGCGCTTGCACCCTTGCCGGCAACCGCATTCGAATATTCCGAATGGAAATCGGCAAAGGTTCATCCCGACTACCATGTCGAAGTCGACAAGGCTTTCTATTCCGTGCCGCACCGCCTGATCGGCCGCCAGGTCGATGTCCGGCTCACAAGCCGGATCGTCGAGATCTTCCATGATCACCAACGCGTCGCCAGCCACCGCCGGACGTCGCAGCGGGCTGGTCATGTCACCGTCAACGAGCACATGCCGAAGACACATCAGCACTATGCCAACACGACGCCGGCGAGCCTCATCAAGCAGGCTGCAAAGATTGGCCGCAACGCTGCAATCCTGATCGAGCGGCTGATGCGCGACAGGCCCCATCCCCAGCAGGGATACCGCGCCGCTCAAGGCGTTCTATCGCTCGCGCGCCGGTACGTGCCTGAGCGTCTTGAAGCCGCGTGCGCTCGGGCACTGACCATCAATGCGCTCAGCTATTCCTCCGTCAGCACCATCCTCAAATCCGGCCTCGATCAGGCGCCGCCTGTCGCCGAGCCGGTCAAGCCAGCCCCGGCGCATGGCAACATCCGCGGCAGCTCCTATTACCAGTGAAGAAAGGAAGACACTCACATGCTCACACATCCAACCCTCGACCAGATGCACGCACTCGGTCTATCCGGCATGGCGGCAGCTTATCGCGAACTGGCCAATCAAACTGAGGGCAGCGATCTCAACCGCGATGAATGGCTGGGTCTGATGCTCGACCGGGAGATGGCCGTGCGCGGCGACAAGCGCCTGACCAACCGGCTTGCAAGCGCCAAACTGCGCTTCCCCGACGCTTGCATCGAGAATATCGACTTCGCCGCCCAGCGCNCAACCGGCTTGCAAGCGCCAAACTGCGCTTCCCCGACGCTTGCATCGAGAATATCGACTTCGCCGCCCAGCGCGGCCTCGATCGCCGACAGCTTCTCTCGCTGGCCCAAGGCGAATGGTTGAAAGCTCATGAGCACCTGATCCTGACCGGTCAAACGGGAACGGGCAAAACCTGGCTTGCCTGCGCCATCGGACGGCAGGCNGACCAACCGGCTTGCAAGCGCCAAACTGCGCTTCCCCGACGCTTGCATCGAGAATATCGACTTCGCCGCCCAGCGCGGCTTCGATCGCCGACAGCTTCTCTCGCTGGCCCAAGGCGAATGGTTGAAAGCCCATGAGCACCTGATCCTGACCGGTCAAACGGGAACGGGCAAAACCTGGCTTGCCTGCGCCATCGGACGGCAGGCGGCCCGCCTCGATTATTCCGTTCTCTACGTCCGCATGCCTCGTCTCTTCGAGGATTTGGCGCTGGCACGCCTCGACGGTCGGTTTCCCCGATTGCTCGACAAACTGGCGCGCGTCCAATTGCTCATCCTCGACGATTGGGGAACCCATGCGCTCAGCGATCAGCAGCGGCTCGATCTCCTGGAAATCTTCGAAGAGCGCTANCATCCTCGACGATTGGGGAACCCATGCGCTCAGCGATCAGCAGCGGCTCGATCTCCTGGAAATCTTCGAAGAGCGCTACTGCAGGAAATCCACTCTGATCACCGCCCAACTGCCCGTGGCCCAGTGGCACGAGATGATCGGGGAACCGACGATCG
>NZ_FWER01000034.1 GCF_900169785.1 Rhizobium sullae
CACGTGGCTGTGCGGTCCACCTCAACTCCTCGCGCATTGGTACGTTATCGTACGGAAACCATGATCCACATAGCACGTTAATATTTTGAACGTCTCCCGACGTTCCTCTTTGTCAACAACTAGCGCCGATACGTCGGGGCTCTTTGTAATGAGGAGCGAACATGATTGTGCGTATGTACCCGCCCTACTATGCGAGACGTGACCCGGACGCGACTTGGTCGATAGTTGACATAAGGACCGGAATGATCGTTGTCATCGCGGAAACCGTGCCCCTCCAGCACCTCGATGAAGCCACCATCATGGACATTATAGATGTTCTGCGCGAGAGAGATTCGACCTCTGGCTGGACAACGAGCCCATTGCGGAACAGGGAACTGAGATGATCCCGATTACGGTTCGTCATCGTGCGGCCGACATATCCTGTGACCCGCGCTTTACCCACTTGCTCGTGGCTGGCTGTCCGCCTCAGATTCTTCGCGCATTGGTATCTTACCGTACGGAAAGCTTTTTTGTGTGCTGGCGGAACGCTCTCGGCAGTTAAGTCATTGAAATTGCGGATTGCGCGCCCGTCTACAAACGCGCATCCAGCCGGCGACTTGGCCGTGCGCTGCACCCCGTCCGTCAGGTCCGTTTTTTGACCGGAACCGCACTAATACCTTTGGCTAGTTTACCGGCAGACAGTCTCGCCCATTTTATAAGGGCCGCGCACCCCTATGAGCGGTGTCCGTCACTTTCCCTTGCCCCGCCGATCGACAGCGGGGCTCTTTTTTCCGCTATTCGGGAGCAAATGCCACCAACTCGGTTTTGGAATAAACGCAGTCTCCTCAAGTACCCGACTAGGGTCCGCCCCCCGCTCTCGATGCTTCGCCATCGAATCAGTTGAGGCGAAATACTCCAATCAAGAACTTCTTCACCGTGGCTTGTGCTGCCTCGGTCGCAGCTTTGTCGTAACCCACGGTCGAACCGAGTTCCACACAAGCATCATTGAAGGTGAAGGGCTCGCCAGTCTCGACATTGAATATCTTGCCGTCTTCCTCGCGGCGCTGACAATTGCGAGAAGATTGTGCGCTTTGGGTAACGGAAACCGCCCGCGCATCGGGGTTATCGAACCCGTGGTGCGCGCCGGGATACTCGGTCATGACAGCGTCCTTTCCGGCGGCGTTGAGACGCGTGATGTAATCAAGGCACGTCATAGCCAGGGTCGTGTCGTCCGCCGCGCCGTGGAATTCGCGGACTGGGGCGTCGGCAATGTCGAGTTCATCGATGAAGCGAATGTTGCACGCAGGATAGAATGAAAGATGTGCGGCAATGCGCGTCTTTGCTGACCCATGGAGAGCTTGGAAACGCCGCATGCTGGTATAGAGCGCTGCGGAGCCACCGCGCGAGAAGCCCATCACGGCGATGCGTGATGGATCGATCCGCGGGTGGACCGCGAGCACGTCGACGGCGCGATAGGTATCGTAGAATTGTGCGAAAGAGCTCAGCCGCGACTGATCTGTCTCGACCTGATCTATGCCTCGACCGCCGAAACTATCAAGGCGGAACGTGGCGATTCCCATTCTGTTGAGAAATTCGCCCCAGCGGACTGCTGGCGTGCTGTTGGCAGCACCATTGGAACCATGGAGCAGAATGACGGCCGGCAGATGCTCATTCCAACTCGGAAACCGGAGTTGGCCAGTCAGCGTCACAGCAACTCCGTTCGCCGTATTCCCCTGCAAGAACTGCTTGTCCGTCAGGGTGAGCGACGGCACTGTCAATGTCTCGTCCGGGGGAAATTTCGGCCGGATTTCCCCGACGTGTCCGTGCGATGCGAACAGTGTCACGATGAACATAGTGAGGGCGGCTCCGATAAAACGTGCCATGTCAAGCACCTCCGACTTGGCGCTCAACTTAGCACATTAAGCCGTCAAACCGTATGGCTCCCTCAACTTGGATTGATGATACCAGCCAACCAGCAAGCCCTTTTTGCACTGCAAGACTCATCCATCCGACGTCTGGTGGCATTTGCTGCCGAACTCCTTTTTTTGCAATCGCCTTTCGCGAACGCCGCGCAAGTTCCCGCTACCTCCCGAGAATGATCCCCGCTATCCGCCGGATGGCATCAGCGAAGGTGACGTCTATCGCCATACCGACGAGGAGTATGAAGAGGACAACTAAGGACTGGATCGCGCGGCCCACATCATCCTGTGACCGTGCTTACGCCCTTTGCACGTGGCTGCGCGATCCACCTTAATTCTTCGCGCATCGGCAACCGCTTTTTGTACGAAATCGCACTAATACTTTCAGGCTGGTTTACCGGCAGATCGTTTCACCCATGTAATAGAGAGCCGCCACTTTGCGTGGCGAGATCATCACTTTCCTCTGCCCCGCCGATCGACAGCGGGGATTTTTTGAACATTGCGTCTGGAACTTCGCGCCGCGCGAGACGTTGGGCACCATCACGCGGCATCCACCATCGTTCCAACCGATCCGCGCGATCGTGGCAAGAGGTCGATCAGCCTCTTGCACGATGCGGTGAGGGTTCGTCTCAGCGACTCTTCATGACGAGCCCTTGCCGTTCGGTCTGCGTTACCGCCCCAGAACGATCCCTATCCGCCGGATTGCATCAGCGAAGGTGACGCCCGGCGCCGCACTTGAATAATCTGCGTGTACGTCGCCACTGCCACCATTGGAATTGGCATCTACGGCGAGTGAAGCTCAAGCGGTTCTATCAGGCTGCGGGCTTAAGCCTGGCGGCGTAGGCCCACGGCAGCAGATCGTCGATCTGGCTATTTGGATGCCCGTTGACGATCTGTGTGAGAACGTCTGAGAGATAGGCCGTAAGCGGTGTCCCGCTTCCATATTGACTGAGCTGCCTTTTGCAGTGCCGAGCACTGGAGGACATGAAGGGGATGCCAACTATTACCCCAACAGCCGTCATCCTGCGCCTCGCGCCACATCTTGGACTACAGGGGGTGTTTCCCGACGCTCGGCATGTAAACTGATAGCCATCTAAGCCAAGGGAGGTAACGCCGGTGCCCCGATTTCTTGCCGTTTACACTATGAAGCCCGAAGACCTCGTGTCATTTCGAAGCCTGCCCAAAGCCCAGCAGGATGCAGTCGATGCTGTGGGCATACCACGGTGAGTGGCGTGGGAGGAACATAATGCTGCGTTCATCCTTGATCGCGGTGGCATGGTGGGCAAGACGACGCGTGTGACAAAGGACGGTGTGGCCGAAGCCGTGAATCCATTCTGCGGCTATCTGGTAGTCGAAGCGGAAACCGCTGATGCCGCCGCACGGCTGTTCCAGGACCATCCGCACCTCACCGTATTTCCTGGTGACGGTGTAGATATCATGCCTTTTCTAACTTGAACTCCTTTTGGCGAACATCACCCACTTCCGCCTACCTTACCTTCGCTCGGGAGGTGGCGGACGTCTGCTTAGGGTCAACTGCCGCCTCGGGTGCATTTACTCGGCCGGGTAATTCCAAGGCAGCAGCTCATCGATCCGGCTTTGCTTGTGGCCGTTGACGATGGCGGCGAGTGTGCTGGTCAGGTAGGCCTGCGGGTCGACGGCATTGAGTTTGCATGTCTCGATGAGCGAGGCGATGGTTGCCCAGTTCTCGGCTCCGGCATCGTGCCCCCGCAAAGAGTGCGTTCTTCCGATTGCTATCGGCCAGATGGTTCACTCGACACTGTTGTTGTCGATCTCGATGCGGCCGTCGGTCAGGAAGAGCTTCAAACCATCCAGTCGTTGGCGATGTAGGCCAAAGCCTCGCCAAGCGGAGATTTGGTCGCGACACGGGCGTCGTGGTGGAGAAGCCAAGTCTGCATGTCGGCGATCAGCGGCGCTGGCCGTTCCTGCCGCCTGGCAAGACGAGCCGGCGGATCAAGGCCACGCAGTTCGGCCTCAATCCGATACAGCTCGCCGATCCGTTTGAGGCTTCCTCGGCAATAGGTGCTCATGAGCTTGCGACGGGCATGCGCGCAGCAATAGGCAAGTTGGATGTCCGTGCCGGCGCGGTCAGGTGCAATCAGCCTGTTGTATCCGGCATAGCCGACGACCTGCAGGATGCCAGAGAAGCCCTGCGATATACGTTCGGCATGGGAGCGTGCCGGCGTCGAGCCTAGACAATTCCGCTATATAGTGGTCTGCCGAGGGGCAGGGTTTTACTTGTCCGCTTCCTGTTCGAGCCGTTCGACTTCCGCCGCGATGCGCTCCGGCTGTTCGTGCTCGAGGCCGACGACCCCGTTCCGGGTCTCACGCATTGACACGATGATTTCATCGAGCTTGGCGTGGATTGCCGCGGTGTCGCGATAGCCTTGGATCAACACGATGCTAGTGATCACTATTGCGGCGACCGACAGAGCATAGGTGACGACGTTTGTGAGCCCGAACGGCACCAGCGCGGTGCTGCCAATCATCGCTGCAATAACGAAATAAAAGCCGGGAGGGCGGGAAAGAAAATCCGCCAGTCGAAAAAGAACCTCGTTCACGTCAGTCCTCCGCAATCGGTGCCTAAATTAACGCGCCAATGCGGATCTTGTTCGGAGACACTGCTTGTCGTTTCGCACTTAAACGTTAAGAATGCGGCTGTTTCTTTGTTGTTTGGCTTTTTATTCGGACCTTGGATAAAATTACCGAACTCAACAACCTGATCAGTACTGGGTTCGTGAAAGCACAGCGCACGCTTGACGTGGGTAAGCGGGGCGACACCGACGTCATCGGCAATCTGCTCAACAGCTTTTCAAGACGGCGAATACGCTCACCGCATCGATCAACGATCAGCATATCGCTGACCGACTCAAGGCCTCTGTCGCCCATCTGGAAAAGTCAATGCAGGAAGATTTTGACGACCGGCTGAAGGCGCTGCTGCCGGCGCTCAACACATTCGGTTTTCCCAGCCTCAACGATACGGAACTGCGGCCGCAGACGACGATCGACGTTGAGAGCCTTCTCGCGGACAACACGCGCATCCTTGTACACCGGCGCGGATGAGGCCCATTTGCCCGAAGGCTATAACGGCCTCTGCACCCGGAATCTGATTTACATCCTGCTCCAGCCTGAAGCGCTGCATAAGACCTATCGCAGCATGCCTATGCGCCCGGACCGTCGAATACGAAGGCCGCCGGAAGGACATCGTTTAGGTGAAGCCGACTGATTGCGGAGATCCAGTACCGGGCGTGGACGCACTACGGAAACCTGCGGCATTCGTCCTACAAGGGGCTCCGCGAAGTGCAGGATAACACCGCGAAACAGGTCCTGATCAGAACAGCGTCGGCTCGGGATCGGGACCGATCTCCTCGATGATCTCTGGATTGTCATTCTTCGGTGATCCGACGGCCTTGCCGATTGGCCACATCGTCATCAGCTCGGAGGGGAATGGCCTCATCAGCTCGTGTGGGTCCGGCTCTGGCGACAGCCAGCGCTCGTATTCCTCCGGATGCAGGATCACCGGCATGCGGTCGTGGATCGCCGCCATAATTTCATTCGCCGGACAGGTGATGACGGCGAAGGTACGGATATCGACGTCGGCCGGATCGCGCCGTATCTCCCATATGCCGGCAAGCGCAAAGGGCACGCCCGACTTCATCGCAACGGCATAGGGCTGCTTATTCTTGCCGGTGCCGAAGATGTCCTTCCATTCGAAGAAGCCGTCGATCGGCACCAGGCAGCGGCGCGAGCGATAGGCGGATTTGAACATGCCATTCGCGGCAATGCCTTCGCAGCGCGCGTTTATCGGCGGCGGCCGCCCGCCCGGCTTCATCCAGCCCGGCATCAAGCCCCATCGGGCGCTGACGAAGACCGTGCCCATCGTGACAGGCTCACGCACCAGGTCTTTGATGATGATCGGGTAATCAAGCGAGGGAGCGCCGTTATAGCGCGGGAAGTGATTGGCGAGGCCAAGCGCGCCCTTGCGATCGGCGAAGGCAAAGGCATTCATCATGCTTTCGAGATTGGTCTTGATGAATATGCGTCCGCACATGATCGCCCCCTTGTTCTCAAAATGTTCTGCCGAGCGTCGAGAGTCAAGGGCGCGAGTGGGCGAGGTCGAGTGAGATAGTCAGGACGGAAAACATAATGCTTCCGTCATCATCTCGCCTGCCTCACAAATCGTTATGCGTTGACTTCGCCCGCTTGCGTTACTCCCGCATAGGTTCCGCCGATTACTGCAGGGTCGGTGGTTGCGACTGGCGGCCACTTGTTCTCATTATGTTCGCGTCGGCGGTAGTGTCAAGTTGACTCCAAGGCGGTCGACTGTATCAGCGAGATAGATGATGAGCAGGAAACCGCCGATGATCATTGTCGCAGCGATAAGGGCAATCAAAAGCGCCCGTCCGCTCTCTCTCCTACGCTGCCTATCGATCTGCTCGATCTGGTCTCGCGGCTCGTTTTCTTTCTTATCCTTGTCTGCCATGGCAAGTTCGTTGGCGCCTGGTTAACAGCGTCCTTCGAACGACGACGCAGGGGCCCAGGTTCCTACCAATGGCCAGAATTTAACTGGTGATATCTCAAGCGCTCGCCGAGGCCCGCGGCCGCTCGATGCGGATCGAGCAGTTCAAGCGGCCGATGGAATAGCATCCCTGCCGAATTGGCGGTGGTTATTTGCAGATTGCGTGATTTAATCGTCGAATGGCAAAGGCCCCGCACCACGATCAGCATCGCCTTCAAGGATCGGCCAGTCTTTTCATGCCGAGACAAAAGGGGAACATACCAGCCTTCGCCGCGATATCAACCATTTCAATCGCGCCGGTGACCACGTCGCGAAACTACCGGCCGCCTGACGCGTTCTCGCCCTGTAAACATCAGTAGCAGGAGACAGCCAAATGGCGGACGACAGCACCACGACAATCCGGGCCACATTCGAAACACGCGAAGCAGCCGATCTTGCCGTCGAACATCTGGTTCAGCAGCACGGGATCTCGAGGCCCGATATCTTTATCCAGTCGGCGACTGACCGCAATTCCGCCGGCTCGGCGCCGTCGGGCGGGGATGCCTCTCATGACGAGGGCGCCCGTCGCGACGCGCCGCTCGCAGGCGAGATCGAGGTTTCGGCAGATATCGCATACAGCCAAGTCGCCGCCGTCCAGCGCAGTTTCCGAGCCGCCGGCGCAATGCGTGTATCGAGCCGCTGAGCATGGTCGACAATCTCTCAAAATACCGCGCCAAGCGCGATTTCAAGAAGACGAGCGAGCCGAGCGGCGCGACCCACATCAAGCCGTCGAACCGCAGGCGGTTTGTGATCCAGAAGCACGACGCGACGCGGCTCCATTATGATCTGAGACTCGAGCTTGACGGGGTGTTCAAGTCCTGGGCGGTGACCAAGGGGCCGTCGCTTGATCCCCATGACAAGCGACTGGCCGTCGAGGTTGAAGACCACCCGCTCGACTACGGTGACTTCGAGGGCACGATCCCGAAGGGCCAGTACGGCGGTGGCACGGTCATGCTGTGGGATCGCGGCTATTGGGAACCGGAAGGCAGGAAGTCACCCGAAGAAGCCCTGAAGAAGGGCGATTTCAAGTTCACGCTAGAGGGAAAACGTCTACATGGCAGCTTCGTCCTGGTCAGGATGCGCAACGACCGCGATGGCGGCAAGCGGACCAACTGGCTGCTGATCAAGCACCATGATGATCATTCCGTCGAGGAGAACGGCGCGGCGATCCTGGAGGAGAATGCGACCTCGGTCGCGTCGGGCCGCAGCATGGAGCAAATCGCCAGCGGCAAGGGGCGGAAGCCAAGACCGTTTATGATGGGAAATGCGAATGTCGAGGCGGATGCCGTCTGGGACAGCAAGCATGGCCTGGCGGCCGACGAACGGAAGAAGAGGTCCCACAAGGACGTGGCGACCTCGACCGCGGCCGACCTGCCGGATTTCATCGCCCCGCAGCTATGCGCGACGTTGGATCGGCCGCCGGGTGGCGACGATTGGCTGCACGAGATCAAATTCGATGGCTACCGGATCCAGCTGCGCGTCGCCAACGGCACGGTGACCCTGAAGACACGCAAGGGCCTCGACTGGACAGGGAGATATCCCGAGATCGCCGATGCGGCTACCGAACTGCCGGATTGCATCATCGATGGCGAGATCTGCGCGCTCGACGAGAATGGCGCACCCGATTTTGCGGCTCTCCAGGCGGCCCTGTCGGAGGGCAAGACGGGCGATCTGGTCTATTTCGCGTTCGACCTGCTGTTCGACGGCGGCGAGGACTTGCGGTCCTTGGCCTTGGTCGAGCGGAAGAAGCGGCTGCAAAATCTGCTCGCCGATGCGACTGATGATCCTCATCTCCGCTACGTCGACCATTTCGAATCTGGTGGTGATGCGGTGCTGCGGTCTGCCTGCAAGCTGTCGCTCGAAGGCATCGTCTCCAAACAGATGGATGCGCCCTATCAGTCCGGCCGTACCGACACTTGGGCGAAATCTAAATGCCGGGCGGGCCATGAGGTGGTGATCGGCGGTTACGCCAGGACCAACGGCAAGTTCCGCTCCCTGCTGGTCGGTGTTCACCGCGGCGATCACTTTGTCTGTGTCGGCCGTGTCGGAACCGGCTACGGCGCCAGGAAAGTCGAGATGCTCCTTCCGAAACTGAACGCGCTCGAGACGGCGAGATCGCCGTTCACCGGTATCGGTGCTCCCAAGAAGCAGGCTGAAGTTGTTTGGGTGAAGCCCGAGCTCGTCGCCGACATCGAATTCGAAGGGTGGACGGCAGACGGCATCGTGCGCCAGGCAGCCTTTAAGGGACTGCGGGAAGACAAGCCGGCGAAAGAGGTTGAGGCCGAGAAGCCAGCATCGCCCGCCAGGACTGATGCCGCTGAACCTGCTCCGACTGACAAGTCAAAACCCGCACGGCGCAAAGGCGCCAAGGCCGAGGTCATGGGCGTCTTCATCTCCAATCCCGACAAGCCGCTCTGGCCGGACGCGGGTGATGGCGAGCCGGTCACCAAGGAAGATCTCGCCCGCTACCATGAGACTGTTGGCGCTTGGCTGATCGAACACATCAAGGGTCGGCCTTGTTCGATCATTCGGGCGCCGGATGGCATCGGCGGAGAACAGTTCTTCCAGCGCCATGCGATGCCCGGCACCTCGAACCTTCTCGAACTGGTGAAGGTCTTCGGCGACAAGAAGCCGTACCTGCAGGTCGATCGGTTGGAGGGGCTTGCGGCAATCGCCCAGATCGGCGGCGTCGAGCTGCATCCGTGGAACTGCGAACCCGGCCAGCCGGAAGTGCCTGGTCGGCTGGTGTTCGATCTCGATCCCGGCCCGGACGTGCCGTTTTCGAACGTCGTCGCTGCCGCGCGCGAGATGCGCGACCGGCTCGACGAGCTCGGCCTTGTCAGTTTCTGCAAGACCACGGGCGGCAAGGGGCTGCATGTCGTCACGCCGCTTGCCGTCAACAAGCGCAAGCCTCTCACATGGGCAGAGGCGAAGGGTTTCGCCCACGACGTCTGTCAGCAGATGGCACGCGACAATCCCGACCTCTATCTCATCAAGATGACCAAGAGCCTGAGGGGCGGCAGGATCTTCCTTGATTATCTCCGCAACGATCGCATGGCCACCGCCGTCGCGCCGCTGTCGCCGCGCGCGCGGCCCGGCGCCACCGTGTCGATGCCGCTCACCTGGACGCAGGTGAAATCCGATCTCGATCCGAGGCGGTTTACCGTGCGTACCGTGTCAGCACTGATTGCCAAGAGTTCGGCCTGGCAGGACTATTGTGATGGCGAACGTCCGCTCGAGCAGGCGATCAAGCGCCTCGGGAAATCAAGGCGGGCAGCCTGATCTCTGAAGCATGGCTGCCAGGCGATGTGACATGGACATGGAACCGAAGGACACATCCGACCCACGCCCGCGTGAGGGTGCAACGACCGACCTGTCGCACGACCGGATGACGGTGCAACGGTTTCGGGAGGCGTTTCCGTGCGCCCGGTGGAGCGACCGCCTGAACGCCTGGTTCGTACCGGGCCGCACTGCTCAAAAGCGCATCGGCCGCTGGCTGGCCGAGATGGAGGCGGAGGCCGACACCTTCGCCGACGAGAAGGGTAGGGACGCCTTCGCCTTCGAGCCGATCGAAAGCCGCTACCTTGAGGCGGCACCGGCAACCCTCCAAATCCGGACGCCCTATTCACGGACCGTGATCAACGATTCCGCATGCACGCTGGGACGCCGATCGCCGCCTCTGGACCGTGCCCTACCGCTCATTTGAGGAACTCCGGCGACGCTGGCCGGCGATCGAGGCGGCTGCCGAACGGAGCGAGCCGGAGGCCCGCCGCGCAAAGCGCGAGGCGATCAAGGGCACTGAGGAAGACCAGGCGATCAGCGCGAGGACAAGGGAGCGTCGGCGGAAGCGCTATCCAGTTCCCGTCGATGACGCCCCGCCCTTGGATCGCGCGGTCGGCACGCATGTCGGCGTCGTCTTCTTTATCGGCACCGACGGAGAACTGGCCGACCCCACCACGGTCACTGCCAGAAAGTTGGTATAAATAATTGTGCTGTCATCTTACGCGAGATCAACGAGCTGGTCCGGACTCGCCTAGTACGCAGACTGAGAAGACCCTGGCGCTGTGGCGTTTCATGTAAGGGCGGTGATGGCTGGACGGGTTTGCCGATCGTAAAGCGCCAATTCCTCGGCGGTTGGCCGCTCGAACAGCTTCGACCACCTAAGCAGGTCCGCCTGCGAGATGTCGAACGTGCCGACTGGAAGCTCGGCGTTTCGCCGGGAGACTCGGTCCCAAAGCTCATCAAAGGGAACGTCGAGGAAGCAGAGGACGACGCGGGCACCAGCTGCTCGAGCTTCCTCCCGGCAGGTGTCGCGTTCTGCCCGTGACCACACTCCCCAATCCACGACAACATTACACTGAAGCCTGATGGCACGCAGAGCGATCTGCCATTGTAGGCCCTCGACTCTACCTCGGCACGGACCAGTTTCGGCTTCTGGAGTAGAGATGCCGGGGTAAAGCTTGTGCATCCAGTCGTCTCCAGTCAGACGGAGGGCAGATGCTTCATGTTCGATTATCGTGGCGAGCGACGTCTTCCCCGAACCGGGAAGACCGCAAGTGAGGTAGAGCGTGGGCATTGGAAAATCTCTGATTTTGGCTTGGCAATTGAAAGTGGCCCCGCGGTGTCGTGCAGGACTGCGCTTCGCTCAATGCCGCAAGGCGCGGCCAATCAGAGGTGTGTTGCCATAGTCTATCTTGTAGGCCCGCTCTGCTCGGGGGTCAAGACGAAGCGCAAGGGTGAGCTCACTCGCTCATTGATCTGATGTGCTGGTCACCCCCTCTTGTGACTTTCGACAACTGCACTTTGGCAGACTATCTGGTTCCATTCGAAATTCGTGTCGTGCCCCCGCAGAGGCGCTTCAAGGCGGCCGCAAGCCATTCGCGGTAAGCTTCGGGGCCGTCTCCCTGTTGGACCGGTCCAAAGCAGAAAGAGGTCCGGGCTGCCGAGCGACCAGACGTGGCTTGTCGCCGTTTCCCGGTCGAGCCCTTCGCGCAGGCCACCGATCTCGGCCAGCCCGGCGACGAACCGCGCCAGATTCCTGCGGCGGGCCGCATGAAGCTCCACATAGAGGTCGCGCATTTCCGCCTCGGTTTCCGCAGCCGTCCGCACGACCGCCAGCATGGTTGCTGCGCGGCCGAGAAGGGTTGAGACGTCTTGAGAGGAGGCGTCGATCATACGCTCGGGATCCGTCTGGGCGCGCACCGCGCGCCTTTCGGCCTGCTCCATAAACCGCGTTGCCGGATCGGCCCCCACATGACGGCGACAACCAGCGCATGCACGATGGCGCGCTTGTCGCCAAGCGGGCATAGACTGTCTCGGCTATGATTTGGGCGGATTTGCCTGGGCGTGCAATCGACGAGGTCTTTGGTCTCGATGCGCTCGTCACCAATCTCATGCTCACAGTCATGACCGACAGCTTCGGATCGCCGGCGTGGAGTCAGAGGGTGCGAAGCGTCTTCCGCAGGGACGTCGGGTATGCTCGTGTGCGGTGGTTGACCCAGCGAACCCGGCGGTGTAGCGCCAGGAGCAACGAAAAGAGCTCGACGACGGACAAATTAGCGTTCCTCGCAACGTGACGCGAGACCGGCGCTCATCGGCGCCGCTAGATAGTTGTCTGCAGCCCGAGTTCGACAACTCGCCCCGACGGCAGCCCAAAATAGTCTGTCGCATTGCTGGCATTCTGCGCAAGCGAGATGAACAACCGGTCCTGCCAGAACGGCATGCCACCTTTCTTCGACGGCAAGATCGTTCGGCGAGACAGGAAGAAGGAAGTCGACATGATGTCGAACTTCAGGCCAAGCTTGCGGGCGAGGACGAGCGCACGAGGGATGTTGGGCGTCTCCATGTAGCCGAAAGTGATTACCAGCCGGCTGAAGCGGGGGTTGAAGCTTTCAAGGAAGATTTTCTCATCGTCCGGGACGAATGGCGTCGTCGAAGTCACGACGCTGAGAATGATGTTCTGCTCATGGAGCACTTTGTAATGCTTGAGGCTATGGAGAAGTGCCGTTGGCGCGCCTTCGATGTCGCTGGTCAGGAAGACTGCCGTACCAGGCACTGTGGGGGGCTTCTTCCGGGCCAGATTGTCGATGATCGCCGCGAGTGGGATTTCGTCGGCCTTGGTGCGGGCGGCAAGCAGCCGACGCCCCGCCGTCCATGTCTGCATGATGAGAGCCATCGTCGACGCCACCGCAACGGGAACCCAGCCGCCATCTGCGAACTTCGCAACGTTGGCGACCAGAAATCCGGCGTCGATCAGTGACATCGGCACAATGACTGCAAGAGCCGTCGCCAGTTTCCAGTTCCAGATACGCCGGATCACGATGAACAGGAGGATCGAAGTGATGAACATTTCGCCCGTCACAGCGATACCATAGGCAGCGGAAAGGCCACTTGAGTTTCGGAAGAAGAGCACCAGAGCAGTCACGAATATGAACAGCAAGTTGTTCACCTGTGGCATGAAGATCTGCCCGGATTGCGTTTCGGAGGTATGAAGGATCTGCAGGCGCGGAAGCAGGTTGAGGTGCATCGCCTGACGGACGAGGGAATAGGCGCCGGAGATCACGGCCTGGCTAGCGATGACCGTTGCCGCGGTCGCCAGACAGACCATTGGAATCCTCGCCCATTCTGGATGCATGCTAAAAAAAGGATGCTCGGCCATCTGCGGGTTCGCGAGCACGAATGCTCCCTGCCCGAAGTAATTCAGAAGCAGACTTGGGAAGACGAGCGAAAACCACGCCGTGACAATCGGGCGGCGCCCGAAATGGCCAAGGTCGACGTAGAGGGCTTCGGCCCCGGTCACAGCAAGGAAGACCGCCCCGAGTACCGCGATGGCCGAGCCGATGTTGCTTGCGATATACCGGAGCGCGTGGACCGGGTTGACTGCGCCTAACACCGACGGATCGTCAAAGATGTGGATCGCTCCGCTGAGGCCCAGGACGACGAACCACAGAGCGGTTACGGGACCAAACACCGACGCCACGCCGCTCGTCCCGAACCGTTGGACGAAAAACAGGACCGCGATGATCGTGAGAGTGACGGGCACGACCCAGTTAGACAACGCCGGTGCCACCACCTCGATGCCCTCGACTGCAGACAGGACGGAGATGGCAGGCGTGATGATCGCATCGCCGAGGAACAGCGAGGCGCCGATAACGCCCACGACAAGGACCCACTTGGGCCGGCCGCCCAGACCTTCGCGAGCGAGAGTCATGAGAGACAGCGTGCCGCCTTCGCCCCGGTTGTCCGCCTTCAGCACGAACGTTACGTACTTCAAGGTGACGACGATCGTGAGTGCCCAAACGATCAGCGACAGGATTCCAAGAACGTTGGCATGATGGGCTCCTGATCCGCCGGTGGCGTGGAGGGCTTCCCTGAACGCGTAGAGCGGGCTTGTCCCGATGTCGCCATAGACGACGCCCAGGGCAGCGAGCACGAGCGAGGGCAGTCCTCCCCGGGTCTGTTGTTCCAGTTCCGGATCTGCTAATCGCAGCTTGGTTTCGGTCAAATGGCGTGTCCTGTTGGGCGGGCGGTGATCGCTCGAAGTTGCCACCGGCTTTGTCTGATGGCAACGCGAAAACGGACATGCAATGACTGCATTCACGTTTCGCAAAGGGCAGGCGCCGACAGCCGTTGGCTTGTTGAGAAAGCTGCCCCATCGTCGTTTCGCCGCACCAATGAGATCAAGGAGTCTGCGGTTTTGTATCTCTTCAAGAGCAAGGGGAGGAATTCTCGTCCGGGACCGAGCCTCGAGCCTATCCGCTTGTACTGCTCGATCCGCATACAACTGCCAAGAGCCTCCGCGAGCCCTTCAGGCGAGTGGTCGCCTGAGATCACCAGACCCACGGCTGTCGTCATGGCTACGCGGCCGCGGCCGCTCTCTATCAGGACACGATGATCTTCGCACCACTGGCGAACCACTGTTGTGACCAGCTCGATTTCATTTTCATTGAGCGGAAGAAGGTCTAAAAGAGACATCTATAGCCCCTCCAATAATGGCAAGAGCGCAACGAGTCTCTCAACCGGTCTCAGCCGTTAAACGCGGGGCCGGCAAGGCAGCATACGCCCGCCATGTCGTGATGCAATACGTACATAGCGCACCGGAACCTTTTGATGCGCTTTGCATTTATCATCTGTCGCGCGACAAGCTCGCCCGTTAATCGCAGCTGGCGTCCGCCCCCGCTCGCCCAGCGAAGTCGCGTGATGCCTGTGCTGTAGGATCCAAATCAACTACAGCCAGGATGCGGCAGGGCTCGTTTCAAACCCCTCTACGGCGAGCCCGGTCGCTGTCCCACACCGGACAATTCGTCACCTCCCCGGGCGCCTTGGCGTAACCGGTCCCCTGGCCGCCCGTTGTCTCATCAGGCATTATCTGTGATCGGCTGTCCATGGCGCAATTCCGGTTGCCGGCACAAATGGATTCAGGCGCGTGTCAATGAAGATTCTGCACAGATGGCACCGGCGGAACATTTCATGAGACGGTCCGTTAGCGTTAGCGCCGCACAACGATGGAGGATCTCATGTCTACTGCACAAGACAATCTCGTCGCTTGGCTCCGTGACGCTCACGCCATGGAAGAGCAGGCCGAAACGATGCTGAAGGCACAATACGAGCGGATCAAAAACTATCCGGATCTGAAGGCACGCATCGGTCAGCATCTCGAAGAAACCAGCAGCAGGCAAAATCGCTGGAGACTTGCCTGAACCGCATAGGTGGCGGGTCCTCGACCATCAAGGATATGGCCGGAAAGATAACCGCCTTCGGGCAGGGCGTCAGCGGCCTGCTTGTGAGCGATGAGATCGTCAAAGGCTCGCTGGCAAGCTACACATTCGAGCATTTTGAGATTGCGAGCTACAGGATTCTCATTGCGGCCGCAGAGTTTGCCGGCGACCGGCAAACGCAGGCGGTCTGCGAAGGCATCCTCAAAGAAGAAATCGCCATGGCAAAGTGGCTGGAGGACAATCTTTCCGGTGTAACCGAGGCTTTTCTTACGCGCGCCGAAGCCGACATTGCGGCAAAGCGATAGGTAGCTCGCTGGCGCTGGCGACGGCAGTCTACCAAGGAGGAATCGATGGTTACCGAAAATAAAAGGAACGAAGATCCGGTCGAAGGCTCCGCGGAGATGATTGAACGGGAGCTGGAGCGGCGCAACGACACTGGGACTGAGTCTCCGGACAGAAGCTCCGGCGATAGGGAAGACCGCATTCGCAGACGCGCCTACGAAAAGTGGGAGCGCGAGGGCCGGCCCGACGGGGAGCATGAGCGGCACTGGCAGCAGGCGGAAAAGGAGATTGAAGGAGAGGACGGGATCGGTCACGGCGGCGAGCGTTAACCTGCCGCGGTAATCAGCCGCTGATCGGCGCACGGTGATGATAGGCCGCACCGCGCGCTGGGAATATTCCTAGATTGTCGTAGATTTTGAGAATCATTTATCTGTTAGGAAACATCGATGGCCATTACTATTGGAAAAGACGACCGAAAGTGGCTGGTCCGGTCTCACGGCACCTACGGAAGTTATCGGGCAGGAGTCCTATTTTTAGAATTCCTCTAATATTCATCCCTTGGCGCCGCAGATGCTTTAATAACAGGAGACTCGGAGTGAACAACCGGCGCGCAATCGCGCGATTGGGAACCCAGAATCTTTGCTGTCAGTGGCTGGTATGGATGCTGGTGGTCGCCTTGTTCCTTCCGGCCATCGCTATGCGAGCTGGGTTGGGCCAGAGTCGCAGTATTGCCGATCCAACCTGAGGGCGTCGGCGGTTAGTTCGCTTTGCAGGGCCTGTCGCTACATCACATCAGGCGTTCAGGCAGCGGTTCATCGTCATCTAGGGCGTTTAATCTCTCCTGTTCCGTAGCGCGCTCTTCATCGCTCTGCCTGTTCCAGCATAATCAAGCGTCTGATCCATCGCGGGTCCCACCTCAGAGGGCGGTCACCGTGGCGAATTGGCCGGATTATCAGCAGCCTGGAAGTCCCGCGCCTCTTCCTTTATGCGGTCTTTGGCTGCTTGATGGACATCGGACGCGACGTCCTTTGTGCGTTCGTAGATTTCCGACCCTGCCTCGACAGCCCGGGCCATCGCCGCGTCGGCGCTCGACGACAGGCTCTCGCGGACGGCATCCGATGTCTCGCCGATCGCCTCGTCTTCCTGCTCCGTGTGTGGAAGCGCAGCACCGATGGCAGCCCCGACGGCAAAGGCGAGTGCACCACTCACCAACGGCTGGTCCCGCAATTGCCGCTCTAGTAGTTCATTGAGCCGCGCACCCTGATCATGGAGCGTTCCGCCCGTGTCGAAGATCGTCGCCTGCACCTTCTCGGCAGACTGCGTGAGCCGGCGCCAGGACCGCGCGGCCCAGCCGGAAGCCTGGTCGAATAACGCGCCGGCCTCGTCGAAGATTTCATCTATTTGCCTACCCGCTGCATCGGCAAAGCCGCGATAGGTCTTGCCACTTTCATCAATGAAGTGCCCCGCTCGCCGACCGGCCGTATCGGTCAGTGCTCTAAAGCGCTTGCCGCTCTCGTCCGAGAAGTGGCTGTAGCGCTCGCCGAAGCTCTCCTCTACCGGACCAATTCGCCGCACCGCGCCTGTCACCGGCGCAAGCGGATAGTCGTCCAGCATTTCTTCATGCTCCGCTGCAGGGGCCGTGGCCTGCGGGGTTTTGGCCATCAGCCATGCCAGGCTCACTCCCATAAGAGCGAGTGGAACAGGATTTGTCTTCATCGTCCGGCCGAGATTGCCGACATATTCGGCACCCCCGCTATTCTTCGTGTAGGCTATGAGTTCGTCGATCAGTTGTCCCGGCGACATTCGCTCCTGTATCGCGTGGAGCTTTTCTTCGATTCGTTGGCGGTCGGAGTCAATCTCGCGCTGAAGCTCGGCCGCCCTGTGGTGATTGGAGGAATAGGTCATTGCGTTCGCTCCTTGATCACGTCGACATCCCGTCTGAGGGATGTTGCCGTGCGGTCAAGCGTTAGTTTGCCGCCGCGCAGGTTCGCTAGACCGCGCGAAATCATAGCCCAGGCAAGCACCGCCGCCAGGACGCCGATGATCACCGACGACAAGGCGTCTGCATTTGGCTCGGTAAAACCTCGGGCCACGAGAAAAGCGGCAACGCCGGTAACGGCGGCACTTAAGAGAACTCCCAGCGCGCCGATCGCAAGCGCCAATCCGATGGCGACGACTTCCAAGGCCCCCAGCGCGCGATCGAATTTCTCGGAAGCTTCGGTCTTTGCGAGATCGATTTCCTTACGGAATAGCCCCGAAATGTCTGCCACAAGGCCCGTGAGGAGCTCTGGAAGGGCGCGATTATCTCCGTGATTTGCCATAATAATGCTCCTAGCCGATCCGACCTGCATTCGACGAAGTGGACGGTGGCGTTGTGGTGGGTTGAGGGTGTTTCGCTCTACGTTCAGCCGAGGCGGTCAGGAAACGGCTTGCGGCGAAACCGGCAAGAGCGGCTATACTCAGGAACGCGGCTGGCTTTCTCCGGCCGAAGTCCTCTGCTATGCCCGCTATGTCGCCAAGATTGCGGTCCTTCAAGTCGCCCGCCAGTGATTCAAGCGAGCTGCCGAGGTTCCTGGTATACCGTCCAAGGGATTTCTGTTCCGACTGCTCAAGTTCGGAACCCACTTTCCGCAAGACGGTTGCAACGCCGCCAAGCTGGCGCGCGGCGAAGTTCTTCTCGTCCGTGGCCATTTGCTCTGCCGCGTCCCTGGCCTTTTCAGTCTGCTCTTCCGCGAACTGCTTCATTTCTTTCAAATCGCCCCGCAAGGCCGGCTCCCGGGCCGTAGCCGGATTAGCCTCGCCTCCCGGTGTACTCGGGCTTCCTTCGGGCGGGCGGCCAGATCCTTGGCCATACGTCGTATCACTCATTTTGTCCTCCTACTGTCTTTGAACGGAGGTGCCGCTATCCATTGCTAAAACAGTGCTACAGTCCCTTTGTTCCGAAGGTCGATTATTCCGCGATCGGCCCCAGCGCGACAATCGTGATGAGCGAGAGCGGCGCCTTAGGTGAGCAGTTCTCTTATCTCTCCGCGCTCAGAGCCGGCGGGAACGAGAAACTCCCTCCGGCTTAGCTTTTTTGACTATTGAGGCCTTCGGATGCATGGATCCTTGGGACGCCCGCCTATACATCCTGAACATCTAGATGAGGTCCGAAGGGTGCCACGGATTTAGCCGAGCATGGCCCTTACGCCGGTCGCCTGCCGGCCGTTCGAATCCCTTCGCGCTTTCAGCTTCCCTACCAGACTATAGACGACTAACTCGACGCGTGTGGTATCGGCGGCGGATTCAATCGCTGGACTCGCCTATGGTATCGGCTACGTAGGCATCGCGCTTGCCCATTTTCTTGGGCCGACCTTTCGTCGAATCGCGCGCCGTCTGGTGCTCCAGTTCCGCGTTGAGCTCCGCACCGACGATGATGATGATCGTCGACACCCAAATCCACAGCATGAAACCGATCAATGCACCCATAGCGCCGTAGGTTGCGTTATAGTCCGCGAAGTTGTCGATGTAGAATGAGAATAAAAGGGACGCTGGTAACCAGCAAAGCGTGCTAAACGCCGCGCCCCAAGTGACCCACCTTAGCTTCGGTGGGTCTCGATCCGGCCCGTATCGGTAAAGCAGGCTTATGGCCGCGCCAATCAGCAGCAAGAGCACGGGCCAGCGTGCAATTCTCGCGAGCCTTTCCAGCCATGGATCAGGCGAAAGAAGGGCAAGAACCGCCGGCAAGACAGCGATGGCAGCGATCAGCAAGGCTGTGACCAGGATACCACCTGCGGTAAATCCAAGGCTGAGAAGTGTTAGTCGGATAAAGCCGCGCCCGTCGCTTTCGTCATAAGCTATGTTCATCGCCTCGAAGAGTGCTGTCACCCCGTTCCGCGCGCTCCAGAGTGCGATCAGCAGACCGGCAATGAAGCCGATACTCAAACTGGAGGTCCTCTGAGACGTTATGGCCTGCAACTGGTCTGTCATCAACTGAAGCGACTGTGCCGGCAGGACCCCCGCCATGAACGTGATCTGCTCGCCAATTGCGGCCGGGTCTGAAACGAGGCCGTAGATAGACACCAGCGAAGCGAGTGCCGGAAACAGGGCGAGAAGGATATAGAACGTGACGCCGGCTGCAACGAGAGTTACCCGATCTTCACCGACCTGTGAGATCACGCGCCAGAACACGTCGCGTAATCCGCGCGCCGGGATGTCGCCTGGGTTGACAGCGGTCCGTCCCCTCCCTGGATCCTGCCGTTCCGCCGCCTCTTCTTCGTTTTCGTGAGGATTCATTTGAGACCTCATGTTTTTTGGAGCGTCCCTTAGAAAGCGGCGCCGCGAATTCAAGTCGGCTCGCGTTATGCGCGTCGATGCTCGATGCCTCGTGAGCTTCCATACCAACGGCCCACCTTATGCCTTGTTCCGCTTGGGCCGGAGGCGAAGAAAGCCGTCCCGAGCCTCCACAACTCTGCCATGGCTGTGGTCGCATCCGTTGCGGATTGCTAAACCCTCCTGATGTGCAGGTCGCAAGACTTTCGGCGCATGTGAGCCCAGCATCCTGTGAGCTGAACCATTTGATTTGCTGCCGGTTTCGGTGGCCGCGTAGCCATCCACTTGCATCGGTGAATTCGGAGAGATAATTGCGGAGAGGCCGAGCACGAGATCGGACTTGCTTACGTCCTACTCCGGAACTGATCGCGTCGATCAGCGTCTCCGTATAGTCCGCCTGGAGTGATCCGCCTCTTCAGCGCGCCAAGCGCTGGGTCGGGCGCCATCTGATCAAACGATGGGGCGGGCGCCATCTGACGGAACCTTCAGCCTTTGATGCGGTTTAAAGGACTAAGACAATCCAGTCGGGCCGGCGGAAGGATCATTGGGATGCACCCAAGAATCTCCGCCGCGTGTCGACTGGTGACCGGCTGGAGTAAAGGCTCGATCTGGATTGTCCCAGATCGATATGACCAGTTATCGTCTCAAAAGGAAGACTTCAATGAAGCACCATGCCCTTGAACAACTGCAGGCCGTCGCCAATGTCAATCCCGATTACCCGCGCCCGGTACCGGAAATGTCCCGCCGCCAGCGTCTTGAGCGTTGGGCACAGCTCTTGGAACTGAGCCGACACGATGGGCTGTCCACCCTGCGCGAGACGGAATACAAGCCGGCCAAGGAGCGGGCGCTCATGCGCGCCGACAATTCGCCGATCTCGGTGGCGTTTGCCGACCCCGTCCTGCGGGCGGCAGGGCTGGAGAATGACAGCTACGGCGAAGCCAAGCGGTTCTTCGAACTGAGTGACCGTCAATTGCATCACCTCGTCTGCTATTGCCATTTCGGGGCAACGGTCAGCGCGGCGAGAGCCACCCGTTATGTTCGTGCAATGGCCGCTGCAAGCGACCGGAAAGGCATTTTGGCCCGACTGCGCAATATTTTCGTGCTGTAAGATCCCACGGAGGACCAATGTTGAAGCGTCGGCACGAGGGCACTCGGTGGTCTTTGATACGGAACTTCAATGGCCGCTGTGTCTTTCTTGCAGATGTCGGAGAGTGACTTTCATCTAAGCTGGGACGCCTCCGCGCTCGCATCACTGCGGTCGCGCATTCGCGGCTTTGAATGGCCGCGCGAGGCTGCTGGCGGCGGGTGGCGTTATGGCTGCGATCCCGACTTCCTGCGCCGTTTCTGTATCCATTGGGTGGATAATTATGATGTCGCGGCCGGCGAGGCGGTGCTCAACCGCTATCCGCAACTGCTCGCCGACGTCGCGGCCGAGATGCGGCTTCATGTCGTGCATGTGCGCGGCGAGGCGCAGGGACGGCGGCCGCTCCTGTTGATTCACGGCTGGCCAGGATCGGTCTACCAATTTTGGCCGATTATCGATGCGCTCGCCTTTCCCTCGCGCTTCGGCTGCAGGCAAGAGGAGGCATTCGACCTCGTCATTCCCTCGCTGCCCGGCTACGGCTATTCGGATAAGCCCGCCGTGCCAATCGGCCCGCGCGCCACCGCCGGATGGCTCGCACGCCTGATGCGCGATACGTTTGGCTATCACGACTATCTCGTCGCGGGGACCGACTGGGGTGTCGTCATCGCGGCCTGGCTCGCGCTGGATCACAGTGAGGACATACGCGGCATTCACCTCGACTATCCCGGCGCGCAGCCTGCGGCGGTGCCGACGACCGACGCCGAGCGTGCCTATCTTGACGCTTTCGAAGCGAGCGAAAGCCGGCTCGGCGCCTATAGCCGTCTCCACGCGACACGGCCGCAGTCGCTGGCCTTCCTGGCGACTGGCAATCCCGTCGCGCAGGCGGCCTGGATTCTCGAGCGTTTCCATGATTGGGCGGATCTGCGTGGGCGTGCAATCGACGAGGTCTTTGGTCTCGATACGCTCGTCACCAATCTCATGCTTACAGTCATGACCGACAGCTTTGGATCGGCCGCGTGGATGTACGCCGGCGCGGAGTCAGAGGGTGCGAAGCGTCTTCCGGAGGGACGTCGGGTGCCCGTGCCGGCGGGATTCGCGAGCTTCCCAGATCCGCGCCATCCGAGGCCGCCGTTGAGCTGGATCGAAAAGGGCTATGACGTCGTTCACTGGCGAGAGCACGATCGCGGCGGGCATTTCGCGAGCATGGAGGTTCCGGACCTCGTCGTCACCGACCTTAGGGACTGGGCGGCTACCCTCACCGATACTCGCAGGAGGGCGGATGATGGTTTTTAAGGTTAGAATCGATGGCCGTTGACCGAGTGTGACGATCTGCGAACGTCCGATCCACAACGATAGCCTAATTGTTTAAAACAAGCCGGCGAGACGCTCGTGGACGTTTTCCAGGAGCGGTGCCATCAGATGATGGGTCTGCCGCCGGTGATGGCAATTGTCGCGCCGGAGACGTAGCTTGAGAGCGGATCGGCCAGCATGACATAGGCCGTAGCCAGCTCCGCTGGTTGCCCCGGCCGCTTCATCGGCACCTGTTTCCCGAAGTTCTTGACAGCTTCTTCCGGCATGGTCGACGGAATGAGCGGTGTCCAGATCGGGCCTGGCGCCACAGTATTCGCCCGGATGCCTTTTGCGGCCAACATCTGCGCGAGGCCGGCCGTGAAGTTCTGGATCGCGCCCTTGGTCGTGGCATAGGCCAGGAGGTGTGGACTTGGGTTGTCAGCATTCACTGAAGCGGTATTGATGATCGAGCTGCCCGGCTTCATATGCGGGATGGCGGCCTTGGACAGATAGAACATCGCGTGGATGTTGACCTTGAAGGTCAGTTCCCATTCTTGGTCGCTGATCTCTCCAATGTCCTCAAAGCTCGCCTGATGAGCGGCATTGTTGACCAGGATGTCGATACCGCCGAGCTCGGCTCGCGCCGTGTCGATGATGTGACGGCAATGCTTCGGTTTCTGAATGTCGCCAGAAACGAGTACGGCCTTGCGTCCGGCTTCCTCGATCCACTTCTTGGTCTCGTTGGCATCCTCGTCTTCGTCGAGATAGGCAATCAGAACGTCGGCCCCTTCACGCGCGAAAGCAATGGCAACGGCGCGGCCGATACCGCTATCGCCGCCGGTAATCACTGCTTTTTTGCCGCTCAGTCGGCCGGAGCCGCGATAGGTATGCTCACCGTGATCGGGCAGCGGTGACATCTCTTTTGTCGTCCCAGGCATTGATTGCTGCGGCGTGTCGAAGGGTGGTGTGGGATAATTTGTCACGACATCTGCTCCTCTTGGAATTACTTGTTCAAGTCGGTCGCCATCTGCAGGTGATGCTCTAGGGCTGGGCGCATCTTTGCGGACCACGCCTTCAGATCCGCGTTCTCGCCCTCGTCGCCGTAGCGCTTGAAGAGATCAACTGCGTCCTCGTGCACATCCTCCTGGTCAGAGTGGTACTGGCTTGTGAAATCGGCACCATTTAGCTTTTTTAGATCGTCCAGCATTCCCTGATGAGACGAGGACATTGCCATAGGGGTCGTCGCCTTGACCTTGCCACCTGAGACCATGGCCTTCAGCTCGTCGGAAGTCTTTTGATGATCCGTCAGCATCTGCTGCGCAAATGTCTTCGTCTTCTCATCGGAGCGTTCGAGGGCGAGCTTGCTGGACTCGATTTCGAACATGTCGCTGCTTGCCGCTTCCGTGACGAAATCCTCGGTCTTCGGCGCGACACCCACGAGCGAATTGACTCCTGTCTTTTCGGTGGCGGATTGGGCAAAAGCGGCCGAGCCGGCCGTTGCGAGAATGACGGATGCGTAGATAAGGGTATTCATCAGAACCTCCCTGTTTCGCCATACCGAAACTTCCAACGGGCTTCGTGGTTCCTCACGCGGGAAACTTCGAACAGAAATTCAAGTTGACGTACTACAGGCGGAGGACCCCGGCACTTGGGCCTCGTCAATAAGCAGATCGCACATCGATTGCTTTGGAACTTTGCGCAGCCGCCCCGGCATCCTGAAAGTTAAGACCGACCTGGCAGCGCAACACGGCCGGCATTCAACTACGAGAGCCAGTGGGATGACGACGGTCCTCGCCGTGGCCTAGATATCCTCGACGCAACCGTGGCGCCGAGGGCGACCGCCGCAAGCGCGGTCAGGCCAAGAAGGAGCGGCGCTGACAGCCGATGCTGCGACCTTAGTCCGCCATCGATTCGTGCGGCGTCTGACGAAGGCCGATAGAGGTTGCCGTCGCTCTCAGCGATGCGCGGCGCCCGCTCGAAATAGGCTGCCATCAAGCGACCAAGAACCCGCGCAGAAAGATTGGGCGCCAGCAGGTGGGCGAGCCGCGTCGCAGTGGTGACTGCTCCGACCGTAGTGGTCGCTCGTGGTGATATGGCAACCTTAACGACCGCCTCGGCCACACGTCGTGCGTCGAGAACCGGCGGTGGCGCCGACACTCGTCGCCCAACATAGTTGGCGCCATGACTGAGGCCGGGCGTGTCGACAAACGCTGGGTAGATGTCACAGATCCGGATGTTCGGCTTGTCAGCCAACTCCGCTCGCAGCGCCTCTGAAAAGCCCCGCAGCCCGAACTTGCTGGCGCTATAGGCTGTCGCGAACGGTGCCGCCGCAAACCCACCGAGCGAAATCATATTGATAAAGGTGCCTCTGCCCTGTTTCAGGAAGATCGGCAACACTGCGTGGGCATCGTTCATGTGGCCAATCAGGTTGGCCCGAATGACCTGCTCATGCGCCTCGATCGGCGTCTCCTCAAATCGACCGACAGCGCCAACGCCAACATTGCTGACCCAGACATCGATCCGGCCGAGCGCATTTGCTTTTTCGGCAAGTGCTCTGACGGCCGCGGGATCGATGACGTCGGTCACGACCGAAATGGCGTCGCCGCCTATGCACTTGCAGGCTTGGGCCACCTTATCCAGCGCCTCGCCATTCCTCGCTGCCAAGACGACCTTGCTGCCCCGTCGCGCGAAGGCCTCCGCAGTCGCCTGACCTATACCGCTCGATGCTCCGGTGATGACCACCACTGCGTTATTGAGATCGAGAGACATCGAACACCCTTTCTAACTGCCACGGGAGCACGCGAGACGCTGGACATCGAACACATGCTTGAAACAAAAGTTCCCAGACCGCTGCAGTGAAGCGCAGGTGTCAATCAGCCTGCGTGACCTTTCGAAACCGTTTGGCAGGTTCCGCATGTGAGGGCACAGCATCAGATTCAGGCCAGCGGGCGGAATTTCCATCACGGCCTAAGCGTGAGGAGCATCGGGCGATCTTGCAATTGTCCGCAAAGTTTATTTGATCATCACGTCACGAACACCTGCCTGCCGAAAGCCTTGTTCCGCTTTCGCGATTTCGTCGCTCCTGACATGGGCCGATATTTGGATCTCGCCGCGCAAAGCAGCGAATCGTGGATATCGTGACCTATCATGCTCCTCTTCATGCGAGGCATCGCCGCCGGAACGTGCCCGTGCCGGCGTCAGTCCGGCTGTTCGATTATACAGAAATGTTGGCACGCGCGATGCCATGTTGCTGCACGAGGCTCAACCGCCAGATTCGCTGCCGGCTCTCTGATCGACGCGGTTATCGCAGAGCGGCAAACTCAAGACTAATGACATCAATGTTTCGTCGGTGAAGGAAAGGAATTCGAAAAGAGCACGACGCCACATTCGTAGTTGGAACCTGCCGCCATCACAGGTGTTCTCTCAAGATTCCAAATAAGTAGGAAAGCCATCGATGGAGCAGTCCACGACACCGCTGAGAGGGCCTGCGCGATCACCTCTCCAACCGAAATGGTGGCATACGGCAACTGTCTACCAGATCTATCCGCGCAGCTTCTGCGACTCGAATGGAGACGGCATTGGCGACATTGCCGGCATCGCCTCAAAGCTCGATTATCTGAAGAAGCTCGGGATCGACATTATCTGGCTGTCGCCGATCTACAAGTCGCCGATGGACGACAACGGTTACGACATATCCGACTATCGGGACATCGCCCCCGAATTTGGCACGCTGACAGATTTCGACCAGCTCGTGGCGGAGGCGAAAGAACGCGGTATCGGCATCATGCTCGATCTGGTCGTGAACCATACGTCCGACGAGCACCCATGGTTTCTCGAATCCCGTCAGGGGCCTGACAACCCGTTACGCGAGTTTTACATCTGGCGCAAGCCAGCCCCGGACGGGGGACCGCCGAACGGCCTGAAATCTTCCTTCGGTGGACCAGCCTGGACGCTCGACGCGGCGAGCGGTGAATATTACCTGCATATGTTTTCCCGCCGCCAGCCGGACCTCAACTGGGAGAACGAGAGGGTACGGGCGGAAATCTATGACATGATGAACTGGTGGCTTGAGCGCGGCATTGCCGGGTTCCGCATGGATGTCATCGACTACATCGGCAAGCAGGTGGACCGGGAGCTGATCAAGGACGGACCGCATCTGCACAAATATCTACAGGAGATGAATGCGAAGACCTTCGGCAGCCGCGACATTCTTACGGTTGGCGAAGCCTGGAGCGCCACCCCCGGCGCGGCCCTCCTCTATTCTGGGCGTGACCGTCAAGAATTATCCATGATCTTTCAGTTCGAGCACGTTACCCAGCAGTGGGACGAGCTCTACGGGAAATGGCGCCCGAAACCGCTCGACCTCGTGAATCTCAAGACGGTCCTCAGCAAATGGCAGTTTGCCTTATCCGACGATGGGTGGAATTCCCTCTTTTGGGGTAATCACGATCTGCCGCGTGCCGTCTCGCGCTACGGCGATGTCACCGGATATCATGTCGAGTCAGCCAAGATGTTGGCGACAGTGCTGCATTTCCTAAAAGGCACGCCCTTCGTCTATCAGGGCGAGGAGATCGGCATGACAAACGTGCCTTTCACTTCCATCGAACAGTACCGGGATATCGAAACGCTCAATATGCACAGATTGCACGTGGAGGCAGGCCTTTCACCGGAGGATTTTATCCGAGGGGCAAATGAGAACGGCCGCGATAACGCCCGCACACCGATGCAATGGAGCGCGGCCCCCTATGGCGGTTTTTCGACCAGCGTACCTTGGATCGAAGTCAACCCCAATTATCCGAAGGTCAACGCCGAAGCGGCCATCAGGGACGAAAAATCGATCTGGAATCACTACCGCACATTGATTGCTCTCCGTAAGACGCATCCTGTAATCGTATACGGGGAGTACCGGTCCTGGCTCGACCAGCATCCGGACGTCTTCATCTATACCCGTACGCTCGACGGGAGCCGGATTATTGTCGTCGCCAATTTCACACCGCGGCACGTTGCGCTGAGTTTGCCGTCAGAGCTCGACATGAACGGAGAATGTCTCATCTGCAATTATAAACCAGTGAATATGATCACCGAAACCATGGATCTGCGTCCATACGAGGCGTTCGCCGTTGCGTCTAAATGAAGCTGAGATAGGTCACCGTTGCAGATGGTCGGTATTGACGGTCGTGTGGCCGGTCATTGCCTGAGGTTTCTCATCGGTTACTGCATAAGTTTGTCCGGCGTCGAACTCAACCTATAGTCGCGGCCAAACGCAGCAGCGGACTAGCAGCATAATGTTCGGTAACCTCCTCGTGCAGCCGGGAGAGGTCTATAACGGTCTACTTCAACCATTAGGTGATCGTCCGGCACCAACTCCCGCAGCGAGCCGCACGCGTAGGGTTCAAGCTGATCGCGTTCACTACGGCGGAGCGTCATGAACCCTCCAGAGAATCAACGATTGCCCAATTGGATCAGCCGCATGAGAGTTCTTCAACAGCCCGGTGGCTCCCCGATCCTGCGCTTCCATGATCACAGTCAGGTTCCTTGCGGCTTAAGAACGACTTTTATGCAGCCGTCTTTCTTGTCGCGGAAAGTCTTGTAGAGATCGGGGCCTTCTTCGAGAGAGGCGCGATGGGTGATTACGAATGACGGATCGATCTCCCCCTTCTGAATGCGTTCCATGAGCAGCGGCAGATAATGCTGCACCGGCGTCTGGGCCATTCGGAACGTCAGGCCCCGGTTGATCGCTGAACCCATCGGGATCTTGTCGAGGAAACCGCCGTAGACGCCGACGATTGAAACCGTGCCGAAGTTGCGGCAGGAGTGGATCGCCTGGCGAAGGACGTGCGGGCGGTCAGTCCCCATGAACGTGGCGACTTTGATGCGGTCAAGCCGTGAGTCCCAGCTCGCCGACGCCTCGGCTTCGGTGCCAACCGCATCGATGCATGCGTCGGCGCCACGCCCGTTGGTCAGTTCCATGAGCTTGTCGTATACATCCTCGTCCATGAAATCGAGAGTGACTGCGCCTGACTCTTCGGCAAGAGCAAGTCGCTCTTGGACGGTATCGATTGCAATGACGCGTTCAGCGCCAAGGATGAAAGCTGATTTGATCGCCATCTGTCCTACGGGACCGCAACCCCAGATCGCGATCGTGTCGCCGGACTGAATATTGCAGAAGTCTGCTGCCATGTATCCTGTCGGAAAGATGTCGGAGAGAAAGAGCACCTGCTCATCCGACAGTCCATCGGGCACTTTTATCGGTCCGACGTCTGCATAGGGGATGCGCAGGTACTCGGCCTGGCCTCCACTGTAACCGCCGAGAAGATGCGTGTAGCCGAACAGGCCTGCAGGTGAGTTTCCCCACATCTTCTTGACCTTCGAGGGATCGGGATTGCTGCGTTCACATCCGGAATAAAAGCCGCGCCGGCAGAAGAAGCACTCACCGCAGGAAATGGTGAAAGGAACGACGACCCGGTCGCCAATCTTGAGCTTCTTATTGTCCTTCCCGACTTCGACGACCTCGCCCATGGTCTCATGACCCATGATGTCGCCGCTATGCATGTCCGGCATGACGCCGTTGAAGAGATGAAGATCCGAGCCGCAAATCGCGCAGGCTGTCACCTTGATGATCGCGTCGCGGCCTTCCTCGATTTGCGGATCGGGAACGCTCTCGCACCGGATGTCGTGTTTGCCGTGCCAGGTGAGTGCTTTCATGTCTTCGCCTGCCTTTCGATCTAGCGCGCAATGCCGACGCGCTGCTCTTGCAGCTCTTCGGGTCTTGGAACATGCCGTGCACAGAAACGATCCGTCGTCTCGTGTCCTGAAATTCTCAACAAGACGATCAAACCTTGATCAGAGGATGTTGTTCCATCGGATAACGAAGCCGATCCGCAGCCGCAGGGACAAACACTCGCTCGGCGTGTTTAGCGGGCGAACCGGCAATGGCGGGCTTGGCATGAAAGCACGCCGCCGCGGAGCGCCCGACGAAGGTTCCTCCTTGCCAGGCTCTCGAACAACGCTTTGGTTAGCCTGGTCTTCCCTTCCTTGAACATCGTGTGCAATGGCGGGGCGAGTTCGGTATCGATCTTCCTAGCGGCCCGGATTCTAGCCGCAACCCTTCTGGGCAGAGTACGCACTAGATGCTGCTGTTGGCTCTATTGCTGCTGCTGTTCGGCATTTTTACTTTCCTTAAGGGCTGGTGCACCCGTTTCATCCTCGACGGCGTCAGGCGGAGCACCTTCCGTGCGCTTGTATGGATCCTCGATTCTGGTCGATTCGGTGGAGGCATAGTCCTGCACATAGAAAAAGAACGTGCCGGCAAGCGCCGCAATGGCGAGCGCGCAAACGAGTGCGAGTAGTTCCTTCCTGGGTCGCATTTTGTCTCCTTCTCATGTCGACGAACGGTCAACCAAGGGAGCTTCCGAAAGTTCCTCCCTTTTGTTTGGAACATCTCAAGCGCCTTGCGGTTAGCGGTGCCAAGTGGTGCTGCGGGAGGTCTGCATGAACTCGAGACTGTATTTGGTCGGCGCGGTGGTTCTTTGTCTCGCTCTCATTGGCATATTCTTCTTTATCCCTGGTTCCGATGAGGACACAGGCGAGACTCCAAAAGGACTTCCTCCACCTGCCGAAAATCAACCTAACCCGTCGTTGACGCCGGGCACGCCTGGTTCCCGACCCCCTTAAACTGGACTACCACGAGCGTTTTCGATCTGCGCCTGTGGTCAGCATTTCCAAACGTTCCACGACAATGTCGGGGACTATGATCTGGGTCGTGCATTGACGTCTTTGATCGTAACAGCGAGCGTACATCGCAGCAGCAATATAGCCAACAGCAGCACTTGGTGCTGTCTTGCAATGATTCACTGTGAATGGCCATGAGGTTTGGCGTGACCGTGAGTGCGGAAATAGCGCTCGTCGAGCTCGGCAATGATATCAGCGCCTCTCTCACCGGCGTTGATCTTGAGCAACTCGTCTATTTTTGCCTCGAGCCTGTCGTCATTCTCTTTGGAGGAGGGAGAGCCCACATAAAGAAAATAAGCAAGACCCACGACTTGCCATATCAACTGCAGAAATTCCGATTGCCAATTTTCAAAAGTGTCTCGAGACAGTTGTATCGCATACTCAGAAAACTGAGGAGCCTTTGCATGTTCCATCGTCTCATCAACATAGGCGAACCAACCGAAGGTCCAATGCCCCAAGATGGAAACGAGAAAGAAAATAGCCGTAATCCATGCGTAAGCGTAACGTTTCATGATTATCTCTCCGATTGACGTCAAACGCGCGGCGCGACCGCGGGCTGGTGAAGGCGAGCGCCACTTCTCTAAAACGCAACCAGCCGTTTTGAGTTCATCAAAAAAATGGCTAGGCCCCGGCAGGATCGGCTGGGAGGCGCCGTTCATCAACCGGAGGAGACATAGCCGTCAAACGCAATTGGCCACAATGACTGCGCGAGTTTTGCACCTGTTCGCGAGAGCCATGATTTGTGATCCGGCTGCACAGGCGCTTCTTCAAAAGATGCCGGGGCTGCGACCTGCTCTTAAACGCGGGACCTTAGTCATTGCTTCAGAGTACTGATAGGAGCGTCACGGCCTGGAAGACGCGGCGAAAGCCTGTCAGCACTGAGGCGGGCGGGCATCCCGCAAGCGGATTTTCGAGACCCCTTGGCGAGCTCAGGGCCTCCTGCGGTCGGGCCGCGATGAAAAAGCATCAGTCGGGCCTGACCGGCCGTCCCGCCTCGTCGATACAAGATGACCGTGGCGACGTGAAGAGTTCGCGCAGTGTCGCCCGACAGATGCATCCTTTTGAGGGGACGTGCGTTGTGCTGTGATCGCAATATCGGGAGAAAACATCATGGCCCAGCGAGACACAGCACCTCCAGAAAGCGTCGACACTGACGCAAAGCTGCAGGCTCACCTTGCCGAGCTCGAGGCCGAAGCGCCGGCCGAGGAGGAACTCACTTCTCCTGCAGACGGCGTTCTATCGGAAGCAAGCCCTTTCCAGCGCGTCAGAGACGACCTCGACCATGTGCGCAATGAGATCGAACTGCTCCGGGAAAGGCTGTCCCCCGTCAGGCGGCAGACGACCGCCGTTGCGCGGTCCAACTTAAAATGGGCCGACGCCAGCGCTCACGCTCAGCTGGGCGCATATCCATGGGTGAAACTTTTCGCCGCGATGGCCGCGACCGTCGCCGGCGCGCAGGTACTGAGACGGCTTCCCTTGGGTGCGATCGCGGCAACCGTCATACCTTTGCTCGTCGCTCAGCTCGAGGCGAAATCCCGCCGATGACAGGAGATCGATCCCAACTGGGCAAAACCTAAGATGAACACCACACGTGAACTTCTCGCGCCAGGTCGATCAATACGATACGCCGGCGCGGGCCTCGTTTCGTGCCTATCCTTCATTTTAGAGGCATCGAATGATCGTCGAGCGGCGCTCCCGTTGACGAAAATCCGGCCTGACGTTTGCCCCCGCTCGCACTGGATCGCGCGTCGAGACCTGTTTCTTCTTTCTTGCGGCAGCGAAACGAGCAAAGCGCGTGTCTCGTGCAGCGGGATCGTCGGCCACTCGACCGCCTGGCTTAGGCCGTGCAGCGAGGCCCGCGGCGAAGGCGGCCGGCGGCTTTTCAGCATTCAGAAATGGCTCAGGCAGCTTTCGTTGCCTTCACATTCGCCGACGCCAGCGCAAGTTTCGTTAGCTTCTTGTCGGTGGCTTCCTCTTCCGCGAGGCTTGCCTGAAGGAGCGGGACAGCATCCTTCAAACCAAGCTGTTTGGCCCATGCGATAAGCGTGCCGTAGCGGGCGATTTCGTAATGTTCGACGGCTTGGGCCGAGGAGATCAATCCTGCGTCAAGCGCGGCCGAGCCCTTGAATTCTTCCATTATCTCCTCGCTTTCGGCGACCATCCCCTGGATAGCTTCGCAGGTCTTGCCGCGTGCAGGCTTGCCGAGGATCTCGAATACCTGAACGAGGCGCTCGACTTGGCTTTCAGTCTCGTCACGATGTTGCAGGAAGCCCGCCTTGCCTTCCTCCGACTGCGTTGCGCGCGCCATCTTCGGCAAGGCTTTGAGAATCTGCCTTTCGGCAAAGTAGATATCTTTCAGTGTTTCGACGAACAGGTCGTTCAAAGTCTTCTCTGCCATTCTGGTCTCCTATGGTCGGATGAGTCACCACATCTGAACGCGGCGCGCCGCGTGATGTTCCGATCAGCGACCGTAGGTTCATTGGCAACGGGAGGCTCGAAAGAAGTCGCGCTATCAGGCTGAGCAGACGACCCCTAAGTGAGTTGCTTGACTGGAAAACATACGGAGCGATCGGGCATGTGCAGGAGATCGTCGGAAACGGCGAGGGATGGCGCGCAAGCATCTGCGAGCGCACATGATGGAGCCCCCACCTTTCGCGGGCACCTCTTGCGCCATCCGCGCTCGCGTCGCGGATAAGACAACGACCCGCCCTGGATCTGCTTCCGGCTTCATGCGACGGTTGAGTCATCGCTGGCGGCGAGACCTCCTGCTGGCGACGTGTAAAAGGGGCAGCTTACAAAAAGAGCTTCATAGCTAATCGGAAACGTTATTCTCCTCTTGCTGTATTTCCGGACAGCCGGTCCTGTTTCCATTTCTTAAACGGCGCGAGGAGTTGGCCTGGAAACCGGGTTTCGATCTCGTTTTCCACGACGATGATTTTTGCCTGAAGATCGGCGTCTACCTCGTCACTTGATGAAGCTTCCTCGCTCTCGCTTTCGAGCTTCGCCAGAAGCTCGAAAATCTCTTCGTCTGTCCATTTCTCGATGGATCGGGCGAAATCCGCCGTAGTGATCTCCTGCTGCATCATCGCCTCCGATCGTCATGCCGAGCCTGCGTTGCGGCGCTTGGGTCTGTTTGGCTACCTCGGACGTCAACTATCTCTTGCGTCGCCTTTCGACCTAGCTAGACCGGCCTCTCACGATTGCGGCAGCGGCAGACCTGAATTGCCAGGCACTCGAGGATGCTAACTCGGCGCCGTAATACATGTTCCAAAAATAGACCACTCGCGAGACAGTCTTGTGGGTATGCCCTACCTGCATTCCTTCAAGACCCGCACTGAGTGGAAAAATTTGGTGCCTTGCATCCTTCGCTGCAGGCGACCCAGGTCTACCACGCTGGGCGACTGATCATCAGCCAGACGATCGTCAAAACGGCGGCGAACGCTGGAAAGCCGCAAAAGAACCAGAGCCGGAACAGCTTATAGTATCTGCGCGGCAGAGGCTCGTTGTTGTCGGCGGAAGCCGCCGCAAGATTGCGCATCTCGATCTGCATCCACACAACTGGCAGCCAAAACGCGCCGGTTAGCAAGTACAGCATGATCGAACCGGCGAGCCACGGATCGGAGAACGAATAGCCGGCAATCCAGGCAAGCAGGATGCCCGTGATCGGCTGTGCCACGACTGCAGTGGCGGTAAACAAAAAATCGGCAATGACGACAATGCGGGCGACGGCGGCAATTGTCTTAGCATTGTCCGTGTAATGCGCGAGGAGCATGAAGAACGCGATTCCCGCACCAGTCCCCAAAAGCACGCACGCACCGACTACGTGGAGAAACTTTAGGAAGAGGTAGACCATCAACGCTCCTCCAGAACAGCAAGCGCGCACAGGTGCAGAACCAAGATTGGAACGATCTTTACGATCGGTCCCAAAGGGTCGTTCCACAGTTCCGGCAGGAAAAATGTTGCTGCCGCGCCGTAGAACAATGAGACGGCGATCGCGGCGAAAATGCCTGCACGAGACAAGCGGCGAAATGCTATCGCTGTTCCGATGCCGATATCAGCAATTGCCCCGGCAATGACGCCTGGAGCCGACAGCGGTCCGGCGCCTGCTCTCAACATCAATTCGACGCCCGCTTCGAATCCGACTGTGAGTGAAATGGCTCCAGTGGCAATCCAGAATATTGCCAGAACCACGAAGATCAGCGGTTTTAAGAAATAAAGTCTTGCAAACCAACGATCCTGAACAGTCGCCGGCGCGGCGCGAAGCGCCCTTTTCAGTGACGTCGGTCGAATGCCCGTCGTTTCGACCCATTGCCGGGAATCACCGGTGGCGCCGCGGGCGATCTCCAACCTTGCTGTTGTGCGTACCGGTGGGCGCCAGCCGAATAGGCTGGCTGCGTCGCCGAGCCGGTAGAGGCCGGAGGCCGCAAAATCCGGAACCGGCACCCGTCTTGCCGGCGGCCAGCCGAACCAGCGTCTATAGGCCGCCACCACCTCGTCGAAGGTCAACTGTTCTGGTCCGGAAAGCTCGAGGACAACCTTCGATGGCGCAGAAGGATCAAGGAAAAAGAGCACCGTGGAGACCACGTCCTGAAGCTGCACGACGCTGAGGCGGCCGGTTGACGGCATGCCAGGCACAATCGGCAATGCAGCCAAGCCGTGCATCAGCGCGCTTGCACCGAAAACCGGCCTCCCAAGGACGACGGAGGGGCGAAGGACGATCCAGTCCAGGTCCTGCGACATCAGTGCGGTGTCTCCTTCGAGCTTGGTCCTTGAAAAGGAGGTGAGTTGCGCCTTGTCGACGCCCAAGGCCGAGAAATGAATGACACGGCGCACGCCACGCCTTTCGCAGGCCAGGAACAATGCCGCGGGCCCTTTTGCGTGGACGCCGGCTGTATCGTCCGTGGGGCTGTCCTGGAGCGTCCCGGCGCAATTGACGACGGCATCGATGCCGGAAAGATGCTGAAACCATTCCTCGGGAGCCGAGACCGAAGCCACGTCTAAGCGAATAATCCGCTCTACGCCCGCCGGTACGGACGCCGATTTCGAGCGAGCGAGGGCGGTCACACTGTATCCGGCAGTAACCAGGCTTGCGCAGATTGACGAGCCGATGAGTCCGGAAGCTCCCACGACCAGCACATTCGTGGTGCCGTGCGCTTCGCTTCCCCCAGCATTATCAGCAAGCAGAGGCATCAGGGTTTCTCACACACTGGC
Source organism: Rhizobium sullae (assembly GCF_900169785.1). Taxonomy (GTDB): domain Bacteria; phylum Pseudomonadota; class Alphaproteobacteria; order Rhizobiales; family Rhizobiaceae; genus Rhizobium; species Rhizobium sullae. The sequence goes on from NZ_FWER01000034.1 coordinate 35,101, forward strand.
ATTTTATCGCACTGCGAGTTCACGGACGTCTTTCGATGACGCCAGAAAACAACGCGCGTGTCCGGTCACGGTTCGGTGACATCCCGCTGGAGACAATCGGCTTCAGGCCGGCACGTGGTGATGCGGCAGTCGATCGTGAAGCACCGAAACGGACCGTAGACGAACGTCGGCTCCTTCCGCGGTCTTCATCATCTGGTGCTGACTCGATGCGATCTGGCGTGCCATGATAAACCTCGTCCATTGCCGTCAAACCTGCGAAAGCCAACTCGCGATCGCCACCGTCACATCTCCCGGCGACCATGGCGAAATGTTGCAGACGCTTACTGCGATTGACCAATGGCATTTGGTGAGCGCCGTTCTTCGACTTGGTCGCCTCTTTGGCCGAAAGGATGAGTGCCGACGATCAGGATGAAGGCGATCACTGCAGCAACCAAAGCAATGACGATGTAACGCATCTTCATGTTTAGCCTCCCGCTGCCCCACCAAACAAAAATGCAACTGAAAGGTTCCGGCAGCATGATTTGCCGAAACCGGGCCTGACCGCAAAGGCGCATGCGATCCAAATAGAAGAGGCGAAACCTTTGTTCAGCTCCACGAGGGAAAAGACAAAAATGCGCAACAGAACTTGCGACCGTTTCTGCGGGTCACTGGAACGCTTTCGTCTTTCGAAAGTTAATAGAGGCAGCGATTCAAGGAAAGCGCGATAAAACGATGCCGACCAACAGATAAAGCTGACAACTGCCAGGAAACCATGAGGATGGCTGAAGCAAGTCCATGCGGATGAGACCGGAACAACCTTCGGGCCATCGAACGAGACAGCTATCGTTGCTTGCTGCTCCGCTACGCCGGGCCAACGCCAGTGATTGACCTCTGGTATAAGAGCGCTGTCATCTACAGCCGAATGTTGCAACTTTCATGGACAGCGACGGTGACGGAATCGGCGATTTCAAAGGCCTGACCGATCAGCTGGATTACATTGCACGCCTTGGCGTCACCTGCTTATGGCTGCTGCCGTTTTACCCGAGTCCCCGCATGGACTACGGTTACGATGTCACCGACTACTATAACGTTGCACCAGAGCTCGGAACGCTGGGCGACTTTGTCGAATTCAGCCACCAAGCGGGCTTGCGAGGCTCGAAGCTGCTCATCGATCTGCCGATCAACCACACGTCGGAGCAGCATCCATGGTTTCAGCAGGCGCGATCGCATCCGCACTCCCGTTATCGTGACTATTACGTCTGGTCGAAGGAGCAGCCCGCCAATGCCAATCACGGCATGGCCTTTCCTGGTCATCAATCAAGCGTGTGGTCCTATGATCCACGCGCAAGAGCCTGGTATTATCATCGCTTCTATCCGCACCAGCCGGATCTCAACATTGCAAATCCCGCCGTTAAGGAGGAAATTTTCAAGATCGTGGGCTTTTGGCTGGAGCTTGGTATTTCTGGCTTCCGTATAGACGCGGCGCCATTTGTGGTCGAGGAAGTTCGTGCCAACCAGGCCACGTGCAGACACTACGAATTCTTCGGTGAACTGCGCGATTTCCTATCCTGGCGACGGGGCGATTCCGTGCTGCTCGCCGAAGCAAATGTGCCACCGAAGGAAATGCTGCATTTCTTCGGAGACGGCTCGCGGCTTCACATGCTGTTCGCCTTCCTCCCAAACCAGCACTTGTATCACGCTCTTGCAAGTAGCCGTGCGGCGGTTCTGGCCCAGGGACTGGCTCGCCTCCCGAAGCTGCCACAGCTTTGCCAATGGGTGCAGTTCCTGCGCAATCACGACGAACTCGATCTCAGCCGCCTCACGGAGAAAGGGCGCAAGGAAGTCTATGAGGCATTTGCACCCGACGCTGACATGCGGCTCTACAAGCGCGGCATTCGCCGCCGGCTTGCACCCATGCTCGACAACGATCGAGCAAGAATCGAACTCGCCTTCAGTCTGATGTTCAGTTTGCCGGGAATACCGACCATCTACTATGGTGACGAGCTTGGCATGGGTGACGACCTCGGGTTGCCGGAGCGTTGGCCGGTGCGGACCTGCATGCAGTGGTCTGACGATAACAATGCCGGATTTTCGACCTGCTCCGAAGAACATCTTATTCATCCGGCGATCGTCGACGGCACCAACGGCGCCAGGCGGATCAATGTCGAGACACAGCAGCGCGATCCGAGATCACTGCTGAATTGGGTAAGGCGGCTTGTCGACGCCCGGCAATCCTGCCCTGAGGTCGGTTGGGGCACATGGGCTCACATCGAAACGGACAATCAAGCGGTGTTTGCCCAGCGTTTCACATCGGAACAAAATTCTCTTCTCATCCTGCACAACCTTGCATCGAGAAGCTGTCGGGTGAGGCTTGATCGGGAGACTGGGAAGGCCGGAGACTTGATCGAGCTGTTTGGCAACAGGGTCTATTCTGCGAACTCAAGTGACGGCGCGATCGTCGAACTGGATGCCTTGGGCTATCGTTGGTTCCGGATCGGTCAATAAACGAACCCGGACTTTCGGATCGGCGCCGTGCTGTTGAACCTTCACTCGACCTATCGTTTACGGACGATCTTTGGAGCCCGCCTCTGATTCTTACAGCGACGGCGACCTTCCCAGCGCGGCTGCCGCAATCGTCATTCCGCCGCCTGCCAACGCGGTAGAGCGGGCAGATGCTGAAATCCGGATCAACGGAACAACCGCATCGCGGCGATCGAAAGAGAGTGATGGATGGCATCACGGGACGGCGTCTGCGGGGCCCGCTCCCTTGCCGCCCAGCAGGCAGCAGTTGCCATCGCCGCGGCCATCCTCAACCGCATGCTCCAATGCGCACGCCCAAAATCTGTGCGCCGCAAAGTTGTTGCCGCATAGCCAGCAGTATCTAAGATCAGCTGCCTCGAAAACCATCCGTGAACGAACGCCAGGAAGTCCCCGTAATTATTAGAAATTAAAGGCGAGCTGATTTTAAAAGAAACTCGGCGATCTGCAGGGAACTCTTCGCGCACAGCTTCGTTTGCTCGACACGTGAATCGGATGCGTCGCATCCCTAAACAGCGAGCGAGGAGCAAAAATGTTGATACGTCTCATAGTCGCTACCGCCGCCCCCCTTCTCCTGGCTGCGCCGGCATTCGCGGACTGCAGTCAAGAACTCGCGAAACTCGAGCAAGCTACAGTTTCCGCGGAAACGGGTGCAAGCGGGAGCAAGTCCGGTGTTCCCGTTACGAAGCACCAGGAAGAAGTTATGGCCGGCAAACAGAAGCAGGGCGTTGGAACTGAAACAACAGGATCAACCGGTACCCAGACGAAAGCGATTTCGCCCCACGAGGAACAGGTAACCGGGAAAGGGACTGGTGAAAGTGCCGACAAGCCAAGCAAGATCCTGGCGGAAGCCCGCAAAATGGCCCAGGCCGGTGATGAGCAGGGCTGCATGAAGAAGCTGGCGGAAATCAAAGGTCTCATTGGAGAAAAGTGAGGACCTTATCTACCAACGACCTGCTAAAACGCCTGTCCGACCGCCCGTGATCGGCCCCCAAGGGCATGGGCGTGCGAACGAGTATCAAATGCAACCTCTCCCCGCTCTGGTGGGGAGGCGCAATCGATCTCACCCTCCTTTGTAACCATCCAGATTCGCCGACGCGCTGACCCCTTTGGGCGGCGACCGACTGCAAATCGGCGAAGCCTTGCAAATTTTGGAACACGCGCGACCGGTCCCAACAACTTGCTGCTGCTCGACCCGGCAACATCGCGCTCACCGGCTTCTCTCGGGACGAGTGCCGTCCGGCAACATCAACGCCGATTCCCTTCCTCAGCCGCAAAGCGCATGCCACCAGTGTTCCGCTGTGGCTCACGGAAAGATAGCGGCTCTCGTACGGACCCAGAGCGATAGAGGCGCCGGAGGAGCGTGACCGAGCCAGCGAGCGGGTCATAACAGTCTCATGGCGGACCGCCCGTCGTCTGGGTTGTCGGCGCAAGCAAAGTCACGCAGGGCCGGTGGATAGGTCGGACGTGCCTAAGCCGAAACCCTTGGCTTGTTCAAAATTATGGTCACGAAACCACTTAGTGATCAATCCAATGAACAAGGCTTTGACTTTATTAAGGCCATGGCCATTGAGGGGTTGGGTGGAAACAAGGCGCTGCAAGACGCATCCCGTACCGCACGGGAGGCGCTGATTGCAAGCGGAGGCGCCTATAAATGACAACGCCAAAGCAGCTCAAGAGATGCGCATGGCCGGCAGCGTTGCTTCGCTTCCTCGGCCATGCGTCATAAAGATCAAAACTCGCCTATTTCCGGCGCCGCCACAGGGTCTGTGCTCTTGCCGCGTATTGCCGGGCCATTCCAAAGGGAGAGAAGCGAGTATGGAACTATGCTGCCTACGCCTCCGGAAAGCCAACTGATCGAATCAAGCATTCCTGAATAAGTGCGCGTTCCACTGCGGAAGCGCTGTCGCAACGGCGTTTACAGGCAACGTCTCGTTGATCGCGCCGGCGATTGCTTTTACATCGGTGGAGATACGGTCTTTTGATTTCCACAACAGCGCAATCCCGCACGAGGCAGCCTTGTTGCTGGTCGCTCAGCGGGTTGCGCCCCAAACATACGCGATCGCTGCCACTATGCCGACGCTGAGGAGCGGCCTTTCTTTTATCTGGTCCTCAATTCCGGCTACGAAACGTTCCGCTCCCGTCTTTGCCACGCGCAGCGTGCCGGCAGCAACCGCCGATGCCGGTTCCACCAGCTTTGCCTCGGACTTGGGCGGGACGGCGGCCTCACCGCTCCGCCCGGCTGCGTTCCTTCGGTCCCCTCGAGGCTCAAGCACTTCGTCGGCCAGTGGAAAGTCCGGCTCGTTCTCCGTTGACACATCAGGCTGGTTTTTCAGCCGCTCGGCCTCCGTCGTATCCGCCCGTCCCGAAGGTCTGCTGCTGCGGGTGACGGAAACCGGATCGGAAGCAGGGAAGGTGTCCTCAAGGCCCTGGTCGAGCTCGCTCTTCCTAGCCCTCTCGCGCTGTTCCTCCTGTTCCTGTTTCAGAGATTCTACCGCGGGCGATGCCACTTTATCGATAGGCATGGCATGTTCTCCTCTAGACTGAGTATCCAGCTCGTGAAGGTCCCGGCCGCTGTGCGAAACCCTCGCTGCTCAGGACATGGTGACAACTCAACTCGATGGGCGGGTGCTTGTTCCGCGCATAGAGCATGGGCCTCAACAGGCGGCGGCCGGCAATAGCTTACGCGGAACGTACTTCGCCGGCGCGGGTTAGAGAGTTTGAAGGAAAGGGTAAACGTGACAGGCAAATGGATTCATCTTTGCGTCGATATGCAGCGAATGTTCTCGGAGGATACGCCTTGGCATGTCGCATGGATGCGCGAGGTCTCGCCCGAAATCGTGGAGCTTGCCCGTTCTCATCCGGAAAAGACCGTCTTTACACGTTTCATACCGCCATCCCGCCCGGAAGCCCTGCCGGGCATGTGGAGGGACTACTATGAAAAGTGGCGGATGATGACGACGGAGTATCTCGATCCTCAGCTGGTCGATCTCGTTCCTTCACTGAAGGCTCTGGTTCCCCCTGCACGCATCTTTGACAAAATGACATATTCGCCATGGGTTTGCGGACGGCTTCACGGGCTACTGTCGCAAGAGGGCGTCGAGACCCTCGTGCTGACGGGGGGAGAAACTGATGTCTGCGTCTTGGCTGCCGCGCTTGGGGCGATCGATCTGGGATACCGGGTCATCCTCCTGAAGGATGCTGTCTGCAGCGGAACCGATGACACGCATGACGCCTCCCTTGAGCTCCTTGGCGGTCGGTTTTCTGTCCAACTCGCCATCATGACCACGGAAAAATTCCTGAGCGAGGTCTGATCTGGCAAAAGCATGCTTGCCTGGAACAGTGATGACGTCATCGCTGCCGGTGTGTCTCGCCAATCACCGAGGCTTTTTGATCCGTCGAGACTTCTGCGGGCTCTATCCTCCCATTCGGTGGGTTCCCTTCGAAGTATTGCGCCAGTCGCGCGCCGACCGTTTCGGCTGCATGCGAAGACATTGCCGGACGACAGCGGCCATGACCGCTTTTCGACCAGGAACCATCGCTTCGGCCGGGCGTTCTCGTTGCAGAAGGAGAATAGCCATGCCAGCCAAGTCGAAAGCGCAGCAGAAAGCCGCTGGTGCGGCGCTGTCTGCAAAGCGTGGTAAAACATCGAAGAGTAAGCTCAAGGGTGCGTCAAAACAGATGGCCAGTTCCATGAGCGAAAAGCAGCTCGAGGAGTTCGCGTCGAGCAAAACCAAGGGTAAGCCCGAGCATTCTTCGAAATAAACGACGGTGCATCATCTCGAGGCCGGCAGGCGATCTGGCCGCTGGAGATGTAGTGTTGTTCATCACAAACGTCTGATTTTCCGCGCGTGCCTCTAATACATTTCAATCTCCGGTTGCAGGCTTTATCGTGCTCGGGAAGCACTCCATTGGTCTCCGAATGCGCAGAGGGCAAGACCGAGCCTTGCCCGATCCTCGCTTCCTTTCGAATCTGAGTTCGGATCAGTCGGAGTAGAACTCGGGTGTTGGAGACGCGGTTTGCTGCTTTCGAGAAGAGGGCTGCGTAGCCACGGCAGGTGCCGGCGAAGCGCCCCGAATGACGGTTCAGCTCACAGGACCTAGACCTATTCGATCTCGGGCAGGGGCGAAACCGCTGGTCCGTTCAGGGCCGTCCCATCAACAGAGAAGTGCGAGCCATAAGCCATCGACACGCCGGAAGTCGCATGCGATATTCTCCGCGTCCTGAACTGCCTCGATACGAGCGATCGCGGCAGAATGGCTCTGATAATAAAGTCGCGCCAGTTCCTCTCCGCGCAACCGAATTAGTTCCGAAAAGTAGTCGTCGCACACTGACGTTAGGTGTGCCGTCGTGCGGGCGGTCATGCCGCCACCAATCCGGCCGCGGTCGAGGACAGCTACCTGTCGGCCCGCGGCGGCCAACTCATACCCGATCGACATGCCTGCAATTCCAGACCCGACTACGATGACATCGAAGTCTTCATCGCGAGCGAGTGGGGTAGCATCGGGCGCGGCCGCGACCCCCGCCCACAAAGATACGGTCCTTTCATCGCTCGCATTCATGGCGGAACTCTCCCGATCTATCGCGGTAAACTGACGGGTGGAACCGATGTTCCCGGGGATGCCTGCGATAGTGGCGAGAGTAAAGGAATCCATTGCTACTTTAGCAAATTGTAATATAATAGTGGGACTTGTTTTCCTCAGCCCAAATCCAGGTCGCGCCGGCCCGAAAAAATCGGCCGCGTGGAGGGACGTGCCATGACGCGACGCTTTCAGGGTACAGCAGTTCTCTTCGTTCTTCTCCTCTCCTCCACCATGATGCCCGCAACTGCCCAGATGGGCAAAAAAGGCTCCATGAGCGGCAAGGATTTTGACGCGGCGGCCACCGATCAAGCCAGACGATATCTGGAGGAGGGCCGCGAGACATTCCGCTTCGACACTTTCGGCAGCGAGGACTTCTGGGGAGGCAAGCTCAAGCTCCACGAGGCGATCGCCGGTGAGAAGCTGGGTGGCAAGGGACCGGGCCTCAGCCCCGAAAAAGCTCTGGAGCTCGGGCTGAAAGTGGATGTCAACGCGATCCCCAGGGATGTTGCCGTAGCGCTCGACAAAGGCAAGGTTGATCTTACCGATCCGGCGAGTACGGTTCTTCTGCTGAAGGCCAATGCCGTTGTTGGTGTTACCGGATTCTTCGGCGAAGACGGAAAGACGCTGACGTCGGTCGGCATCCAGTGCGCGGTGTGCCATTCGACGGTCGACGATGCCTATGCTCCCGGTATCGGCCATCGCCTGGATGGCTGGCCCAACCGCGACTTGAACATCGGCGCGATCATAGCGCTAGCGCCTGACCTGACGGCGTTCACCGAGATGCTGCAGATTTCCGAAGCGGAGGTGAAGAAAGCGGTGGAGGCCTGGGGACCCGGCAAGTTCGACGCCGAACTCAATCTGGACGGCAAAGCGTTCCGGCCGGACGGGAAAACCGCCGCCACGCTCAATCCACCGGCCTTCGGGCTCGCTGGCGTCAACAACCACACATGGACGGGTGCTTGGGGCACGGTAAGCTACTGGAACGCTTACGTCGGCAATCTGGAGATGCACGGAAAAGGCGTGTTCTACGACCCCCGCCTTGACGACGCCGAGAAGTACCCGGTGGCCGCGAGAACGAAGCAGGGCCACAAGCAGGATCAGGACGACCGCATTACCGGCAAGCTGCCAGCCCTTCACTTCTATCAGTTGTCGCTGCCCGTCCCGAAGCCTCCCGAGGGTGCCTTTGACAGCGCCGCTGCGGGAAAGGGCAACACGCTCTTTAACGAAAAAGCCAAGTGCGCCACCTGCCATGTTCCGCCGCTCTTCACGGAACCAGGCTGGAACCTGCACAAAGCGGACGAGATAGGCATCGATGATTTCCAGGCGATGCGATCTCCAGACGAGCGCTACCGTACAGTACCGCTACGGGCGCTCTGGGACATGGAAAAGGTCCACAAGGGAGGCTTCTACCACGATGGTCGGTTCGCCACCCTCGACGAGGTCGTCAAGCACTACGATCAGCATCTCAAGCTAAATCTTAGCGATCAGGAGAGGAGCGATCTGATCGAGTATCTGAAGTCGATCTAACCGCCGCACGGCGGATAGGTATTCTCGAATTTCATTGGGAGGAAAGACCATGAAAAAGAAACGTGGCGAGGTAGAGCGAGATCAGACAGAATGTGGCCCGGGTCAATCTGTGTCCCGACGGAAATTCTTGAAGGCGACGATGACCGGCGTTGCGATCGCCGGCGCAGCCGGACTTTCGGGATGCCTGACGGGGCAGCCTGTGGCTCGCGGAGCCGGAACGACGCCGAAATCCGTCGCCCGTTATCAGGATAGGCCGAACAAGGGTCGCCGCTGCGGCGGGTGCACTCATTTCCTTGAGCCGAATGCGTGCGAGGTCGTTGCGGGCGAGATCAGCCCCAACGGCTGGTGCCGTTTCCACGAGCCACGGCCTGCTTGAGGAGCAAAGCCGAGCAAGGAGTAAGGCACAGTGACGACTACCAAGGAATCTCCGCTTATCGAAGGAAATCCGCGCAGCACTGCGCATATTGCAGATCACCCTATCCACCCGATGCTGATCCCGTTCCCGGTGGTGTTCGTCGTTTCTACACTCTTCTGCGATCTCGCTTTCTGGCGATCCGGTTCGCCGTTCTGGCCGCAGGCGGCGCTGTGGCTGCTCGGAGGAGCGCTCGTCTTCGGAACGTTGGCGGCGTTGGCGGGCCTGACCGATTTCCTGGGTGAGAAGCGCATCCGCGCCCTGAGCGACGCCTGGCAGCATTTCATTGGCAACGCGATCGCGATCGTCCTGACGCTCGTCAACTTCTACCTGCGCTATCAGAATGGCGATCCAGCGGTTCTTCCTGAAGGACTCCTCCTATCCCTGATCGTGGTAGGCATCTTTCTGTTCACGGGCTGGAAGGGCTGGGAGATGGTCTACAGGCACCGCGTCGGGGTTGCCGACGAAGAGACCAGACTGAGATAGGCGACTGCGCTCGTGGTGTGGAGCCATCAGGTCACCGCTGAACGGGAGTGTAGATATGATCACAAAAGCCGCTCTGCTGGTTGGCATCGCGCTCTTCCCAACAGTTGTCTGCGCCCAACAGGAAGGCGTCCTTCATAAAGTTGAGACGAACGTCTTTCGACCTAAGCATGAGCCCTTCAACGAGGATGTGTTGAAGCGACTAAAGGTTCCGGAAGGCTTCGAGGTCAGCGTCTTTGCCCGCGAGCTCGGCAATGCCCGCATGATGGCGGTCGCGGAAGACGGAACCGTCTACGTGACGCGACCCGAGGAAAAGGACGTGATCGCCATCAAGGAAGGCGATCCAAAGCCTCATATGGTTGCCTCCGATCACGACGGCATCCACGGCATTGCGATCCGGGACGGCCGTATCTTTCTCGCCACTGTCCACGCGGTGATGGTGGCGGACCTGAATGAGGACGGCACCATCGGCAAATTGGAGACGATAGTCGATGACCTGCCGGATGGTGGCCAGCATGGGCGGCGAACGCTTGCCTTCGCGCCCGACGGAGCGCTGCACATCAACGTCGGTAGTTCGTGCGATGCCTGCTTCGAAAGCAGCGATGAAAAGGCCGCCAACCTTCGGCTGGACCTCAAGGACAAGAAGCGGACGGTTTTCGCGAAGGGGCTGAGAAACATGCTCGGCTTCGACTGGCACCCCGAGACGGGCCTTATGTGGGGCGTCGATCACGGTGTCGACCATCTAGGCGACGAGCTGCCGGGCGAGGAGTTGAACAAGATCGAGCAGGGAGCGCATTACGGCTGGCCGTTCTGCTACGGCGACCGCCAGCCGGACTGGGCCAGTTTCACCATGCCGGAGGATGAGCCGAAGGATGAATTCTGCCGGACCAAAACTCTCGGGCCAGCACGATCGTCGGCACGCCGTCGCGTCTCTTCGTGGGCGGTCCTCCAGCGGAGGACAAGAGGGCACTGCCCTTTGGAACCTTGCGGGCTGTAGCAAGTTAGCTTCTCGTTAACGGCGAGGATAGCAAATGCACACGCAAATCGGGTTGACAAGAGAGGATGTGGCCGGCTTTGAAGAAGCCCCCGACGGCTCACGTATTCTCTTGGCCGACATCGCCTATCTCAAGCTCTCAATCGTCAACGCAATTTTTTGTGGCAGTCCAACAGCAGGTGACGGCAGCTGGGTCTTGGTCGATACAGGGCTGCCGACTTCAGCCGAAACGATCGCGCAGACAGCAGAACGGAGATTTTCTGCTCGCTCACGCCCTGAGGCGATTGTCCTCACGCACGGCCATTTTGATCACTCCGGTTCGGCTGAAACGCTTGCCGCGCGCTGGGACGTACCCGTCTATGCGCATCCCCTTGAGCATCCCTATCTTAATGGCGGCGCTAGCTATCCGCCGGCGGATCCATGGGTCGGTGGAGGTACTTTCTCGCTTCTGTCGCCGCTCTTCCCGCGCAAACCAATCGATCTCGGCGACAGGCTAAAATCGCTCCCGAGCGATGGCAGCGTGCCCGGCATACCAGAGTGGTCGTGGATTCATACGCCTGGACACGCTCCGGGTCATATTTCTCTCTGGCGGGAGCGAGATCGAACGCTGATTGCGGGAGATGCGGTGATTACGACTGGCCAGGAGTCAGCCTACGAGGTTCTGACCCAGACGCCGGAAATGCACGGACCGCCGCGATATTTCACGATCGACTGGCTTGCCGCCGAAGCGTCGGTAACAGCACTTGCCCGGCTGGAACCCGAGAGAATAATTTCAGGGCACGGGCCGCCGCTTTCCGGGCCCAATATGCGGTCCGCGTTATGGAAGCTGTCGGATAATTTCCAGCAGGTGGCGGTACCGCGAGAGGGAAAATACGTGGCAAAGCGCGCGACCGCCGACGATGATTCCGCCTACCGCTCGCCCTGAAGACCTGCCGCAGGGCTTCGGCGAAAATAAGCCGGTGCCGGGTGATTACTCTGCGACCTCCAGCCGAAGCATTGCGTTCGCCGCGAAGCGGCCCGAGGCGCTTGTCCCGACGCGCTTTCGAGACATGGCTGCGCCCGTCCGATCCGCTCGGTCAACTGCCAATACTTCGTTCATAACGTGTCCATGAAAGGCATGTGAATATTCGCTTTCCCGTCTCCTCCTTTGCCGCCGATCTGTCTGCAGAGGGTGGATCTCTCGGCGGCTGCGGCGGCTGCATTGATACCGCGGGCAGATCAGGATCAATCGAAGCCAATGAGACGGCGTGCATTTCCTCATCAAAGGCGGCGCTTTTTTGCACCTCAGCGGGAACATCTTGCAGCTCCGCTTGTTTACGGTCATGTCGCGCGGCGGGTCTTCCATTTTTCCACGGACGGCCTCAGCCCCTTTGCTAGTGCTGCCGCACGATCGCCGCTGTCGCGGACCATAAGCGTGAGCACGTGACATTCGGCGCGACAGGGCCTGTTCCGAACGAACGAACAGGTCCTGTCGTTCGGACTGAGGCCCCAAAATGATCGGTACTTGCATCCAGCTGCAATACCGCCCGAAGCGGCCCTCAATGCGCGTGAAGGACGCGCGCCAACGCTTGAAGCCGTGCTGCCGGACACTGTCATGCGGCAGGAACATGCAGCTGCGCAGCTCTCTCGATCCGGCTTTGATGTCAGAAAAGAAAAGCTTGCCGAATGAAGACTTGGTCGGGCAGCGTACAGTTCGAGTCCGGGCATCTTATATGTCTTGATTCTAAATTAGACTTCGGTATCGTCCTCCTTTCGCGATATGGGAGGAGTTACACATGGAACGTGTGGAGCCGAAGAACACGGATACCGGACCAACAACCAGGGTGTGGTCGGTGCGGGAATATTCGAAACGGCACCAGATTGGCGAAACGGAACAGGCTCGATTGCTTCAGTTGTTTGGCCCATTCGCGACCGCATGCGAGCTTATGTACAATGCAAAGCGGAATCCGAAGTGGCGTTAATGCCTCGCCGAAGTGGCACGCGGACTCAAGCAGTTTTGCAAAAAGGCCGACATGACAACAAACCACTTTAGATGAACGAAGTTGCGACAAGCCCGAGGCTTGCGGAAAAGACCGCCGCCGTCGTCACCCAGGCCATCACGTTCATCGCTCGGGAATTCACCTGCTTACCCATGATGTTCCTGTTGTTTGTCATCAGCACGATCAGGAGCAGAAGCGGCGGCGTCGCAAATCCCTGTACAATACCCGCCCAGACCAGGGCTTTCATCGGGTTGAAGCCGAGGAAGTTCATGCCGACGGCAACAAGCGTGATCACGCCGATGACGAGATAGAACCTCGGAGCCTGACGCGCCGTTGCGTGCAAGGTACCCTTGATACCAACTGACTGCGCGAAATCATATGCGGCGCCGGTGGTCATGACGGGCACTGCGAGGAAACCAACCGATATGACGCCTGCCGCGAATAGAAATCCAGCCGCATTTCCGGCAATCGGCTTTAACGCCTCAGCAGCCTGTGCAGCGGTCTCTATCTCCGTTTGGCCATTGGCATGCAAAGTTGCGCCTGTCGCCAGAATAATGAAATACATGATCAGATTGGAAAATGTCATGCCAATCCAGATATCGCGCTGAGACCGGCGCAATTCTTTGTCGCTCGCGCCCTTGCGCTGGTTCAGCGTTGTTTTGCCGTCCGCAATTTGGTCTTCGACTTCCTCGTTTGACTGCCATGCATAAAGATAGGCAGACAGCGTCGTCCCGATTATCGCGACGACGATGGACAGGAATTCCTTACTGAATTCGATCGAAGGAACGACGGTGCCCCTCAAAACCGCGAAGAGATCCGGCTTTGCTAGAAAAGCGGCAGCGGCATAAGCAAGCAGCGACAACGCCAGCCAGCGGAAAATACTTCTGATGAGCGTATAGGAGCCGAATATCTGCAATGCGAAGATCAAGGCCGCTACGGCCGCCGCAATTATCGGCACCGGCAGCGGCACGAAGAGGCCCGATCGCCGCCGCCATGCCACCGAGATCTGCCGCGGCCTCGATCGCGTTGCCAATCACCACGCCGGCCAAAACACCCCAAAGCAGCCAGCGGGGGTAGAAGTCATGGATCGCCTGAAACAATCCTCTCCCGGAGACCTGCCCGAGCTTGGATGAGAGATAGACGACCGTGAACATCATTGGCAGCGTGATCGGTGCTGTCCATAAGATATCAAGCCCAAAACGCGCACCAGCACTGGCATAGGTGCCGATAGCAGACGGATCGTCATCCGCCGCGCCTGAAATTATGCCGCGTCCGAGTGATCCTCCTACCGCCATCGACCTTCCTCGTTCGCCGCGGGCGGAGGATCGTAGTTCATCGTGGTTTAGCTCGCGTTTTAAGAACGCGCCCGCATCGTTTGACGCTTTCATACGCGATCATCAGAGGGCACACGAAGCCTCTGGTACGGATACCATGACCGCTGTCCTCGTGGTGGGCATCATGACCGAGGCGTAGCGTCAGATAACCGTGGCGGATGACAAATGTTCCCTGTCGCTGTTAGCCCGGTCCAAGGCGGACGGGCGCCTCGGCCTCGAATTCAACCGCCTTCGTCTCGCAGCGTCGGGTGTCATCTGCGTCGATGCACCGCCCCGTACCTGTCGTAAAGCTTGTTTACCGCAACCTCCCCAGGGATCGGCACATAGGCGAACAAATGCATTCCGCGAGAGTTCGGAGGATAAAGCTGATACCGTGAGGAGTTGGAAATGGTCGTAATTCATTTAGACGACGCCAGGAATGAACCGGACGCGGATCTGATAAAACATGACGGCACAGGCCGCAGCTTTTATAAGTTTGCCTGCGAATTCGAGATGGACGGGCGGGCTTGGGCAGTAGCCTTTTGGGCGCATTCGCAAGGCGACGCCGAACATCGCGTCGAGGCAATGAAGCGCAGCCTGCGTTGCCTCGGTCAGATCTACAGCGAAGGCGAGATGTAGTGAACAGGCCCGCTCAATTTTTCACGTAGCTGGCGAAGCTCTCCGCCGGCGGTAACATTCCTGCCCCGGCGGCAGGTTCCTGCGGCCCCACCGGGTCTCTCTTGCCGTGGTAGGGGTCCAACGGCCTGATCACGTTGATTGCTGCCGTTGAGTCGCGCCACACTCAATGAAACGGCAAGGATAATTGTGGGTAAATATCCACTGAAGATGTTTCCGTTCGAAATGTCGTGCGCGATTGTTACGCCCGCGGGCGTGAACCTTGCCACTATTGAAGCGACGAGACCTTGCACTACCCTTTATTGGGTCGGCCGCTCTGGGGCGAATCGCAACAGTTCCTGATGCCCGCCATTCACGGAAACCTACGAATGAAGGACTTCTTCAAGATTGGAAAGGCAACTCTTTTGCTGAAGAGACCTTTTTTGCGCGGGACGCTGTCCGGTGCGCCTTTGGACGATCCTGCAAGCGAACTACTGCGGACATTCGGAAAGGCGATTGACCGTCGCGACAACGTGAAGCGCAAAGGTGAGGATCCTGTCATAATCAAAGAGAATGATGATATTTGCGCCGAGCTGGAGCTCGAACTCATCGTGGTGCTTCGCGCGCTAAGGCAACGAGAGCTGCGGCAACGGTCGAGCCAGTAAGGCGACCGGAATTTAATGGTTGTTGTTTATCGGCAAGCGTCTTTGTTGCACTAAGGCTATAGCCTGATTTTCGGCAGCGGCTTTCTGGCCGGGCCGTGGATGACTGATCCGTCCGCGGCGAAAATCGAGCCGTGGCAAGGGCAGTCCCATGTGCGATCCGCGTTATTCCAAGTGAGCGTACAGCCCTTATGCGTGCAGGACGCGGACAAGGTATGGATCAGGCCGGCATCGTCTCGCCAAGCTGCAATCTTCTCCTGCCCGCGCACAAGCACGCCGCCTTGCCTAGCCTCAATTTCGTCCAGGCTCCGGACGATCGATTGGCTGTCGCCGCTCTTGTGGAAATCTTTCGGATAGGGTCTTGTCGGGTCGTAGAGCCTTGCCCAGGCATTGGGATGGCCGGCAATTAAATCGGCGATCAACATACCGACAGCCGTGCCATTGCTGATCCCCCAAGCGTTGAAGCCGGTGGCGATGTAGAAGCCTGGGGCGCTCGTCGGGTCGGGCTCGCCGCCGTATGGAACCCGGTCTGCCGTGTCGTAGTCCTCGTTGCACCAGCGCCAAAGCGCCTCGCCAACGCGCAGGTTGGCACGCACCCAACGTTCAAGCTCCACGAATCGCGCCGCCACATCGCCGTCCTGACCCGTTCTGAAATGGGGGCCTAGCGCCACCAGCAGCGGTCCTTGCGCGTCGCGGCCGGTCCGCAGCGAGCGCGATGGTTCTTCGACGGTAATGAACATGCCGTCGATCAAGGCAGCATCGTCGAGGCGGAAGGCCATGGCAACGTGGCTTCTCGGCTGCGTGCGGTGCGACATGCCTACGGGACTCTTGACCGTCATGTTTGTTGCTACAACGACATTTTCGGCGTGCACCGTGCCACCGTCGGTGACCACGCGCCAGCGGCTCGCCTCACCAATGAGCCGTGCGCGACTATTTTCGAAAATCTTGCCGCCTCGCGCGGTTACGACCGCGGAGAGTCCGGTCAGATATCGGGCGGGATTGAACTGCGCCTGGTTTGGGAAGCGGAGTGCGGCGGCGGTTTCGAAAGGCAGGGGCGCGCGGTCGAGCACCTCCGCCTGAAGACCGAGGCTTCGCGCGGCCTCCGCCTCGACCTTGATAAGGGCGGAAGTCGCGGGATCCTGCGTATACGCATAGGCTGACTTAGCCTCGAGATTGCAGTCAATGCCGTGTTCTGCAATCCAGCCCTTGATGCAATCTGCCCCTGCGCTGTTGGCTTCGGCGTAGGCGCGGGCATGCTCAAGGCCGATCGTATCGATCAGGTGACGATAGATGAGCCGATGCTGCGTGGTGATCTTAGCCGTTGATCGGCCAGTAACCTGCCTTCCCACACGCAATCCTTCGATCACGATTACGGAACGTCCCGCCTCAAGCAGCCGCAGGGCCGTTGTGAGACCCACGATGCCTGCGCCCACAACAACCGTTTCGGCATGAATGGAAGCGTCGAGAGGAGGATAGGTCATGGCTCCGGCTGTTTCCGTCCAGCAGCAGCCTGATTTTCCCGAGAGCATGCCCATCGGCTCAGGCCTTGGCGCGGATGCCGATGAGCTCGACTTGCGAAATTACATCCCGGGCCTGTTTGTGGGATGTCCGTGCTTTCTTGTTGAACGCCTGGTTTTCAAAGGCCAATATCATCGATTTTCTCCAATGTTGCTCAATTGGGCTGTCCGTCTAACCCGGCAGTGCGCCAACGGTTCCGGGACGGCGCACAAGGTCTTGCAGTCTAATTTGACGGAACGGTCTCCAACGGACCGGCGCCGGCGCAATTCTCGCTGCTCGACGCGTTGTCAACATCGCGCTCGGGGCGATACTCACTGAGGGGCAGTTCCGAGTTGCCGCCATCGATCTTCCGGGCATCGGGGGCTCGGTCGCGCCGCTGCCCAACGCCGATAAACGAACCCTCGCGAGTTACGTCGACCGTCTCATCAAGGCGGCCCGATTCGAGGACGTGACGGTGATCGGTCATGATATCGGCGGCCAGATCGTCTATGCCTATCTCCGAGCTTTTCCGAACGCCGTTTCCCGGGCCGCCATTCTGCCGGGCGTGCCGCCGTGGGATAAGGTGATCCGAAATCCCCGCCTCTGGCACTTCGCCTTCCACGCGGTTCCGGACTTGCCGGAGCGATTGGTCGCCGGGCGTCAGCAGGAGTATTTCGACTTCTTCTTCGAGGCGATCTCGGCCCGTCCCGCCGCTGTTTCACAAGATGCCCGCCGCCGCTATGCGCACTCCTATGCCACGCCGTCAAGTCTCAAGGCCGGTTTCGATTGGTACCGGGGATTTCCGAGGATGAGAATGACAATTCCTCGCGTGGCAGCTCCCCGACGCCGGTGCTGTATGTGCGAGGCGAGGCTGAGGGTGGTGAATTTCAGGCTTATCTCAAAGGATTGCGAGGCGCCGACCTTGCTGACCTGACAGACGCGCTGATACCGGATTGCGGTCATTTCTCGCCGGAAGAGCAACCGGGCGCTCTCGCCGAGGCCCTGCGCGACTTCATCGCGGCGTCCGGTTGATTTACGATCTACGCGGTCAGAGGCCGCCACAGGTGCGCGCCTGCGCGGCGCCGTTGTGCCGGATACCGGACATTGGCTGCCGGACGAAAACCCGGCTTTCGTCCCGCAGCAGCTCTTGGCCTTCTTGGGTGACGGCGCAACTGGAAGCACGAAATAGTTTTGGGAGCGAAGCGCGCGGGCGCGGATGCGCAGAAGAACTAAATAAGCAGACTGAGCTCCTCATGTGAAGGGGCGCGGCCACCTCGCATGTAACATTGAAGAGATCGCACGCTCGCTCGCAAGGCCAGCGAAATGGGAGGGCGCTCCTGCAGGATGTCCTGCGCAGCGCATTGTCGAGCACTTGCCGACAGCCGCGGCGATAGCTGGGCCGGTGACTTGAATAATGTCATCACAACCATCATCTGAATGCGGATTTAAATCTGTCGAACTGACAGCCTCTCGCTTGTTTTGCGGCCGCTGCCGGTCCTCAACGCGACGCATCCTGCGGAGTTTTTCATGGGCTTCATTGATCGCGACATCCAGCCGTCTTCAGACACCGGATTGCTGGATGCCTATTCCCTATCGGTGTCTTCCTCAGTCGATCTTGTCGGTCCCGCGGTCAGCCGAATCGAAAGAATCGGTGACCGTGCCGGTCATGGCTCAGGCTTTGCAATTTCGCCAGATGGTCTTGTCGTCACCAACAACCATGTCGTGGGTGACACCAAGAACATCCTGATCACAACGCCGGAAGGAGCAGTCATCGAGGGCAGGGTGCTCGGGCGCGACGCTGACACGGACCTCGCTTTGATCCGCGCGAACGACTGGTCAGGTGTCTGGGCGAAATTGGGAGACTCAAAAAGTCTAAAGCGGGGTCATATCGCCATAGCAATCGGCAATCCTCTGGGCTTTGAATGGACGGTTACGGCAGGAATCATATCTGCGCTGGGCCGGTCAATGCGCGCTGCCAGTGGTCGTTTGATGGAGGACATCATCCAAACTGACGCGGCGCTCAATCCCGGTAATTCCGGCGGCCCTCTGGTATCGTCTGCGGGTGAGGTGATCGGCGTTAACACGGCCGTGATCCAGGGCGCGCAAAGCATCGCATTCGCAGTGGCGTCGAATACAGCAAAGCATGTAGTCTCTGAGCTTCTGCGTTTCGGTCATGTTCGCAGAGCCTATATTGGCATTGCCGCGGACACCGTCGAGCTCCATCGAAGGATAGCCTTGGAAGCGGGCATGGCACAGACTACGGCGGTCCGACTTCGCCGCGTGGAGCCGGGCAGCCCCGCCGAGAAGGCAGGGCTGCAAGAGGGCGACTATCTCCTGTCGATCGACCGCCTTCCGGTTTCCGGCATTGATGACGTCGTGAGATTGATGGATGGAGAGAGGATCGATACCGACAGTGATTTCCTGATCTTCTCGGTCGCAGGACGGATAGAAAGCCGTACCGTCAGACCGCAGCGCCGGCATGAATAGCGCGCAAGGCGGCGAGTTCTGTCCAAGTGAAGCCGAGTTCGATCTTCGATAGGATTCGCGATCTCCCGTGCTGGGCTGATCACGGCCGGACGCAACTTGGCGAAATGAAACGTCATGGCAGCAGTTGCGGCTCTATCAATACCGGAGCAGTGGATGAAAGCAGTAATCGCTCGATTACACGGCCGGGTGGACGCGGTCGGATCTCGAAGGCCGGCGCCAAGTGTTGGCGGTCGACCTGGCCAACCGTGAGAGCCACTCGAGTTGGAAGGACTTCCTGGCCAAGCTGAAGCAGCGCCATCTGCACGGCTGGAATTCGTCGTCTCGGACGATCATGCCGGATTGAAGAAGGCGATCGCCGTCGCTGCCCCCCATCTTCGTTACCTTCATGACCGACACTGTTCAGCATAATTAAGCTTCGACTCTGCTATCGATGATAACGCCGCCGAGATTGTCGCGGCGCGACAGCCTGAAACGAGCGACGCCCGGCCAGCGTCAATTGCGATGCCACAGTCGCCGACGACACCACCGAATTCCCATCCAGATGTCGCACTATAATCTGGATAGCAACGGTTCTCACGGCGCCCCTTTGTACCCCACCAGCTTGAAGCATTTCCCAATCCTCAATGTGGTGCAGTCGATCATGCGCCGCTAGCCAGTCCCAAAGGCCGGGCGAACCCGGCCTCGACGTGGTGATAGACTAGTGCCGGTACTGGCGACCGTTAGAGCAGGCGTACAGAAGTAAGCGCTGCCGCATTTCAGCGCTTCTTCCGAGCCCGTTGGTCTCACCCGGGTATTCGACGGCTACCAAGGAACCGAGTATCTGCCGTGAACGTTGAGGATGTACGTCGGGACTTGGAAAACGAAATGGCAAAACAAAATGGCCGTCCCCTCCTCAATCACGGTGCGGCAGACCTGCCGTCCGTCACCGTGGACAGTTACAATATTGAGCTCCACGACGAGAACGGTTTCATCGGCGATCGCGCCAACAGGCAGGCTTTCCATCAGAAACTTGAAGATTGGCGTCAACGCGTTCGCAAAGGCGGCAAGGATCCGCTTGGCGATACGGCGACGGAAAAACTGTCCAAAAAGCAGATCGACGCATTGTTGAACGGCGAGGATAAGGAAGCCTGTGCGTTGGTTCTGGGGGCAATCGAGGACTTCGCTACGGAAATTGCGTATGTATTGCAACAATTTCTCGAGGAGGATGGCTGGAACGGTACGAGGCGGATTGCAGTTGGAGGCGGCCTGAAAGAGAGCGCCTTCTGTGAACTGGCGATTGCGCGGGTGATGGTGAGATTAAAGAGCAAGGGGCTACCGATTGATATCGTGCCAATTGCCCATAACCCTGACGAGGCCGGGTTGCTCGGCTCGGCGCACCTAATGCATTCCTGGATGCTCGATGGATATGATGGCATCCTCGCAGTCGACATCGGGGGCGCCAATATTCGAGCGGGCGTCGTGGAAACCAGGCTCTCCGACCGCCGGGACCTATCGAAAGCGCGAATCTGGAAATCTTACATTTGGCGATATGGCGAAGACTGCAACAGCCGGCACGCGGCCATCGAGAAACTCTTAAAAATGCTAACCAAATTGATTGGCAAGACGGAGAAGCAGCATTTTCTGTTAGCGCCAGTCATCGGTGTCGCATGTCCCGGTATCATCGAAGCGGATGGATCAATCGCACGTGGCGGCCAGAACCTGCCAGGCGGCAACTGGGAAGGTGAGCAATTCAATCTGCCCCGCGAACTGATGCATGCCATTCCGGCTATTGGGAAACATGACTCGCTGGTGGTGATGCACAATGATGGCGTCGTTCAGGGCCTATCGCAGATTCCCGTGATGCAGGACGTTAGACATTGGGGAACCGTCACGATCGGAACGGGTTTCGGGAACGTTCGCTTTACCAACC
>NZ_FWER01000115.1 GCF_900169785.1 Rhizobium sullae
CACTGCTTCGCTTCCTGGCTTTCGGCTTGCGTTCCCGGCTGGGAAGGATCCTCGTTGTCCGGTCGGTTGTTGATGAGTGTCGTGAATCCTTGGTCGCGCAACGACCGGACGTCCTCGACACTTGGCTGTGGCGAGACCGACAGTTTCTCGGATATTGCGGTGATAGGCATGACTGGCTCCATGTATCATCAATATACGATCTAATATATTGTATAATGATATGCGTTCAAGATCAGGCGCGGAACTTTGTGCTCGCCCGTGGTTCCCGGCGCAGAGGAGAAGCACCATGGCGACGGCAGCGAACCGGGTGAGCGCCCAGACATCCGACGAAATCAACCGACGCCTGCGCTGGCAGATGGAGGAGAGGCTCGCCTACTACGAGGCTCATACCGATCAGATCGAAACAAGGCTGGCGGAACTTGACCGGGAGTGGGAATCAGCAAACGCTCGAGGCGAATGCTTCCACATTTGCCTTCACGGGAAGCAGCAGTAAGGCGTGCCCCATCCACTGCTTTAGCTAAGGCGGCGATAAATTCCGCTACCTGGGTCGGTGAATGCTTCCGGGTGAAGCGCGGATCGGTGACACCGGCCGTCATCCGTTGAATCAAAATCGCTGAGCCAAGAACGGCAGATTTGTTCAGTCGGGAGCTCGAAATCTACCAGTCCGCAATCGGCCCTATCCAGCGCGATGACGGTGCGTAATGCATTTTATACGCGAAGCGGAAACCATCCGATTTGAGGGTGCGATATGTGGATTTTACAAGCCTCTGTGCAGTCGGGCCGCATCCAAACGTCCCATCAAAGCCCGCCCCCTCCTTATAGAGCTTCGACATTCAAGCATGCGTGAACGTGCCCCGACGCAATCTCTCGCAACTGCGGACGCGTCCGTCTGCAATGCTCGGTCGCAATTGGACAGCGGGGATGGAAATGGCAGCCGGAGGGCGGGTTGAGCGGCGAGGGGATTTCGCCCTGGATCGGCATGAACTTACGTCGCTGCAGTGCGATCTTCGGCATGCCGAGCCCGGGCGATGCCCACGCGCTGACGCTGACCGCCGGAAAATTGATGAGGGTAGCGGCCGACGCTGTCCGGGGGCAGGCCGACGCGCGCAAGGATGTCGACCACATAATCCTTCACCCGTGAGCGCGGCACTAGCCCGTGCAGGACCGCCGCCTCGCCGACGATCTCGCCGACGCGCAGGCGCGGATTGAGAGAGGAAAGCGGATCCTGGAAGACCATCTGGATTTTCAGTGCATCGCGCTTACGGGTAAGGAAGCTATCGTAGGGCTCACCGCGGAAGTGCCGCTCGCCGGAGGAGGCAGGCAGGATGCCGGCGATCATCCGCGCCAGTGTCGATTTCCCGCAGCCGGATTGGCGTGGTCCAGCGGACGCTGATCTTGCTGATCACCATTCCGGCCGGGATTTGGCCAAGCGCGTAGAACAGGAAGAAGGTACTGACGATCAGACCCGCTTCGGTGTTCGAGCTACAATTCTTCCTCGATGTGAGGAAGCGCAATGCCGATATTGGCCCGGTCTGCCGCCGCCAGTGCATATCCGATAAAGATGAACGTGAGAACGACCCAGCGACAGCGTCATGCGCCTCGCTCGTTGCTTGCGACTGTTATTCGTCTGGGGAGCGATTGGCGGACACGCTCACTTCGCGTAAGCGCCGGTGTAGGTGCCAGCCGCGATCTGGGCCATTATGTCTTCTTCCTTACGGGCCTGAGCCAGAGTGGCCTCAAGAAGCGCCGGTGCCTCCTCTTGTGTGAAAGCGACGACCCCATCCTGATCACCGACCACGATGTCACCAGGGGATACGACCATGCCGTTCAACGGGACTGGCGCATTGATAAAGCCCGGTCCATTTGTCGTTTGGCACTTAAACGTAAGAATGCGGCTGTTTCTTTCTTGTTTGGCATTTAATTTGAGATTCTATGGGCAAAGAATCTCAAATTAAGTGCAACTGCGAAGACGTATAGTTTGACGGTTCGTAGCGATCGGGGAAAGGCTTTGGGACGCGCCGCATCAGCAGGCGGCGGGCAATCTCGCTTGGCGACACCCAGTTTTGAATGCCATGCTCGGCCTCGTCGTCGAGTGTCCGTTCTCCTATCAGCGCAGCATGGTGGTAACGACTGAAGGGAGAGGAGCGGTCAAGTCCGCCAATGCCCTGAAGGGGGGCCTCAAAAAGCGGGCAGGTGATCCGCCACCCTTCGGCATGCGGAGCCGATAAGTACCAGCGACACCAGACGATCAAGTTTCATGTTTGGTCGCTTTTCTAACGTGCAAACGCCTCGAACGGGTTGGCTTCGGTGATTTGACTCAGTTAGCCTCATCCACTCCAGCAACCTTGAGCGAAGGCATCAGCCTGCTAATAAGGTGAGTATACGGTTTCGGCACGCCACCGCCGGGCTGCGCGGGGTCGTACCACCCGGCGTCGTGACTCAGCAATAAATGATGGACTAACTGTGATTCGATGGCTCGAGTCACCATACCAACCAGCTCATCATCAGGTGCCCGCCCCACATGATCATACTCAATCCATGCTCCGCGATCGACCAGCGCCCGATGCAGTTCGAAGTCCTTTTCCTCCTGGGTGTGAATGGAGATGAAACGACCCGCCGAGCAACCTTCGGCCTCCAGGATGTTCAATTGCTCCATAGCGACTCTGCCCCGAATCGTATGTGAACCGATCACCGCGTCGGTTTGGACGGAAGCCCGCGCCGCTGCCCGAAGAATACGGGCTTCCAGTGGAGTAATCCCATCATCGCCGGCACTTAACTTGATCCATCCTGCAACGACGCCACTGTCCTCGATGCCGTCGGTGAGCTCGCTTACCATCCATCGCTCCAGGGCGTCCTCTGTTGCGCTTGCTATCCAGGCCGGTATCCAGGGCTCCCGATAGTTGCCGGTGGGTACCACGATGGGAAAGTCAGTCGCCTGTGAAACGGCAAGATCGATATCGGCGCGTCGCCCAACGCCGGAGGTCGTGCACTCGACGAGCGCAGTGACGCCTTGCGCCTTGATCGCTTCGATTTGCGGCGCCATCAGCATCACGACCTCGTCGATATCAGCCTGGGCGTAGCCGGTCGCATCTGGCACTCTGAGATCGACGAACACGTGTTCGTGCGGGAGGATTATTCCGATCTCTTCGCGGCACTTAGGTCCCAAGGTCGTGTAAAGGTGCTTCGTCATGTTGACTTCATCAGTCTCTTTGAATCACTGCATGCAGGGCGGTGCTTTGCCCGCGTGACGACAATCTGTCCGGACGGGCTGGCCATCAAGATCTTTTGCACTTCAAAGAAAAAGAGCAAGCAAAAGATACAAGGGACGAGCGGGCGCTTCGTTCTCCCTGAACCGCGCCGTTTGGGTTTCCGACACCATCGCCGAACATTGAAATGCGCCATGATACCGGGTAATTTTATGGTCGGCAGTAGCGCATCGGAGTGTTGTTCTGTGAGCGAGAGCCTTACGACTGTTGGCGAGGCACCGCCAAACTAGCCCCCTGAGATCAACATGCAGTTCAAGCGCAACGAAATTCACGAGCTGTCGACTTTTCTCGCGATCGTCCAGTATCGCAGCTTCCGGAAAGCAGCGGATCATTTGGATGTAACAGCTTCGGCGCTGAGCCACAGCATGAAAGCGCTCGAGCAAAGGCTCGGCGTTCGGCTGCTTAATCGAACCAGCCGCAGCGTTGCGCCAACCGCTGCCGGAACAGCTCTCGCAGAAAAGATTTCTGCCGGGCTCGCGCTTATCACCTCTGGATTGGAAGACTTGAAGGGGCACCATCAGGGGGCGGCCGGCAGCATTCGCATCAACGTTCTGAAAGATGCCGCCGTTTTGCTTTTGAGGCCGGCCATTCCAATCTTCCAGCAGCGCTTCCCGAACGTCGAGCTCGAGGTCGCCGTGGACGACCAATTTGTCGATGTTACCGCGGAGGGCTTCGACGCCGGTTTCAGATATAGCGGCACCATCCCGGAAGATATGATCGCGATTCCTCTGACGCCTCCGCTGAAATGGGTCGCGGTCGCGGCCCCTGACTATCTCAAAAACCACGGTCGCCCGGCGATGCCGGATGACCTTCATTCCCACCATTGCATCCGGATCCGGACAGGCCGCGGGCAGATCTACAAGTGGGAGTTCGAACGCGGCGACGATCGGCGCGAGATCGACGTTCCCGGATCGCTGATTTCCGGTGAAACCGATCTCGCAATCAATGCGGCCATCGAAGGCGCCGGGGTGTCCTTTTGCCTGGAAAGACTTGCAAGCCCCTACGTGTCAGCAGGGCGCCTCGAAGTTGTTCTGCCGAAGTGGGCCTCAATGGGGCCGCCGCTTTCAATGTACTACTCCAGCAGACGGCAGCTTCCCTTCGGCGTCGAAGCGCTGATCAAGGTCGTTCGAAACCTCAATGGATTCTAGGGTCGTATCGGACCAATGAATCCTGTTCAACGGTTCAGTGATTTTGAATCTATTGATTCATCGCTGTTCAACGTTGTACCGACTCCTCCGAACCTTCGTATGCACCGGCTTTGAGTGCCGGGCTTCGTTCCAGGAGGAGTGGAAATCAAATGAGTAAGCGGATCGTATTTACCGGCGGAAGCGGCAAGGCGGGCCGCCATGCCGTTCCATATCTGTTGAACAAGGGACATAAGGTACGCAACCTCGACCTCGTCCCGCTGGACTGCCCCGGCGTGCAGACACTAATCACGGATCTGACCGATGGCGGCCAGACCTTCAACGCTTTGTCGATGCATTTCAGCGGCGCGGAGCTGCAGACGGGAGGCGGACCGGCAAAGGTTGATGCCGTCGTGCATTTCGCTGCGATCCCAAGCCTGCTGCTCAAGCCGGACAATCAGACCTTCGCGGTCAATGCGATCTCGACTTACAACGTCATCGAGGCCGCGGTGAAACTTGGCATCCGCAAGGTGATCATCGCCTCGAGCGAGACGACCTACGGCGTCTGTTTTGCAGAGGGTGACAAGGATTTTCATTCATTGCCGCTTGAAGAAGACTACGACACCGATCCGATGGACAGCTACGGCTTGTCCAAAGTCGTCAATGAAAAGACCGCGCGAGCGTTTGCAATGCGTAGCGGGGCCGACGTCTATGCCCTGCGGATCGCCAACGTCATCGAACCGCATGAGTACGACCGTTTCCCGGGGTTCTTTGCTGATCCGCCATCACGGAAACGCAATGCCTGGAGTTACATCGACGCACGGGATCTGGGGCAGATCGTCGATCTTTGCCTGCAGGTCGATGGCCTTGGCTTTCAGATCTTCAACGCGGTTAACGACACCATCACGGCGACGGAGCCAACGCGCGACTTTTTGGGCCGCTGGGCTCCGAACACGCCCATCGTTCGAGAACTCGGGGAGTTCGAAGCGCCCCTGTCCAACCGGAAGATTCGGGAAGTTCTTGGTTTCAAGGAAGAACACAACTGGCGGAAATACGTTCCTGGCTTGTGATTTCTAGCTTGTGATGTCGTGCGGCCCACCGCCGGCAGGGCCAATTGTTAACTTGGAGAAAAAGTCATGAAAACCGTGAGACTTGGCAAGACCGGGCTTGAAGTCAGCCGCATCTGCTTCGGCTGCATGTCGTTCGGCAAGCAGACGGAAGAGCGCCCTTGGGTTCTCGGGCTTGATGAGGCGCGGCCGATGTTCAAGCGCGCCTGGGACGCCGGCATCAATTTCTTCGATACGGCCAACGTTTACGCGCAGGGCACCAGCGAAGAGATAACCGGTGCACTGCTCAAGGAACTGGCGCCCCGGCAGGAGATCGTGCTCGCGACCAAGGTGTTTGGCCGCATGCGTCCGGGGCCGAACGGCCAGGGCCTTTCCCGCGTCGCGATCCTGGCCGAGATTGACAACAGCCTGCGCCGCCTCGGCACCGACTATGTCGACCTCTACCAGATCCACCGTTTCGACCCGTTCACGCCGGTCGAAGAGACGATGGAGGCCCTGAACGACGTCGTGCGCGCCGGCAAGGCGCGCTATATCGGCGCGTCCTCTATGTGGGCATGGCAGTTTTCCAAGCTGCAGCACGTAGCCCAACTCAACGGTTGGACGAAGTTTGTTTCGATGCAGGACCAGGTGAGCCTCACCTATCGCGAGGAAGAACGCGAGATGCTGCCGCTCTGCGGCGATCAGGGTATCGCCGTCTTGCCATGGAGCCCGCTCGGTGGCGGCAAACTCACCCGCCCCTGGGGCACCGAGACTAGGCGCGCCACGACCGACCGCTACAACAAGACGATGTATGAAAAGGCCGATGACCGCGACATAGTCGATGCCGTCGAAGCCGTCGCCAAGGCGCGCAACACCTCCATGGCGCAGGTCGCGATGGCCTGGGTGATGCAGAAGCCGGTCGTGACCTCGCCGATCGTCGGCGTCAGTAAAATGAGCCATCTCGAAGATGCGATCGCAGCTGTTGACGTCGAACTCACCGGCGATGAAATCAAGAGGCTTGAATCCCCATACAAGCCGCTGCAGGTAGGCGGTTTCTGAGCAGAGCGAGGAATGAGACGTTGCGATGCGCTTTACATATTCTAATCATCGACAACACCGGACCCCGCCTTTCGGGACCGCAAATTGGCCGTCTTTCCAGACATCCTCGAGCTTGTCGGAATCGTCGCAGAGATAGACTGGCACATGGTAATTCCGCGTGATGGCAGACTATCGAAAGCTCGTAAAAGTTGGTACTGCGGATCGCCGGCATGCCGTGGTGCTGTACGGGCCTCGCGAATGAAGCTGGTCTTCGCGTCGGTACGCGAAGGTACGAGTATATGTGGTTAGAAACGCCCACGCCTTCGCCGCAACAATGCAATCGATGGACGTTGACACCCCGTTCGGCCGATCGTGGAGGACCGATGCTTTCATTGCTTGCGAGGAAGAGGGCAGCGGACGCTCCGGCGTCCGCTGCCGTTTCGCTATCAAGAAAAAGTCGGGTCTAGCGCGCCCGAGTTGTAACGCTTTGCCATTTCCGAAAGCGGAAGCGGCCGGATTTGCGAAGCCTTGCCCGCCGTTCCGAACTGTTCGAACCGTTCCTTGCAGAGCTTCGTCAGCGCCACCATGGCCGGCTTCAGATATTTGCGTGGATCGAATTCGCTGGGGTCTTCCTGCAGAACACGCCGGACCTGGCCGGTCATCGCCATTCGGACATCGGTATCGATGTTGATCTTGCGAACACCATTCTTGATACCGCGCTGTATTTCCTCGACCGGCACGCCCCATGTCGGCTTCATCTGGCCGCCGTACTGGTTGATGATTTCCTGCAGCTCGACCGGGACCGAT
>NZ_FWER01000163.1 GCF_900169785.1 Rhizobium sullae
GAAGGGCGCCGACCGCGAGGAGGAGGGGAACGGCCCAGATGGTCGGCATCGCTGCGACCCAATTGCCTCCTAGGCCGATGCCTTCCAGGCCAAAAAAGAGGCTGACGCCGAGAATTGCTGCGTCGCCGGTAACAAGGACGTATGTCATCCAGGGCCTGAACCAACGGCTGACAACCAGGAGAAACGACGTAATACCGAGGGCCAGAAAGGCGCCAACTGTGATCAGCGCAGTAAGACGAACTTGGTTCAGGTCGTACTCTTCGTTGAGCGTAGCCGTCCCTGAGGAAACGAGGAAACCACTCGCGAACAGGATGAGGCCCAAAGTAATCCGAACCCATCCGATCGTATATTCGGCCTCACTCTCCGATTCGCGGAACAGCTTTTCGACAGAGGTGCTCGTTGGGACCGAGCGGCCCGCATCAGATCGATAGGCATTCAGTTGAAAAATCCTCATCAACAAACCCCTCCCACGGACAATAGCTTACCCCGCCGGCAAGCGCGGTGAGGACTGCTGCTGCTTCATACCATAGCTCAGTCAACCAGGGACGGGTGGTCTAGGATTCCATCGAGACAGTGGTAAATGAAGCAGAAGCAAAGCGACGTGTCGCACCCCAGATCAGGCAAGCAAGGGCAATTTTTGCTGCTTCGGTGGAAAGTCGCCTTGATGTTACAGGTCGTCGGGCCCGACGCAGTCAAGCATTTGATGCGGATCAATGCAGTCATCCATAGATACCGTCAAACTGCATCGGTGTTGAGTGGGAGGTTAGGCTATGCGGAGATCCTCGGCTGTTCGACGAGTTCACCTGAGTGCCGGAGTCGTGGGGTTCCTAACGATTTTGACATTCTGGGTCTCGACGGTGGTGTCGGAATTGTCTGGCAATCACGTTGCAGTTGTTGCTGTCAAAAATGGCATTCTCTGGGGAATGTTGATTCTGATACCTGCGATGATCATCGTCGGCGGAACC
>NZ_FWER01000039.1 GCF_900169785.1 Rhizobium sullae
GGCTCAAGGAAGGTTCGAACATCGAGTTCGTTGCCGAACGCGTGAATGGCAAGCTGACCGTCACCGAGGTAAAGTAAGCCAGCCTCCCGCCGTCGCGGAGGCGACTATATACGCGGCCGTTACTGGCGGCCGCGTAACCTTATCCACATCAACTGTGACAACGAGCGCGTCCGTTATAAAACACGCTGGCGCAATCAAATACCTTCCGGTAACGACCGCCATGAAATCTGCAATCGGCGCTCATTGGGACTACGCGCGAGAAATTCGCTCGATCCTTCTGCGCTTTGTCGCCTTCGCCATTCTTCTCGCTAACCTCTTGCTGGGCGGCAATGCAGGTGCCGAAAGGACGCATTCAGTCGTCGTCGTCAGCTATCTCGTCATCAGCATCGCTTCGGTCGCGACAGCGCGATTTCTTCCTGATCGCTCCTGGCTGAAAACGCTGTTTGTCGTACTCGACGCCTTGCTGGTCGTCTTAATTCTATATGGGCACATCCTTGGCGGACCGATTACCGAAAACCACAATTTGACGACTACCAGCTTGGTGGTGGCATTTATCTTGCTCAACCATGTGGGCCTCAAGCTGGATCGGCGGCTGGTCCTTATCTTCTCCAGCCTCGTCCTCGTTTCCTGGATGACCATGCTGGCTATCACCGCTGCGAGACATCATACGGCTGATACGGTGTCGGTAATCGCATCGTTTTTCAATCAGGACCTGGGTCTCACGGTCAGCTTTGGCTTCACCGCCTTTGCAATCTATCTTCTCGCGAAAGACCACGACCGTACGCGCAAGGAGGCGCTGCGAGCGGATGAGCGACGTCTCAACCTTTCGCGTTTCTTCTCGCCGCTCGTGGTCGCGGACCTTGAGGAAGGCAGTTCGGCGCTCGATCTCGAACGTCGCAACGCGGCGATCATGTTCGTTGATCTGCGCGATTTCACGAGCTTTGCCGAGACTGCGCCAGCACGTGAACTGGCATGGGTGCTGGGGGAATACCGGCACCTTGTTTCCGGCATCATTTTTGAGCATGGCGGGACCGTCGATAAGTTTATCGGCGACGGGGTCATGGCGGTCTTCGGCCAGCCCTCCCCCACAGACGACGACGCAGATCGCGCCTTGGCGTGCGCTCTTGACCTCGTCGATGCGCTCAGCGATTGGAAGAACCACAATGTGCGGAATGGCTACACCGCCCTCAACGCAGGCATCGGCTTGCACTACGGCACGGTCGTCGGCGGCGTCCTGGACAGCGGATGCCATAGCGAGTTCACCGTGATCGGTGATGCGGTTAACGTCGCCCAGCGCCTGGAGTCTCTGGCCAAATCATTCGACGCGCGGCTCGTCGTATCGTCAGCACTGATGGCCCAACTGCGTAAGCCAGTCCCGACCGCCCTCTGGATATCGCAGAGTTCGGTGGTTCTGCCGGGACGTCGGCTTCCGATAGATGTGTGGTATTTGTCCCGCGAAGCGGGCCTTGCGCTCGCTGAGTCCAATCTGCGCTACGAGACAGGGGGCATGCAGACCGCCCTCCAAAGGTCGTCCTTCCAGTCATCGCCTCCCGGGCCTGATGTGTGCACCGGATAGTCGATGCCTCGGACGGATACCTTGGCCGGATCGCCACACTTCACGAATGCTCGATGCTTCCCCGGGTCGCTGTAACTGGCACCTGCAGGATTGCCTTGTGAAAGCGAGATCAGGACATCGAAATCGTATCCGGCTCGCTCTGCGGTGTGGTTGCTTACAAGGCCAAGGCTAACAACGGTGTCGTCGTCGAAATGCGCCGTATGAAAAATCAACGGTTCCATTGCCTTCGCATTGGAAACCACTGACAGCCCGGCGACAAATACGGTCAGATACCAACGCATTCACCCCTCCCGTGGTTCATGCGAATGGCAGATCATATCACTTCAACGGCCGGGCTGCTATCAATTCCCAGAGATCAGAAAGAACGCGGGGGACTCAGCGAAACTAGCACGAACTCCCTCGCTTGTTCGGGTACGCAACGGACATCATCGCGCACCGTCTATCTACCTCTCCTACCCGCATTCCACCGGAACCGGGTGATGATCCACAACTGTGACAGCACGAGAATAGCCGCATAGGGGGTAGTAGTTACGGCAGTCCGAAGGATCAGTCCAGCAGCCCCGGGCACGCTGCTGAGCGTCCTGATGCTTCCTGCCCAATAAGCGACGGCAAGCATGACCACAAGCGCTGGAAAGACAACCGTAAGGAGTTGCTTACAGATGTCTCTCCACTTCACTCCGCCACTGCTTTCCTGAAGTGCCGCTATCGTAAAGAGACTATACGCGGCAACGCCACACTGGGCGACCGCCAGTATCATCGGGCCAAACGGTGCGGCCAGGAACGCAACCGCGACCAGGATAACAATATTCCGCATTGTGACACGCAGTCGTTTCCCGATTGCGCCGGTTACTGAAAGAAGCGGCTCGTTGAAGTATCCCGGCAAGAGCAGAAGCTGCCTGACACAAAGAACCGAGGCGATTGCGGCGCTAGCCTGCCACCGGTCGCCCAGCAGGAGATGAATCAACTGACTCGAGTAAAGGAGCAAGGTGATGAATATGGGCGTTGCAACAGCAAAAGTACCCACAACCACGTTTCTCGTCGTCTTCTGCAGCTGATCTTCGCCCTGGACCGATGATTTCCGGAACATCACCCAGGCTATCGCCCTGATGGGCTCGCCAAGCGCCTCGGACACTGCTGCGACAAGCCGTTCCGCCGCCCGGTAATAAGCGGCATCCGTTACGCCCTGAAAACCAGCGACAGCGAAGGTGCTGCAGTAAGAGCCAGCGAATATGATGAGACGGTTGACCACGATATGGTGTGAAAATTCCGCCATGTTCGCCGCGTCCCTAATGCTGGCGCGAAGAGATGGTGCTTGACCGAGCCTCGCCCATCCCATGAAGAGTGCTAACGTCTGAGAGATGACCTTCCCGAGCGCGAGGGAGAAGACGCCGATACCAGCTGCGAACATGGCGACCGTTGAGCAGAGCCCAACAACCTCTGAGATGACCCGGATCGCGGCTTGAGTACGCAAATAGCCTTGGGCCGTGAACGCCGCCTCATAGGATGTGGCGAGCGTGCAAGGAAGGATCGAAAGGCTCCAGACCGCGAGCAGAGCTGCCGCCGTGAAGTTGCCAAACTCGAACACGCCAAGAGCCGCGATGCCCGACAGGACTGTGAACAACGAAGCTGTCCAAAATGATAGCGCGGTGACCACGCGGAACATTGGCAGGGTGTAGCCCACCCGAAGCAGTTGCTCTGCCCAACCCGCCTCGGCCATGATTGTCAGCAGCGTTATGACGGCAGCCAGGACCGCGTACAGGCCGAAATCGGCAGCCTCCAGGGACCTCGCTGCGATGAAGAACAGCAGAAACTGGATGGTCTGTGACGCGATCTTTGAGGCGAGCAACCACGCTCCGCTCTTGAACATAGACAACCTCAAGCAATTGGGCGACAGCCAGTTTAGCTGCCGCCAGATGAAGCTTTTAGCGAAGCCGCTGGAAAATGATCGTGTACCTCACGCGCCAGTCGGGCTCGCTCGTGTCGATAGGTTCTGCACCCCACCTCAGCCAGGGCCAGCCCTGTTTCGACCCGTCACAACCCCAGATTTCACGCAGGTTTGTGAGGATCGGGGCGAACGGCGCATCCCGAAGTACCCTGGTTTTCAGGTCGAGATCGACCCCGTCCACTACCAGGTACCCCCCCGCTTTTACCAACCTCATCATGTTGTGAAGGCACAGCTGCGCAGAGCGGTCATCCATCGGCCCCATGAAATTGTTGGCAAGGACGAGGTCCTGCGGTCCGATGGAGGTCAGAATGTCATCTTTGATGGCGTCGGCAGCAAACCACGATGTATCATGTCTGAGGAAGTCACGTACGCGGCAGGTGCCGTCAGCCTGCTGTTGAACAATGCCGTTCAGCGCGGAAATCTCATCTTCCTCGATCTCCGGACGGCCCGCGGCAAATAAAGCACCATCAGCCGCTGGAACCCCGGGCGCGTAAAGCCCTCGTTCAGCGATCCTTACGACCTCCGGTGACAAGTCGCAGCCGACACCGATGATCGTTCGGCCGGGCATTGCGCTGCGAAGGGTATAGAGGAGGGAATACAGTTCCGCGCCGGTACTGCAGCCGATGGACGCCACCGCCAGAGCGGTGGACGAACTGTCCCTGGCCATGATTTGCTTGAGCGCGTCGAGCAGAGGTGGGTTGCGCATGAACTGCGTAAAGTGCGTCTGTACCTTGAGAGTGTCTCTGGTGAACCGCCGGTAGAGAAAGCGGCCAGTTCTGTTCATGAGCGGCGTTTGGGCCACAGATGTAGGCATAGCGTCCCACATCGTTCGGCAGACTTTGCGTGGCACTTGGCGAAATTTCGCCAG
This sequence comes from Rhizobium sullae, assembly GCF_900169785.1. Taxonomy (GTDB): domain Bacteria; phylum Pseudomonadota; class Alphaproteobacteria; order Rhizobiales; family Rhizobiaceae; genus Rhizobium; species Rhizobium sullae. The sequence continues at coordinate 4,390 of NZ_FWER01000039.1, forward strand.
CGTTTGGTTCAACATAAGCAACTCCTTTAACGCGCAGCCGTCCAGAGGCAGCGTTGAGATGGAAACGATTACGCCAAGCGTCTCGCGCTTTCGCGTTTTCGCCGTGGGTTCAATACGAGAGAGAAAGTCTGCCAATCACAGTGCTGTCGCGAACGCCAAATGCTCGCAGAGCGGCTGGCAGAGCTGAGGGAATTAGGCTCTTGGCGGGCGAAAAATGCTGCAGGGAGGCAAGGACGTCAACGATACGGCTCGCTGCGAGGATCGCTCCTGATGTGAATGGGGCACATTAACTTGAATGATCCCAGTAAGGATAGCTGACGTGTTGCAGGTCGGGCTGCAGGATCGGCTCGACTGATGATGGCTCTTCCCTGAGTGCTCCTCATGCTTGTCGCAATGGACTTCGTCAGCAAGACGTACGGACTGCTGGATCGGTCGAGGCTCAAACGTGTTTTCACTTAAGGCAACCCCGAACGACATCGACAGCGCGAGTATGATCGCGATCAACTTCAGCGCATCTCTCGTCGAAATCGTAGCCATAACCGTTCGTAGAAAAAACGGTGTTGCGGATCAATTTGGCCAGTTGGTCGCGCTTTGGCCGAATTAGGTAAGGGAAGCTGGCAAAAAGAAGGGGAGAGACCACGGCTTCAGCAGAGTTCGAATTCGGAAACAGCGATACCTGCGGTGACCGATTTTGGCTTCGTCACTTTTCCCAAGGCCTATTGACACTTTCACCAGGACGCTATTGACGCTTTCCCCACATTTCTATTGACACTTTCCCCACATCGCTTTTTGCCGAGAAAATGAAGTGACCATCATGGACGACAGTCTCCTACCGCGTCATCTGTCGTCGGCATCGTCGTCTATATGGGAGAGCGCTTACTCAGTTTCGGCGAACATGTTCGCGCTCCCTCTGTCGATGTTTTGGTCGTTCAAAGAAGTTTCGTCTGAGTGGGCGATTGGACAGCTTTCGGGACCGGGCCTTTTTCAGTGCGCATGGATTATACTACCATAGCAAGGTCGTTGGCTCACAGGGCGAATCGTTCCGATCAGCTCCTTGGAGCGCTCTGGACCGCAACCGCCCGGCGCATCAGTCGTCGATCCGAAACCCGACTTTCATGACCACCTGGTAGTGGGCCACAACGCCGTCCTTGATTTGTCCGCGGATCTGATCGACTTCAAACCATTCGAGGTTCCTCATCGTCTTCGAGGCCCGCGAGATCGCCGTCTCGATCGCCTCCGTGACAGAGGTCGTCGAACTGCCGATCAGTTCGACCTTCTTGTAAACGTGGTCGCTCATGTCATCCTCCGTTCGGGTCAGGTCGCGATTAGCTTGAAACCTCTCCACCATGGCGTTCAAGCTTGCCGACGACAGCAGACGATCCGGCAATAGGCGCCTGTTGTCAAACGGCCCGGGATACGAGCGCTTTTGACTGGGACGGGACGGTCAGTCGACCCGATTGATCCGGTGCCCGCCGCGCCGGGTGGCATTGGAGAACGTCGCTACGACCTTCATCATGAACGGCTTGGAAAAACGGCCGAGGATATCCTGTCCGGACTCCAGATAGTAGGAACGCTCGGCGATATCATAATTGTATTCGTCGACGACGATCCATGCCCGCTTCAGGTCGCTGAGCCCGCCACGCCGGCATTCCGTGACGGTCGTGTGGCCGCTCAGGTCATCAAGCGGGCCGACGCCGGAACAATCGGGAGGTTCCTCGACCGATTTGTCTCCCAGAATGCCGTCATCCTGTCCGACGACACGGCGATCGGCCGCGCCGCGAAGGCATTTTCAGGTCATGAAACGGTGGCCCACCGCGATCATAACTATGCGGACGGGGAGGTTCATTCCAACACCGCCGAAAAACCTGGCGTCTGTCCTGAAGAGGGCGCAGTTCGGTGTGTTCCACTTCCTGAGCCTGCGCCATCTCCAGCCGTACGTCGATGAGATCATCTTCCGGATGAACCAGCACGAGGTAACGCGCAGGGGCCAATCGGAAGGGCGGACGTATATCGCTCGAACTGAGCTGCATCAGCATTGAGACGCAACTGAAGAATCTATTGAAGAGAGCTGTCCGGTCGACACGTCCGCCGATCTCAAAAGGGTGGATGAAGCGGCCGCTGCCAATTGCGCCGGGATTTGGGTCAGCGCCATCGGCGACTTGACGTGACATCACATACGATATCATACTAACGCCATGATTGTTGTCGATGCTAACGTGATGCTTTCGGCTCTGCGCTCGTCAAGAGCAGCGTCGCACCAGCTATTGAGGGAAATGCTCGTTGGCGATATTCCCTTTGCCGTGTCGCCTGCCGTGGCCTTGGAATACGAGGATGTCCTGAAGCGACCCGGTATACTTGGTGATGAACCGTGGCTGAGCGGGGACGAGATTGACACTGTGCTGGATGCGATTTTCAGCCAAGCTCGTCTCGTTTCCCCATGGTTTCGGTTCAGGCCGTTCTTGGCCGATCCAAAGGATGACATCTATATTGAGTGCGCTTTGGCGGCGGGTGCGACATTTATCGTAAGTAGTGACAGGCACTTCCAACATCCAGCCGTAAAAGCGTTCGGCATGTCTGTCATGAGAGCCGGAGATTTTGTGGCAGAAATAACGAGAAGGAGACAGCCAACATGAGTACCTATCCTCTCAGAATAGCAGATCATGTCATGGAAGAAGCCAAGCGGGCAGCAGCGGAAGACAACGTATCACTGAACCAGTTGCTTTCGGCATTTATCGCTGACGGCATTGGTCATCGACGTGCCATCATGAGCCTTCGTAAGCGGGCGGCACGCGGAAATGTCGATGCGGCGCTTGCCATCCTTGATCATGCACCTGATGTCGAACCTGATCCCGGCGACGAACCGGTCCGCGAGACTTAGAGAGTATGTTTCTACGCAGTGCGCCTGCTAAATGGCGACAACTCACGCTCAACTGGAGCCTTCCAACTTGTTTTTTTGGGAAATGACGAAGCTTTCAACCCAAACGAACCGCCTCGCACCGAAGATGAAGCAGCTTCCATCGGACCAAGCGATCAAGGCTCATCCGGGCCGGACTATGTTTGGCGCATTAGGCATGCCTAATATCGTTGCCCATTGGCCACTGTTCGGTGCGATTTCACATGAGTCTGATCACGGTGATGACTGCGATCGAGAGATAGACTGCGGCGCCGAGGTTCGCAAAGCCGCCGACCTGTGCACAGCCGACCGGTAGCCGGAGATGCGTGATTGTAAAGACGCAGACAGAGGCGGAGACCGAGCGCATGCAAACGTATATCGCGCTCAGCAAGACTATTTGCATAGCGATCGAATGATCCGGATCTATGAATTGTGGGAAGAAGGCGGCATAGAAGAGAAGCGCTGCAGGATTTGCGAAGGCAATCGTCAGCCCATCTAGGACCGGCGGACGAGCGCGAGACAAATTCGGAGAGCGCCAAGGCCGGCGGCGGAGGCGCAACGCGCCCGCAGCGAGCCAGATGAGATAAACGGCTCCGGCGAGTGAAAGCCATCGCAACAGCACTGGCAAGAGTTCACCGGAAAGTTACAGGCCGGCGAACATTGCCCCGAGCAGACACACCTCCCCGAACTCTACGCCAATCGCGGTCGAGAAACCGGCCATCGCCCCGTGCCGAAGCGTATTACAGGCAATGATCGCCATAATCGGGCCGGGCGTGATGAGAATCAGAAGTGTCGCGGCCGAGAATTGGGCAAGACTGTTCCAGTCCATCTTATCAGCTTTCGAATTCGCTTATCGCATCGATATCAGGTTCGTGACTAAACCTGCCTTGACTTCAAGCACGGGCGCGGGGGCCTCAGCATGACCGATGTCCCTCAACTGATCGGGACTCAAATCCGCGATTGCCCGACGTCTTGAGACGGTCCGTTGCCAAGTCCTGAGAGCCGCGATTGCGGTTGCTGTGGTTTTCAGCACGAGTCCAAGCAGACGTACCTTTGACGAGTGACGATTGACGCGAGTTTCCGTGTGAGCCATTTCGGCCTCCATCATCATTGTCGGCAGGGTTGACCTGCAGGGAGCCTATTGCCCTCCGCTTTGCGCTCTACGGCTTGCGCCCGATCACGGCGCCGTTCGCGCCGGGTGCGTCGAACCAGACCGTCTCGATGTGCCGGAATCCGGCTTCCTCGAGCCACGCCGAATATTCGGCCGGCGTGTAGTTTCGCCCTTCCGTCTCGATCAGCATGTTCAGGCTCATCAGTGCAGCCGGCGCCGGCCCGGTCTTTTCGTCATTGACGAGAAGCTCGCTGATGACGACTGCGCCGCCGCTCGGCAAAGCATCGAAGGACCGGCGCAGCAGGGCGCGGTTCTTTGCCTCGTCCCAATCGTGCAGGATCATCGACAGGAGATGCACGTCGTGATCTCCCGGAAGTTGTTCGAAGAAGTTGCCGCAGGCCGTCTCGATGCGGTCGGTCAAGCCGGCCTCGGTTATTTTTCCCGCCGCGATCGCGGCCACATGCGGCAAGTCAAACACGGTCGCGTGCAGCTCCCCATACTGTTTGCAAAGCTCGATGTCGTACGCGCCCGATCCCCCGCCGATGTCCAGGAGGCGACGGAAATAACGGAGATCCACGGCTTCGCCGAGCTTGCGCGCGGTCATCGTGGAGACCGAATGCATCGCCTCCCAGAAGAGTGCCAGCATCGTCGGATCCTCGCCGTCGAACAGCGAGGATTGCACTGCCGGGTCCCACGTGGTTGGCCGGTTCGTGCGCAGCGCCTCTGTAAGCCTTCCCCAGCCCGCGTAGAGTCGCTTGTCGGCCATCTGCACGAAGCCACCGAAGTAATACGGCTTCCCGCGCACGAGATAGGCTTCGCTTAAAGGCGTATTGCGATAACGGCCTTCCGTTTTCTCCAGAAGCCCGAGTGCAGCGCAGCCGGTCAACAGCATCTCGGCCGGGCGTGGATGCAGACCGACCGCTTGCGCGAGCTCGCCAGCAGTCGTGCCTGGGCTGCCCGCAAGGTGGCCGAAGAGGTCCAACTCGTGCGCAGCGGCCAGAGTCTTGAAGGCCCAGAAACCGGTCGAAAGCGCCATCAGCGGGACGGCGGAAGGAAGTTCCGGCGTGGCGGAAATCGGCTGGACGTTTGCATGCTTGGCCGGAGGCGCTGTCCGCGAAAGCTTTCTGGCCATGATTACCTCTCTTCCAGAGCAGGTCACAACCGCAACCGGCTGGTTTGCGGCCATCCACTCGGCGAGCTGTGGCTACCGTCTGCTCAGGTGCGAATCTGGCGGTGCGGGGTTACGCTACGATTTCGGAAGGAGAAAAATTCGGTTACACTTGAAACTTATATTATTTGGTCGGAGCCGGCTGACTTTCTCGATCGTGGAATGTCGATAATTGATTATTGGATGCTTGCGCGCATTGAACACAGCCAACCGGCCGAACTCCCATTTAAGCGCAAGAGGATTGATTGCCTTCGCTTCCATCTTCGCAGTGATTGACCGATCGGCTCAGTAATGTCGGCTAGCCTCCCACCAGTTAACGGCTCGGGCACTCTCGTCAGCGCAAGCGGAGAGGTCGAGTGTCGCATTTCTCAATGGCTGGCGGAGGCGCATCCCTAACCAGCTTTGACATCGAAGCACGGAACGAGAAGATCTTCCGATCATAGGTCACACCCCTGCGCTAGCGGCCGCCTTGTGGCTTCCGGGCGGCGGTCCTAGCGCATCTCCCATGGACTTGTATCCCTGCCAGAAGGCGCGCATACAGTGAAATGGACCAGGAGGTTGGTAGGGGGACGCATGAGCGAGGTTCTCGACGCGCTTGTGATTGGCGCCGGTTCGGCCGGTCTCGGCGTCAGCTATTTTCTAAAGCGGGCTGGCCGCAACCACCATATCCTCGATCGAGGCCGGATCGGCGAGACCTGGCGGACGCAGCGATGGAACTCGTTTAGACTGAACTCGCCTACAATCCGTTCCATCCTGCCCGGTGACTCATATGAGGGACCCGATCCTTGGGGCGCGATAACCCACCACGAGTTCGTGGCATATCTCGAAGGATATGCCGAGCGTCACTGCCTGCCAGTGGTCACCCAAACGCCGGTGGATGAGCTGTCCAAAGACAATGGGCTTTTCCGCGTCGCCACGGCTCATGGCCCGCTGCTGGCGCACAATGTGGTGATCGCCACTGGTGACCAAAACCGACAGGTGCGGCCGCTAGGCTCGACCGCCCTGCCGATCGGTATTCACCAAGTCGATTCTTCGGCCTACCGCAGCACCGCCGATCTCGAGAATGGCGCGGTACTGGTCGTCGGCAGCGGCCAATCGGGCGGCCAGATCGCCGAGGATCTGGCACGAGCTGGGCGAACCGTCTTTCTAGCAACCAGCCGCAACGGCCGTTGGGTCCGGCACTATCGCGCCGGCAATATACTGAATTGGCTGACGCTGTCCGGCTTTCTAGACGTCCCCCGCAAGGAACTCGTCCTCCCTTCCGGTAAGTTGCCAGCGCGCGCTCTCGTCGGCGCGACCCACACGATCAGCCTGCAATCGCTGAGCGCCCAAGGCGTTGTGTTGCTCGGCCGGTTCGGGGGCGTGGAGAATGGCAGTCTCATCTTTGGCGACGACGTCGACGGCAATATGCGATTTGCCGACGACGTTTCCGCGAATACCAAGCGGCTGATTGACGAATACATCGAGCGTGCCGGCCTTGATGCGCCACCAGCCGAGAGCGACCCGGCCGAGACGGTTGAACCGCGTGTGCCCGATCCACGGATCCGGTCGGTCGATTGGATTGCTAGCGGCGTCAGATCGGTAGTCTGGTGCACGGGCTTCACCGGCGACTTCTCATGGATCCGGCTCCCCGGCGCCCTCGACACAGCCGGCCAGCCCGTACACGAGGATGGGGTGGGCACCATTCCAGGCCTGTTTTTCGCCGGTCTCGATTTCGGCTCGACGCGAAAATCAGGCACGATCCCGGCTATTGCAGAGGAGGCAGCTCGCCTCGTTGAGCGGCTCGTCGGCAAAAAGAACTCCACCTGGCCGGCGCGCTAAAACCCTGCTGAGCAGCAATGTCGACGCCGGACTTTGCCGTCATCACCCTCGCTGGCGCAGGAGTTGGCCGATCTCGCCAACGCGGCACAGGCCCGCAAACCAGAACGCGCGGCGGCGTGATCACAGCGGCCTACCCCCCTCCTGCTGGCGGTCCGACTCACCTAGGACCGCCAGCGCGACATAGCTATCCTGTAGCGAGAGGCCAGAGCTGTCGAATACCGCTATCTGCTCGGCAGACTGCCGACCGGGCGCGGTACCCCGTAATACTTCGCCGATCGCAATCAGCGAGGCATCGCTGGGAGCGTGCTGAAACTCGCCGACAGCGCGCGACTGCGTAGGCAGATCGCAGAACAGCCGTGCAGCGGCCAGTAGCGGCACGGGCAATTCCTGCTTGCCGATCGCATCAGATCCCATAGTCGAGACATGGGTGCCGTCCCGAACCCAATCGGCCCGAAACAGCGGCGCTGTGGCCCCAGTTGCCGTGACGATGATATCAGAGCATCGGCAGGCGGCCTCTGCCTCCGACATCTCTGCTGCAATTCCAGCGACGTTCAAGTGTCCGACCATGGCGAGCGACGACGATTGTGCGCGGCCCACGACCAGCACCCGGCGCAGCCGTCGGATGCGTGACAGTGCTGCCACCTCATATTCAGCCTGATGGCCAGTACCAAAAATCGCCAGGACCTCAGCCTCCGGCCTCGCCAGGATGTCAGTCGCGACAGCATCAGTCGCAGCTGTTCGAAAGGCATTCAGCGTGCCGGCCTCGACGATCGTACCGATCCGTCCACGGGTCTGATCAAACAGAAGGATCAGCGAGTTGTGGCGGGGCAGGTCAAGCGCGTCATTGCCAAGAAAGCAGGATCCGATCTTGATCCCCGCGGCGGCAGGCCCAGCGGCGGATTTGATCCGTGAACCGGTCAGATTGCGATTGGCAAGCGGGAGCGCTCTGAGCTTTACAAAACCGCCGATCGCAGATGAACAGCCGTCGTTCCGATTGCGTGGCCCGACAAGTGGACACGCATGATCCACCAAAATGGAAGCCGAGCTCATCGCGGACGCAGACCATGCGAACCAGCAAAACTCGCGCACGGACCTATCGGAACTCACGATGATCGCGACTGCTGCCATCGGACATGCCGGCTGCGGTCGCATGGGCGTCCCGGTAATAGACCTCGCTCACCCGAAACCGTCCATCGATGCGTTTGCACTGGACGATGACGTCAATGGCGATCATCAACAGCTCACGGATATCATGCCTGTCGAGGTCCCTGCCGCCTTCCGATTCCTTGACCAGCAAGGTCAGCTGTTCGAAGGCCAGCTGCGCGGAGTCGGCGTGGACTGTCGTGATCGAACCGGGGTGGCCCGAATTGACATTGCGGATGTAATAGAAGGCCGTTCCGTCTCGCAGTTCCTGCAGCAGGATCCGATCCGGCCGCATGCGCAGGCAGGATTCCAGCAGGTCCTTGGCGCCGACCTTCGCCAGGCCTTGACCACCCTTGGAATAAAAGAGGCGAACGTGGTTCGATTGCGGGATGACCAGCTCGGGCGTGTCCTCGATCGAAATGATCCGCTCGCTTGCCGGGATATGACGGATCAACGCCTTCGACAAGGTCGTTTTGCCGGAGCCCGTTGCGCCGGAAATGATGATGTTCTTTTTCGCTTGGACGGCTTGTCGCAGAAACGCCCTGTAAGCCCTGTTCCTGTAGAACCCCAAAAGCTTGCGGTCCGATGTGTTACCGTCTCTTTCGGCTTTTGCGGCATCGTCGAATAATCCGCCCTGCTCGAGATCGTCGAGGCTCAGCGAGACCGACGACGGCTTTCGGATCGTGACGCTGACGGTTCCCTGCGTCGTTGCCGGTGGGATCACGATCTGGATGCGCTCATCACCTGGCAGCGTGGCCGACAGGATCGGCCGCGTTTCGTCGATCGATTGATTGGAATAGCTTGCGATAGCGCGCGCGAGACGCATCAGCTTGTCGAAGGATAGATCAGGCAGATCGTGGGTCTGCCATCCGGCCGCCCCCTCGGTCACCACCTGACCTGGCCGGTTGACGATGATCTCGTAAAGCGACCGGTCGCGCAGATAGGGGCAAATTGGCGCCAGGAGCTCGCGCACCACACCGGAATCAGCTCCTTCCGCCATTTGCGATCTCCTATTTCGTGACAAGCCTCGATGCGGGACTGAAGTCGCCGCGCAAAGCGCGATCGTAGACCCTGTTGCGAGGCTCGGTAACGCGCAGCCGGTAGATGCCGGAAAAATCAAGATCCCGCGCCACGAAGATTAAGACCAGTTCGCCCTGGTGTTTCTGAAGCGTCGGCGGAATGTTGATCAACTGTTCCACGGCGATTGCCGCGGCCTGTCGTCCGGCGCTCGTCGTGTTCTGCGCTTCGACATCGCCGTCGTGCAGCCGGCTGCTCGCGTAGGAGGTCGCATCGCCGACGATCGACAGCAGGATCGCGCTGCCGAAACGCTCCCACCAGTGGGTGTCGACATGGCCGTCCAAGCCGGCGCGCCCGAGAGGATCCGTCGCAGGCGACGCGAGCGTAACGATCACGCCCTTTGGCGTCTTGGCACGGTTCCACAGGACAAACAGGCGTTTTTGACCGCGGCGAAGACCGCCGCGATATTCGCCGACGATCTGTGTGCCCTTCTCCATCAGCACGATACGGCCATTGTCCGACAGCACGTCGCGATTGATGACGCAGCTTGCAAAGCCCGGCTGGTCCGAGGAAAGCGCCGTTTCCAGCACGCAAGGGATGGACGTTCCCATGGCCACGATAAAATCGCGATCTCCAAGCATGCCGGCGCGCGAGCCTTGCAGTTGCGTCGGCGCCAGCATCCTGTTGAACCGCTGGTCTTCGTTTGCTGCCTGCGAACCGGGAGCGCCGGGATTGACGCCGAACGGAAAGTCGTTCGATGCAGCATCCGAACTCTGGTTCTGCCGATCGCCAACCGGCGCCTTTTCGCCGCCATAAGCGATCACCGGCGCACGGCGAGCAGCGTCCAGGAGCTTATCCTCCTCGACCGGCGCCTGCTCGGTCACGACGGGCGTTGGCAGCTCGACTTCCGCCGGCATCGTGACAGGTTGGACCGGTTCCCTGGCGGGCTCGAAATCCGACGTCTGGCGGATCACGACCCGTTCGGGTTGGGTCCCCTCCGCGGGCTTGTTCTGGCCGCGCATCGACCAGAGTGCAAACGCGACGAAGGCCACGATCGCCATGGCAATCGCGCCGCGTTTCAGGATCGGGTTGTTGTCGAACTGGCGGCCGGCCGTTGTTTCCGCGCGCTCGCCGGGGATCCGGGTGTTGTCTTGCTCGGACATGACGTTTTCCTATTGCGCGACAGCGGGTTGTGTCTTCACGACCCGCTCCACGTACGGTGACGTCGTGTTGGTCTCAGGCTTGATGCCGACACGATCATAGGCCTCGTTGAAGATGCACAAGACGTCCCCTCCCCTGCGCAGAATGAACTTGCGGCTGACGGCATGGACCAGCACCAGATTGCCGTCGACGGATTTCGGAACCAGGCTCTCAGTGCCGTCGGAGTTTTCCAGGTAGATTGCCGGCATTTCCTGATTGCCGGCAAAGGCGAAGGTCGTGAGCCTGCCGTTGTCATAGACGGCCTGCGGTTCGAGCGAGACAGAGCCTTGCGCCGAATAGCGCCAGTTCCGCGGCCCATAGGCCTCATGGAGCGCGAGCACCCGGTCCGCCCGACCTGCCTCAGCAGCCTGAGCACGGAGGGCGGCCTTCTGACGGCGGCGCTCCGCCTCATCGGCTGGGTAGCGGTACTTCACGTAAAAATAGGTGTTTTGTCCGACCTCGACCGTTCCGTCCCGCACGGTCAGTTCCATCTGATAGCTGCGGGTCGATCCGTTGCGCCTTGTCGTCACAACCGAGATATTGGTCACCGGCTGATGTTCGCGCGGCTTTAGGAACAGCATGTTGCCGGCCGGCGCCACCTCCCATGCGACGCTATTGCCGAGCGCCACATGGGCAATCTCCTCGTCAGCAGCAAACTCGACCTGGATCGACGAGCGCAAGGTGCCGACGATCCTTGTGATGTTGTAGGGCTGATAATCCACGAAGCGGATACGGCTATCCTGCGATGCGCCGCGGGGAATTTCCAGGGCACCTGCTGTCAGTGAAAGACCAAGGCTCAAAACAGAGGCGATCAGGAATATCTGTTTCAATTGATGGCCTCCGGATCGGCGCGATATTCGCTGACCGCAAAGCCCAGGGGATTAACCAGACGGTCGGTCGACGACATCGGCGCGTTGACATAGGAAAAGGTGAGCGTTGCAACCCAGTGCGTGGTGCGCACATCGTCTCCGCGGGTGATCGTCCGCATGTAGCGCACGGAGGCCACGTTGGCATTGATCAGGGAGATCGAAACAATATTGATGCGCGCCGTCGCGCTGCGGCCGTAGACATTCTGCGGAGATTGCGGGTTGCTGCCCCGGTAGACGGTTGCAAAACGCGTCTGCTCCGGCTGCGTGGAGAGCAAGGCAACGGTTCGGAAATTCTCCTCGGCCTCGCTCCAGACATAACCTTCTCGCGCGCGCACATACTTGGCCCCGAAGTATTTGGTGACGGCCTCGTCATAGCTCCCGGCGACCGACTTCAAGGCGGAGACGACGTCGACGATGCCGGTGGCGTTGTCGACGCGGACCACAAAGGGCTCGACCGTTTTCAAGGGGGTCAGCCCGGCAATGGCGAAGACGGAGACGGCCGCCACGATGCCGGCACAACCAGCAACGAACCAGGCGATGCGGGCAGAGCGCTCCACTTGGATGAGCCGATCCTGATCGAACCGGCGCGCCTTTTCGAAGTAGCTCTTCAGATTATCCGGCGTCACCATCTCACTCGCCCTTACCTGGATGGTTGGTACCTCCGACATTGAAACGCGCGAAGGCGGCCGGCTTTGCTGAGGCTAGCTCATGCGCGTAGGGCGCGGCATGGCCTGCCGGGTCCGCAGGACTGGCCTTCGACGTAGGCTGCTTCAGCTTACTGTCATCTTCCCACTGCCACATGGACCGGTTCAGCGGCCGGCGGGAGTAGCCGTCGCATTTGGGAAGCGGGTGTGTCATCGCGCTGCAGGCGGAAAGTGTCCCGGCGATGAGAAACAATGAAACGGTGCGAAGCATGCGGAAACAACCTGTTCATTTTCTTAGGGAGGCGGCCGTCATTCTGCCCCTTTCGGTCTGAAACGGCGCGAAACGGTGCGGGCACGTCGCCCGGCCGCTCTCGCGGTATACGAGGCTGCCCGGGCAAGCGTGCTTTCGTGAGCATCGCGAGCGGCACCATGGCCGTAGGTCAAGGATGCCCCGCCTGCGGCGAGAGCCGACGCAATACCGGGCAACTGATAGAAGACGTAAAGCGCGGCAAGGCAGATGGAGCAGAGCGCGATCGGGCGCATCAGGACGTCGCTATAGCTTTCGACAGTAGTAAAGGTCGTGTCGATGCAGGTGATCAACAGCGAGCCGATCGCAACGACCAAAACCTGCAGAATGACGAAATTGGCAAGCTGTCCTATCCAGGACTCGGTGAAACGGCGCGTGGACTGGAACATGGCAAGCGCAACGAAGATCGGGCCGATCGCAAGCACGACGGCGAGTGCCAGCCGAGCGTAGAGGGAAATGATGTAACCGACCGCCGCGACAATAAAGCTCGCGCCAATAACCATCATACCGCCGATACCGGTAACGATGTCGACCGGCCAGGAAGCGCGGGACCAGATCTCGTAGGCGCACCTCTGGCCCTTGTCGAGCAGGCTGTCGAACGTCGACGCGCTCGGCGCAGTGCCCGCATTCAACGCCTGAGAAATCTCCTTGGGCAGCATCTCGAAGAACAGATCGGTCACATAGGTCTGGTACTCGCTGGCGTTCCTCACCAGCATGACGATGATTGCAAGCTTCATTGCCCGAAACGCAAACTCAAGAATGGGCTCCTGGACAGAACCGCGCAGCACAAGGTAGCCGAAGAGCACGACGTAGAGCGTCAGCGCCGCGGTGAGCGGGCCGGTCACCCAGTTGGCGATGTTTGCGGTGCCTGACGAGATGAAATTTTCGAGCGGCGCCTTAAACTGCCCATCCACGAAGCTGAAGACCTGATACATCCCTTAGCCTCCGGGCGACTTGCGCATCGGTCCAGACCGCAGCTTCACGTCCGCCGCCTCCGCGTTTTCTTGCATGTCAGCAGGTCCGCTGCGATTGTTCCGGCACTCGGCTGTGACCTTCGCAAGCAAGGCCTGATCAGCAGGCTGGTCGATGGTAGAGGTTTCTTCCGTCTGGCCGAAGCAAACCGGCAAAGCACGCGCGATCGTTCCAAGAGGGGCCCATTTCATTTGAGCGCTGCTCCCATTGCGTCCATGCGGCTGCGCCAATCTTCCGCCTTTCGCTGGTCATCGACCTGCACCTGCGCCTGCTGGACCATCTGCAAACCCTGCATGCGCAGCACGTCGGTTTGAAGAAACGCCGTTTCCGCCTGCAGCCGTGCCTGAAGATCGGCGATGTCCTTGGCGCCCGCCGCGCTGGAAATCTGCTGGCGGAGCTGATCGATGCCCTCGACGCGCTTGGTGGCTGCGTCATAGATCTGTTGGCCGAGGCTCATCTGGCCTGCGTTCTGCTTCTGGGCGCGCTGCAATTCCTGCGCGTAGAAATCATTGGCGTCGGTGTGATAGGTCGAATTGTGCTCGAGGAATTTCGAAGCGGAATTGCCGAAGGCGCCGGTCCCTGCCCCCTTGAACAGACCTTCGATGGCATTAAAGTCCTGTGGCAGCGCATTGCGGATCGAAGGGTCGTTGAGCAGGCCTGCGACGTCCGCCATGTGGGTGATCTTGTTCAGCGATCCATAAAGCTGCTCAGCCTGCCGGAGCTGCTGGTTCAGCGTGTCGAGCTGGGATTTCAGCTGCGTGATGCTTTCGATCTGCTTTACGATCGCCGTCTGGTCGATGACCGGAATGCCCTGTGCGGATGCCATTGCGGTCGGCAACACGGTAGCTGCCGTCATAAGAGAAAACCTTGCCCTTTTCCTTTGCCTCATCCCGCTCTCCTTCTTTGCTGAAATATCGCCAGCCAGTCCTCGCGCCGGTCACCGGCTTCTGCCCTGATCACCTCGGCAAGTTCCACGTTGGCCGTGCGGCCGGACAATATGGCAAGCTCGTCATCGAAGCCTCTGAGGTTCAGTTCTGCGACGACGCTGTTATGCCCTTGCTTGACGATGAAGCGGCGGCTTTCGGCAGGGAGTTCACGTGCGACAAGCTCGAACTCGCGTTCTGTGAGCTTGAAACCGTCTACGTAGTCGGCATGATCGCCGCGCGGATTGGGAAGGAAGATCTGCGTCGGGCACTGCTCGATGATCGTGTGGGCGATCGGCGACACGATCGCATCGCGCGGGCTTTGGGTCGCAAACAGCATGAGCCCATTCTGTTTGCGGATCGTTTTGAGCTTGTTTTCGGCGAGATCGCGAAAACCTTCGTCCTGCAGGGCCTTCCAGAATTCATCGATCACGATGATGATGCGGCGCCCGTCGATCAGTTGCTCGATGCGGAAAAAGAGATAGGCCATCAAGGGTGTGCGGATTTCCTCATTGTCGAGGAAATCGGTCATGTCGTATCCGATGAATTTGGCACCGATCCCGATCTCGTCACCATCGTTGTCGAAGACCCAGCCAAGCGGCCCTTCTCGTTCCCAGCGCCGCAATCGCGAGGCGATGCCCTCAGGGTCGGTGTTGTTGAGGAAAGTGCGCAAGGCGCCGATGGAGCGTCGTTCGACCGGCAGGTCCGCCAGACCGTCGATGGCCGAGGCGATCTCGCGCAGCTCTGTCACCATCAGCTCACGCTTCGCCGATCCCGCGAGCTTGCCGACCCACCGTGCGAGAAACACCTTGTTTTCCGCTGTGAGCGCAAGTGCCTTGAGCGGTGCGCAGCCGGTGGCAATGCCATTCCTCAGCGGCAGGTAAGCGCCGCCCGCTGCCCGGACGAAAAGGTCCGCTCCACGATCCTTGTCGAAAAAGACCATGTGGGGATCGTGCTTTTCGAGCTGGGAAAGCATGAAGTTCACGAGCACGGTCTTGCCCGTGCCCGATGGTCCGCAGATGAACGTGTTGCCAAGGTCGCCGTGGTGGAAGTTGAAGTAGAAAGGCGAGCCGGACGCGGTTTTCAACATGGCGACGGCCGGTCCCCACTCGTTTCCGTCCTTCTGCCCGATTGGATAGGAGTGGAAAGGCGAAAGTGCCGCGAAATTCCGGGATGTGATGGCGCCAGACCGCGCACGGTAGCGAAAGTTGCCGGGCAGTTGCGCCCACCAAGCCGCTTCAAGCCCGAGATCCTCGCGCGCGACGACCGCACCGCCATTGGTAAGGTGCGAGCGCGCCTTCGCCAGATTGTCGGTCAGCTCTTTGACCGAAATAGCGAAGACTGAAAGAGTAAGGTGATGCTCGCCGAGCACGAAGCGGTTGGATTCGAGATCGTCCATCGCCGCGTCGAGTTCCTCGACCTGGGATGCCGCCTTGTCGCCGGCGCTGACCATCTGGTTCTGCTTGCGCCCCATGATGACGCGCGCATCCGCTTTCGAGATGAAGGCGAAGGATTGTGTGAGGATAAGCTCGAACGGGGCCGTCAGAATGCCGTCGAGCATGCCGCTGCGGGTGGTTGCCGGATATTCCTTGAACCCAAACATTGCGGCATAGCGGCTTTCGGCTTCGTGACGGATTTCGATCGTCTCGCGGCCGAAAATCACCCGATCGGAATAGATCGCAGATGAAATCCGTCCTTCCGTCAATGGAACGGGCTCGCGCCGGCCGCCCACGATCTGGTGCAGAACCTCGCTCGGCTCGGAGAAAAGGGTGCCGTCCTGCTCGTAGAGGGAGAGCACGCGGGGCTCGAAGCGTTTCAGGCCCGCGGTGATGTCGGACAGCTTGTCGTGCAGGTGCTTCAGCGCAGTTTCGTTGAGCTCGATATCGGCCCGGCGTGCCCTGCGCAGCCGCGAAAGAATCTCGGCGGCCTTTTCGGCGGGATCTCGTCCGGGATGCCAGACCAGTGAGAGGTAGAGATCGTTGCGAAACAGCTCCTCGCCGATCATGCGCTCGCGGTATTTTGAATTCAGCGCGTCGGAGAAAGGATTGGTGAATTTTCCTTCCGGATAGTCGTTGTCGCGGCGGCGAATGACATGCGTCCAGAGCGCGAGGCGCTCGTCGGCGATGTTCCGGTAGAGGGTGTTCAGGTTGCGGTGCAGGCTGTTGAGGTCCAGGACATCCGCTGTTTCAAAGGAAATGCCTTCGAGCGCGATCATCACCATCAACGCCCTGGAATCGAGCCCGATCGCTATTTCGTCGACATGGCGCACGTAAGGAATAAAGGTCTCAGGCCCGAGTTCGCGGGACCGAAGCGTTGCTTTGCTAGGCAAGGCTCAAGTCCCCTTTGTCATAGCGTCTGGTGAGCTTCAGGGGTGAGAGCGTGGTCCCGCCCCAATAGGAGGTGTTTCGCGATCGACCGCGGGTTTCGATCCACGAAATCAGGATCCGGAACGTGTTGTGGTCATGCTTGACGAGCGTTCGGAATAAGAGGTGGAAGACGATTCCGACAAGCGCGTAGGCGATTGACCCCGCCGTGATGTAGAGGATCGTCGTCAGCATGACGTTCAAACCCATCGCCTCCATCGTCACACCGGCGATCATCGCCGGCCGTGTGCAGGCAAGGAACAGGGTGTCTTCTTCGATACCGGGAGCTGCCGCCATCGGTCTCATCCTCCAACGATGGTGTTGACGAGTTCAGTGGCGCCAAAGATCCCTCCGATACCAATGATCCAGAAGCCGGCGCGGCGCAGATCCATGTAGCCGAACATCCAGGCAATGCAGATGATAATCACGGCGATGACCGCGAGCAGTCGGGCGATGTTGCCGGTCAACATATCGACGATATTCTGCAAGACGGTCTCGATACCCGCGGCTTGGGCGAAGGCCGGTTCTGCCATGCAGGCAACAATGGCTGCGGCCGTCAAGGCAGGGGCAGCGACACGGCGAAGACTGGATTTTGAAGTCATTCACTTTGCTCCGATCGATCATTCTGAAACACAAGAACCGAGGATCGCCGCCGGGAATTGAAGACGTCCCATGCGGCGGTCTCATTGGCTTGGGGAAGGCGTTTTGCGACTGCTGGCACGTCCTGTATGTCTGCGGGCCTCTCGAAACGAGCCTCAATGCGCGGCGCGATAACGGAAAGCGACGCCAGTTTGTGGGACAGCCGGACCATTTCCTGGCGGACCTGCTCGTCATACCGGACCACTTTGCCGAGGGACGGATCGCCTCGGCCGAAATGAGACTGAAGCATGATGTTTTCCGCTTGCGCCGGATCGGCGCCTGCGCGCAGGGCACGGCGATAGTATCCATCGAGGAGCGTGGCAGTGGCCTTGAGGTTCAGGCAGGCATCGAACGCATCCGATATAGAAAGGTTCAGCTTGCGCATTTCCTCCAAACCGAGACCGCCAAGGCCGATCTGGATGTCCTGGTGATCCACAATGAGAGAAGTGGCGAGCTCAATTGCCTCCGCCTTCGATGCCGGTTGTGCGGGACGCGGTGGGCCACTGTTGATGCGAGTAGCATAGGGATGGAAATCGCTCTCCAAGCTGACAACGGCGGCGATCGTCTCGACCGCAACGTTGGGAGCGCATGTCCGTGCAAGATCGGCGAAGGCGACCGGCATTGCTCAGTACCACACCCTTTGGCTTCCGATCCCATCGATGGTCACGTCGACGTAATGGGGCCGCATGCGCATATGTGGCTGTATCGTCAAGTAGCGCCGGCATTGCCGCTGGCCGTCATCCCAGCGCCAGCCGGAACTGTGAGTTCCGCGTTCGTGGTCGAAGGTGCATTCATTGTTTGAGACAGTCTGCGGCGTGGTCGAGATGCAGCTTACCTGCCGTCCGCGATCATTGTATCGAATCGTTAGCCTATAGCCCTCGTCGCAATAATAGGGCGCGTATCCGGGCCTAGATGCCCGGAAACCAGCGCCGTTGCAGCTTGGGAACGCGTGTCCCTTTGAAAGTTCTCGCCACAGTTTCTCAATCGGCGGGCGGCATTCGGCAAATTGTGTTGCTCCACCGGGATTGGAAAGACATAGGATAACCTGGCATCCCCAATCATCTGCCCGCGCATAACTCCCTGAAATGAGATATGATGGCGAGACGTTGAGAAGAGCCAAGACCGTCCTGATCAGAAGGTTTTTCATGAGCCGTCCCTCCGCAATCAACACGCCAACGATGCCGCGGGCGTCTGTGTCGTCTGGAAATTTATACAACCTTATATTATGCAGTTAAACAAATGACAAGAGCACTCAACATTCAGTGGCACAACCTTGCCTTCTCGGCTTTCATATTCCACGAGATTTTTGACAATCCGCTGGAGGATGAAACGCCTCAGTCGCGGTTGAAGCAGATCGGCATGATGAGCGTCCTCTACATCATGCATCAGGGGCATCAGCCGCTAACGCTTTCAAATATCGTCGAAACCACGGGTTTAACGCGCACTGGCGTAACCGAAACTGTCGACCCGTTGGCGCGACGCGGGCTCCTGACGGAGAGCTTCGTGAAGAACTCGATGGGGCGCGGCAAGGCGCGGCGGTTTGAGATCGCGCCGGAACTCCTGGAGAAGATCCGCGGCTTTCAGGGAAATTAAAACCCTGCCAAAGATGACATCGCTGCCGAATCAGAACGCCTTAAACACGTGACTTTGCGCCTGGGTTAGACGTGCGCTCTTCGCTGGCCGGGAAGGTAGCCCTACGATTTCACAGCCTATCGTTCCGTTGAAGATCATTACCCCTTGCGCCCGGCGCCGCGTTTCAATCGGAACGTCTTCCGAGACAAGGCCCCTAACACTCCGAGGTCGGCCGGCAACGTCCTCGATAAGATCAATCGGGGAACCGCGGGGAGGTGAATGCAGCCATTTCGACGATGGCGCTTTGGATAAGAGAGGCACGATCGGGCCGACACGCGCAGACGACTGTTAGAGGCCTACTTGTCTTCTATCTCAGCGGGCCACATCTGGGCGCCATGCAAAATGCGCAGAATACGAATCTTGTCGTCCATCGCCACGTAGGCCGCGATATAAGGTGTACGCGGGATAACAAGTTCGCGTGTCCCAGCAACCCGGCCGGGGCGTCCACTTTCAGGAAACTCAAGGAGACGGCGCGCCGTGCGAACTATCTCTTCATCGACATGAACCGCCGCCCGTGGGTTTGCTGCTTCGATATAGCTGAAGATATTGTCGCGGTCATCAAGAGAGTATTGTGTCCAGACGAGTCTCATCATTCATCGGCTTTGCGCAGCGCTGCTGACCGGCGTGCACTGAAATGCCTATCGGCGTCGGCGTCCTCGACATCGGCCCGCGTATCCTCGAGCGCTTGCAGTACCCTAGCACGGAACCAGGCATCATGGACGTCGCTGTTGCTGACGAGCTCCAATGGCAGGGCGCCTTCATTTGCAGTTCGGGTCAACAGGATGCGGACAGCATCCGAAACCGTCAGTCCCATGTTTTCGAGCACCGCCGTGGCGCGCTCCTTTACAGCGGCGTCAATCCGCGTCTGAACCAGCGCATTTGAGGCCATATGCAGATCTCCCTTTGGTTCTTAGCAATGTAATACATTTGCATGACATGCGCCAGTGTCATCACACTTTTCTGCATCTAGTGGCGAAAGGCTGACACTTGATACCGATGGACGGCAAGAACCGACCGATAGCTTGAAAAAGTCCGGCAGAGCAAGATGTTTTGCCTTCCAATCTCCATCCCGCTCCAAGTCTCTACTTGGTTGCGCGTCCGAACGGAAAACCACCATTTAAGCTGCCCCGGCTTTGTGCGCCAAAGGATGCCTCGGCTGGTAGAGGCCAAGCGAGCCGCCACTGGGAAGCGAGACATGCGTGAGCAGGCCCCAGCCTTCATCGGTGACCGAAGTGCATCCAACATCGCGCGATTTCAGCTCTTGGATTGTGGCATTGACGTCTTCGCACATGAGATAGACTTCGTGGCTGTCACCTTCGGCGGCCGGGTGAACGGCAATCTCGGCCGGCGGCAATGCGAAGATCAACCAGCCTTCGCCAGCATCGATTGCTGGAAAACGCAGAACATTGCGAAAAAATGCGCGATCTGCCTCGGCATCCGTGCTGTAGATGATCATGTGTGCGCCGGAAATCATGGCTCCTTACCTCCCCGAAAAGTGATGCGGACAAGCTATTGCCGTTGCAAACGACGTTCCGGAGCTACCGCCGTCCACACAGCCGCTCGCTACCGGCAAGCTTCAGTTAGATATAGGTCGGCTGGCCGTGATTGCAGGTGCCGGAACCCGGCGTTGCCTCCACTTTGGCCGCCACCGTTATCGAAAAGTGCGGCGACTGGGCATCACTCGGCCAGCGCAGAGAACATTTCCGACGATATCAAGAGCAAATCGTGACTGTCTCATTGCTGCCATTTGAGCAGCGGCCACAGCTTGCCGCCGACGGCGGAGCCCATTGCCTAAAAGGCCTGGCTGAAGACGTCTTCCCGCATCCGCAAACGATAAGCATGATGGGGAGCGCCACCTCGCCTCCGACGCGCTCTCCTCTAAAGGGCGCGCGAGAAAGTAAATATGTGGGGTTCGTCCCGTCATGGCTGCGGATTTTTAACTGCATCACTTCCGATAAGTGATGCTTATCGGAAGTTAGATGTACACACGACTTGTACATACGCGTTTGCGGTGATATCGTGGCGCTCAAGAATAATATTGGAGCGCACGATGCCCCAGACCAGCTACAAGATCAGCGAAGCGCGCAAAAATTTCGCCGAGGTGCTCGAGCGCGCCAACCAGGGCGAGGAAATTCTTATCATGCGCGGCAATCAGATCTATGCCCGCATCGGCCCGGCCGATCTCGGTGGTAAAAGGCCGTTCGGCCTGCTGCGCCATCGCGAGCTTCCCGACGATCTGTTCGACGACGCCGATGCCGAGCAGGCGGCCATCGACGCCGGAGACTTCAACGACGATACCGGTGTCTGGCAGGGCAAGTCTAACGGCAAGGCTGACAAATGAGGGTGCTGCTCGACAGCCACGCCGTTTATTGGTGGACGATCGGCAGCGAGCGCCTCTCATCGAGAGCACGATCGCTGATCGAGGACAAGACCAACACCATCCTGGTCAGCGCGGTTTCCTTCTACGAGCTGGACAACAAGATGCGCCTGAAAAAACTCGACTTGAAACCGCAAGAACTGCGAGCAGCCGTGACGGCCAGCGGTCTTCAGGCGCTTGCTGTCACCGATCTGCATGCCGAATTGGCGGCTGTCTTTGATTGGGAACACCGGGATCCGTGGGATCGGATTCTGGCAGCCCAGGCGCGGCTCGAGCATTGCACCTTCGTCTCGACGGATGTGGTGTTCGATGCCGTGCTGCACGAACGTGTCTGGTGAGGTGCGCTGCAGATGAAGATCTTGGTAGAGATAGCCGAGGCGGCGATGCGGTTTGAGGAGTTAATTGAACTGGCTCAGCGTCATGATGAAATTCTGATCTGCCGAGAGGGGCAGCCAACCGCGACTCTGACGTCGATTGCCACCCGGAATGGGACGATGGACGAGTTCCTGAGACTGGCTTCTGAGGGGCGTGCCAACGTCCCCTCTGATGCGACCTCCAATCATGACGATCTTTACGACGAACATGGCTGCCTAAATGAGTGCCGTTGATCGCCGCGCCGAGCAACTCGACACGATCGCCGCGGTGCTGCTGACCGACCGGCGCGATAAGCTCGCCGAACTGCTGACAGACCAGGACGTCGAGACGCTCAAACACCTCGTCAACCAAGGCATGGGCGAAAACACGCTGCGGGCGCTGACCTCAGATCTTGCCTATCTTGAAGCCTGGTCGGTTGCGGCAACAGGTAGCCCCCTCCCCTGGCCGGCGCCGGAAGCTCTGTTGCGGAAATTCGTTGCTCACCACCTCTGGGATCCTAGTCGACGCGAGGATGATGCAGAGCATGGCATGCCGGAGGCCGTCACGCTGGAGCTTCGGCAATCCGGCTTTCTCAGGACTGCCGGACCGCACGCGCCTGCAACCGTGCAACGACGTCTCGCCAACTGGTCGACCCTGACGAAATGGCGCGGCCTCGATGGCGTGTTCTCTTCCCCTTCCGTCAAATCCGCGATGCGGCACGCCATTCGCGCCACGCCGCTGCAACGCCGCCGGAAGAGCACCAAGGCGGTCACCGGTGACGTGCTGGCGAAGCTGCTCGCGACCTGCGGCGGCGACAGTCTGTGCGATCTGCGCGACCGGGCGATCCTGATGGTCGCCTTTGCGTCTGGCGGTCGTCGTCGCAGCGAATTGGCCGGCCTGCGCCGGGAGCAACTGACGGTCGAGGCACCGGTCGTCGGCGAGGGCGGAAGCCCCCTCCCCTCGCTGTCCATCCATCTCGGCCGCACCAAGAATTCGGGCCTCAGCCAAGATGAGGTCGTTTACCTCACCGGCCGGCCGGTGGACGCGCTGAACGCCTGGCTGAAAGCTGCGAAGATCGACAGCGGCAGTGTCTTTCGGGCGATCGATCGCTGGGGCAATGTCAGTCGGCGCGCACTCGATCCGAAGGCGGTCAACGATATCGTCAAGCGGCGGGTGGCGGCGGCGGGACTGGAGCGTGCGGAGTTTTCGGCGCACGGATTGCGGTCCGGTTATCTCACCGAAGCCGCGAACCTCGGAGTTCCCCTACCCGAAGCGATGGAGCAATCCCGTCACCGCTCCGTGCAACAGGCATCCAGCTACTACAACAGCGCCACGCGGCGAAGCGGTCGAGCGGCTAGAGTGCTATCGTGAGCGTGGGCGTCGCGGCGGCCACATAACCGTGAAATCTCTCCGCCCTGATGGTCAGGCCAAGCCGATCCCTTTGTCGAGAGCAAGTTCACAATCGTCAGCGTTTGTCACCTCGGTCTCGACGACGATGAACTGCCGATCCTCCCACCGCTGATGTTCCTTGTAGTAGCTCTGGCCCGCTTGGCTTTGTTATTGAGGGTTGCCCCGTTTTTCAGACGCAGCCCGGTGAGCTTGATGCCACGGCGACGGCGGCGTTTTCGGGTCCAATGACCTCGCAGGCATCCTGATAGGCCGACGGACTGACCCCGAGCATCAATCGCACCACGACTGCGGCCGACATCAGGTCCTGCCCACCGCTGACAGCTCCTCCCGGCCCGTAATCCACGATAGCTGGGCAGGCCTGCAACACCATACCCAGCGGAAACGCTTTTGTCGGCTCCCATATTGGTCGGGTGTCGGTACTCGATTTTGCACCCGGGCTAGGCTCTGCTCGTCGACTGAGGCATACGCTGAGGGTTAGAGCCGCTGGACAAGGTCGCGTCCGATCAACTTGGGCCGCTCGCTCCGCAGCACGAGAGATGTGGTGACCGCCCCGAAGCGCGCAATGGAATCGACGATCGTCTCCAGCTCTCCCGGTGACGGGACGAGCACTTTCAGTAGAAAGCAGTCCTCACCCGTCAGCCGCAACACCTCGATGACCTGCGGCATTTCGGAAAATTGTTTCAGGCACGCGCGAATGTGTTCATGCGTTGTGCGCAGCCGGACGACCGCCATCATTCCTAATCCAAGGCTGGCGGGATCGATCCGGGCGCCGTAGCCGACAATGATACCCCTCTCTTCGAGGCGCTTCACTCTTTCCGACGTTGCTGGCTGCGACAGTCCGATTTTGCGCCCAAGCTCGGAGATCGCGATTCGGCCGTTCTCCTGCAGCGCCTCGATGATTGCAATGTCGGTCGGATCCAGAGGGGAACGATTATTTCGAGTGAGCAAGACATTTGACCTTTAATCTATCGGAATTCAGGCACCTTCTCCGATAGTTCTCCATTCAGTGCGGCGATGGAAGATGCCATCTTTCGATCCACTCAATAAAATAGGAGTAAACGCATGGCCGAAATCGTTATCCTGCCCGGCATCGGCGGCTCGGGAGAGACGCACTGGCAGACTTTTTGGGAGCGCGCAAATCCACGCGCACGGCGTTTCCAACCCAAGAGCTGGGATCAGCCGGACTTGGTCGACTGGATCGGAGCGCTGGACCGCGCCGTAGCCACCGCGGACGAACCGCCGCTGCTCGTTGCGCATAGTCTCGCCTGCCTTCTTGTGGGCCATTGGCAGCGCGCCTCTTCTCTTGCTGTAGCAGGGGCGTTTCTCGTCTCCGTGCCCGATCCGCAATCCGAAGCCTTTCCGGCAGCGGTGGCCACATTCGCGGCTGTGCCCGAGGGTAGGTTCCGTTTTCCCTCGCTCATCATTGCAAGCTCCGATGATCCCTATAGCGAGGTCGAGTATGCCAGGACACGGGCGGCTCAGTGGGGCAGCGGCATTGTCGAGGTCGGCGCATTCGGACACATCAACAGCGGCAGCGGGCTTGAGGACTGGCCAAGCGGCTTGGCCCTCTTTCGGGCCTTTGCAGCGGGGACAGAATGCATGGAATAGCCCACTTGCCCATTACGCTCTTCACTGCATTCCTGATCTCTTTCTCAGAAGCTCTGTTTAATCTCCAATTCTCCATACCCAGCTGGCTCGTTATAATCATGACCCAACTTTCGGGGGTCAGTTCAAAACGCGGTGGCACTGCTTTTCTATCGTCGCGACAAATCACGCTCAGAAGAAGAGTGTGGCAGGTTGCTCCGTTCGGAAGAGATTGGGGTCAGAGGCGCGGAATGCCCGCGTTTATTTCAATAAGTTCGCTCGGCTCTTGAACGTTAAAAGGCTATAGGTGGACGCTCCTGGCCCAGCTTTTAAAACTGCTTGCGATGAGTCCATATTTGGACTATGTCTATTTCAAGACAGGAGGCTATTATGCCGCATGCGCGACGCACAGAGCAACAAGACAAGCATGAGCCGCAGCGCCTGGAAACCGACCGGTTTGCTCCTGCAACCCGCAAAAAGCTGAGCGCGCCGGCGTTGCGAACCTTTCTGGCGATCGCCGATCTTTGGGGCCTGAATGAAGAGCAGCGCATGCTTGTGCTGGGTTACCCGTCCCGGTCCACGTATCACAACTGGGCCAAGCAGGCGCGTGAACATGGTACCTTCACGCTGGACGTCGACACCCTCATTCGAATCTCGGCCGTGCTCGGCATTCACCAAGCGCTTGGGATCCTGTTTCCCAATGAACGCGCCGCCGTCGCGTGGCTGCGGACGCCGCATGAAGCGCTTGTTTTCGGTGGCCATCCCCCGCTCAACGTCCTGACGAGCGGAACACAGGACGGCCTGATGACAGTTCGTCGATTTCTCGATGCGGCAAGAGGGGGCATCTACATGCATCCGAACATCCTGGACGAAACGTTCACACCTTACGACGATGGGGACATCGTCTTCCGGTGAGTGACCGTTTTGCCCAGGCGCCACGCCCTTCGTACCGGCTGATCCCATCGCAATTTCCGCCGATCGGGCTTTTTGATACCGTTGCGACGGCGGCCGATCTCGAAGCCGTAATGGAGCTTGCCGGCTGGACCAATGACCGTCTCGTTGCCGACCGCATCCAACGGCTTCCCGAGGGTGAATGGGTCTATGGCACTGCCAATTCCAGCATTGTGATGGCCGCATTTCTCCATGTAGCGCCGGGAGGAATGCGGTTTAACGGCACCGATCTCGGCGCATGGTATGCCGCCGACGATCTCCGCACAGCCGCAGCCGAGGTTGGCCATCATCTTCGGCGCGAAGCTGTAGCGCGCGGTGTGGCGACGATGAGGCGCACCTATAGAAGCTACACGGCCATCCTGATTGGCGACTATCTCGACATTCGTGGAGAGCAGATGCTTCGGCCCGAGGTTTATGACGGCACCAGCTACGCCGCTTCGCAAGCGCTTGGTGAGCAAGTGCGTTCTAACGGCGGGGCCGGCATCCTCTATGACAGCCTCCGGCGCAGAGCCGGCATGAACATCGTCGCACACCGGCCGCGGAACATTCGCGACGTTGTGCAGACCGACCACTTCGAGATCACCGTTTCTGCCGACGATCGACGCATCGATGTCCAAAAGCTCGCAACCTAACGGTATCGCGGCAGCCGCGTGCCGGCGAGATAGCCACAGGAAGGTCTCGGCGAGCAAAATCGGTGCGCGACAGAGGTCCGGACGAATGTGCAAATGCCACAAGCGACTTTGCCTTTGCGGATGCGAAGCAGCCTTCATTTAGCTACCTCACCTTAGGATCGGCATTAAGCTGGGAGACGTCTCATCTTTCGTCTGCTGGAAGGAACTAAAGATCGAAGCTGGCATGGAAAAACGTTTGAAGAACCTGTTAGAACAAACTGCCCCATCCTACGATCGCTATCGACGATACGCTTTATCGTGAGTGCAGTTCGCTTTGAACGCTTAACCTCGTCGACTATTATTGGCTCGCCGTTTGCAGCGAGAACCAAAGATTGAATCTGGCCTTGGGGATCAGCTTCATCCGATGAAGCCGCCTGGTTTCGCCGCAAGCTTTCCCCGGATAGGTCGACGTGGTGAGCGTTATGAACCAGCCTGTCGAGGATGGCATGGGCCGAGCATAGGGCCGTCCGAGTTGCGGACGGTAGGCCTTTAGGAGCGGCAATGCCACAAAGATCTCGTTCTGCACTCCTTCCGGCAACGCTGAAAACTCTGGGATGCTGTCCGGGTTCTAAAATTTACGGAGTCATAGGGTGGACTCAACTCTTGTCTCTGTCTCAGACTGCCGCCCGATCGGAGCAGGTGTTCAGGCGACATCACGCAACGGAATGGCGATCGGCCAGTTCGGCGCTGGTCGGTAACGCCATTGAGCGCTACCTTGTTCACCGATCCGCAGCCACCGACACAGGGGCCGTGATAAGCGCCCGCGGTTGATCCGGATCGACATTCAACTGACGAGGATGCGCAGCAATGAAGCTCTTCCTAAGTGGGGACGTGATGACCGGCCGCGGCATCGACCAGATCATGCCGCATCCCTCCGACCCGACCCTGTACGAGCCGCATCTCCGCTCAGCGCATGGCTATGTGGACTTGGCGGAACGTCGGTCGGGCGAAATCCCGAGGGCGGTGCCTTTCGACTATGTCTGGGGCGATGCGCTGAACGAGATTGATCGGCGTGAGCCGGATTTGAGGATCATCAATCTCGAAACCAGCGTTACCGCAGACGGAACGCCCGAGCCTAAAGGTATCAATTATCGGATGCACCCCGATAATCTTCATTGTATCGTCGCTGCAGGGATAGACTGCTGCATCCTTGCCAACAACCATACCGCGGATTGGGGGCTGAGGGGCATGAAGGATACCTTGCTTGCCCTGCAGGGGGCGAGGCTTGCGACAGCCGGCGCAGGACTCGATGCCGATGGTGCAAGCCGCCCCGCCGTGCTCGAAACGGTCCCAGGGCGGCGACTTCTTGTATTCGCCTTTGCCTGTCCATCCAGCGGGGTTCCGGCCAACTGGGCGGCCGGGAAGGAGCGACCGGGTATAAACTTCCTCGCGGATTTCAGTGACGACGCACTTGCAGCCGTCGCTGACGGCATCGGCGAGTGGCGACAGCGCGACGACACCGTCCTTGTTTCCATACATTGGGGATCCAACTGGGGCTATGAATTGCCCCTTGAACACCGACGCTTCGCCCATCGTCTGATCGACGGCGCCCGCGTCGACGTCGTTCACGGACACTCATCGCATCACCCGTTGGCGATAGAGATCCATGCTGACAGGCCTATCTTTTACGGATGCGGCGACTTCATCAACGACTATGAGGGAATCGGCGGGCAGGAGAGATTTCGCCCGGATCTGACTCTCGCCTATTTCGTCGATCTGGATGATCAAAGCCATCGGCTGCGCCGAATTGAAATGGTGCCCTTCCGGCTGCAGAAATTTCGGCTCATCCGCGCATCTGATGAAGAAGCCGCCTGGCTCGGCCACACCATGAAACGCGAATGCGGACGTTTTGGCCACGATCTTACCACGAGCGAGAAAGGGACCCTGACGCTATCGGCCTGAGCGGTACGGGAGGAGATGTGCCTTGTTGTGGCCGACGGTGACGGTCGGCCTAGGGACGAAGCCGCCCTTCTGGCGAGCGTGCTGAGAGGTGTTGAAAGCAGACAATGGTGGGCTTGTATTTGCCCGCGGCGTCGAACGCAGAAGGTTGAGGTCGTTTAGCCCTGCTTGAGCGTGTCGATAACTGCGCCGGCTTTTGCGGAAAGATGGCGCTGGCTCGGATAGTAGAGGAACAGCCCATCATCGGAGGCACAGCCAGTCGTCATTGAAACTTCAGTCGATGCTGTCGGAGAAATGTGCTGCTGGTCGCGGGCTTGCGGCACTTGGACGTCGCCATGACTGTGACATCTCTTCAATATTGCGCGATGTCGCCAGTTTCAGATTGCGCGAGCGTCAGGGGATAGCGCTCCGGGTGATGCACGAGGGCCGTGAGGTTTACCGGCCGGTTGCGGTTGTCGAAGGCGATCTGATCGACGGTCAGAACGGCCGCCGGCGATTGTAGATCCAGCATTGCCGCCTCCTCGGGAGAGGCCAGACGCGCACTCAGCGTTGTCTGTCCGCGCGATGGATGGATATGGTGGTGGCGGCGCAGCTCTGCGTAGAGCGAGCGGTTGCCCACCGTCCAATCCAGATCCAGCAGTCCTGGAACGCGGCCCGCCGGCAGCCAGTCCGTTTGAATGACGACCGGCACCTCATCGAGCAGCCGCAATCTGGAGAGCACGACAACATCGGCGCCGGGCGGCAGGAAAAGTGGCCGGCTGATCTCCAGCGGCGCGCGAAGAACACGTGCCTCGATCAGGCGATGTCCGGGCACCCGGCCGTTCGAGATGGCCGTGGCCGTGAAGCTCTTGAGAACCTGCAGCTCAAAGCCGCCGCTGTGCTCTGCCACATAAAGCCCTTTGCCAGGCTGGCTCGTGACCACGCCCTGCTGGACCAACTCGCGTATTGCGTGCCGAATGGTGATCCGGCTTACGTCGAAAAGATCAACTAATTCACGCTCTGAGGGCAATTTTCCCCGCAATGGCAGCTTTCCGTTGCGGATTGACGTCAAAAGCGCTTCGTAGACTTGCTTGTGGAGCGGCCGCGGATCCTCCCGATCAACCAGACTTTGAGGCATTATGGAACGCGGGTGCTCCTGACGCTTATTCAAACCTGTTCGCCTTTCCCTTCCCGTCATTTTGCAACCACTCTCCACGCAAATCCCGACAAAGTCCATATTGACATGACTGGATATAACCAGTCCTAATGTGTGCCCAGGAGCCGGAGAGTTCCATAGATACCGAAGCACCATCACAAAAAGGGAACAGTTCATGTTGAAGAGAAGTCTCGCTGCTTTAGCCATCTCCGTCGGCATCTGGACCGGGAGCGCACATGCGGAGACCATTTCGGTCTTCTGCTCACCCACCGAATTCGAGCTTTGTACGACGGTCGCCAATGCCTGGAAGGAAAAGACCGGCAACGAGGCGAAGATCAACAAGATGCCGGCATTGCTGGATGACGCCATCCCGCTTTATCAACAGCTGCTGGCATCGAAATCCAAAGATATCGACGTCCTGTTTTTGGACGTCATCTGGCTCGGCATGTTCAAAAACAACCTGCTCGACCTGAAGACCCTGGTGCCGCAGGCAGACCAGGACAAACATTTCGCCTCGACGCTCGGTGCGGCCAAGCTTGACGGCAAACTCATTGCCATGCCCGCCTATATGGATGTCGGGCTGATGTTTTATCGCAAGGACCTTCTGGAGAAGTACGGCAAGCAGCCGCCGAAGACTTGGGACGAACTGGCGGCCAGTGCGAAGGAAATCCAGGACAAGGAGCGCGCAGCCGGCAATGGCGAGATGTGGGGCTATGCCTGGCAGGCCAAGAGCTACGAAGGGCTCACCTGCGACGCCATCGAACTGATCGCCTCAAACGGCGGCGGCACGATCATCTCGGACGACGGCAAGGTCACGATCGACAATCCGCAGGCAGCCGAAGCGATAGAAAAGGCCAAAGGCTGGATCGGCAGCATCAGTCCGGAAGGCGTGCTGAATTATGACGAGGAAGCCTCGCGCGCGATCTTCGAGTCCGGAAACGCGGTTTTCCACCGCAACTGGCCCTATGTCTGGGGAACGTCGCACCAGCAAGGCAGCTCCATCATCGACAAGGTCGGCATGATGCCGCTTCCCGTCGGCAAGGACGGCGAAAAGTCGAGCGGCTGCCTCGGTCCGATGTATTACGGCGTTTCGAAGTTCAGCGCCAAACCCGAGGTTGCGGCCGACTTCGTCAACTTCATCGCCGGCCCGGACATGCAGAAGATGCGCGCGATCCAGGCAGCTCTTAATCCGTCGATCCAGGCACTTTACAGCGATCCGGACGTGCTGGCGAAGTTGCCCTTCCTCAAGGACAACCAGCAGGCATTTGCCGACAGCGCAGTCCGCCCGTCCGGTTATACAGGCACGAGCTACAACCGCGTTTCGCAAGCCTTTTATCGCTCGGTCCACGACATGCTTTCGGGCGGCGGCGACATCAAGGCCGGGCTGAATGCCCTTGCAACGCGACTTGAGAAGCTGAAGGAGAGCCGTTGAGGCTTTCTGACAAGCCGGCGCGAGCAGGGCCCCTCGCCTGCTCGCGCAGCCGGCTTGCTTGCCGTGCAGCCGGCCACCGAAGTGGCCGTTTCCCTTCCAGCATAATTCAAGTCCGGGTGTAAGATGGCATCGGTTTCATTGGACTCCGTTTCAAAAAGCTATGGCACGCATTCCGTGATCGACGATGTCGATCTTCGGATCAGAGATGGCGAGTTCATCGTCTTTGTCGGCCCTTCAGGTTGCGGCAAATCCACTCTGCTGCGTATCGTCGCTGGCCTTGTTTCCCCGACGAAAGGCGCCGTCAGCATTGGCGGCGACGATGTCACCGACGTTCCAGCCTCCAAGCGGGGCGTTGCCTTTGTCTTCCAATCCTATGCGCTTTATCCGCACATGAGCGTTGCCCGCAACATCGGTTTTGCGCTGGAAACGCTTGGTCTTGCGCGCACCGCCGTCAGCGACAAAGTGCTTGCCGTTGCAAGGATGCTGAAAGTCGATCATCTCCTGAATCGCCGTCCAAGAGAGCTGTCCGGCGGGCAGCGACAGCGTGTTGCGATCGGCCGGGCGCTGGTCCGTCAGCCGGAGATTTTTCTTTTCGACGAGCCCCTTTCGAACCTCGATTCCGATCTTCGCATGGAAATGCGCATGGAGATCGCCAAGCTTCACGACGAACTCAAGACGACGATGATTTATGTGACGCACGATCAGTCCGAAGCCATGACGCTCGCCGACAGGATCGTTGTTCTCAATTACGGGCGCATCGAGCAGGTGGGTACGCCTCAAGCTCTGTACCGCACGCCGGACAACCGCTTCGTGGCAAGCTTTATCGGAAGCCCACGCATGAACTTCCTGTCAGTTTCCATGCAGGACGCTGCCGGCGGCCGGAGGATCATCGGACCGGGTGGTCTTTCTATCGGCGCTGGATTTCTAGGTTCCGATGCAACCGCAGCGACGATTGGCGTAAGGCCGGAAGGACTTGCGATCGCAGCCGATGGGACTGGGCGCATATCAGGCGTCCTCGAGCGCGTCGAGGACCTCGGGCACGAGCATTTTGCCTATTGCCGCATTGCGGAAGACGTCGTGTGGGTAATCCGGGTGACTATCCCGCCTGCCAAGGAAACGATCGGCACGCGGATCGGATTGGGGTTTGCTGACGAGGCGGTTTTCGTCTTCGATACGGCCGACCGGCGGATCCCGCACGAAATGGCGACCGCCAGCAATGTGAGGGCAGCCGAACAATGAGTGCGCGTCTGGCACGCCGCGACCATCTGGCCGCATGGCTTTTCCTGGTCCCCGTCATCATCGTGATGCTGCTCGTCGCCGTCTGGCCCCTCGGACGGACGTTCTTCTTTGCCTTTACCGATGCCTATCTCGACGATCCCTCGGTCTATTCGATGGTTGGGATCGCTAATTTCCTCGATGTCATCAATGACAGAAGCTGGTGGGTGGCCGTCAGGAATACGATGGTCTTCACGGTCATTTCGGTTGCCATCGAAACGGTTCTCGGCCTTGCAATTGCGCTTTTGATCAATGAGGCCATTCCAGGTCGAGGGCTGGTGCGTGCCGCCATCCTCGTCCCTTGGGCCATCCCGGTCGTGGTTTCCGCGAAGATCTGGGAATGGATGCTGAACGACCAGTTCGGCGTACTCAACAAGATCCTGATCGGGCTGGGTTTTATCGATCACGGAATCGCCTGGACGGCGAGCAGCTCGCTGATCATGGGTGTCGTTATTTTCGCCGACGTGTGGATGACGACGCCTTTCATGGTGCTGTTGATCCTCGCCGGACTGCAGCTGATTTCGCCGGAGATATTCGAAGCTGCGGAGGTGGATGGTATCCCGGCATGGAAGCGCTTCTGGTCGATCACGTTGCCGATGCTGAGGCCGGCAATCGGCGTGGCCGTACTCTTCCGCGTGCTCGATGCGCTGCGGATGTTCGATCTTGCCTATGTCATGGCTGCGAGCAACGAGAACGTCATGACCGTGTCGATCTATGCGCGTGACAGGCTCATCAGCTTTCAAGAGCTGGGCGTCGGCTCGGCCGCTTCGACATGGGTGTTCCTGCTGGTGGCGCTCGCCGCCATTATCATCATCGGCGCGCTGCGTCTCGATCGGGCGAGCGGGGAGCTGACGAAATGACGGACGTTGCACTCTACAGAACGGTACGCAAACCTGCCGCTTACTACCGCGTGCGGCGACGCATCGTAAGGTTCTTTCAATCTGCAGCACTCCTGCTCGTGCTGATCTATACGCTTTTCCCGTACTATTGGGCCTTTGTGTCCTCGACGAAACAGGGCGCAGCCCTCTATCAGGCAGCGCTCGTTCCCGCACTCGACTTCACCTACTACCGGCAGCTCATCGACAATCCCGTCTTCATGGGCTCGCTGCTCAATTCCGCCTATGTCGCGGTGTCGACGACGTTTCTGTCGCTCGTCATTGGCCTCAGCGCCGCCTATGCGCTCGGGCGGATCGATTTTCCGCAGCGCCGGGTGCTGCTAATGATCATTCTGATGATCTCGATCTTTCCGCAGGTCGTCGTTCTCTCCGGCATGTTCGAACTGATCAACTGGATGGGCCTGTTCAATCGCCCAAGCGCGCTGGTTCTGACCTATCTTCTCTCGACCGTGCCGTTCACCACCTGGGTTCTCACGACCTTCATCCGCGAATTCCCGCGTGAGCTGGAAGAAGCGGCCATCATCGATGGCTGCTCGCATTTTCGCATTCTGATGAAGATCCTGCTGCCGCTGATGGGTCCGTCGCTCGCCAGCACCGGCATTTTAGCGTTCATCCTGGCATGGAACGAATTCCTCTTTGCACTCACCTTCACATTGACGGACGAAAACCGCACCGTGCCGGTTGCAATCGGCCTCATTGCCGGAAACAGCCGCTACGAGTATCCCTTCGGCCAGATCATGGCGGCCTCGGTCACCGTCACCCTGCCCCTTATATTGGTAGTGCTCTTCTTCCAGCGCCGCATCGTTGCAGGCCTGACGGCGGGCGCGGTCAAGGGCTGAAAGACAAAGGATAAAGTCATGGACATGCTGGTCAAACTCTACGAACTCAAGCCCGACGCCACGCTCGAGAAACGTTTGGCAGATCAGGACATCCTGATCCGCCGGGTGCTTGCACCCGAGCTCAAAGCACTGACCTCGTGGATCGAGCCGCGCTTTGGCGCCGGCTGGGCGGCGGAGGCGACTGTTGCGACGATGCGCCAGCCGCCGTCGTGTTTTATTGCGGTCAAAGGTGGCGAGCTCATCGGTTTTGCTTGCCATGAGGCGACGGCAAAAGGCTTCTTTGGGCCGACGGGCGTGGATGTTTCAGCCCGCGGGCATGGTGTCGGTCAGGCGTTGCTTGTGACCACCCTGCTCGACATGCACGCCCAAGGCTACGCCTATGGCATCATTGGAGGTGCCGGCCCGATGGAATTTTATCGCCGCAGCGTCGGCGCGATCCCGATCGAAGGTTCCGTTCCGGGAATTTATCGCGACATGCTTGCGATCGCCACGCCAAGCGAAGTATCCGACTCCGAAAAGCCGCTAACGGGAAAACAGGCGTGAAAATCGCGGTCGCATTCGGCGTATGAAAATTAATTTCATGATTCTCGAAGAAGCCGCGTTTACAGTTGACGACTTATAATTTTTGCCCCAACCTGAAGAAAATAAATTACGAAATGGGAACGACAACGGCATGAAAGTGGGAATCGTAGGGCTGGGATTCCGGCTCGGCTATCTTGGCTACGTTTTCAAGGCAATCGACAGCAGCTTTGAAATCGCAGGCTATGTCGATCCGGAGCCTGCCGGTCTCCCCGGATTGACGGAAAAGGGTATTTCTGTCGGCAAAGCCTACGCATCGCCCCAAGAGCTTCTTGCCGGCGAAAAGCTCGACCTGCTGATGATCGGCTCGCCCAACCACATGCATCTCGAGCACATAAGGCTGGGCCTTGAGGCCGGCCTAAAGGTATTCTGCGAAAAGCCGATCGTTACCACGATCGCCGAAAGCATCGAACTCGCCAGGCTGATGGCAAGGTTCGGCCATGAGCGGCTGATGGTCGGCCTGGTACTGCGCTATTCGCCGCTCTACAAGGACCTGCGTGCCGTTCAGGCAGCCGGCAAGCTCGGCCAGATCGTCTCGATCGAGGCATCCGAACATATCGAACCCTATCACGGTGCCTTCTTCATGCGCGACTGGCGCCGCTACGAGCGTTTTTCCGGCAGCTTCATGCTGGAAAAATGCTGCCATGACCTCGACCTTTACAATGGCGTCGTCGGTGCCCGCCCCGAGCGGGTTGCGAGCTTCGGCGGACGCAAGAGCTTCATCCCTGCAAATGATCCGGCGCGTGAAGGGATCAACGACCTTGAACTCTTCCATCGCAAGCCAAGCGGCTGGATGGGGTCGGACAGGGTTTTCGACAGCGATGCCGACATCATCGACTACCAAGTCGCCATCGTCGAATATGCCAATGGCGTCGGCATGAACTTCCACACCAACTTGAACGTTCCAGACCAGTTCCGCCGCTTTGCCATCATGGGCTCGCGCGGCATGGCCGAAGGCGATTTCGTCCGCGGCTATCTCGACGTGCACGAGCAGCTGACCGGCAAGAAGATCGTTGAGAACAAGTACGCGGCAACCGAACTTTCCCAGCATTACGGCGCGGACGAGCAGATGGCCGCCGACCTGCTCGACAGCGTCCGCACTGGGACCGAACTCCCAGTCTCCACACTGAATGCGCTCGAGGCCGGCATCCTCGCCTTGGCGATGGACGAAGCGCGTATGAAGAGGGCGGTCGTCGATCTGCGGCCGGTATGGGATCGCTTCGACGAGGCGCTCCACGCCAGAGCGGCTTGAGGAGGACGGCAGGATGGGTGTTCAAAAAAGCACGGTCATCTTCGCCTGGATCCTTCTCCTTCCAGCTGTCCTTTACGTCATGGCGATCGTCGCCTACCCGCTGGTCGATACGTTCATTCTGTCCTTCACAGACGCATCGCTCAGGAAGACGACGAATTGGGTCGGCTGGATCAATTACGAGAAGATCTTCAACGCCACATTCGCGGAGGTCATTTTCCGCACCTTCATCTGGACGTTCTTTTCGGTATCGATCAAAATGATCATTGGTACCTTTGGCGCGACAATGCTGAATGCTGCCGTGCCCGGCCGTGCGCTTTTCCGCCTGCTGACCATGCCGCCATGGATCGTGCCGATGGCGATCGGTATCTTCATGTGGGGGTGGATGTATAACGGCCAGTTCGGAATGATCTCCGGCCTTTTGCAGCGCTTCGGTCTGGTCAATGGTCCGGTCGCGTTCCTCGCCTACGGAAGCACGGCGTTCTGGGCAACGATCATCACGGATGTGTGGATCGGCGTCCCTCTGGTCACCATCTACTTTCTGGCCGCGATCCAATCCATTCCGAAGGACCTTTATGAAGCCGCCTGGACTGATGGGGCCGGCCGTTTTTATCGTTTTCGCCGCATCACGCTGCCGCTGATGGTCCCGGCAATTATTACGATGTCGATGCTGTCTTTGATCGCCACGTTCAATTCCTTCGACATCATCTGGATCCTGACCCAAGGTGGTCCGAGCGGCCAGACGACGACGATGATCATCGATACCTATCAGACCGCGATCGGCTCCAAGAAATATGGTGAAGGTGCTGCACGTGCCGTGCTGATTTGCATCTTCCTGTCGCTCTTCTGCTTTGCCTATTTCCGTGTCACCCGCCGTCTCAACCCGGAGAAGCGCGCATGAGCAGTCCCGCAATGATCGATCGCTACAGCTGGTGGGAAATCGTGCTGATCTATTGCGGCATCGCGCTGTTTCTGGCCTTCGTTCTTTCGCCCTTCGTCGAAGGCTTTCTGGTTTCGCTGAAACCGTTGAGCCAGCTCTTTTCGTCGCCTTACCGGTTCTGGCCGGAGAACGGCTCTTTCGAGGCCTATCGAACGATGTGGGTCAGCGTTCCAGGGTTCGGGCGCTATATCTTCAATTCGTTCTTCATATCGATCATCGTCACAGTGATCGTGCTCAGCCTCGTCATTCCGGCGGCTTATGCCTTTGCACGGTTCGAGTTCAGGGGGATGGGCATCCTTCTCGGCGCCTTTCTCACCGTCAACATGTTCTCCGGCGCGGTGCTTCTCATCCCCCTCTTCCGGCTGATGCGCAGCATGGGCGTTCTTAACACTTATCTTGCCATGATCGTGCCGGGCGTGGCGTTCCTCATTCCATCGGCGATCTGGCTGCTTCGGACTTATATGATCCGCATTCCCCAGGAACTGAATGAGGCCGCGTATATGGATGGCGCAAGCCATTTTTACACGCTTCGCCGCGTGATCCTGCCGATCGCCATGCCCGGGATCATCGTCGTCGCGATCACCACCTTCATCGGTGCCTATGCGCAGCAATTCATCTTCGCGCTGACCTTCAACTCGAAGACCGAATACATGCCTCTGCCGGTGGGACTCTTTGCTTATTTCGGTAAGCAGGAGGTCATCTGGAATGAACTGATGGCGGCCTCTTTCGTCGGCATCCTGCCCGCGATGATCGTCATCTTCTTCCTGCAACGCTATCTCGTCGGCGGGCTGACCGCCGGTGCGGTGAAACAATAAGACCAAGAAACGAGTGAACAGCTAACACAAGAACGGGAGTCGTGAAGTGAACATTACCTTCAAAACAGGCCTTATGGCACTCGCCCTGCTCGGTTCGACGGCGCTCACCGCCGTCACAGCCGAAGCCGCCGACCAGGAGATCAGCTGGATTTATTGCGGCGACAAGCTCGACGATATCCATGCAAAGTACATCAAGCAGTGGGAAGAAAAGAACGCCGGCTGGAAGATCGCGCCGGAAGTCGTTGGCTGGGCCCAGTGCCAGGACAAGGCGACGACGCTGGCGGCTGCTGGAACGCCGGTTGCCATGGCCTATGTTGGTTCGCGCACCCTTAAGGAATTTGCGCAGAACGACCTCATCGTCGAGGTCCCGATGACGGACGAGGAAAAGAAGGCCTACTTTCCGCACATCGTCGACACTGTCACCTTCGACGGCACGCAGTGGGGCGTTCCGATCGCTTTCTCGACCAAAGCGCTCTACTGGAACAAGGACCTCTTCAAGCAGGCCGGCCTTGATCCCGAGAAGCCGCCGAAGACCTGGGATGAAGAGATCGAATATGCCAAGATCATCAAGGAGAAAACCGGAATCCCGGGCTTCGGTCTTTCGGCCAAGACCTTCGACAACACGATGCATCAGTTCATGCATTGGGTTTACACGAACAACGGCACGGTGACGGACGCAGAAGGCAAAATTACCCTTGATAGTCCCGAGGTGCTGAAAGCGCTGGAGGCCTATAAGAGCATCGTGCCCTATTCTGAAGAAGGCCCGACGGCCTACGAGCAGAACGAAGTCCGCGCCATCTTCCTCGATAGCAAGGTCGCGATGATCCAGGCGGGCTCCGGTGCCGCCTACCGCCTGAAGGACACCAAGATCGATTGGGGCATCACGACCCTGCCGCTTGGCCCGCAGGCCAAGGGACCGGGCACTCTGCTCATCACCGACAGCCTAGCGATCTTCAAGGGTTCAGGCGTCGAGGACAAGGCGATCGAGTTCGCCAAGTTCATCACCTCTCCCGGCCCGCAGGAGGAATACGAGCTGAACGGCGAATCCGGTCTGACGCCGCTTCGCCCCTCGCCGAACATCGACAAGCTGGTGGCTGAAAAGCCCTACTGGAAGCCGTTGATCGACGGCATCAGCTACGGTGGCCCCGAACCGCTTTTCACCGACTACAAGGGCTTCCAGAACTCGATGATCGCCATGGTGCAATCCGTCGTGACCGGCCAGGCCCAGCCGGCCGACGCACTCAAGAAGGCTGCTGGCGAAATCGAGGCGTTCAAGTAGCCTTCGTGGGGATCGCGGGGAGCAACAACCCGCGATCCTTCCCTGATTGTATAAGCGCTGCTTCGACAGCGACCGGAGACAGGTTTTGGGACAGCTTTTTCTCAATAATGTGCAGAAATTCTACGGCGACTACGAAGTTCTGAAGGGCGTACAGCTCGATGTGAAGAATGGCGAATTCGTTGTCTTCGTTGGTCCCTCGGGCTGCGGCAAGTCCACCCTGCTGCGCATGATCGCCGGTCTTGATGCGACAACTGCAGGCGACATCGTC
Source organism: Rhizobium sullae (assembly GCF_900169785.1). Lineage (GTDB taxonomy): Bacteria > Pseudomonadota > Alphaproteobacteria > Rhizobiales > Rhizobiaceae > Rhizobium > Rhizobium sullae. The sequence continues at coordinate 43,045 of NZ_FWER01000039.1, forward strand.
ATCGACGGCATCCGGGTCAACGACCTGCCGCCGGTCAAGCGCGGCATTGCCATGGTGTTCCAGTCCTACGCACTTTATCCGCACATGACCGTTTTCGAAAACATCGCCTTTCCGCTTCGCGTCGAGAAGATGGACGAGACGAAACTCAAGGCCAAGGTCGAGAATGCGGCGCGCATCCTTCATCTCGATCAGCGACTCCAGCAGAAGCCCGGCATGCTCTCCGGCGGCCAGCGCCAGCGTGTCGCAATCGGCCGGGCGATCGTTCGCGAGCCGAAGATATTCCTTTTCGACGAGCCGCTGTCGAACCTCGATGCGGCGCTGCGCGCCGATATGCGCATCGAGCTTGCAAAGCTGCATCGCCAATTGAAGGCTACAATGATTTATGTGACGCACGATCAGGTGGAAGCCATGACCATGGCCGACCGCATCGTCGTGCTGGATGCCGGCGATATCTCGCAGACCGGCGCGCCGCTGGAGCTTTATCACAAGCCGGCCAACCTTTTTGTTGCCGGCTTCATCGGCAATCCGAAAATGAACTTTCTGCCGGTTATCTGCAAACGCGTCAGCGATGCCGGCGTGGAGGTGGACTATGGCGGGCAGACCGCCATACTGCCGGTTACACCGCGCGACGGCATGGCCGGCAAGGCATTGACGCTCGGCATCCGGCCGGAACATGTACAGCTTGGATCCGGCGACATCTCGCTGACTGTTACGCCCACCGTCATCGAACGCCTCGGCGCCCATACCGTCGCCTACGCTTCACTTAACGGCGAGGGCGAGAATTTCTGCGCAATGCTGCCTGGCAGCGTCGGCATCCGCGCCGACGTGCCGGTTGCCACCGGCATCAACGCTGCCGATTGCCACCTGTTTGACGATACCGGTATTGCCTTCGAGCGGCATGTGGAACTGACGGAAATCGACATGGGCGTGCTTGATCCGACGGCGCCCTAGACCCGGAGCTTCGTGGTTGTGATCGGGCAGGTTGGAACCGCGAGACCGCAGAAGCGCCAAGGAGTTTCAGAGCACGATCGTGATACTCACGCGGTCGGGGAACGCCACGATCCGCCGCTGCCAACCGCCCCATAGACGGATGTAGGACTTCCATTCAGGAACCACATTGCTCATCGAAGCGAGAGGTCATTCAAGGCGTTGAATGTAGCAATGGCCAGCGGGGCCCTGATAGTCCCATCAAGGCGACAGAGCGACGGCTTGTACGTGCCGCTCATGCCGCCGGCGGACCGCTTTCGCTAAGAAGCGGCAACGCCGGCGGCCTGATCGAAGGTTTTGTCGGCGGCCATTTTGCGCTCGTCTGAGAACGCCAAATGGCAACGCAATACTAATTTGCCGAAATCCTTCGAGCGAGAGCCATGACGTAGTCATCGGCGATATCGGCCAAGGTCAAGGCGACCTCCGGTTCATGCCAGCCCGCAGCAATTGCCCTTTGTACGAAGTCCCGAAATGCCGCTGCAAGGACCTCCTCGCGCTCGACGGTGCGGTACGGATTATCCGTGGCGTGCTGAGGCTTGCTGATCTGTATAGTCGGACGAGTGGATTCCATTGATACGCCCCCTCATGGTTGCCTTACTGCATGGAGAGTACATTCGCCATGCACCCAGTCTCTTTTGCCTGTACTGCTATTGTGCTTCTTTTCTAATAGGTTACGCGGCAGGTGTCGTTAGCCACGCATCCTGAAACTTGCAGCAGCGTCCATTTCTGCAATCACCGTTCCGCGATCCAAGCCTTGCGGCCGAAGGGCCGCTCGCCATGCCGAACGCAATGGGTATGCGCAGCGAAATTGCGGCGTCACGGGTCGCCTGATGCTGATGATGATGATCAACCGGGATCAGCGACTATGGCCGAGCGCCTTCAACCATCTGTCGAAGGAATGAGCGCTCTCGGCCTCCGGCACCGGCGCAACAGCGTGTCCGAGATGGGGCGGAACGGCAACGTTCCGCGCCTCGCGCGGACTGTAGCCAAACTCCTTGCTGAATGCCCGGCTAAAGTGGGCAGCGGAAGAAAACCCGACCGTGAAGGCGATGTCCGCGATTTTCTGCCGGTTGGCGACGTCACTGAGCGCGGCATGAGCCGTCAGAAGCCGACGGCGTTGAATATAGTGATGAACGCCGCCATCCGGCTCGAACACCTGATACAGGCGGGTACGCGAAACGCCCAGTTCCCGGCATAAACGATCCGTCGTGAGATCGGGCGACGTCAAATTGCGTTGGACCAAACGGCGTACACGCTCCATCAGGGCCAACGTGCTTTGCTGCTCCGGGAGAGTAAGATAAGCCGACGATGATGCAACACATGTCAAAATCATGTCACGCATCGTCTGGACCACGTAGGGAAGGTCTGTTGCGGTCAGGCGCGAAAGGTTCGTCTCGACTCCATCCAGATAGTCGATGAGCAGTTTGGTGTACGTCCCGGACAAGGAGATATTGTTCTTAATCTCAGCGGAAGCCGGAATATCGAGAAACAACTCGCGCGGCAGATAAACCGACAGGGTTTGCGCCTGGGTGGATCGGCCTCGAAAGGGCTCTCCCAAAGACCGCAGGTCCACTTTTCCCGGCTCACCTTCACAGACAAGCCCATGGACTTCGGTCCACGTCCGACCGCTGCGCAAGACCGAAATATGCCAATGATCGATGAGGTTCGATCTTATCTTGGCCTCCGAGCGCATGTAGCTGTGGGGAGGTGTGCTTTGTTGGACGACCAACATCGCACCGAGATTCCATGCCATATGATCGGCTAAAAATTCTGCTTCAGGCTGTATATTATCTGCGCGTCGGATATCCATAAGAGGCGCCACATAGGCCTGCCAGGCGGCAAACTGATCTGCCGGTTCCAGATCGCGCGTTGAAAACTGCAGCGGCTCCAAGGCCGGTGGAGCCGGAGGTTCTTCATCAGTTACCTTCGGCCGTGGAAAACGGCGGCGCTCGGCCTGCACCGGCCCGGCTCCTTCGACCCGCGCGTCATTTTCAGTCTCAGCGGCGCCGGATGCGGGTGGCTCCTTGCGGTGAACATCTGACAATTTGGCCTCCAAATCGTGTCAGCCCAAAAATAGTCACCACGAAATCTTGTTTTCGGATCTATCAAGGAGTGAGAGCTCTGAGCACCCTTTCGCGCTCGCGGCTGCCAATCGACGATCCTTCGCCGGTCATCCCAAACAGCGTGACGCTTGAGCAACCAGCCGCGAGACTGCGTCTGTCCTGCGCAATCATCGCATTCACTGCAATGTTACCCTCACAATCGAAAGGTGTCGCCAGCGCGACCGATAGCCGAAAAATGCAACGAAACGGTGTCTTCTATCTTGCTAACGTGTCAGTCGTGACTCGGCAAGCGGAATTTCACGAACTCCAACCAGTCATGGAGCGAGAGGATCTGCATCAGGCGCAGGGCCTATCCCCAAAACCAGGCTTTCGATATCTCGGCTCGTGCCTCCTGTGGCGTGACGCCGATATCGCTCATATCGGCTCCAATCTCTGTTGAGTTGATGCATCCGGCAAATCCGGCGCGGTCCAGTCGGTTCGTATGGCTGGGTAACACGCCAATCTTTGCAGATGTGAACCACAGATCGAAAGACAGCGCTATCAACTGGCGCCTGGAAGACAACATGTTCGAAGTCCTCGAGACGCAATACGTGAAAGTTCTAAACCTGAATCACCCGTTTTTGTTTTTCAAGGCTAGGATGTCGCAAGTTCCCGCGTCTAAGCCGTTGGCATTGTTTAGCGGAAAACCAATGCCACGCCCGCTAGCGCGTCCGTATGTGTCAGATGAAGCGTGGCTCTTGCCCCGCTGAGCCCACTGCCGGGGCGATCACGGGGCGCGTGCTGGGATTCCCCGTTGGCCTTGTCAGTTCGTCTGCCAATGTGCAGGGTGAACCTTGCGATCTTTTGCAAAGCCCCTCGCATTTTTGCACCGGCATATCCTCCATCGGCGAAGATATGCCTGAGCCAGCGGATGAGGATCGTTTTGAGGACTGGATGTCGGCGTGCCTTGATCATTCAGTCTCTACGAGAGAATGCCAATGCGCACTTGGATGTGTGCAATCAGCGCCCCGGAGAGGGAATGCGGGTGAAGGCACTGTTTGCGCGGGACAACTCAGTCGATGATGGATGAAAGCGCACCGGCGTAGGGTGAAAGAATGATCGCCGCCGCAAGGCCAACGATCGCTCTACGGATGCCGCAAACTAAACCGCAGCCCGTCACCACCTCCGACGGCAGAATCGTGGCGCTGGTCACCGCCGGAATTCGATGCATCGCATCTTCGAAGATCACGACCAAAAGTCCTGCACGTCCGTCCGCTGGTCATCACTCCCTCATTCGATCAGCCGGATGGCACCGGGATTGTTGATCTCGTTGTTTGCCAATTCCGCCTTGCAATCCAGCTTAAACGTGCTGTTGCCGATCATGGTGATTTTCTGGGCGATGATGCGCACGCATTCGCCGGTCGTGGCGCCATTGCCGGCATACTCGATTTCCTCGGCCGCGGGCATATAGATGATACCGTTGAGATGCGAGTTGCTGTTGCCGGTGATGACTGCGGAGGCGGTATTGTTGCGGTCGGCGACGATCGAGAAACCAGCCCATGTACCCGACGTCGGGGCGGTGACATTGAAGGTGGAGCCGCCATGAATATCGATCTGGGCACCGTTCAGCAGAAAGAAGGTGACCTGATCGCCGGTGATGACCGACTGGCTTGTGAACTTCAGCGTGCCGCCGTCGATAAGGTAATTGCCGGGTTGTAGCTTCACATTGCCCTTGATTTCAAGGTCGTGGTAGGTCCCCGGCTTAAGCGTCACGGTATATCCATCGGGCACCTTGTTCGGCGTCTTGCCCATGCCGTTGCAGTCGCCATTGCCGCCGCCGTTGCCCACAAATGTCTGTCCGCATCCTCCCAGGTCCACCCAGAATCCGGCCTCCGGCATGACTTTGCGCTTAAATGGGTCGCTGGCCGGTGACGTTCCCTCGCCCGCCTTGTCGCATTCGAGATCAATGCTGCTCGGCAAGGCGGAGACCTTGCCTGGTGTATAAAGGCATTCCGTCTTAAGGGTCCCCGACCCGCCTACATAGATGGCTTCGCTACTGCGCGAGTTTGCGGTGATCGTGCATCCCGATGTGTCGACCGTCGAACTGCCGCTCACTTCGAAGGCGCGATCGGCCGTGGGGTTGAGCGCCAAAATGCATGCCTCCTTGTCCGGCTGGCGAGCGGCGGCGCTGCGGCGGGAGATCGGGAACGATAACCGGGTCAAGAACACCGGTTGGTAGTTGAGGGCATAGTCGCCCGTCGCCATGACACCTTGCCCCGCCTGGGCATAGACGATGTGGAGGGATGGGAGTTCCGCCGGTGGCGTGGTTTCCTCGGTGCCCCGGAATAAGGCCAAATTGCCGAAGAACATTTCGTTTGCCAACTGGGTGGCTTCCTCCTCGCTGCTGCCTTCGCCGTAAAGCCGCACCGCTGCCAGCACGGCGGTGTCCAACGACTCCTGCAATTTGTCAGCCTCGAACCTGGCGTTGGTAAAGTCGACCGCGACGGAGGCCGCCCCTAGCAGCGGAACCATTGCCAGCGCAGTCATGACTGCGAAATTGCCACCTTGGTCGCGCAGAAATCGATTGGCATGCCGTTTGAGAAATTCATGCATCTCTGCGCCTCGGGTTCGTTTCAACCTATACGTACTTTATACATCAGTAATATACGGTTTATTACTCCATCTACTCGAATTGTAATTAACGCAAATACCAAGCTCGCATTCAGTTGATCTGACAAGCCACCCCGCCACCCCGCCACCCCGCCGTCTCCCCTCGAGCCCACGGCGCGGATCCCCGGGATCGTCATCAACAGCTTCGTCGCCTGGCTTTCCCGCGCCGCTACGAGCAACTGGCAATCAAGATCGGCTGCGCGCTTGCGTATGTCGCACCACGCCTCAGGCGTCATTCCGATCGAACGGTTCCCTGACATTGCCATCAAACGCCCGATCTATTCCTTTGGGGGCGATAAGATCGAACGTCTTCATCAGGCCGCGGATCTGGTTGCTGAGGTGGGTTGAGATGCTCAGGAGCCGATTGCGAGCTCCGACCAGCGTGCGTGTCAGCATGCTGTCGAACGCTTTCACCCGGATCGCCTTGTAGAAGCGGGCTTCGATTTCACGTTCCAACACCGCTCGACAGAGATCGGATCTTCACCCTCGCACAACTCGGCTTTGTTCACCGCAACGAGGCCATTCACTTCCTCGGGCCACCGGGAACCGGCAAAAGCCATCTGGCAGTTGCGCGCGGCGTCGAAGCCGTCGAAGCCGGCAAAAGCGTCGACTTCTTCCCACTGGCCGATCTCATTGCGGCCCTGTCCAGAGCCGAACGCGAAGGACGACTTCAAGAACGCATCCGCTTCTTCTGCGGGCCCAGTCTCCTGATCGTTGACGAGATCGGTTATCTCCCGGTCATCGCTGGCGGAGGCAACCTGTTCTTCCAGCTCGTCAACGCATGCTACGAGAGAGGCGCAATGATCCTCACATCCAATCGCGGCCTTGCCGAATGGGGCGATGTTTTTGGAGATGCCGTGGTCGCCACAGCTTTGCTCGACAGACTTTTGCACCATGCCGTCGTCTCCAAATCGAGAGATCAAGCTACAGGCTGCGCCAACATGCCGAATTGATGCTGAACACGTGCGATCGAAGGCTTTGATCACCCCGCCGTCCTTCGCTCCGCCGCAACGCCAACGCGGGAGACGCCGAAAAATACGCAAGTCTCCACGTCGTCCGAGCGGCATAGTTGGGGAATTTTACTTCGGCGCTTCTGCGGAAATTTCACCCGGCATCGACAACATGATTTGCTGGTTGGTCAATTCTTCACCGCCTCGTCGCCCGCGCCCCCAAAATAAAGCAGTATGTCACGTCCAAGTCACTCGACAATATTTATTAAGTATGTTTGAGTAGTTGTTGCTCATCTAATCAGCTTTTTAGAAATGGCGATACTTGCATGACAAGAATTCGAGATGCACTTATGACCGTTGAGACTTGGGCGCGTTACCCTGTGTCAGACTTAGAGGACATGGACGCCAACTTGCCGGGTCTCCGCGAGGCTTGGGAGATGGATCTAGTGCAGGAAGACAGTTCCGGCTTCGACGTCAGCATGAACTTCTCATTGACCCGCGCCGGTGTAGAGTTCCTTCACGGCCCTCAACCTTCGTTGTTTGATCAAATATTGAAGTCTGCGAGAGGCCTGTTCGGTCACATCGTGGGGTATCCCACCGCTTGAACGAACGTCCTGAACGCAGGATCGTTTTGAACATACATTTATGCCCACTATCAATTGCAGCGCGAGGTTGGGTCGCGCTCGCCTCTCGAGGCCGCTCAAATACCGCTGGCTGAAGTCCGTCCGCGATTCCACGTCCTCCTGCATCAGATCCTTTTCATGGCTCAAGCGCCAAATTTTCGGCCGCTATCAAGTTTTGCTCGGCCAGACCATCGCAGCCATGCTCTCGGAGGGATCAATGAAGATCGATCGTCCCCCCNCCGCTATCAAGTTTTGCTCGGCCAGACCATCGCAGCCATGCTCTCGGAGGGATCAATGAAGATCGATCGTCCCCCCCCCAGCGGTCAGCCTCCTCCTCCCGCTGCCCGCGTTCGGCCTCAGCTTTTGCGCAGCTCAAGGTTTAGGNCCCCCCCAGCGGTCAGCCTCCTCCTCCCGCTGCCCGCGTTCGGCCTCAGCTTTTGCGCAGCTCAAGGTTTAGGCTCTGACCTCGACCCGGCTTTGTTCCACGAAGTGTCAAAACCATGCCGCCGTCCCTTCGCACGATCGTCAGTCGTGCGGGTGGGTTGGGGCGAATACTCTCTGGCGTTTCGGTAAAAGAGAGCGAAAGCATCTGGCCCTGTCGAGAGCCTGCGAGGTCTGCGATTGTGCCCATGCTCTCGCGAAACGAGCCCGAATAGCGCCCCGTTCCCGCATCGTATTGGATATCAATGCGCATCGATGTGCCAAATATGATTGCCGTTGAGCAGCGCCCATCCAGGAGAACTTGCCGCCCTTCACTATTGCCAGTGAACCTGCATGTCAGCCTATGGCTCGAACCGCTGGCACGCTCCAGGCTGCCGGTTCCGGCAAACTGCCCGTCAAACGCACGAAGAAAGGCGATCTCGCGGCTGACAGCACTGGGCGCCGGCTGCGCCGTCGCTGTCGGCGCCGCCACAGCCAGAAGCAAGACCGGGGCAAATGCCTTGAGTGTTATTGCGCGATGAAACATCGGATTCCTCCAGTAAGCCGAAACGTCGGTCATCGAGCGGCGACGCTTGCTCCCATTCAATGTTTGCTCAGAGGTTGCGCAAGTTGCAGCTGCTTCTGCAGCGCCGGTGATATTTTCATCCGAACTTTGGGAGCGTAGTTCTGTTCCAAGGGCGCGGGAGATCGATTGTCGCTTTCACGTCCGGCAAAGTGCTTCGTCAGGTCAATGCAGCAGTTCATACGTTGCAGCGGACGCATCGGGTCGAAACAACTCACCTGGCACATTCGAACGAACTCCGAACCCAAGTTCAAGAAGACGGCACACGCTCTGCTCTTAAAGCTGCCTCACCGCCGGCCGCAGCCGTAAACATTCCGCCTCTGCTTGGCGGGCAGCGGAAAGACTCATGCTTTCATCAACTCATGTGCGTTTCAAACGACAACGGTAGATATTGGTGGGCGGTCAACGCGAATGCTTTGTCCCTTGGGCGCCCGACTATCCCGGTGCCGGGTTCAATTCGGATTTGCTTCCGGGGGCATCGAAGCAGATGCGGCCGTCTTCTTCAACTTCCGCAGAACTGGGCTCTTTTCTGCAGGATCTTCCTCATCATCGGGGTCACCCGTCGACCCGACCTCATCCATTCGGTGCGCTATCGCAAGCGCGTAAATGGTGTGCAAAACATTGCGATCCTTCACGTGAGGATCCGAAAGAGCAAGAAGCGAGGCACGCACAATCTTCTTGCTGGTCGCTTTAGGACAGCGCCGCAGCACGAAATTGTAAAGCTCCTTACCGGAAAGACCTTCTGTGGCACCATCCAACAGCGCCTCGTAAACTCGTTTGCGTTTTTCGCTCACGGTTCCTCCTACCTCCAACGATCATCGCGGCAGCTTCTGTCGCAAAACTGTCATATACAATAAATCACCGCGCGCAATTCCAACGCGAACTCGCGCCTACGCCAGACACGTCGCCGCAGGCCGCGACAGCTGATCCAGGACCACAGCAGGTGTTTCTTGGCGACCCTGAGCTGACCTAGTATTTCGACGGCACATAGAGCTCCGGCGGGAGGACCTTGCGTTCGTAGTCGGGATTAAATACCCGCTCGGGAAGCGTGATGTCTTCGTGCGGCACGTCTTCGTAGGGAATCTGCGTGAGCAGGTGGTCGATGCAGTTGAGGCGGGCGCGCTTCTTGTCGTTGCCCTCGACGATGTACCAGGGCGCCTCAGGGATGTTCGTGCGGGCGAAGGTCTCTTCCTTGGCCTTGGTATAGGCTTCCCAGCGTACGCGTGATTGCAGGTCCATCGGCGACAGCTTCCACTGCTTCAGGGGATCATGGATCCGAACGAGGAACCGCATCTGCTGTTCCTCGTCGGTGATCGAGAACCAGTACTTGACCAGGCGGATACCTGAGCGCACCAGCATACGCTCGAACTCGGGAACGTCGTCGAAGAATTGCTCCATCTGATCCTCGGTCGCAAACCCCATGACCCGCTCGACACCCGAGCGGTTATACCAGGACCGGTCGAAGAGCACGATCTCGCCGCCGGCCGGCAGATGCGGCACGTAGCGCTGGAAATACCACTGGGTCTTCTCGCGATCTGATGGGGCCGGCAGCGCCACCACCCTGACGACGCGAGGGTTGAGGCGCTGGGTGATGCGTTTGATCACGCCGCCCTTGCCGGCCGAGTCGCGTCCCTCGAAGATCACCACGACCTTCTCCTTGTGGTACGAGACCCAATCCTGCAATTTGATCAGCTCGGCTTGCAGCGACAGCAGCGTGCGGAAGTAATCGATGCGTGGCATCGAGGGCGGATGCGACTTGCGATAAACCTTCCGGATTTCTTCCGACAGGGCCGGTTCCGAAAGTTCAAGTTCGTAATCCTCGTCAAGTGTATCGGCCAGTTCGGCTTGCAGCCAGTCAGGTGTATCGAAATCGTCCTTCGATCTATTCATGTCGCTCTCCACCGTGCCGCCACATCATGCTGCAACGTTACCCTTATTCCATTACCGGATGAAGGGAATGTGAAGCAGTTCCGTCATGTTCAACGGCGATGCAACAGTCCTTAAAAGACGCCGATTTGACGCCGCGGCATGCGCACGGCGTCAAATGCCCTTTATCCTGCCGGGCAAGCTGCGCCGGTTTCCACCCGGGCCTGGTAAGCTCACCAAACTCGGCCTGCGTGCCCGGAACCGGTTCGCGGCCTTCGCCGGGGGTGCAGCCCCAATCCGTGCTCGACGATCTGGTTGAGGTCCTTGCCGCTGTTCCGCGCCCGGTCCTTCCGGCGCCAGTGCCATCGCAACCGCTTTTCAATCTCCGGAGCATATTTCTGAACCCAACGATAAATCGTGGAATGATCGACTGGCACACCCCGTTCGCCCATCATTTGCTCAAGGTCGCGGTAGCTGACCCCATAGCGGCAATACCATCGCACCGCCCACAAAATCACTTCACCCTGAAAATGACGCCACTTGAAATCGCTCATCAAAAATCTCGCTCAGAATCTTCGCGCTCCTTCGGACATCAACGGGATTTTTTGCAACAGAGCGGCCGGACGTCCCCGGGGGGCACCTGTCTCTCATCAAAGGCCAAGTGCTACCCCGTCCTTGCGTGATTCCGACGCGCCGGTCAGCGTGCCGTTTTCCCAATCGACGCGGATCACCTGCGCGCCACCGATCGGGTCCTCAGTCGGTACGATCTCGAAGCCGCGCGCCTGAAGTTCGGCAATGGTCGCGGCCGGAACGGTCTGCTCCGCCTCGATCTTCGGCGCGAGCCCGCTTGCCGGCACCAGGCGCGGCAGGTCGATCGCGTCCTGCAAGTCCATGCCATAGTCGAGCACTTTGGAAATCAAATGCGCGTGCCCCATAGCTTGGTAGTACCCGCCCATGACGCCGAAAGACATTTCGGTTCGACCGTTGCGCGTCACCATACCAGGGATGATCGTGTGCAGCGGACGCTTTTCCGGCGCGATCATGTTGGGATGGCCGCGCTTCAGCGAGAAACTCTGACCGCGGTTGTGCAGGATGACGCCCGATTTCGGCGCAACGATGCCGGCGCCAAAACTGTCGAAGATCGAGTTGATGAAGCTCACCGAATTCCGCTCAGCATCCACCACGGAAATATACACCGTGTCGCGGTGTCGCGGCAGTTCGAACGGCGGCAGATCCGCAATGGCCTGCGCCAGGTCTATCCTGCCCGCGAGCCGGCTGGCCAGCTCGTCGGACAGCATCTCCGCGACCGGTACATCGGCCTTGGCGGGGTCCGCCAGCCAGGCGTCGCGCGCCGCATAGGCAAGCCGCGTCGCCTCGATTTCGATATGGATGCGGTCGATCGCGTCCGGCGCGCCAGCGGCCTCAAAGTGCGACAGAATGTTGAGGATCATCAGCGCGATGATGCCTTGCCCGTTGGGCGGGCATTCATGGATCGTGTAGTCGCGGAACGTCGTGGTGACGGGCGTGACGTACTCGCCCCTGGCGGCGGTGAAGTCGTTGAGTGTATGAAGCCCGCCAAGCGCGCGCAGGCGCTCCACCATGTCTTCGGCAACCGGCCCGCGATAAAAGCCGTCGCGGTCGGTAGCGATCCTGCGGAAGGTTGCGGCCAATTCCGGCTGGCGATGTATCTCACCGATGCGCGGCGCGCGGCCTTGCGGCAGGAAGATGCGCGCTGCTGCCTCGTCGGCAGCAAGCACCCGCTCCTCCTTCGCCCAGTCATGATGCACACGCGGCGAAATCGCATAGCCGTTCTCGGCAAAGGTGATGGCGGGCGCCAGAAGCTCGGCAAAGGCAAGACGGCCATGATCCGCGTGAAGTCGCGTCCAGGCGTCGATGGCCCCGGGAACAGTCACAGAGGAAGGCGACTGGCGCGGCACTTCGGTCAGGCCGCGTTCTTCGAACCAGTCCACCGTTAGGGCTGCCGGTGTGCGGCCCGAACCATTATAGGCAATGACATCGGCTTCGCCCTTCGGCGCGTAAAGCGCGAAGCAGTCGCCGCCAATGCCGGTCGATCCCGGCTCGACGACGCATTGGACGGCGCAGGCGGCTATGGCAGCGTCCATGGCATTGCCACCTGCCTGCAGGATGTTGATCGCTATCAAGGTAGCGGACGGTGCGATGTCGCGGCCATTGCTTGAGCGGACACGGCCACCGATCGTGTCGGCGTCTCGAAATTGCGCATTGTCTTTCAGTCTCCGTAGTATGCGGTCATGGTGGTCAGGCACGTACGCGATCAGGCGTCAGCCTTGTTTCAAGCCGCGCAAGCGCCCACACGGTGATGAAGTTGAGGACGAGGTAGATTGCGCCGGCGGCGATGAACACCTCCATGGCGCGATAGGTCTGCGAGATCAACTCCTGCGCAATGCCGGTCACTTCCGTCAGCGTGATGATGGAGGCAAGCGAGGTGCCCTTCACCATGAGGATGATCTCGTTACTGTAGGCGGGCAGAGCTTGGCGCAGCGCCATCGGCAGGACCACAAGCCGCAAAGCCAGAACTCGCGACAGACCCAACGCCGGATCGACGAGATGCGCGATTATGGCAGACGGGCCCGCTGATTTTAACCTCCACCGGATTGCGATTGGAGATCCGACTTTGAGCTCGATCAAGGCGTTGCCATGCGCGCGAAGCATAATGCTTGAGTGAACACTCTTTGGTGGCTCGAATTGGTGGATCGAAGCGCATGCGCGCCGGGAGGATGAAAATGCCCTTGAAGTTGGTCCGTGGAATGATGAAGGCATCGGGTGACGAGGCGCTTCTGATCATGGAAAGAGACATCGGGGGCGACGAAATCGTCCTTGTTGCGAAGGAGGCCCTGCTCGATATCGCCGACGAGTGCCGCCTGCAGGAATCTATCTCAGACTTCAGCGATAGCGCGTCCCGCAAATTCGATGCCAAGGAACTCACGTCCGATGGTCGCGTGGCAGTAAACGCGACTGATGCGTCTGATCATCACCTGGACGCGGCTCGAAATGGATCGAAGGCAACGCTAGCCAATGACCGAACGCGAGTTGCTGGTGAACCCTATAGGACCCGGCTGCAATGAAGCGAACACATGGCCTGCAATGCGCTATTACCGTTGCTCTCCTTCTGATGGTCATTGGCGAGAGCGCTGCGGCCGATCGACTCCGCGGCCGCAGCATCGCCCAACACTGGTGCGGCGAGTGTCACGTCGTTGCACCCGGACAAGTTCACGGCTCCGATACTGTCCCGACGTTCGCTCAGATTGGTGAATCGGAGCAGTTTGACGCAGCGAGCCTTTCGGCCTTCTTGGCTGCACCTCATCACTCCCGGATGCCCAATCTGTCCCTGACACGTACCGAGATTGCCGATCTCGTCGCATATATAAAGTCGAAATAACCTTAGCCGATCCGTCGTGAAGATCGACGCCCGAACCGAAAACGCAGTGTGAGCGCAATGACTGAAATATATTATCTCTGGCCCCTGGCAGGCGGCCTCCTGATTGGCCTGTCGGCAGGCCTCTACCTTCTGCTGAACGGAAGGATAGCCGGAATTTCCGGTCTGGCCGCCGATGCAGCCGGATTGACCCATGACGGCGTCAGCAAGTTGGGACTGGGTTTCATAGTCGGCCTCATTGCAGGAGCGTGGCTGGCGGCCGCCCTCGTCCGCCGACCCGACATCGCTATCACCTCTTCCCCAGCACTGCTGATCGTTGCCGGAATATTCGTTGGATATGGCACCCGACTCGGATCGGGTTGCACGAGCGGCCACGGCGTTTGCGGGCTTGCCCGTCTTTCGCCGCGTTCGCTTGCCGCCACAGCGATCTTCATGGCTGTTGCGGGTGCGACGGTCTTCGTCACGCGACATCTCCTTGGAGTGCAGCAATGAGGGCCCGCATGGTAGCATCGGTCTTCTGCGGGCTCATCTTTGGCGCAGGCTTGGTAATCTCCGACATGATCAATCCCGGACGTGTGCTAGCTTTCCTCGATGTCGCGGGTAGCTGGGACCCGTCGCTGGCCTTTGTCATGGGTGGCGCGCTGATTCCTTCTGCCGTGGCTCACATCATCCGCGCTCGCCGCTCGGCGCCCTTGCTCGACAGCCGCTTCTATGTGCCGGCGAACAGATCGATCGATTGGAAACTGGTGACTGGCGCGGGCTTGTTCGGGCTTGGCTGGGGACTGGTGGGGTTCTGTCCCGGCCCCGCCATCGCTGCATTGTCGACGGGGCGGTGGGAGGCCGTTCTGTTCGTTGCGGCCATGCTGGTTGGTATGTCGGTTTACCGCTTATCACGCCGCCAGCGCCTTCCGGGCTACTCGGCAAATTGAAGTGTACTCCCTCACGGCGCGCCGGCCTGGCTTCGTCATCCGAAGTCGATGAGCGCTATATCCAGAGGCAACTCGGCCATGCCTCCGCTGAAATGACCCGCCGCTATCACCGCCACCGCGACCGTTTCCGCGTCAACTTGACGAAAGCGGCAGGACTGTAGCTCCCCTCCCCTGCCACGGCGTTCAGAGCTTTGAACCGCGTCGGGAACGCTCTGCAATGCTGGAAAGATCGACTTTCTTGCCCGCGACATCCGCGACGATCTTCAACGTGCCGCCGAGGGATTCGACATAGTCGCGAAGCGTCGACAGCTTCATGTCGGCGCGCTTCTCCAGTCTTGAGACGTTGGTCTGCTTGAAACCGGTCCCGGCAGACACGTCTTCCTGCGTTCGTCCAGCAAGTGCCCGCAATTCACGCAGACTGTGCGCTGCGAAAAGCTCGTCGGCACGCTTTGCGACGGCGCGCTGTTCATCATCAGGAAGCGTCTGTATCAGCTTATCGAGATCATCCATGTTTCTTCTCCAACTCGCTCAAATGCTCGTCGTATCGTTTGTCCGCCAGATCGATCAGCCGTTTATAGAAGAGTTTCTGGCTCACACCGCCCTTCGCACCACCGCAGAGAACCACAGCCTTTCGCTCCGGATCAAAGGCAAAGGCGAACCGCCATTGCACCTTCAACACCTTGACGCGTAGTTCCTTCATGTTCGCGTGTTTGGATCCTTCGAGTGTGTCGACCTCAGATCGTCCCAATCGAAAGCCGTTCTCGCGAAGTAGCACCAAATGCGCGAGCAATTCGACCCGAACATCGGCTGGAAGGTCTATGATCTCGCCTTTGAAGCGGTCATGAAACTCGACCTTCCATTCCGTCATTTCATATCCTGAATGAAATAGATACTTTGGGATATATAGTCCACGTCCTCATGCCAAGCAATAGGTGGCACTTCCTACAGAAATGCCCACAAACGATCGTTTATCCGCATCTTCTGCGTTTAGAAATCCGGTGTGAGCCGACCACCGTTAGTGCGCAAGGCCTTCTTATCGGTACCGAGTTTTAAAGCCGCTAGGATTAGGGGGTGGGCCGAGCGACCTCCTGCGCCCGACCTTGCGCCGCGATGAACGAGCAGTCGGACTTGAATCGGCGCGACACGGCATATATATTTTGGCATATACAACGGAGGCTGCCATATGCCTATTTCATTGCCGTCATCAAGACCGAAAGAAGTGAAGCTGTTCCGCAACAACCGTAGTCAGGCGGTGCGCATCCCTGCGGAATTTGAGTTGCCAGGGGATCGCGTGATGATCCACCGCGAGGGGGATAAGCTCATCATCGAGCCTGTAACCGGGCCGTCCAATTTCGCGGAGCTTATTGCCGAGTGGAAGAAGGAGCCTCCGCTCGGG
>NZ_FWER01000091.1 GCF_900169785.1 Rhizobium sullae
GAGGCGGCAGCAGCCGACGGTCTGGCGGAACAGCCGCGCCTGCCGCGCGTCCGGGTAGATCCTGTATCGGTAGCCAAGCCGTTCCTTCATCGGAACGACCATAGGACGTTCTTCATATGTTCCGCAAGCGCCGGCGGATGCCGGACCGGAACATGGTTAACGGCGTCCCGTCCGCCTTACCCCGCCCGGAAGGACGAGGTTTGCGGCGGACACGCTCCGATCAAGCTATCCCTATTCATCGCCGCCCATTGCAGCAGGATGATCGTTTTCATGTCGCGGATTTCGCCGGTTTCGATCATGGCGATCGCCGTATCGAGCGGAACCTCAAGCGCTTCGATATCCTCATGCTCCTCTTCCAATCCGCCGCCGTTCGAGACGCGGTCCGTCGTATCGATCAGTGCGGCGAAGAAATGCACGACTTCGCTGTTGGAGCCGGGTGAACTATAGGCCTTGAAGAGAAACCGGACGTCGCGGATGCGGAATCCGGTTTCCTCTGTCGCTTCGCGGCGGATCGCCGCTTCGGGCTCTTCGCCGTCGAGAAGCCCTGCCGGCGTTTCGATTATGAAGGCGGGTTCGCCCTGCAGATCGGGCGGCAGGCGGAACTGTTTGACGAGGACGACGGAGCCGCGCTTCGGATCATAAAGTAGGATCGTGGCGGCCGGCGTGCGGTGATAGACCTCGCGATGAAGGCGATGGGTGACGCCGTTCGAATCCGTATAGTCAAGCTCGTAAACGCTCAGCCGCGTCCAGCCTTCGGCAAGCGTCGTTTCGCCGACGACTTCCGCCTTTGCCTTCGCGAACTTCGTCATGCCGGATCCTTGCGCAGCCAGACCTTGTTGTCGTGGATTGCAGCCCCGCCATAGGGCGCTACAGGGTCCGCGCCGGTGAGCACATTGATGCCCTCCCCGTTGACGTGCGCCTTGTTCGGCCACAGGCCCTCGGCGATCACCACCCCCGGCTTGACCTCCGTCGTCACGCGGGCGTGCAGGCGCACCTCGCCGCGCCGGTTTCCGACCTGGACGAGATCACCGTGGCCGATCCCGTTCGCCTCGGCGTCCTGCGGATTGATCATCAGCTCGGGACGCCCCTCCTTTTGCCGCGAGGTTTTCGTTTCCGAGAAGCTGGAATTCAGGAAATTGCGCGCCGGCGAGGTCGCCAGGCGGAAGGGATGCTCGGCATCGGCCACTTCGATGACGTCGACCTGATCGGGAAAGGCCGGCAGCTCGGAATGCGGCCCGAGCAGACCGACGGAATCCGGTGGGCGGTTCGGCGCCGGCTGGTTTGCCCAATCCGGCCGGAAGCGGAACTTGCCGTCCGGATGCGCGAAACCGTTGAGAAAATGCGCATCTTCGAAGACGGGCTGGCGGTCGAACCATTTGTGTTCGAGGAAGTAATCGTAGCGCGGAAGGCCGCTTGATTCGAGAATGCGATCGACCATTTCCCGCGCGCTAAAGCCGAAGCCTGGCCGATCTGCGACGCCGAGGCGCTTTGCCAGCTCCTCGATGACGAAAAGGTTGGTGCGCACCGTCGGCGGCGGCTCGACGAGTTTCGGGCCGAGCAGGATGTGGTTCTGGCCGCCGGCGCGATAGATATCGTCATGCTCGACGAACATCGTCGCCGGGATGACGATATCGGCCATCTCGGCGGTCTCGGTCATGAACTGCTCGTGCACGGCTACGAAGAGGTCGTCGCGAGCGAAGCCGCGTTTCACCAGCCGCTGCTCGGGCGCGATGTTTACCGGATTGGTGTTCTGGATCAGCATGGCGGTGACCGGTCCGCGATGGCGGAGTGCCACTGGATCTCCGGTCAGCACGCGGCCGATCTGCGATTGGTCGAGCATGCGGATATCCGGATCCTTCATCGGTTTGCCGGTGAGCTCCGCATTGTTCATGCGGAAGATATCGCTGTTCGAATGGAAGGCGCCGCCGCCTTCATATTGCCAAGAGCCAAGCACGGTGGCGATCGAGGCTGCTGCGTGCATGGCGACTGCGCCGTTGCGCTGCCGGGTAAAGCCGTAGCCGAGGCGGAAATAGGTCTTCTTCGTCGTGCCGACGAGCTTTGCGAAAGCCTCGATCTCTTCAACCGGGAGCCCGGTGATCGCGGCTGCCCATTCCGGCGTCTTCGTCTGGAGGTGCGCTTCGAGGCCGGCCGGATCATCCGCATATTTCGCCATATAGGCGCCGTCGGCATAGCCGTCGCGGAAGGCGATGTGCATGACGGCGCACGCGAGCGCCGCATCGGTGCCGGGCCTGACGATGAGCGCCATGTCCGCCTGCTTCATCGTCGGATTGTCGTAGATGTCGATGACGACGATCTTGGCGCCGCGCTCCTTGCGGGACTTGATCGCATGCGTCATGACGTTGACCTGCGTCGAAACCGCGTTCGTTCCCCAGATGACGACGCAATCGGTACGGCCCATCTCGCGCGGATCAGGACCCCGGAGCGTGCCCGTTGCCATAGTGAAGCCGGTCCAGGCCGGGTTGGTACAGATCGACGAGAAGAAGCCGGAATAGCGTTTGGCATGGCGCAGGCGTTCGATGCTGTCCCGCTGCACCCAGCCCATGGTGCCGGCATAGTAATAGGGCCAGACCGCCTCGCTGCCGTTCTTCGCTTCGGCCTTCACGAAGGCTTCGGCGATCTCGTCCAGAGCCTCGCCCCAGGAAATCTGCTGCCAGCGCCCCTCGCCTTTCGCGCCGGTGCGGCGCAAAGGGTGCATCAGCCGGTCCGGATGATAGAGTCGCTCGGCATATCGCGCGACCTTGGCGCAGATGACGCCGGACGTATAGCTGTGATCGTTGGCGCCGCGCACGCGGCCGATGCGGCCGTCCTCCGCGATCTCCACCTCCAGCGCGCAGGTGGAGGGACAGTCGTGCGGACAGGCGGTGTGCCCGACCTTCTTGCCGGGATCGGCGGATTTAGCGTGAATGGGGGTCGCAATGTTCATGGCTTTTCTATATTCCAAGCCGTCATCCCCCAAAAGCCGGAAATGACGGCGATGACACAAATTCATAGCAGGCATCAGCGAAAATGAACTACCGCCATATCTATCACGCGGGCAATTTTGCCGATGTGCTGAAACACGCCGTTCTGGCGCGGCTGATCCGTTACATGCAGAAGAAGGATGCGGGTTTCCGCGTGCTCGACACGCATGCAGGCGTCGGACTCTACGACCTTTCTTCGGAAGAGGCGCAAAAGACCGGCGAGTGGCAGGACGGCATCGGAAAGATCATGGAAGCTGAGTTTGCGCCGCAGGTGGCTGACCTGCTCGCGCCCTATCTTTCTGCGATCCGGGAACTCAACCCGGAGGGCGGCATGCGCTTCTATCCCGGTTCGCCGAAGCTTTCGCGCATGCTCTTCCGCCCGCAGGACCGGCTTTCGGCGATGGAGCTGCATCCGGAAGATTATGCCCGCCTTCACCGGCTGTTCGAAGGCGATCACCATGCCCGTATCACAGAACTCGACGGCTGGCTGGCGCTCGGCGCGCATCTGCCGCCGAAGGAAAAGCGCGGCATCGTGCTCGTCGATCCGCCTTTCGAGGAAGACGGCGAATATGAGCGCCTGGTCGATGGCCTGGTGAAAGCCTACCGGCGTTTTCCGGGCGGCACCTATTGCCTCTGGTATCCGCTGAAGAAGGGGGCACCCATCAAGGAGTTCCACGAGACGCTGCAGGAAACCCAAATTCCGAAGATACTGTGCGCCGAACTCAGCGTGCGCAGCGACCGCGGCGGCGTCACCGGGTTGACGGGCTCCGGCCTCGTCATCGTCAATCCGCCTTTCACGCTGAAGGACGAACTGCACGCGCTGCTGCCGGCGCTCAAGGATGAGCTTGCCCAAGACCGGTTCGCCTCACAACGCACCTTCTGGCTGCGCGGCGAGGCGAAGGCCGGAAAGGCAGATTGACCGCCTGCTGCACTTGCGAAATAGTCCCGCGCCGAAACTGCTTTCCGAGGTGAAACATGAAGCTGCTTTGCTCTCCGACATCGCCCTACTCCAGCAAGGTGCTCATGGCCGCGCACTATCTGGAGCTCGGCGTCACCGAAATCCGCGTCGATACCAATGCCGGCCCGGCGGTCCTCGTTGACAACAACCCGCTCGGCAAAATCCCGACGCTTTTGACCGATGAAGGGCTTTCGGTCTTCGACAGCGTGACGATCATGCATTATTTCGGGCGGCTCAAGAACAGCAAGCTCTACCCTTCAAAGAACGGTAAGCGAACCGAGGCGGAGATTCTGGAAGCGCTCTGCGACGGCATTTGCGATTGCCTGCTGGCGATCATTTATGAGCGCCGCTTCCGCGAGGAGGAGAAAGTGCACCAGCCCTGGATCGACCGGCAGTGGAAGAAGGCCGTCAGCGGCCTGAACCATATCAGTGCGCATCCGCCGAAGATCGGCAAGAGACTGAACGGCAGCCATTTCGCGCTTGCGGCGACGATCGGCTATCTGGAACTGCGCTTCAAAGACCAGTGGGAAGCCGACCATCCGGAACTGATCGACTGGGCACGCAAATTCGAGAAGAAATTCCCTGCCTACGGGGAACTCAAGCCGCACGGCTGAGGCGAAAAAGCCGGGCGCGAGGCCCGGCTTTCATCATGTATTTTCGGCAACTTAGAACTTGACGCCGATACCGACTTTGACGCTGTGTTCGTCATAGCCGCGCGATACGTTCGTAGCGCCGAGATCGAAGTCCTTGTTCTGATAGTCGCTGAAGCGGTATTCGACACGTGCCGTAATATTGTTCGTCACGAGGGCTTCCGCACCCGCGCCGACGGTGTAGCCGAAGGCCGTGTTGGTGTCGGATTCGCCGAAGCCGCTGACCTTGTTGTTCGCCGCAGCGGCACCAGCCGTCGCGTAGAGCAGGAACGGGTTCAGGTCGTAACCGACGCGGCCACGCACGGAGCCATTGAAGCGGTTCTTGTTGGTGATGCCGTCCGACGTGCTGTCGAGGCCGGAATAACCGAGATCGGCTTCGACACCATAGACGATCTGGCCGCTCTGCCAGTTGTAACCCGTGTAGAGCTGGCCGCCCAATGCGTAACCGTCGCGGTCTGCACCGAAGTTGCCCTTATTATAGGTGCCCGCGCCGCCGAGATAGAAGCCTTCCCAGTTGCCTGCCGGAGCGGCCGGCTCGGCCTGCGCTACCGGAGCTTCCGGAACCTGGTCGACCGCGTCGGCAGCGTTGGCGGCGGAAAAACCGGCGATCAAGAAGGCGGATGCCATCAGGCTGGCAATAAATGTACGCATACTTATTCTCCTTTCGATCCCGCGCCCTTCGTAAACTATCCTACGCCGAAGCATTCGCGAGAAATTACTAGATGTCCCTCTCGGATCGAGGTCGAAAGTGGAGAGCAATTGCGGATTTGAGAGAGCCAAATTGTGAAATGATTGTGGCGGAGAAGCGGCTGAAATTCGATGTTGCTACAGAGCAACAGAATACTTGTTAACCATAACGATTGGTTAATCTGACAATACTTAATTTATGAACTTCATTTCTCAAATACTACATAGAATAAATCGGCAACAGAGGCAACCGTCACGGCCTATTTATATAGTCTGTGCCTGCCCCTATATAGAAACGCACCGAGAATCGCAGGACCAGAAGGCACGCTTTTGAACGAGAAAAGACTTAAGGCGGCGCTCGTAACCGGAGCTGCCAAGAGAATAGGCCGGGCGATAGTCGAGGATTTGGCGGAAAACGGCTTTTCCGTTGCCATTCATGCCAATAGCTCGATCGACGAGGCCGAGGCCGTTGCGGCGGAATTGCGGCGCCAAGGCAAAAGCGCCGTCGCAATGCAAGGCGACCTCACGAAAATAAACGAGACGGAAGCCCTTATAAAAAGAGCCGTAGACCAGCTTGGCCCCATCGATCTGCTCGTCAACAATGCCTCGGTCTTCCGCGAAGATTCGCTGAGAAAGATGGATGCCGGTGTCTGGGACGAACATTTCGCCGTGCATGTCCGGGCGCCTTCGATCCTCGCCGGGCAATTCGCCGCCCAGCTGCCGGAAACGTCCACCGGCCTCGTTGTCAATGTCATCGACCAGCGCGTCTGGGCGCTGCGGCCGAGCTTCTATTCTTATACTCTGTCGAAGTCGGCGCTTTGGACCGCAACGCAGACGATGGCGCAGGCACTTGCTCCGAAGATTCGCGTCAACGCCATCGGGCCCGGTCCCTCGATCCCAAGCGAACGGCAGTTGCAGGAAGACTTCCAAGCGCAGGTCGCAGCCCTTATCTTGAGGCGAGGACCTGCGTTGGAGGAATTCGGCCGGACGATTCGCTTTCTGTTCGAGACGCCCTCGATCACGGGTCAGATGATTGCACTCGACGGCGGCCAGCATCTCGCGTGGCAGACGCCGGATGTGCTGGAGATCAAGGAATGAATGCCAAGAAGCTGCCCGATGGCGGCGTTCTTTACGATGAAACCGACGAAAACGAAGACGATATCGAGGTGGAAAGCGACCTTTCCGCCGCGCCGGTGCCGGCTGCAATCGACTGGAATGAAGGCGGCGGCAACGAGAGCGGGCTTGCCGGCGCGGAACTGATCGGCGAATTCGTCAAGCGGCTGCCGAACAGCCCCGGCGTCTACCGCATGTTCAATGCCGACGGCGACGTGCTCTACGTCGGCAAGGCGCGCAGCCTCAAGAAGCGCGTCGGCAACTATGCAATGGGCCGGGTCCACTCCAACCGCATCGCGCAGATGGTCCGCCTGACCTCGCATATGGAATTCGTGACGACGCGCACGGAGACCGAGGCGCTGCTTCTGGAAGCGAATCTGATCAAGCGCTTACGGCCGCGCTTTAACGTGCTTTTGCGCGACGACAAGTCCTTTCCCTATATCCTCATCACGGGCGACCATCGCGCCCCGGCGATCTTCAAGCATCGCGGCGCCCGCGCCCGCAAAGGCGACTATTTCGGCCCCTTCGCCTCCGCCGGCGCAGTGGGCCGCACGATCAATTCGCTGCAGCGCGCCTTCCTGATCCGCACCTGCACAGACAGCGTTTTCGAGACGCGCACGCGACCCTGCCTTCTCTATCAGATCAAGCGCTGTTCAGGGCCCTGCACCCGCGAAATCAGCGACGAAGGCTATGCGCAGCTGGTGCAGGAGGCGAAGGATTTCCTTTCCGGCAAGAGCCAGAAAGTGAAGGCGCATATGGCGGAGGAAATGAACGCGGCTGCCGAAGAGCTCGATTTCGAACGCGCCGCGGTCTATCGCGATCGCCTGGCTGCACTCTCACACGTCCAGAGCCATCAGGGCATCAATCCGGCAGGCGTCGAGGAGGCGGACGTCTTCGCGATCCACCACGAGGGTGGGATTTCCTGCATCCAGGTCTTCTTTTTCCGCACCGGGCAGAACTGGGGTAATCGCGCCTATTTCCCGAAGGCCGACCCGCAGCTTTCGGGCGCCGAGGTTCTGAACGCCTTCCTGGCGCAGTTTTACGACGACAAGCCGGTGCCGAAGCAGATCATGCTGTCGGAAACTGTCGAGGAAATAGAACTCCTGGCGGCGGCACTTGGCGAAAAAGCCGGACACAGGGTTTCCATCCTGGTGCCTCAGCGCGGCGAGAAGCGCGATCTTGTCGATCATGTCGTTGCCAACGCGCGCGAGGCACATGGCCGAAAACTTGCCGAAACTGCGTCGCAATCACGCCTGCTCGAAGGCTTCAAGGAAACGTTCGGTCTCCCCTACGCCCCGCAGCGGATTGAGATCTACGACAATTCGCACATCATGGGCACCAATGCCGTCGGCGGTATGGTCGTCGCGGGGCCGGAAGGCTTCGTGAAGAGCCAGTACCGCAAGTTCAACATCAAATCGACCGACATCACGCCCGGGGACGACTTCGGCATGATGCGCGAGGTAATGACGCGGCGGTTCTCGCGGCTGATCAAGGAGGAAGGCATTCCGGACAGGTCGCAGCCGGTATCCAGCGCTGAGGCCGCCGATATGCCGTTCCCCGCCTGGCCGGACACAATCCTGATCGACGGCGGCCAAGGTCAGATGACCGCGGTGCGCGCGATCCTCGAAGAACTCGGTATCGCGGACAGCGTCATTGCCATCGGTGTTGCCAAAGGCGTCGACCGCGATGCCGGGCGTGAGCGTTTCTTCCCGCCGGGGCGCGAAAGCTTCACGCTGCCGCCGCGCGATCCCGTGCTCTATTTCATCCAGCGCATGCGGGATGAAGCCCACCGCTTTGCCATCGGCTCGCATCGCGCACGGCGCAAGAAAGAGATGATCAAGAACCCGCTCGACGAGATCGGCGGCATCGGCCCGTCGCGCAAGCGGGCGCTGCTGCAGCATTTCGGCACTGCAAAGGCGGTTTCGCGCGCAGCGCTTTCCGATCTCATGGCGGTCGACGGCATTTCCGAAACGGTCGCAAAGCAGGTCTACAACCATTTTCACGACGATGCCGCTAAATAGGCGGCTGCGGTCGCAAATTCCACGCAAAGGCGGCAGAAAACCAGAAAGAATGTTGACGGCTTGCGATCAAACCCGTCATCTACGGGCACAAGCATTCAGAGAAACGGTTTCATGGCATCGCGCGCATATAGTCTTCCCAACTTACTGACCTACGGCCGTATTCTCGCGGTACCGCTGATCGTCCTCTGTTTCTTTATCGAAGGACGGCTCGCCATCAGCAATACGGCGCGATGGGTTGCCCTCTGGATCTTCGTCATCGCCTCGCTCACCGATTTCCTGGACGGCTATCTGGCGCGCATCTGGAACCAGACCTCGAATATCGGCCGCATGCTCGACCCGATCGCCGACAAGCTGCTCGTCGCCTCGATCCTGCTGCTGGTGGCCGCGGATCAGACAATCGCCGGCTGGTCGATCTGGGCGGCGATCACCATCCTCTGCCGCGAAATCCTCGTTTCCGGGCTGCGGGAGTATCTTGCCGCGCTCAAGGTTAGCGTTCCCGTCACGCGGATCGCCAAATGGAAGACGACATTGCAGTTGGTGGCGATCGCGTTTCTGCTCGCAGGTCCAGCGGGCGACGAGATTTTCCCCTACACGACGCAGATCGGCATCGGCCTTCTGTGGATCGCCGCCATTTTGACCATATATACCGGCTACGACTATTTCCGCGCGGGCCTGAAGCACATCGTGGACAACGAAGAATGACACGGCTTGTCTATTTCGCCTGGGTGCGCGAACGGATCGGCAAGAGCGAGGAAGACATCGCGCTTCCTTCCTCCGTTGTCACCGTTGCCGATCTTCTCGGCCACCTGAAGACGCTCGGCGAAGAATACGAGACGGCGCTTCAATACGAAAACGTGATCCGCGTGGCGCTCGACCAGGAACATGCCGAACACGACGAGCCGATCGGCAATGCCCGCGAGATCGGGATTTTTCCCCCGATGACGGGCGGGTGAGATATGTCGGCACAACAGCCGAGTTTCCGAGACGACGAATGGAAACACTGCGTATAGAGACGACTGCCCCACACTCCTCCCTCATTCCTGTGCTCGTCACAGGAATCCAGTGCGCCCAAGTCCTTGGGCGCGGGAGAAGCTCTTGCAAAAGTGAAAGAGTCATTCACGGCGCGGACACGCCGTCGCCGGATTCCTGTGACGAGCACAGGAATGAGGGAGCATGCGGTAACCTCGTCGTCCGTCATCGAGCGGAGAGTGTGCTGTGACCATCTCCCCCACCATCTGCGTCCAGCGCGAAGATTTCGACCTGCAGACCGAAGTCGATCGGCTGACGAGGGCTGAGCCCGGTATTGGCGCGATCGTGACCTTCTCCGGCCTCTGCCGTGACGAAGGCGGCATGCTCGCCGCGCTCGAACTCGAGCATTATCCGGGCATGGCCGAGGCGGAGATGACCCGCATCGCAAATCTCGCGATCGAGCGTTTCGGCCTGCTTGGGCTCACCGCCATCCACCGCTTCGGAAAAATCGCCGCGGGGGAAAATATCGTGCTGGTGATCGCCGCCGCCCCGCACAGGCAGGCGGCATTCGACGGCGCAAACTTCGTCATGGATTATCTGAAGACCGCCGCGCCCTTCTGGAAGAAGGAGCATGGCACGGACGGCTCGGCAGGCGATTGGGTCTCCGCCAAGGATGCAGACGACGCGGCACGCGACAAGTGGAAATGATCAGGGAATGGCCCGCTCGCGCCTGCTCAGCACCAGCAGGAAGACGAGCAGCGAGAAGATGACGAAATCCCGCCAGAGAAACGGTCCGTAAGCGGTCCACAGGGTTTCGGCAAAGCCGATGCCGGCCGCGCCGCCCGCGGATCTCAGCGGATCGGAATAGCCGCCCGCCGCAGCGATCATCAGCACCTTAAGGCCGAAGAGCAGGCCCGCGCCGAAATTCATCGAGCCGTAGTAGAAGGTCGTCAGGATGCCGCAGCATGTGGCGACGAAGACGGCGGCCACATAGGCACCCAGGAAGACGCGGCTTGCGCTAACGCCGCAGAGCTCGGCGGCGAACGGATCATCCGTTACCGCGCGCCAGATACGACCCCAGGCGCTGCGCCGGAGCACCAGGCCGCCAATCGCGATCAGCGCGCACATGAGCGCCGTATTGATGAGCTGAATATAGGTCAGCGTCACCTTGAACGACGCGTCGCTCCAGAACACGACGGTGCGGTTGAAAAAGGGCGAGAGCCAGAGTTCCCGCGTATCGGACGCCAGCCGCGCCGTCTCCATGAGCAGGATGGTCACGCCGAGGGCTGCGACGATGACCGTATTTGGCGAACGGCGCACGAGCGGCTGCATAACGGAGCGGCCGATCCAGAAGCCGGTCCCGAGAGAATAGACGAAGGACATGAGGACGCCGATCGCGATCGAGGCGGGCAGGACGAGCCAAAGCCGGTTATAGGCAAAATCGGTGAACAGCAGCAGGATCTGCCCGGCGAAAGCAAACATCGCACCATAGGTGATGTCGGCGCGTTTGGTGACGCCGAAGGCCAGTGCATAGCCGAAGGCAAGTGCCGCATAGAGTGCTGCCAACGGCACCGCGTTTGCCAGCTGCTGCAAAAGATAACCCATCGAAAACTCCGGACCCTTTGCAAATATAACTGGCAAAAGCCATTTTACCAGTTATATTTTCGCTATGACCTTTGCCTGGACCGCACATCGTTTTTCCAGCGGCGCGCTGGCGCTGGATGTCGCCAACAGTGTCGTTCTGCGCCATAATACATCACGCCGCATCGACCGTTTTGCAGTGCGTGAACAGCTGGAGAGTTTTCCGCTGGCGGCGGCAAAATTCTGCGCCGAGCGCGCGCTTTTCGGCGACGTGCTGCCGGTGGCTCCGGAAAACAGGCCGAACTTCATTGCGCTGCGCGAGGCGACGGACCGCTATTTCCGGCAGAAGGTGCTGACCGGCAACGACGATCGTCTTCTCGCGGAACTGCTCGAGACACTTGCCGTGACGCTGCGCGATGCAAAGCCCAACGGGCTCGACGCCGCGACCGCGCATTCGGTGCTTCGGCTCATTGCCATGCCCGATCCAGAGCGCATGAAGATATGCCGCAATTGCGGCTGGCTGTTCATCGATCGCAGCAAGAACAAAAGCCGTGCCTGGTGCGACATGGCCGTCTGCGGCAACCGCGCCAAGGCGAGCCGGCACTACCGCCGGAAGAAGGAGGAGGCGATATGAAGATCAAGGCTGTTACGGCGCTGGCGCTGGGTGCGGCGCTGATTGCCGGGTGTCAGCGCGAAGTGGAAAAGATGGTCGAAGTCAGCGGCCATATGTTCGTGTTCAACTACCGCGTCGCGACCGCCACCTATCTCGTCACGCTCAAGAAGACGTCGCCTATTCCAGACGGCACAGTGGCGATCGCGGAATTCGAGAATCCGGCCGGCGGCGATCCGATCATCCTCAAGGAGAAAGTCTTCCCGGCCTGGGACAAGATCACGCTGCAGAGCCCGAGCCTGCACTGCGTCCGCAAGGACAGGCCCTATTCCGTTAATATCCGCCTTGTCGATGCCGAGGGTACGACGCTGCAGGAGTTGAAGACGCAGCTGGTCTCGGACGTCGATCAGTCGGTGCTGCCGAGCAAGCCGCTCGTCGTCGGGCCGCTCTATACGCAGAACCCAGAGGTCTTCAAGCCGGACGGAACGACCGACTTCAGCAATGCGGACAAGTGTCCCGCGGTATAATGAAAAAGCCGGAGCGAGGCCCCGGCTTTCGAGAGTCATTTCAAAGGCTTCAGCCTTACGGCTGAGCTTCCGATTCAGCCGACGATTTCAGTGTCGGAGAACCAGTACTTGATTTCCTGGGCAGCCGTTTCCGGAGCGTCGGAGCCGTGCACGGAGTTTTCGCCGATCGAAAGAGCATGGACCTTGCGGATCGTGCCTTCGTCAGCGTTTGCCGGGTTCGTCGCACCCATGATTTCGCGGTTCTTGAGGATAGCATCTTCGCCTTCGAGAACCTGAACGACCGTCGGGCCAGAGGTCATGGTTTCGACGAGTTCGCCGAAGAACGGACGCTCCTTGTGAACGGCGTAGAAGCCTTCTGCTTCGCGCTTGCTCATCCAGACACGCTTGGAAGCAACGACGCGCAGGCCGGCATCTTCCAGCATCTTGGTGATAGCGCCCGTCAGGTTGCGCTTCGTTGCGTCCGGCTTGATCATCGAAAAGGTGCGTTCAATCGCCATTGGGTCAAATCCTCTGGTTTAGCGGGAAAAGTGGGCGGTCTTTACCCGCCCGCAGCCCCGAAAACAAGGGGGACGCGGCAATTTCACGCCGCTGTCATAGTGCGGCCCCTGCCCTCATGCAGATCAAGGCAGCGCTCGAACCACGTCATCACCGAATCGTCCGCCGCAAGCATGGAGAGACCGGCGATGACACGCAGCCACTGCAGCGCACCAAAGACGATGTAATCGGCAAAGAGCGGGCCCTCGCCGCCGATGAAAGGCTGGAACTTCAGCATATGCCGTATGGGCTCGAGCTTAGCCGGGAATGCGGCCTTCTCTGCCTCGCGATCGGCGGCGATCTCCTCCAGTGTCTTGCCGAGCCGCTGCTCGCGGCTTTCGCGGAAATAGGCCTTATCGCCTTCATCGAGAACCGCATGAATGTCGAGCAGCGCGATGCGCATGATCGCGGTGTGGATCACCGTCTGGGAGTAGCCTTCAACCATGCGCGACAGCGCCTTGCCGCCCTCGCCCCTGAAAAGCGAGGGACGATCCGGATAGGCCTCCTCCAGATAAAGCGCAATTGCAAAGCTGTCGGAGACCAGACGGCCGTTGTCCTCCAGCACAGGAACCGTCGGCGAAAAACCGCCGCCGATCTGGCGGATGCGGGCATAGGTCGTCGGAATCTCCTCGAAACTCAGCCCCTTGTGGGCCAGCGCCATGACAGCTTTCCAGCAATGCGGGGAAAAGAAATTCTGCGGGTCGGCACCGCACAGGGAATAGAGCGCTCTGGTCATCGTCTGCCTTTTCAAAAAGGGGGTTTCGGTTTTGCATTTCACGACAGATGCTGGCCGCGATCAAGTGACTTCTCCCCACCGTGAAGGACGGGGCTTCCGGTCTTGATCACGCCGCATTCGCGCGGGGACTGCTACCGTCTT
>NZ_FWER01000046.1 GCF_900169785.1 Rhizobium sullae
GCCAACCATCACTAACCCTCCTGCCGTTCCAACAGAAGCAATATATAATGAGGCTTACTTCAGTTCCAGGTGACTAGATCGGGCGCGCTCCTTTGCAAGCGCGACTAATCATTTCCTGCTCGAAGGTGGTGACGACGGTAGCCCCAAGAACGCGGGCGACCTGTCGGTGCCGCTCCTCGTCATTCATGGAACTTCCGACCCGATATTTCCAATCGCTCATGGCGAAGCTCTCGTCCGAGCGGTTTCCGGCTCGACGCTGCAACGCGTCGAGGGCGGCGCTCATGAGCTTCACAGAGAAGATTGGCCGCAGATCGTTAGCGCGATCGTTTCACATACCGGAAACCGGCAATAAAGCGCTCCGTGGTTAGCCGAAAACGCGCTTGAAGATAGTGTCCACATGTTTGGTATGGTAGCCAAGGTCGAACTTCTCGCGGAGATCTTCTTCGGACAGTGCTGCACGGACTTCCTGGTCGGCGAGTAGTTCTTCGAGAAAGTCCATGCCCTGTTCCCAGACCTTCATGGCGTTGCGCTGCACGAGGCGATAGGCGTCCTCGCGGGAAACGCCCGCCTGGGTAAGGGCCAGAAGAACCCGCTGCGAATGGACGAGGCCGCGGAACTTGTTGAGGTTCTTCTCCATGTTTTCGGGGTAAATCACGAGCTTTTCGACGACGCCGGCCAGGCGGTTCAGGGCAAAATCCAGCGTAATCGTTGTATCCGGGCCGATGGCGCGCTCGACGCTCGAGTGGCTGATATCGCGCTCGTGCCAGAGTGCGACGTTCTCCAGTGCCGGAACGACTGACATGCGCACCAGGCGGGCAAGGCCGGTCAGGTTTTCGGTGAGAACCGGATTGCGCTTGTGCGGCATAGCGGACGAGCCCTTCTGGCCCGGCGAGAAGAATTCCTCGGCTTCCAGAACCTCGGTGCGCTGCATGTGGCGGATTTCGATCGCAACGTTCTCGATCGACGAGGCGATGACGCCGAGCGTGGCGAAGAACATCGCATGGCGGTCGCGGGGAATGACCTGGGTCGAAACCGGCTCGGGCGTGAGGCCGAGCTTGGCGCAGACATGCTCCTCGACGCGCGGGTCGATATTGGCGAAGGTGCCGACTGCTCCGGAGATGGCACCGGTGGCAATCTCGGCGCGCGCCGCAACGAGGCGGGCGCGGTTGCGGTTCATCTCGGCATAGAAGCGGGCAAGGGTTAGCCCCATGGTGGTCGGCTCGGCGTGGATACCGTGGCTGCGGCCGATGCGGACCGTGTCCTTGTGCTCGAAGGCACGCGTCTTGAGCGCGGCGAGCACGCGGTCCATGCCGGCAAGCAAAATGTCGGCGGCGCGCACCAGCTGGATGTTGAGCGTGGTGTCGAGCACGTCGGACGAGGTCATCCCCTGATGGACGAAGCGGCTGTCAGGCCCAACGAATTCGGCAAGGTGCGTCAGGAAGGCGATGACGTCATGTTTGGTGACCGCTTCGATCTCGTCGATCCTGGCGACGTCGAACCTTGCAGCCCCTCCCTTTTCCCAGATCGTCTTTGCTGCGTCCTTCGGAATGACGCCGAGTTCGGCCAGCGCGTCGCAGGCATGCGCTTCGATCTCGAACCAAATGCGGAACTTGGTTTCGGGCGACCAGATGGCGACCATCTCTGGGCGGGAGTAACGCGGGATCATGGCTCACTGCTTTCGTTGCGAGGAAGACTTTCTGGCGCCCCTGTAGCAAAGACGCGCGGTAATCTCAACGCATGCGTTTCGCAAGCGCGTAGCTGGTTACAAGCAGGCAGACCAGGCCAAACGGCAAGAAGAGCCGCAGACCGAGCACGAGGAACTGATAGACGGCGTTCGCGCCGGTAAAGATGAGCTGATAGGTCCAGATGAGGCTCCCGAACGGCGCGTGCCAGCGCGAATAGAAAATGCGGTAGTCCATGGAAAAGAGGAATGCCGTCATCAGCATCGTGCCTGCCGTCAGGCAGACGAAGAAGGCGGCAAAGCGCGTTTCGATCCGCCGCCGATAAGCAAAGAAGCGGGCAATCGGCAACATGAAGGGCCAGGAGAGAAGTCCACCCGCAAAATAGAGACGCGCCAGTTCGATCGCGTGGCCCGTCTCGAAGCGGTTGCGCATGTAAAGCGTCGTCATCGCCGAGGCCATCATCATGAGGCCCCAAAGCGCCGCGCCGCCAAACAGCTCGAAATAGGGTGGTCTGGCAGCGCGTATCCGTTCCATTGTCAGGGATGTAATCTCATGCGCGCCCGGCCTCGGCAGCGCTTCGCAGGTCGCTGATGGCCTTGCGGTAGGCGTCGACCGAGCCACCCTTGAAGATCGCCGAGCCAGCAACGAGCACATTGCCGCCCGCCTTGCCGACGATCGGCGCGGTCTCGACCGTGACGCCGCCGTCGACCTCAAGCTCGATCGGCCTGTCACCGATCAGGGATTTCGCGGCGGCAATCTTCCCGGCCATCGCGGGAATGAATTTCTGGCCGCCGAAGCCGGGGTTCACCGACATGATGAGGATGAGGTCGACGTCGTCGAGAACATTTTCGATCGCCGACAGCGGCGTTGCCGGATTGATCGTCACGCCGGCCCTCTTGCCGAGATTGCGGATCGTCTGCAGCGAGCGGTGAAGATGCGGACCTGCCTCGGCATGGACCGTGATGCGGTCGCAGCCGGCCTTGGCGAAGGCCTCCAGATAGGGATCAGCCGGCGAGATCATCAGGTGGCAGTCGAAGGTTGCGTCCGTATAGGAGCGCAACGATTTGATGACGTCGGCGCCGAAGGAGATGTTCGGCACGAAATGGCCGTCCATGACGTCGAGGTGGATCCAGTCGGCGCCTGCTGCCGTGACGTCGCGCACTTCCTGTCCGAGCTTGGCAAAATCCGCAGCCAAGATGGAGGGGGCGATCCGGATTGGCAGGGTCATGGTACTTCTCACTCCTCGGGAATTCGCGGCGGTTTAGCAGGACACGGGCGAACGGGCAACAGCATGGCGCGCACCCGTAAACTCTGCGTAAATGGCATTCTAATCTCCGGGCGCGGCGAACGTGCCGCGGCGCCATTCCAGCAGCCTGTAAGGGTTCTCCGAAAGCTCGTGGCCGGCGGTGAACGTCAGATCGCCGATCGGCGTATAGAACGTCGTCCCGACGAGTTTTTCCGCCACCGTCTCTCCTTCCGCCGTGGCAGTCGTTGCCGCCTGCTGCGCGATGGCTGCTGCTGCGACTGCCGGCAGGACATAGCCTTCAGGCTCGATGCCTTGCGCCCGCAATGCTGCCGCTGCGGCTTGTGCGGGCCGCAAAGTGTCGAATTCCGGCATGGTGACCGCACGCACGCCGTCTGGAAGCGGCAGCGGCTGATTTGCCGCCCGCATGGCATCTCCGCCCAGAATATCGAGCGGAATCTTCTCCGCTGCGGCGTCTCGAGCGATGACAGCGACGTCGGCGCGGTCGCCGCCGATGAAAACCTTGGTGGCACCGGCCTTCCTCAGGCGGCGGACGAGGGCGATCTGCTGGTCTTGACCCGGCCGATAGGTATCCGTAAAGACGGGCTTCAGCCCTTTTTCCTCAAGCGCATTCCGGACGGCCTCGGTCAGTTCGCGGCCATGGATGGTGCCGTCCTCTATGAGGGCTATCGGGGCTGCCTCCCAGTCGTTGAGGATCGCTTCGATGATGCGTGCGGCTTCGGCGCCATCGGCTGGCGCCAGGCGAAACAGCGGCCAGCCGTTTTTCAATGCATCCTCCATCAGAATGCGGGCGCGCACCGAGACGGTGATCGCCGGGATGTTCGCATCCTTGAGCTTGGGCAGTACGCTTTCCAGCGTCTCGCTGCAGAGAAAACCGATCGCGACCTGCACCTTGGCGTTCACCAGCGCATCGGCAATCGCGGCACTACTGTTTTCCTCGCAGGGCTCATTGATCGCGACGACAGTGTTGCCATCCTTGGTGATCTGATAGCTCGCCCCGGCGAAAACCTGCGCGCCGAGCTGCTGCAGGCTGCCTCCCTGGGGAGCGACAACGCCGATCGTAACACCCGTGGCATGGCTTGCGGCGGCTGCCAGAAACAGCATCGAAAAAGCCGCTATGCCACGCAGAATATTCATGAAAATCGCCGTTTCCCTGTCGCCCTCCATGCCCTTTTAGCTGCCCGGCGGCAATCGTCAAAGAAAAACAGGCCGAATGCGCCGCATTTCGTCGGCTTCATTGTAGAAAAGGTAACCGATGGCATCCATATTAGCGGCACGAGAATAGGCGGCGCGGCCGCAGGAGACCGCATTTGTTGAACAGGCAGCCGATCGATCCGCAGCTTTATCGCGATGCCATGAGCCGTTTCGGCGGTCATGTGCAGCTTGTGACAACGGTGCTTGGCGAGACACGCCGCGGCGTGACGATCACCGCTGCCTGCTCGGTATCAGACGATCCTGCCTGCGTGCTCGTCTGCCTGAACAACAGCAACCCGAAGAACGACATTTTTTTCCAGAGCGGGATTTTTGCGCTGAATACGCTTGGCGCGCATCACCAGGCGCTCGCCGACGCCTTTTCGGGACGTGCGCCGATGAGCAATGACGAACGATTTGCGAGCGGCAGGTTCGAGAAGCTGGTCACCGGCGCGCCCGTGCTCTGGGATTCCCTCGCCTCCTTCGATTGCAAGGTCATGGAAATCAAGGAGATGTCGACTCACCACATCATCTTCGGCGAGGTCGTGGCCGTGCGTTTCAACGAAACAAAGCCGGCGCTGCTCTATATGAACCGGGACTACCACGCGCTATAACTCCCTAAAAGGGAGGAGCTATGCCCGATCATCCGCAGCAGCCCGCGTCTATCGACGAGACGATCGCCATGCTGGCAGGCGAGGATTATCTCGCGGGCCGGTCGCTGGCGACGGTGCTCTTTCTCGCCCTGAAGATGAAACGGCCGCTGTTTCTCGAAGGAGAGGCCGGCGTCGGGAAGACCGAGATCGCAAAGGTGCTTTCGAAAGCGCTCGACCGGCCGCTGATCCGGCTGCAATGCTACGAAGGCCTCGATATCGCATCCGCCGTCTACGAGTGGAACTATCCGGCGCAGATGCTGGAGATCCGGCTTGCGGAAGCTTCCGGGTTGACGGATCGCAGCCGCATCGAATCCGATATCTTTTCCGAGCGCTACCTTATCCGCCGCCCGGTGTTGCAGGCACTTTCGTCCGCAGACGGTCGCGCGCCGGTCTTCCTGATCGACGAACTCGATCGCACCGACGAAGCTTTCGAAGCCTTCCTGCTGGAAGTACTCTCGGATTTCCAGGTGACCATCCCCGAACTCGGGACCATCAAGGCCGCCGAGCCGCCGATCGTCATCATCACGACCAACCGGACGCGCGAGGTACACGATGCGTTGAAGCGCCGCTGCCTCTATCACTGGGTTGATTATCCGGAAGCCGAGCAGGAACTCGAAATCATCCACCGGAAGGTGCCGGGCTGCAACGAGGCGCTGTCGCAGCAGATCGTCGCCTATGTGCAGAAGCTGCGCACGCTCGATCTCTTCAAGAATCCCGGGGTGGCCGAGACGATCGACTGGGCGACGGCGCTCACCGAACTTGACCGTCTGGCGCTTGATCCGGAAACCATTTCCGACACGATCGGTACACTTTTGAAATATCAGGACGACATTGCGCGCATCCAGGGCGGCGAGGGCGTGCGGGTGCTGAACGAGGTCAAAGACGAGTTGAGAGCCGCAGGCTAGAGATGGAAACGCAAGCCCCGCACGACAGTATCGCGGTTCCGCCGTTGCCGCTGGGCGAGGGGCGCTTTGCCGACAATATCGTTTTCTTTGCCCGGACGCTTCGCAAGGCCGGTCTCAAGATCGGTCCGGGTTCCATTGTCGATGCCATCGAAGCGGTCGAGGCAATCGGCATGGGTTCGCGCGAGGAGTTCCACGCGGCGCTCTTTGCAGTCTTCGTCAAACGTCACGAGGACAAGCCTGTTTTCGACGAAACCTTCAGACTTTTCTGGCGCTCCCGCGATCTGGTGGAGAAGATGATTGCGATGATGTCGCCGCGTGCGCCCGACAATCGCGAAAAAGAAAAGGCGAAGGTGGGTGAGACGCGTGCCAGCGATGCGCTTCTCGGCGACCGGCGCGACAATAGACCAACTCGCGATGAGCCGGATATCGAAATCGATGCGCGGTTCACCACATCCGGCAACGAAGTCTTTCGCCGGATGGATTTCGCGCAGATGTCGACGGCGGAAATTGCGTTGGCGAGAAAAGAACTCGCCCGGCTGCAACTGCTGCTCGACAGCGTGCCGACGCGGCGCTTCAGGCAATCGCATGTTCACCGGCAGGTCGATCCGCGGGCGACGATGCGCTCGGCGCTGCGCACCGGCGGCTCGCTGATCCTGCCGCGCTATCGCGAACAGAAGGAAATCCAGCCGCCCTTGGTGGTGCTTGCGGATATTTCGGGCTCGATGAGCCAGTACACCCGCATCTTCCTGCATTTCCTGCATGTGCTGACGGAAAGCAGGCGCCGCGTTCACACATTTCTTTTTGGAACGCGGCTCACCAACGTCACGCGGCAGATGCGCCACAAGGATGCGGACCAAGCCTTGGACGAATGTGCTAGCGCCGTGAAGGACTGGTCCGGCGGCACACGCATCGGCGAAACGCTGAAGGAATTCAACCGGTTGTGGGCGCGCCGCGTCCTCGGCCAGGGAGCCCTGGTGCTGCTGATCACCGACGGGTTGGAGCGGGAAGGCATCGAGTTGCTGGCCGAAGAGATGGACCGGCTACACCGATCCTGCCGGCGGCTGATCTGGCTGAACCCGCTTCTGCGCTTCGATGGCTTCGAGCCGCGGGCTCGCGGCGTTCGCGCCATGCTGCCGCATGTTGACGAATTCCGTCCGGTTCACAATCTATCCTCCTTGAGCGACCTTGCTGTGGCGCTCGGCGCAGGCAGATCGCCGACACACGATCGGCGGCGTTATCTCGAGAAAATGAAAGGCATGGCATGAGCGAGACGTCTTTCGGCCTCGATCCGCTGATGGCGGCGGAGGAATGGAAGAAGAGCGGCCGCGACGTGGCGATCGCGACCGTCATCGAAACCTGGGGTTCGGCTCCGCGCCCCGCTGGCAGCCATCTGGTGATCGATGGCGACGGCAATTTCGAGGGCTCGGTCTCCGGCGGCTGCGTCGAAGGTGCGGTCATCGCCGAGGCGATGGACGTGATCGGCGACGGCAAGGCGAAGATGCTGGAATTCGGGGTTGCCGACGAGACTGCCTGGCGCGTCGGGCTATCCTGCGGCGGCCGCATCCGCGTCTTTGTCGAAAGGCTCGGCTGATGGACATTGCCAATCTGGAGCGCCTGAACGCCGCCCGCCGGGCGCGCAAGGCCGTGATGCTGGTTACGGACCTGGAGCGTGGAACGGATCGTGTGATCCTCGAAGGCGGGCCTGTCGATGGCGCGCTCGGTGATGCGGTGGCGGCGGCATTCCGCTCTGGCAAGTCCGCCACTTGCGAGATCGATGGCGGCAGATACTTTCTCAACGTGCATCTGCCGCCGGCGCATATCGTCATCATCGGGGCAGTGCATATCAGCCAGGTCCTGGCGCAGATGGCGGCGCTTGCCGGCTTCGACGTCCGCATCATCGATCCGCGGACTGCCTTTGCAACGCCGGAGCGTTTCGCCGGGACGGACCTGACGGCTGATTGGCCGATCGATGTCCTGAAGGACCGTCCACTCGATGCCTACACGGCCGTCGTCGCGGTCACGCACGATCCGAAGATCGACGACTTCCCGATTGCCGAGGCGCTTCGGACCGGCTGCTTCTATATCGGCGCGCTCGGCAGCCGCAAGACCCACGGCTCGCGTCTCGATCGGCTGAAGAAGGAAGGTTTTTCCGACGGCGAGCTGGCCCGGATCAAGGGCCCGATCGGGCTTGATATCGGCGCCTCCAGCCCGGCGGAGATCGCCGTCGCGGTTCTTGGGCAGATCATCCAGGCACTGCGCTCGCGCGACATCACGTCTCCGAAAGGCGACAAGGCATGATCTTTGGCGAATTCGGTGTCAACGGTGCGGAAGGGCTCGTGCTCGCCCATTCGATTAAGATGGCGGACGGGACGCTGCCGAAAGGACATGTGGTTGATGCTGCGGACGTTGTGTGGCTGAAGAAATCGGGAGTGGAGAAGATTGTTGCGGCGCGCCTCGAGGACGGCGACCTCGGCGAGGACGAAGCCGCCGCGCGGTTGGGTGAGGCGATCGCTCCGGATCATCTCCGCTTTTCGGAGGCAGCGACTGGCCGCGTGAACATCTATGCCTCGACGGACGGGCTTTTTGTGGCTAACCGGGAAGCTGTCGATCGGCTGAACCGCATCGATCCTGCGATCACGCTCGCCTGTCTTGCAGACCATACGCATGTCAGCGCGGGCGACATGGTGGCGACCTTCAAGGTTATTCCGCTGGCGGTTCCAGGCGCGAAGATCGATACTGCCTGCGCCGAGCTCCGCGCGACCGCACCATTTCAGGTGAAACCGTTTGCCGATCACGCCGTTTCGCTGATTGCCACGGAGCTGCCCTCGTTGAAGGTGTCGGTGATGGACAAGACGGCGCGCATCCTGGAGCGGCGACTGGCCGCTTCCGGCAACCGGCTGTCGCGGGAGCGGCGCGTGCCCCATGAGGCTAAGGCGCTTGCGGCCTCGATCAAGGATGTCATGGCGATTCCGGAGGACGCGCCGAAGCTCGTCGTCGTTTTCGGCGCCTCGGCGGTCATCGACGCGGCGGATGTCATTCCGGAAGCGATACGCGACGCGGGCGGGCGCATCCTAAGTGTCGGCATGCCGGTCGATCCGGGAAATCTGATGGTCCTTGGCCGCATCGGCGAAACTTATGTCGTCGGCGCTCCGGGCTGTGCCCGCAGCCCGAAGGAAAACGGCTTCGACTGGGTTCTCGACCGCATCCTGGCCGGCGAGGAACCGCGCGCGCGCGACGTCACCGGAATGGGCGTCGGAGGCCTGCTGATGGAGATACAATCGCGGCCACAGCCGCGCGACGTGCCTGCCAGGAAACGTGCGGATGCTTCCGTTGCGATCGTCCTGCTTGCCGCCGGCCGGGCGCGCCGCATGGGCGAGGGCGGCCGGCACAAGCTGCTGGCCGAATTCGACGGCATGCCGCTGGTGCGCCGCTCGGCATCGATTGCTGTTGCCAGCAGGGCTTCGTCAGTCACGGTCGTGACGGGTCATCGCCGTGCCGAGATTGAAGCCGCACTTGATGGCTTGAGCGTGCAGCTGGTCTTCAACGCCGATTATGCTTCCGGCATGGCAAGCTCTCTCGCGGCCGGCTTCGCGAATGCCCATGCGGGCGGCGCAGACGGCGTCCTCGTCATGCTTGCGGATATGCCGGGGGTCTCGACGGCGGACCTCGATCATTTGATCAGCGCATTCGAGCAGGCCGAAGGCCGGGCGATCGTTCGGGCGGTCTCCGGAGGCAAGCGCGGAAATCCCGTCATTCTGCCACGATCACTGTATCATCCAGTGCTTGCGCTCGAAGGCGATGTCGGTGCGCGCCACATCATCGAGACGGCAGGGCTACCGGTCGTCGATGTCGACATCGGCGAGAGCGCGCATCTCGACGTGGATACACCGGAGGCGATTGCCGCGGCAGGCGGCATACTGAAAGGATAGAAATGGACGCGGCTGGTATAGAGGAAATGTTTCAGGGGCTCGGTCCCGTGACGATCAAGCGCATGTTCGGCGGCAAGGGCATCTATCACCTCGGCCGCATCGTCGCCGTCGAAGTCGGCGGCGAGGTGCTGCTCAAGGCGGACGGCGAGAGCT
Source organism: Rhizobium sullae (assembly GCF_900169785.1). GTDB lineage: Bacteria > Pseudomonadota > Alphaproteobacteria > Rhizobiales > Rhizobiaceae > Rhizobium > Rhizobium sullae. Next base: position 9,778 of record NZ_FWER01000046.1, read on the forward strand.
CGCCGGAATTTGCCGCAGCGGGCTCCAGCCAATGGGTCTATGAGGGCAAGAAAGGCAATCCGGTTAAAATGCCCTACTGGTCGATCCCGGAAGCCGCCTATGACGATCCGGATGAAATGGCGAAATGGGTCCGGCTTGCCTACGAGGCGTCGCTCAGAGCCGAATAATCAGCGGAAGTCTTCGCTGTCCAGATAACCGATTGCGGCCTTGGCGAAGTCGGAGAGCGGAGTCGGCAGTTCGGATCGCGTGAACCAACCGAAATCCGAGAGTTTTTCCGGCTCCGTCAGCTGAGGATCGCCTTCGACCTGTCGAGCGATATAGAGAAACGAGACCCAATGCTGCGCGTCAGGGCCTGAAATCACTTCCGCGTGACCGAGAAGTTCGGTTCGAGCAATCGTCAATCCGGTTTCTTCCTCGGCTTCGCGGCGCGCGGCTTCGGCTGTTGGCTCCATATGGTCGACTTTGCCGCCGACGATGCTCCAGTGACCGGCTTCGGGCGCACCAATGCGCCTGTAAAGCAGGATCTTGCGGTCGCGCAAAATCACCATGCCGACGCCGAGACCCGGAAAATCGATGCCAGGCTTGCCCATCGGACGATCAGATCTTGGCGTTTGCCGCGATCAGCATGAAAGCGGGAATGTCGTCGCCGAAACCGACGGGCGTCGGGCCGTCGTCGTGGTCGCGATAGCGGCGGCGGTCACGACTGTCGTCGTTTGCCGGGTAGGGCCTGGAGTTGCGCGCGCTGTTCTGCGGCTTGTTTTCTGTTTTGCGCTCGTGCTTCACGCTTTCGGCCTTTGCTGGTGCTGCTGCTTCGATGGCTTCGACGGCATTATCCTCGGCGCCGACATCAGTTTTATGAACCCGGCGTTCCTTAGGGCGGCCACGGCCGCCCTTGTCGCGATCCCGGCTACCCGCGCGGCGCGGGCGATCGTCTTCGCGGCCCGGTTCCGGAGGCGGAAGAGCGGAAAGATCGCCACTCAGCCATTCGACCTTCTCGCCGATCAGCTTTTCGATCGCGTCGGCATGTTTCTGGTCACGGCTGGTGACGATGGTGAAGGCAGCGCCGGAACGGCCCGCGCGGCCAGTGCGGCCGATGCGGTGCACGTAATCCTCGGCATGGATCGGAACATCGAAGTTGAAGACGTGGCTGACGTCAGGAATGTCGAGACCGCGGGCGGCGACGTCGGAGGCGACGAGCAGTTGCAGCTGCCCGTCACGGAAGCTCTGAAGCATATTCGTGCGCGAACGCTGGTCCATGTCCCCGTGGAGCGCACCGACGGAGAAGCCATGGCGTTCCAGGGAACGAAAGAGGTCGGCCACGTCCTTCTTGCGGTTGCAGAAGATGATCGCGTTCTTCAACTCTTCCTGCGCACGGACGAGCTCTCGCAGGGCGGCGCGCTTCTCGTAATCCTTGCCGTGGGAGGCGACGAAGCGCTGCGTGATGTTCGCGGCGGCGGAGGCCGGCTTTGCGACTTCGATGCGTTCCGGATTCTGCAGGAACCGGTCGGCGAGCTTCTGGATTTCCGGCGGCATGGTCGCCGAGAAGAACAGCGTCTGGCGCGTGAAGGGGATGAGTTTGGCGATACGCTCGATATCGGGGATGAAGCCCATGTCGAGCATACGATCTGCCTCGTCGATGACGAAGATTTCGACGGCACTCATCAGGAGCTTGCCGCGCTCGAAATGGTCGAGCAGGCGGCCGGGTGTGCAGATGAGGACGTCTGCGCCACGCTCGAGCTTGCGGTCCTGGTCTTCGAAGGATACCCCGCCGATCAGCAGCGCCACGTTCAGGCGATGGTTCTTGCCGTACTTCTCGAAGTTTTCAGCGACCTGCGCGGCGAGTTCGCGCGTCGGCTCGAGGATGAGCGTCCGCGGCATGCGGGCACGGGCACGGCCCTTTTCCAAGAGCGACAACATCGGCAGCACGAAGGATGCCGTCTTGCCCGTACCGGTCTGCGCGATCCCGCAAATGTCACGGCGCTGCAGGGCGAACGGAATTGCTCCTGCCTGGATAGGAGTGGGGATCGTGTAGCCGGCGTCGGTAACGGCGGAAAGCACTTTTTGGCTCAGGCCAAGATCAGCAAATGTCGTCAAGGGGGAAACTATTTCCGTTCAGGTTCGGCCATACTCTGTTGAGTCGGCAGGATTGCATGCCGCAATGCAGCGCGACATAATCCCAAACGGCTTGCAAGTCAAGGAATACGGGCCCTGCGGCGCTCGTATAGGTAAAACTGTCGTTACTGCAGTTGATTATTTGATGTAAGTGGCAAGTTTAAGACCGGCATTCATGAAATACACAGGATCGACCGCGCGGCCGTTCTGGCGTACCTCGTAATGCAGATGCGTACCCGTCGAGCGGCCGGTGCTACCGGCAAGGCCGATCACATCCGACCGGCCGACCGTATCGCCGGCCCTCACCAGGATCTGCGACATATGGCCGTAACGGGTGGAAACGCCGTTGCCGTGATCAATCTCGACCATGTTGCCGTAGCCGCCTGTCCAGCCAGCATTGACGACCGTGCCCGGGGCTGTAGGACGCACTCTCTCACCCGGAGCAAAGCGGAAATCAACGCCGGAATGGAAGGCGAGGCGGCCGAGGAAGGGATCGCGCCGATTGCCGAAGGGGCTGGTGATTTCCTTGCCGATCGCCGGATTGCGGAACGGGAGGGTTTCGGCCGTGCTGCGAACGGCTTCAAGGCGCGTCAAGGCGGCATCGAGCTGCGCGAGGGAATTGTTGAAATCGTCGCCGTTTTCCGGCTCGACATACGGGCCGCCTACGGCGCTGTCATCCGCGGACTTGACGGCAGCCTGTTCCGGCACAGCAATCCTGAAGCGGGTCAGGACTTTCTCGATACTGTTGGCGGCATTGCCTGCATCCGCCGTCAATTGTTCGAGACGGGCGCGCTGATCTTCTTCCACGCCTTTCAGCGAAAGCGTGACCTTCGAGAACAGTCGGTCGGCACGATCGCCGATGGTTTCGGGTGCTGGTACATAGGCGAGTGCGGAATTACCGGGCGACGCGCCGGCCGGTTCGCCGGTGCCTGCCACCAGCTTGCCGATCGCCTCGGCACCCCCTGAAAGGGATGCACGTTTATCCCTCGTCGCGGGTTCGAAGGATTGGACGGGCCCCACGGTCTCATCCTTCCCCGTCAGCCCGGAATTTTCGGCACGGTCGAGGAGGGAGCCGAGCTTGCCATGGCGCGAGGTCAGCGCCATCTGCTGCTCCATGAGCTTGTCAACCTTGTCCTCCACCAGCTGCTGGTCGAGCAGCTGACGCGAGGTGACCCGGTCGACCTGCGCACGCAGAGCCGCGATGCGATCTTCATAATCATGCTGCATGCGGGCCTGGCGCGCCATGGTGGCGCCGATCAGGTCGTCGCGAAGGACGAGGTAGGAGGTTGCAAGCAGATAGCCGATCACCAAGACGCCGGTAAAGCAGAAGGCAAGCGCTGCCATCCACGGCTTTATGGTTACGTGCCGGACTTTGTCGCCGCTGGCGAGAATGAGGATATGTTCCTGCGAACGCTTGCCGAATACGCGATTATGCTGTGCATGCGTCACGGAGAATCTCCCAATTGATGCGCCCGTGCTTCGATCAGGAGTGATTACACATCGTTATGGTTAACAAATACCCAAGCCGGCTCGTTGATGCATGTATAGGTTACAAATTGCTAGTTGAAGTCAACGAACGATAGAAAGAAGGCGTGAGCCCGGCTTCCGCGCGCGCCAGATCGTTGAACGGCGGCTTCAGCGGCCCCCGGAAGTTTGCGCGCACCAGGTCCTTAAAGGTCTGCGCTGGGTCGCGGCGTCCGCGGGCGCAGAGGAAGCGGAACCACTTGGCGCCAACTGCCACATGGCCCTTTTCATCGTTGTAGATGACATCGAGCACCGCTGCACTTGCGAGATCGCCGGTTTCGCGCATCTTCGCCTGCAAGGACGGCGTGACGTCCAGGCCGCGGGCTTCGAGAATCAGTGGGACGACGGCAAGCCGTGCCGTGAGGTCGTTCCTTGTCGCGTGCGCGGCCTGCCATAGGCCGTCATGGGCGGGCATGTCGCCATAGTCGGCGCCGAGATCCCGCAGGCGCCCGCGGACCAGGCGAAAGTGCTTCGCTTCCTCGAAGGCAACCTGCATCCATCCGTCGAAGAACGAATTCGGAACCGCTTCGGTTGCAAAACGCGCAACGATATCGAGCGCTAAATCGACGGCATTGAGCTCGATATGCGCGATCGCGTGAAGCAGCGCGATACGGCCGTTGACGGTGTGCAGCGAGCGTCTCTCGACCTGTGTCGGGGGCACCAATGCCGGCTTTTCCGGCCGGCCGGGCCTCTCCGGCAGCGGCGCATCACGCGGCGAACGCAGGGAAACCCTTCGTGCGAACCAGCGGGTCGCCGCTTCCTGTGCGAGGGCTGTCTTGCGATCGAGATCGGCGGAGCAGATGGCGTCGATCGCGCCGCCACGCAGCGATGTCATCGAAAGCGCGTTCATGCGCTGAGGTTCCTGACGGCCTTCAGAACGTCTTCGGCATGGCCGGGCACCTTGACCTTCTGCCAGATCATCGCGACCGTGCCATCAGTGCGGATCAGAAAGGTCGTGCGCTCGACGCCCATGAAATTGCGGCCGTACATGCTCTTTTCCTTCCAGACGCCGTAGGCCTGCAGGGTCGTCTTCTCTTCGTCCGACGCGAGCGCGACCGAAAGGCTGTGCTTCTTGATGAAGCGTTCGTGGCATTTGACCGAATCGGGTGACATGCCGATGACCGCCGCCCCGGCGGCGTCGAAGTCGTCGGCCAGAGCGGTGAAGGCCAGCGATTCCGCCGTGCAGCCGGTCGTATCGTCCTTCGGATAGAAGAACAGAACCAGCGGCTTTCCGCGGAAATCGGAAAGCGATACCCGTCCGCCGCCGTCGCGGGGAAGATTGAAATCCGGGGCCGTGGCGCCGATGCCGAGAACCGCCATGTGTGGTAACCTTTCTTTCGCCGAGTTTATGGATGACACTGTAATCGGCGGATATATATTGAAGCTCAATTCGTCCAGCCAGACCGGGGCGGTCAGATTCTAACTCAGGGGTTATCCAAAGCGCATGGCGGCGATTCGCGGCGAAAAAATTACGTTTTGCAAGAAAGATATCGTCGCACTGCATGAGCTTCCCTCCGCACAGGCCGAAGACCCGATCATCGTGCATTGCCCGCCGCCGCCGCGCTCACACGTCCGGCGTGCGGCAAATGTGACGGCTGGTTGCGTTGCCGCTATCCTCTTTGTTCTGGCGGCGATCATTTTCACTATCGAAAGCGGCATGTTCGACACGACGCTGTCGCGCCAGGCGCAGACCGCGTTGAATTCGGCGATAGGTCCCCGCTATCGGGCAGAGGTAGGGTCGACCGTCATCCGTTTCACATCCGGTGCGCAGCTCGCGCTTGAAGCCCGTAGCGTCAATATCATCGATCAGCAAAGCGGGCAGCATCTGTCGACGACCGGCGCGATGCGCATGGCGCTCGATCCGTTTGCGCTCTTTCGTGGACGTGTGGCCGTGACGGCGATCGAAGCCGAGGATATTGCGCTCGACACGGCGCTTCTGCCATCCGGTGGCTCGGTGGACTTAAGCAAGCTTCGCATCGACGCAATTCCGCAGGCGATGGAAGCGGCGTTTTCCCATCTCGATATCCTGGACGACTTTGTCGAACGTGGGGGGACGGATACTGTCCGTCTCTCCGGCATCGACATCAAGCTCGCAGACACCGTCAACGGTCCGCTTTCGATGGTGGTCGACAATCTGGTCTTCGCGCATTCGGGGCCGTCTTCGATGCATTTGACGGGCGAGGTGGCGATCAATGGCGAAGTGGCGATGCTGGACGTGCTTGCTGAAAAGAGCGCCGGGAAAGCCTCACGATTTACGGCGAAGCTCACCCATGCCGATCTGACGCCATTTACTCTGAAGCGAAACGTGCTTGGGGAAATCCGGCAGGGCGTGAACAGTTTTGCGGACGTTGGCGTTTCCGCCGTACGCGGCGCTGGCGATGTCGCGCCGTCCCTCGCTGCCAGGGCAGATATTGCGCCGGGGTTGATCTATCTCGATGGAGACGAGCAGCAGCTGAACGGCGGCCGCATCAATCTCGGCTACGACTTCACGAAACAGACGCTTGAGATCGCAAGATCGCAAGCGCAATTCGGCAACACCTCCGTTCCGTTCAACGGCGCCATCATCGACCTCGACAAGCTCGATCCGGCGGCTGGTAAGGGCTTTGGCATCGATCTCCTGATCAGCGGCGGCACGGCTGCTCCAGTGGGGTCGGGCGAACAGCCGCTGGCTTTCGATCTCCAGGCGATGGGCCGCTATCTCGTCGCCCCGCGGGAGCTGCAGTTCACGGGCATGACGGTTTCCAGTCCTCTGGGGCAGCTGTTCGGATCGCTTCATGTCAATTTTGGCGACAAATCACCGGAAATCAGTTTCGCCGGACAATCGCAGCAGCTTCAGACGGCTGCGATCAAGCAGCTCTGGCCGTTCTGGATGGCGCCCAGGGCGCGCGATTGGGTACTTGGAAATCTCTTCGGCGGTACGGTCACCAATGCGTCGATTTCCGTATTCATCCCGTCCGGCAAACTGGATGAGGCCGTCGGCAAGGGGCTGAGGCTCGGCGACGAGCAGATCCGTATCAATTTCGATATCGCTAATGCACGCATGAACGTGGCGGGTGATATTCCGCCGATTCGCGATACATCCGCCCATTTCGACCTGACCGGCCAACGGGCGGTCATTTCGATCAAGAGCGGCACCTCCTATTTCGCGTCAGGCCGTTCTGTCAGCCTCGGAGAGGGCACCTTCGTGCTGCCCTCAACTTACGAAAAACCGCTGATGGCGGAAATGAAGCTCGCCATCTCCGGCGATGCCGATGCCGTGGGCGAACTCCTGACTTATAAACCGGTCCAGGTCCTGCAGCGCGCCGGCCTCATGGCCGGGGACCTCAAGGGCAAGATCACCGCCGACGTCGAGGCGCGGCTCGGCCTTCTGAGATCGCAGAATCCTCCGCCACCGGAATGGAAGGCGGCGATGCAGCTCAGTGGTGTCGATATCGGCAAGCCGGTGTCGGGCCGGATGATCAACAATCTGAACGGCACGCTCGACGCCGATCCACGGCAGGTGACGCTCGATGCTGAAGGCCAGATCGACGGCGTAGTCGCCGAAATCGAACTCGTCGAACCGACGGACAAATCGTCCGGTATCAAGCCGCAGCGCATCATCACGGCGACGCTGAACAACGCTCAGCGCGCAAAGGTGCTTCCTGGCCTATCCGGGATCATCGACGGCAGCCTGACAATGCAGCTGACGAAAATCGATGAGGAACGCCAGAACGTTCGGATCGATCTCGACAGGGCGTCGCTGCAGCTGCCCTGGATCGGCTGGGCGAAGGGAAGCGGGATCGGCGCAACGGCGGAATTCGAAGTATCGGGGCCGCCCGAGAACACGCAAATCAGGAGTTTCCGCCTGGAGGGCGACGGCTTCGGTGCCAGCGGCTCGCTTGTCCTCAACAAGGGCGATCTGGCATCCGCCGATTTCGACCGCGTGCGACTTTCGTCGCTTGACGACTTCGCGTTATCGATCAGGCGTAACAGGGGCAATTTCGACGTTTCGCTATCGGGGGACACGGCTGATGTGCGCCCGATTCTTGCGAGATTGAAGAACGGGCAGGGCAATAGCGACGAAGACGGCGGCAGCTCCAATGTCTCCGTTCGTGCGAAGCTCAGCAGCGTCGTCGGCTTCAACGATGAAAAGATCCGCAATCTGGAGGCCACTTACATCTCGCGCGGCGACCGGCTGCAGGCACTGAATTTCTCCGGCGTCACCGGCAGCGGTGAGGCGGTTGTCAGCCAGACTAGAGAAGGCCGTGTCCTGAACATCACCAGCGGCGACGCCGGTGCCGTCTCGCGCTTTGCAGATTTCTACCAGCACATGCAGGGCGGCTTGCTCAACATGTCGGTCAGGCTTGGGAACGGCGGTGATTGGGATGGCTCCGTCGACATACGCCGCTTCGCCATCATCAACGAACAACGCCTGCACTCGATCGTTTCAACGCCGGTCGGCGAGGATCAGCGCAGTCTCAATTCCGCCGTCAAACGCAACATCGACACGTCGGCGCAGCGCTTCCAGCGCGGCTTCGCGCGCATCGTCTCGCGCGGCGGCGTGATCGGTGTCGAAAACGGCGTGGTGCGCGGCGATCAGATCGGGGCCACGTTCCAGGGCGTGATCCGCGATCAGGGCGGCAACATGGATATGACCGGCACCTTCATGCCGGCCTATGGCTTGAATCGGCTGTTTGCGGAACTGCCGGTCATCGGCATCATTCTCGGGAACGGTTCGGACCGCGGCCTGATCGGCATCACATTCAAGCTGACGGGCAAATTCGACCATCCGGCCATGCAGATCAATCCGCTGTCGATTATCGCGCCAGGCGTTTTCCGTAACATCTTCGAGTTCCAATAAAAAAGCCGGCGCGGGGGCCGGCTTCCTTTAGGTTCGATAGCGTGCCGGTCAGGCGGCGCGGCGGACCAGGATGTGCTTCTTCTTACCGAGCGAGAGCTTGATGACGCCATCGGCGGTGATCTCGCCGCTGCCGATCAGCCGGCGCTCGTCGCTGACCGCCTGGTCGTTGATGCGCACCGCACCGCCTTGCACATGACGGCGGGCTTCGCCGTTGGAGGCGGCAAGGCCGGCGCGGACCATCAGCGAAAGCAAGCCGATGCCGGCGTCGAGTTCGGAGGCGGGAACATCTACGGAAGGAAGGTTCTCGGCAACGCGACCTTCCTCGAAGGTCGTACGTGCGGTTTGGGCTGCGCTCTCTGCATTCTCGCGTCCGTGGACGATCGCGGTCGCCTCGGTCGCAAGTATCTTCTTCGCTTCATTGATTTCCGATCCGCCGAGGGCCTCCAGTTTGGCGATTTCGGAAAGCGGCAGACGTGTGAAGATCTTCAGGAAGCGGCCGACGTCGGCATCTTCCGTGTTGCGCCAGTACTGCCAAAAGTCGTAGGGGCTGAAGACATCCTCGTTGAGCCAGACGGCACCGGAGGCAGACTTGCCCATTTTTGCGCCGGAACTCGTCGTCAGCAGCGGTGTTGTCAAAGCGTATAGCTGCGGCGTCCCCATGCGGTGACCGAGGTCCACGCCGTTGATGATATTGCCCCACTGATCCGATCCGCCCATCTGCAGGCGGCAGCCATAGCGGCGGCTGAGCTCGACGAAGTCGTAGCCCTGCATGATCATGTAGTTGAATTCGAGGAAAGAGAGCGACTGCTCGCGGTCGAGACGCAGCTTTACGCTGTCGAAGGAGAGCATGCGATTGACCGAAAAGTGGCGGCCGACATCGCGCAGGAACTCGACATAGTTCAGCTTCATCAGCCAATCGGCATTGTTGACCATCGTCGCATCAGTCTTGCCTTCGCCGAAACGCAGGATACGCGAGAAGATTTTCTTAATGCCTTCGATGTTGGTCGCGATCGCCTCGGGCGTAAGGAGCTTGCGTTGCTCGTCGCGGAACGAGGGGTCGCCGACCATCGAGGTGCCGCCACCCATCAGTGCAATCGGCCGATGGCCGGTTTCCTGCAGCCAGTAGAGCATGGTCGCGGAGATCAAGTTGCCGATGTGAAGGCTGGTCGCCGTAGCGTCGTAGCCCACATAGGCCGTCACGGTTTCCTTGGCGAACAATTCGTCGAGGCCCGATTCATCGGAGATCTGATGAATGAAGCCGCGCTCTTTTAATGTGCGCAGGAAATCGGATTTGAACTCGGACATGACTTCGTCTCTTCGGGGTGTCGGATTGATACTTGTTGAAGTGCCGCGGCGCGTTTAGCACTGTTTTGCCGAAAGTGCACTATTCCGTTCGGAATGTTTTGGAGGATGGATGGGTAAAATAAGAACCGCGATCGGCCTGATGAGCGGTACGTCGATGGACGGGATCGATGTCGCCCTGGTTCGCACGGACGGTGAAGCCCACGTGGAACGCGGGCTGTTCCTGGGTATGCCTTACGATCCGGCCTTTCGCGACAGGCTGAAGCTTGCGCTCGAACAGGCAAAATCCATCCGCAGGCGCGAAGAGCGCCCCGGCGAGCTTGCGGCGATCGAGCGCGAACTGACGATACGTCATGCATCTGCCGTTGCGGAATTTCTCAATCGTCACGGTCTGGATCGCAGCTCGATCGACGTCGTAGGGTTCCACGGCCAGACCGTGCTGCACCGGCCGGACGAAGCGTTGACCGTCCAGCTCGGCGACGGGCCACTGCTTGCGAGGGAAACCGGCATTGCGGTCGTCTACGACATGCGCGCCAACGACATGTTGCACGGCGGTCAGGGCGCGCCGCTCGTGCCGGCCTATCACGCAGCGCTGGCGGGGACTATTCGAGGCACCAAACTGCCGGTCTGCTTCGTCAATATTGGCGGCATTTCGAACCTGACCTATATCGGCGCCGAAAGCGCAATCGCCGCCTACGACAGCGGGCCGGGAAACAGCTTGATCGATCAATGGGTCGAGACCCACGCCGGAATACCGTTCGATCAGGGCGGCATGATCGCGTCGGAAGGCAAGATCGTCGCCAAACTAGCCGACCGATACCTGAACAGTCCGTTCTTTACGGCCGGGAAACGCCGGTCGCTCGACCGCAACGACTTTCTGCCGCCGAACGGCAAGGACGCCGAACTTGCCGACGGTGCGCGCACGCTTGCTTATGTCGCTGCGGCCTCGATCATCAAATCGGCCGGTCACCTGCCGGTGACACCGGCCCTTTATGTCATCTGCGGCGGCGGGCGGCTGAACCACACGATCATGCGGGACCTTGCTGATCTCGCTGCGCAGCAGAAAGCCGCCGTGATCTCCGCCGAGGACGCTGGCTTCAACGGCGATGCCATGGAGGCCGAAGCTTGGGCCTATCTCGCGGTGCGATCGCTGGAGGCACTGCCGCTCACCTTTCCCGGCACGACCGGCGTTCGACAGCCCGTCAGCGGCGGCATTCTTGCGAGGTCACAATGACGGAAGAGATCATTCTGGAAACACCGCGGCTGCGGCTGGTAATGTGGGACGCAGCGGATGCAGGGCTTATCATGGCGCTGCATTCAACGGTAGGCACGACGCGCTATATGTCAGGCGGCGCACCCTGGGATATGGAAAAGTGTGAGGAACGGCTTGCGAACTGGATCAAGGAACAAGCGCGGGACGGTACGACGAAATACAAGCTGCTGAGCAGAGGTGACAGACGCTTCATCGGCCGCGCCGGAATTTCAATGCATGATCGCGACGAGAACGAATTCGAACTTGGCTATGCGCTTCGCGAGGAGGAATGGGGAAAGGGCTATGCGACGGAGGTAGCGAGCGCGCTTGCCAAGTGGTTCTTCGCCGAGGGGTTCGCCGGGCGCTTCATCGCTTTCACGCATCCGGAAAACTTCGCCTCGCAGCATGTGCTGAAGAAGATCGGAATGCGACAGATAGCGCCCCGGCTGATCGACGGTTTCGTGGCGCCGACATTCGAGCTCGGCGCCACTGATATTTGATTGTCAGCGAATGCGCTTCGCAGCTGGCTCCGGCACCAGTTCGCCGTTGAGGCGCCGGTCGAGGTAATCCTCGCATTCGGCCATCAGCGTGTCGACCTGGCCGTTGAAGAAGTGATTGGCATTCGGCACCGTGCGGTGGGTGATCAGAATACCTTTCTGCGTCTTCAGCTTCTCGACCAGACCGTTAACATCCTTCTCGGGTGCGACCTTGTCGGCTTCGCCGTTGATGATCAGGCCGGAGGACGGGCAGGGCGCCAGGAACGAGAAGTCGTAGGTGTTCGGCTGCGGCGCGATCGACATGAAGCCTTCGATTTCCGGACGGCGCATGAGGAGCTGCATGCCGATCCAGGCGCCGAAGGAATAGCCTGCCACCCAGCAGGTCTTCGAATCGGGATGCAGGCTCTGAACCCAGTCGAGTGCTGAAGCGGCATCCGAAAGCTCGCCGGCGCCGTGGTCGAATTCGCCCTGGCTGCGGCCGATGCTGCGGAAATTGAAGCGCAATGTCGTGAACCCGCGCTTCTGGAACATGTAGAAGAGCTGGTAGACGATCTGATTGTTCATCGTGCCGCCGAACTGCGGGTGCGGATGCAGGATAAGGGCGATCGGCGCGCTTTTTTCCTTGGAGGGCTGGTAGCGGCCTTCAAGACGGCCGGCTGGGCCGTTGAAAATGACTTCGGGCATCGGTACTCCGGGTTTTTATTTTCGCGTTCCTGGCGCTTAGACTTGACGAACGTTGTCAGCTTTTCTAAAACGCAGTTTAGAACAATTCGAAACTTGTATGCGATCCACGCATCGTGGAAGTGTCATAAGGCAAGCCCGGCGGACATTTCAAGAAAAATGAACCGTAGCAGCCTAACTGGAATCAAGCGCAGGACAAAAGAGCATGGCGCCGCCCCGCCTTTATCTTGATTGGAACGCGACATCGCCGCTGCATCGCGCAGCGCGCGAGGCGATTCTGAGCGCGTTCGATCTCTTTGGAAATCCGAATTCGGTCCACGGAGAAGGTCGCGCCGTGCGCGCTGCAATCGAGGCCGCGCGCCGCCAGGTTGCGGCACTGACTGGAGCCGAGCCGGCACATGTGGTTTTTACGAGCGGCGCGACGGAAGCGGTCAATACGGTGCTGACGCCGGATTTCCGCATGGGACGCACGCCGCTTGCGATCGGCCATCTCTATTATTCGGCGATCGAGCATCCGGCGGTGCGTGAAGGCGGTCGCTTTCCGGCTGAAAAGACGACCGAAATTCCGGTCACGTCTGCGGGTGTCGTGGATCTGGAAGCGCTGGAGAGATTGCTTGCGGCCCACGACAAGGCCTCAGGCCCGCCGATGGTGGCGATCATGCTCGTCAACAACGAGACCGGTATCGTCCAGCCGGTTCGCGAAGCCGCCAAGATCGTACAGACGTACGGCGGACTTCTCATCGTCGATGCGGTGCAGGCAGCAGGACGCTTGAAGCTCGGCATCAACGAGCTCGGCGCCGATTTCCTGATCGTGTCTTCACACAAGCTCGGCGGGCCGAAGGGTGCCGGTGCGCTTGTTTCGCGCGGCGAGGTTCTGATGCCGCGGCCGCTGATCCGCGGTGGAGGCCAGGAAAAAGGTCACCGGTCGGGGACTGAAAATTCGTCCGCCATCATTGGCTTTGGTGCCGCCGCAGCCGCGGCGCTTGATGAATTCGACGACCGCAATAGCAGATTTGAAAGGCTTCGCGATCGTCTTGAGGACGGTATGCGGCGTGCGGCGCCCCATGTGCTTATTTATGGCGCGGACGCGCCGCGGGTATCGAATACGAGTTTCTTCACGCTTCCGGGCCTGAAGGCCGAGACCGGCCAGATCGCCTTCGATCTCGAGGGCATCGCGCTTTCGGCGGGCTCCGCCTGCTCGTCCGGCAAGGTCGGCGAGAGCCATGTTCTTGTGGCCATGGGCTGCGACCCGAAAATGGGGGCGCTGCGCATTTCACTCGGCTTTGCGACGACGGAAGCAGAAATCGACAGGGCGGTCGCCGCCTTTGCGAAGATAGCCGGGCGGTGCAGGCCGGCCGGGGAAGCGGCCTGACCGCCTCACTAAATTGCGGAAACGCAAATTTCCGCTTGCCAATCGGGCTGAAAAACCCCTTTTGGCCACCTACATACGGGGTAAGGAAAACTGCCCCAAGACAAGCTGCCGGACCTTTACCCGGCGAGATTGGAGAACGATATGCCCGCCGTCCAAGAAACGGTTGAACGCGTCCGCCAGATCGATGTGGACCAGTACAAATATGGCTTCGAAACCATCATCGAGATGGACAAGGCACCCAAGGGCCTGTCCGAGGAGATCATTCGCTTCATCTCCGCCAAGAAGCGTGAGCCGGAATGGATGCTCGAATGGCGCCTTGAGGCCTACAAGCGCTGGCTGACGATGGACGAGCCCACCTGGGCGCGCGTCGACTATCCGAAGATTGATTTCAACGATATCCACTACTACGCCGCGCCGAAGAGCACCTCCGGCCCGTCGTCGTTGGACGAGGTCGATCCGGAGCTGCTGAAGGTTTACGAAAAGCTCGGCATCCCGCTGCGCGAGCAGGAAATCCTCGCCGGCGTCGAGAAGTCGAGGATCGCCGTCGATGCCGTCTTCGATTCCGTTTCGGTGGTGACGACCTTCAAGGAAGAGCTGAAGAAGGCCGGCGTGATCTTCATGTCGATCTCGGAAGCGATCCGCGAGCATCCGGAGCTGGTGAAGAAATATCTCGGCACGGTCGTTCCGCAGACCGACAATTACTATGCGACGCTGAACTCCGCTGTTTTCACCGACGGCTCCTTCGTCTTCGTGCCGAAGGGCGTCCGCTGCCCGATGGAGCTTTCCACATATTTCCGTATTAACGAGAAGAATACTGGACAGTTCGAGCGCACGCTGATCATCGCCGAGGAAGGCGCCTATGTGTCCTACCTCGAAGGCTGCACGGCGCCGCAGCGTGATGAAAACCAGCTGCATGCCGCCGTTGTCGAACTGATCGCTCTCGATGATGCCGAAATCAAGTATTCCACCGTCCAGAACTGGTATCCGGGCGATGCGCAGGGCAAGGGCGGCATCTATAACTTCGTCACCAAGCGCGGCGATTGCCGCGGCGACCGCTCGAAGATTTCGTGGACGCAGGTCGAGACCGGCTCCGCGATCACCTGGAAATATCCGTCCTGCATCCTGCGCGGCGACGACAGCCGCGGGGAGTTCTATTCGATCGCCGTGTCCAACGGACATCAGCAGGTCGACAGCGGCACCAAGATGATCCATCTCGGCAAGAACACGTCGAGCCGCATTATTTCCAAGGGCATCGCCGCAGGCGTGTCGCAGAACACTTATCGCGGTCAGGTTTCGGCTCACCGCAGGGCATCGAACGCGCGCAACTTCACGCAGTGCGACTCGCTCTTGATCGGCGACAGGTGTGGCGCCCATACCGTGCCTTACATCGAGGCGAAGAATTCGACGGCACATTTCGAGCACGAGGCGACCACCTCAAAGATCTCCGAAGACCAGCTCTTCTACTGCCTGCAGCGCGGCATTCCGGCGGAAGCGGCGATCGCGCTGATCGTCAACGGTTTCGTCAAGGAAGTCCTGCAGGAGTTGCCGATGGAATTCGCCATCGAGGCGCAGAAGCTAATCAGCATCTCGCTCGAAGGCAGCGTCGGCTGACGCCAACCGAAATCACTACGCGATGGCGCGCCCGGCGCGCCTTTACCCGATTGCTTTTTATGGGACATGACCATGCTTGAAATCAGAAACCTGCACGCCCGCATCGCCGAAGACGGCACCGAGATCATCCGCGGCCTGGACCTTACAGTGAAGGCCGGCGAAGTCGCTGCCATCATGGGCCCGAACGGCTCCGGCAAGTCGACGCTCTCCTACATTCTTGCGGGTCGCGAAGACTATGAAGTGACCGAAGGCGACATCCTTTACAACGGCGAGAGCATTCTCGAGCTCGACGCCGCCGAGCGCGCCGCCAAAGGTATTTTTCTGGCTTTCCAGTATCCGGTCGAAATCCCGGGCGTCGCGACCATGCAGTTCCTGAAGGTGGCGATGAACGAGCAGCGCAAGGCGCGCGGCGAAGAAGAGCTGAAGACGCCGGATTTCATGCGTCTCGTCAAGGACGCAGCCGGCAAGCTGCAGATCAATACCGAGATGTTGAAGCGGCCGCTGAACGTCGGCTTTTCCGGCGGTGAGAAGAAGCGCGCCGAGATCCTGCAGATGGCGCTGCTCCAGCCGCAGCTTTGCGTGCTCGACGAAACCGATTCCGGCCTCGATATCGACGCGCTGAAGATCGTTGCCGATGGCGTCAACGCGCTGCGTTCGCCCGACCGCGCTGTAGTCGTCATCACCCACTACCAGCGCCTGCTTGATTACATCATTCCGGACACCGTTCACGTCCTCTACAAGGGCCAGGTGATCAAATCCGGCGACAAGACGCTGGCGCACGAGCTGGAAGCTAACGGCTACGCCGACATCATCGGAGCGGCAGCCTGATTCAGGCGGAAAGGACGAGTCTCATGAACATGCAGACGACGAGCCGCCTGACTGCCGCGGAAGCGGCGCTCATCGAGGCTTTCAACAATCAATTCGGCGAACTGCCCGGTGACGGCGCGGTGACGGCGACCCGCGACCGGCTGTTGGACGACCTGAAGAAGGGCGGCCTGCCGACACGGCGGATCGAGGCCTGGCATTATACCGACCTCAAGAACCTGCTTCGCGCCGTTCCGGCCGTTGCCGGGGACGCCGCATCGAAAGAGATCGAGCCGCTGATCGAAGGTTCTTCGGTTCTCTCGATCATGCAGGGCCATGTCGACCCAAGTGCGACTGCGGGCGAGCTTGAGATCTCCAGTTACGCGCAGCACCTGATCGACGGCTCGGCCGTGGCGGGGCTCGGCGCGCTTGGTGCGGATGATGCCGTCGGCCGCATCAACGGCAGCTTCGTGCGCGACGGCTATGTCGTTTATGTTCCGGCGGGTACCGAATTGGAAAGGCCGCTGGAGATCGATCTCGTCCATGCCGGCGGCCAGATCCATACGCGCCTGCCCGTATCGTTTGGCGCAAACGTCAAGGCGATCGTGATCGAACGTCACCTGTCGGTGACCGGCGATGAGGCACTCGTGTCCCATGTCAGTGACATCACGATCGGCGAAGGCACGGAACTCACCTGGATCATCCTGCAACAGCAAGGTGGCGAGGATACGCATCTTGGCCAGATCCGCATCGATCTTGGCGCCAATGCCAAGCTGAAGCTGTTCGTCATCAACGCGGGCGGCAAGCTGGTGCGACAGGAGTTGCACATCAAGGTGACAGGCGAGGGTGCGGACCTGACGCTCCGGGGCATCAACCTGCTCGGCGGCGATACGCATACCGACGTGACGATGGTGCTCGGCCACAACGTTCCACACACCGGTTCGACGGAGATCATCCGCAACGTCGTCTTCGACCGCGCCAAGGGCGTCTTCCAGGGCATGATCCGGGTTGCGCCCGATGCGCAGAAGACCGACGCGAAAATGTCGTGCAACACGCTGCTAATGTCGGACGATGCCGACTTCTCGACGAAGCCGGAGCTCGAGATCTTTGCCGACGACGTCCAGTGCGGCCACGGCGCGACCGTTGCGGATATCGATGACAATCATCTCTTCTACATGATGGCGCGCGGCGTTCCGGAGAACAAGGCGCGGGCGATGCTCGTCAAGGCCTTCGTCGCCGAGATCGTCGAGGAATTGGAAGACGAAGCCCTGGTCGAGGCGCTGGAAGGCGTCATCTCGGCCTGGCTCGAAAAGCACGCCTGATCGGATACCGCCATGGACAAGTTAGCACCGGCAGCCACCTACGACGTCAAAGCCATCCGCAAGGATTTTCCGATCCTTGCACGGGAGGTCTATGGCAAGCCGCTGGTCTATCTCGACAACGGCGCCTCCGCCCAGAAGCCGCAAATGGTTATCGATGCCATCTCGCGGACCTATTCGACCGAATATGCGAACGTGCACCGCGGCCTGCATTTCCTGTCCAATGCGGCAACCGAAGCCTATGAGGGCGCGCGCGAAAAGGTTCGGCGCTTCCTGAACGCGCCGTCCGTCGACGACATCGTCTTCACGAAATCCTCGACGGAGGCGATCAACACGGTCGCGCACGGCTGGGGCATGCCGAAGATCGGCGAGGGCGACGAGATCGTCGTCTCGATCATGGAGCACCACTCCAATATCGTGCCCTGGCATTTCATCCGCGAGCGGCAGGGCGCCAAGCTGGTCTGGGTGCCGGTGGACGACGAAGGTGCCTTCCATATCGAGGACTTCGAGAAAAGCCTGACAGAACGCACTAAGCTCGTTGCGATCACGCATATGTCGAACGCGTTGGGCACCATCGTTCCGGTCAAGGAAGTCTGCCGCATCGCCCATGAGCGCGGCATTCCGGTCTTGATCGACGGCTCGCAGGGTGCCGTGCATCTGCCGGTCGATGTCCAGGATATCGACTGCGACTGGTACGTGATGACCGGCCACAAGCTCTACGGTCCCTCGGGAATCGGCGTGCTCTACGGCAAAAAGGAGCGGCTTCGCGAGATGCGGCCGTTCCAGGGCGGCGGCGAGATGATTTTCGAGGTGACGGAAGATGCCGTGACCTACAACGATCCGCCGCATCGCTTCGAAGCCGGCACGCCGCCAATCGTTCAGGCGATCGGCCTTGGTTATGCGCTGGATTACATGGACAAGGTCGGACGCGAGGCGATTTCACGCCATGAAGCCGATCTGACGGCCTATGCCGCCGAGCGGCTGCGGTCGATCAATTCGCTGCGCATCTTCGGAACGGCGCCGGGCAAGGGCAGCATCTTCGCCTTCGAACTCGCCGGCCTGCATCCTCATGATGTCTCGATGGTGATCGACCGGCAGGGCGTTGCGGTCCGCGCAGGCACCCATTGCGCCATGCCGCTCTTGAAACGCTTCGGCGTCACCGCCACATGCCGTGCATCCTTCGGCATGTACAACACACGTGCCGAGGTTGATGCCTTGGCCGACGCGCTGGAATATGCGCGCAAGTTCTTTGCTTGAGGAGTGTCCGTATGAGCCTGGACGAAAGCGAACAGAAGACCGACGTGCGCGAGGGTATCGTGCATTCGAGCATTCCTACCGATGAGTTGGCGCGCCTTAGCGACGACGTCATCGGCGCGCTGAAAACCGTCTACGATCCGGAAATTCCCGCCGACATTTTCGAACTCGGGCTGATCTACAAGATCGACATCGAGGACGACCGCATGGTGAAGATCGTCATGACGCTGACGGCCCCGGGCTGCCCGGTTGCTGGCGAAATGCCGGGCTGGGTAGAGAATGCCGTCGGCGCGGTTGAAGGCGTATCCGGCGTCGAGGTCGCGATGACCTTCGATCCGCCGTGGACTCCGGATCGCATGTCGGAAGAGGCGCAGGTTGCCGTTGGCTGGTACTAGCATGATCCCGAAAAGCTGCAGTCGGCAGGCTGGTATTGAAGCCTTAAGCTGCGCGCTTTACATTAAGACTCGAAGCACCCGAACTTAACCCGGGTTGTGGAAGGAGAATGAGCCGATGGGCTTTGCAGTGATGAGCATGACCGGCACCGCCGCGGCGCGGGTGAAGGCGATCGTCGAAAATTCCGGACCGGAGGCCAAGGGCATCCGCGTCGGCATCAAGAAGGGCGGTTGCGCCGGGATGGAATATACCATCGACCTGGTGACCGAACCCAATGCCAAGGACGACCTGATCGAACGCGACGGCGCCAAGGTCTGGGTCGAGCCATCTGCTGTCCTCTATCTGCTCGGCACGGAACTGGACTTCGAGACGACGACGCTGCGCTCGGGCTTCACCTTCACCAACCCGAACCAGACATCGGCCTGCGGCTGCGGAGAATCCGTGGAACTGAAGCCCGCCGATCTCGCAGCGCTTGCCGCGCGCGGCGACGCGGTAGTGCCTGCCGCGCACTGAATTCTTCAAGGCCGCAATCGAAGCCGCCAGCGATGGCGGCTTTGTTATTTTGATTTGTCCCTTTCAGGCAGCGAAACAGTTTCTACCGTATGATCATCGAAACGCTGCTTCTACTCTTTGCCAAAGGCGCTCTTCTTGGCCTCATCGTCACCGCGCCGCCGGGGCCGATCGCGACGCTCTGCATCAACCGCAGCCTTCATCGTGGTTTCCGATCGGGTGCAGCCATCGGTATTGGGGCAGCGCTTGGCGATGCGTGCTACGCACTGGTGGCGGCCGCCGGTCTCGCAATGGTCTCGCACACCGTCGACGATTATTCACTGCCGATTGCGGCAGCCGGCGGTGCGCTTCTCATCTTTCTCGGCATCCGCGATCTTGTGACCCCGCCTGCCGGTGCCGTGGAGGTCGGCGCCCGCGATCTCTTCGGCAAGATCGCCTCGACCTTCCTGCTGGCGATTTCGAACCCCGGCGCGCTTCTTTCGTTCGGAGGCCTCTTTGCGGGGCTTGGTCTGGTCGACGGCAATACGGTGACGGAAGTCGCGGCGATCGTCATCGGCGTGTTTTTCGGTGCAATGGCCTGGTGGACGGCGTTGAGCGCGGCGGTCAATCTCGCCAGCGACAGGATTTCAAGCGATCTCACGCTGCTGATCCGCCGCATTTCCGGCGGGCTGATCATCGCCTTCGGGACCGTCGTTCTCGGCTTTGCAGCGCGGCTGCTGCTTGCATAGAGAGTTGCGCGGGTAAGTCAGTCGCGCTTGATGCTCATCAGCAATTCCCACATGTCGGCGCCGGCCTCGAAAACGACGGCGTTCGCCTTGAAGCTTTGCTCGGCCTGGATCAGGCTCGTCAGTTCCATGAGCGGATCGACACTTTGGCCTTCATTGGCAGTCAGCGTATCGGGATCGACGCGGCTATCGCCGGGCGTGCTGATGTTCGCCACGTTGCTGGCAATCGCGCCGACCTTGCTGGTCTGGGTGCGCATGCCCGAAAGAGCGGTGTTCATGACGCTCGATACATTCATCAGCCGTTTCCTCACGTCTCCATAGAAGCCGCTATACAGAAGAGATTTTAGGGAAAACTGAACGCGTTTCGTTAACAGTAAGTGCAGCAAGGCGAGCAGGGCGTCCGGAAATGGCACGGAAGCTGAAAAACGGTGGTCGCCTCAGTTCAAGCGCGCGATCTGAGCCTGGAACGCCGTTCGATACTGGGAGGCCTCTTCAGGCGGCAGATCGGCCTGGCGAGGCTCCAGCCGGACCAACCGGCCGAGGACATGGAGAAGGTTCGTCGGATCGGCTGTATATTCGCAAAGCCAGTGATCGGGTTGAATAGCGTCCAGCGGCGAGGGCAGGCGGCGGTCGCCTATCATGGGCAGCAAGCGATCGAGCCTGCGATATGGTTCGATTGACAACGCTTTATTCGACGATGTCGCTCATTCAAACTTTCTGCTGAGGCTGCACGTTTGGACAGAACCGTAGCGCAATGGAACAATAAAAGGGGCTGAAATTAAAAGACGAAACCTCGGATGGTCAGCCGTGGTCCGATCTTGGCTACAGATATCGAAATCTAGACGGCTGCGGCTATCGATGCCCTGCTTGTTCAACGGATCGGAATCCTCCCGAGGGAGCCCGGCGATCAGATCCATCCTTTCGCCATAGGGCGGCTGGGCGGCCCGATGGCCTGAGGTCGTTCGCAAAGCGTCGCTTGGGAGGCCCGCCGCGGTAGGCAAAATCTGGTAGCGTCGATCAGCCTTGAATGTCGATGCCAGCCTCGATCGCGGCATCGATGAAGGCCTTCCGCGCCTCTTCGTTGGTGCGCTTGCCCTTTATGACGTCGGCGCAGATCAGCAGAGCACGATCGAGGGCGGGGCCGTCTTCGATTGGCCAGTCCTCGATCAGCGCCCAGGAGGCGGCCTGCGTGGTCGATATGGTCATGTATTGACCTGGTTCTTCGAGGGCGAGCAGCACCGGTTTCGACCAGGGCGCTTGCATTCTGGCTTCGCTCTGGTCTTTCGGCATCGGGCGTGACCTTTTTTCATCGTCGGGTTGGGAGAGTGAGGCGGAAAACCCTCCCCACGAGGGGGAGGGGCCGTGAGGGCGTGTTATTCCGCCGCCTCCGCATAGCTCTCCACCGGCGGGCAGGTGCAGATCAGGTTCCTGTCCCCATACACATTGTCGACGCGGTTGACCGGGGACCAGTATTTGTCAACGCGGAAGGCGCCCGGGGGGAAGCAGGCCTGTTCGCGAGAGTAGGGGCGGTCCCATTCGCCGACGAGGTCTTCCACCGTGTGCGGGGCGTTCTTCAGCGGATTGTTGAGCTTGTCCATGCGACCTTCCTCGATGGCGCGGGCCTCCTCGCGGATGGCCAGCATCGCCTCGCAGAAGCGGTCGAGTTCGGCCTTGGTTTCGGACTCGGTCGGTTCTATCATCAGCGTGCCGGCGACCGGCCAGCTCATGGTCGGTGCATGGAAGCCGCAATCGATCAGGCGCTTGGCAACGTCATCGACGGTGACGCCGGCGCTATCGGCCAGCGGACGCGTGTCGATGATGCATTCATGCGCGACGCGGCCGCTCTCGGACTTGTAGAGCACGCCGTAGGCGTCCTTCAGGCGGGCGGCGATATAGTTGGCATTGAGTATCGCGACCTTGGTTGCCTGCGTCAGGCCTTCGCCCCCCATCATCAGGCAGTAGCTCCACGAGATCGGCAGGATTGAGGCCGACCCAAAGGCCGCAGCGGAAACCGCGCCGGAGCGGCCGTCGGTTTCCGGATGGCCGGGCAGGTGAGGCGCCAGATGCGACTTGACGCCGATTGGGCCCATGCCCGGACCGCCGCCGCCATGAGGGATGCAGAAGGTCTTGTGCAGGTTAAGGTGCGACACGTCGGAGCCAATGTCGCCGGGGCGGGATAGGCCGACCATTGCGTTCATGTTGGCGCCGTCGAGATAGACTTGGCCGAGGTGCTTGTGCACGAGATCGCAGATCTCTTTTACCGTCTCCTCGAACACGCCATGCGTCGACGGGTAGGTGATCATGCAGCAGGAGAGGTTTGCCGAATGCTCTTCCGCTTTGGCGCGGAAGTCGTCCATGTCGATGTCGCCGTTTCCGCGAACCTTGACGACGACTACCTTCATGCCAGCCATCTGCGCCGAGGCGGGGTTCGTGCCGTGCGCCGAGGTCGGGATCAGGCAGACGTCGCGATGGCCGTTGCCGTTGGCGATGTGGTAGTTGCGGATCGTAAGCAAGCCGGCATATTCGCCCTGTGCGCCGGAATTCGGCTGCATGGAAAAGGCGTCGTAACCGGTGACCGCACAAAGTTTTTCCGTCAGGTCGTCAATCATTTCGCGGTAGCCGAGCGCCTGATCGGCCGGCACGTAAGGATGGATGTCCGAAAATTCAGGCCAGGTGATCGGCAGCATTTCCGCCGTGGCGTTCAGCTTCATGGTGCAGGAGCCGAGCGGGATCATCGCGCGGTCGAGCGCAAGATCACGATCCGAGAGCCGGCGGATGTAGCGGGTCATTTCGCTTTCCGCGCGGTTCATGTGGAAGATCGGATGCGTCAAATAATCGCTGGTGCGCAGCAGATCCTTCGGCAGGCGATAACCGGGCTCGAAGTCACCAACGGCGAAGTTGCCGCCGAAGGCGCGCCAGACGGCTTCAAGCGTCGCCGGACGGGTGCGCTCGTCGAGGCTAATGCCGATCTTCGTCGTGCCGACCTTGCGCAGGTTGACGCCTTCGGCGACAGCGGCGCCCAGGATGAGGCCCTGCATGTGGCCGACATCGACGGTGACCGTGTCGAAGAAGGTTTCCGGCTCTATCTTGTAACCAAGCTTTTCAAGGCCCTTGGCCATCAGCACGGCCTTCTGGTGAACCTGCTGGGCGATCGCCTTGATGCCCTTCGGACCGTGGAAGACCGCATACATCGACGCCATGACGGCGAGCAGCACCTGCGCGGTGCAGATGTTCGACGTCGCTTTTTCGCGGCGGATATGCTGTTCGCGCGTCTGCAGTGACAGGCGGTAGGCGCGGTTGCCGCGGGAATCGACGGACACGCCGACGAGGCGGCCGGGCATCGAGCGCTTGTGCGCATCCTTGACCGACATATAGGCCGCATGCGGGCCGCCGTAGCCGACCGGGACACCGAAGCGTTGCGAAGAGCCGATCGCGATGTCCGCACCCATTTCGCCCGGCGACTTCAGAAGCGTCAGCGCGAGGATATCGGCGGCGACGATGGCAATCGCGCCAGTCTGATGCAGGCGGGAGATCAGGCCGGTGAAATCATGCACATGGCCGTGCGTGCCGGGATACTGGAAGATCGCGCCGAAGACGTCCACTGGATCGAGATCCTTTAAGGGATCGCCGACGATGACGGTCCAGCCGAGCGGCTCGGCGCGGGTCTGGATGAGCGCGATCGTTTGCGGGTGGCAGGCGGCGTCGACGAAGAAGGCCTTGGCCTTCGACTTCGAGACGCGCTCGGCCATGGCCATGCCTTCGGCGGCAGCGGTCGCTTCGTCGAGAAGCGAAGCGTTGGCGACGTCGAGGCCGGTCAGGTCGCAGATCATCGTCTGGTAGTTCAGCAGCGCTTCCAGGCGGCCCTGGCTGATTTCCGGCTGGTAGGGCGTGTAGGCGGTGTACCAGGCGGGATTCTCCAGGATGGTGCGCTGGATGACCGGCGGCGTGATCGTGCCGTAGTAGCCCTGGCCGATCAGCGAAACGAGCACCTTGTTCTTGTTGGCTGTTTCGCGGAGTTTGTCGAGCGCCTCGCGCTCTGTCATCGGCGCACCCCAGACGAGCGGCGCCTTCTGGCGGATCGCGGGCGGTACGGTTGCGTCGATCAGGCTGTCGAGGCTGTTGTAGCCGACGACCTTCAGCATCTCCTCCATCTCGGCCGGCGAGGGGCCGATATGGCGGCGGTTGGCGAAGTCGTAGGGCTGGTAGTCGGTAAACTGGAATTCTGTCGGCGTCGTCATTACGCGGTGAGCTCCTTGTAGGCCGCTTCGTCAAGCAGGCCATCGGCATCGGCCGGGTTCTTGAGCTTCAACTTGAAGAACCAGCCGGCGCCCAGCGGGTCCGAATTGACCAGCGACGGGTCGGCGGTGATTGCTGCGTTGACTTCGGTGATCTCGCCATCGAGCGGACAATAGACTTCCGAGGCAGCCTTCACGGACTCGACGGTGGCGGCATCGTCATTCTTGGAAAAGCTCGCGCCCACTTCCGGCAACTCGACGAAAACGAGGTCGCCGAGCTGCTCGACGGCGTAATTCGTGATGCCGACCGTCGCCACGCCGCCTTCGATCTTCAGCCACTCATGTTCTTCGGTAAATTTCAGCATGGTTTGTTCCTCTCTGGAAAAGTCTTAGCGTTTGTAGGTCGGCGTGATGAAGGGCAGGGCGCTGACTGTCACAGGCAGGTACTTGCCGCGCACCTCAGCGTAGATTTGGGTTCCAACGGAAGCATGGGAGACAGGCACGTAGCCGATGGCAACCGGGCCATCGACGCTCGGGCCGAAGCCGCCCGACGTAACCTCGCCGATCTCGGTCCTGCCTTCGGCATCAGCATAGAGCTTGGAATGGCCGCGCACCGGCGCCTTGCCTTCCGGCTTCAGGCCGACGCGGCGGCGCGTGGCGCCGTTGTCGAGCTCGCGGAGGATGCGTTCAGCGCCGGGGAAGCCTCCGGCGCGCGCTCCGCCCGTCCTGCGAGTCTTCTGCATGGCCCATTCGAGCGCCGCCTCGACCGGCGTCGTGGTGGTGTCGATGTCGTTGCCGTAGAGGCAGAGGCCCGCCTCCAGGCGAAGCGAATCGCGGGCGCCGAGGCCGATCGGTTGCGCATCGGGATGTTCGAGCAACCGCTTGGCGACGTCCTCCGCCTTGTCGGCCGGAATGGAGATTTCGTAACCGTCCTCGCCGCTATAACCCGAGCGGGAGACGAGACAGGAAACGTCGTGCAAGCGGCAGTGACGCACGTCCATGAATTTCATCGCCGCGACGTCGGCCCAGAGTTCGGCCAGCACGTCGACGGCGCGAGGACCTTGCAGCGCGACCAGCGCGCGGTCGAGCAGGGTGATGTCACAGCGGTCACCGATATGCTTCTGCATATGCGCGACATCGGCTTCCTTGCAGGCGGCGTTGACGACGACGAAGAGATGGTCGTCGAGATGGGCGATCATCAGGTCATCGAGGATGCCGCCGTTCTCATCGGTAAAGAAGCCGTAGCGCTGGCGTCCTTCGGCGAGACCGAGGATATCGACCGGGACGAGGCTTTCGAGCGCAAGGGCCGCATCCTCATACTTGCCCGACTTCGCCTTCACGATGACCTGGCCCATATGGGAAACGTCGAACAGGCCGGCGGCGGCGCGCGTCTGCAGGTGTTCCTTCAGGACGCCGGCCGGATATTGCACGGGCATATCGTAGCCTGCGAAGGGCACCAAGCGAGCGCCGAGCAAAAGATGCAGCGCGTGTAGCGGAGTTTTCTTGAGGGCAGCAGTATCGTCCAACGACGCCTCCGGGGTTTGCGCGTGGAATCCCATGCGCGGGCTCAATCTGAAGGCGCAGCTACGCCTTCCTTCCGAGCCCCCTCTGTCCGTTTGCCTGAGATTGTTATCCCTTCGGCGAGCGTTTCGAGAACGCTTCTCTCCAGAGTTCCGTCTGCCCCTTGCTGGTCCTTTGGCCTGAGAGTTTCCGGGGCGGTTGCTCCTTCGGCACCGGTCGTCCGCAGACCGGATTCTCCCAACAAGGTTGCGGCAATTATCCGGCGGAGCAGGCACTTGGCAAGGGGGAATGTCGCCGCCGAACAAATTTTTGTCGCGCCGTCCTTCGGCAAAGTGTGATCTGCGTCAAATGAGCTTTTGCTTTTCCCGGATAAAGTGCTTAATCGCGAAATCCGCTAAAGAGGATCCAGATGATGAAGACAGGCCGAAACGCTGGCATGCTGACGCGCATTCTCTGCGCGCTGAGCTTGCTTATGCTTGGCCTTGCGCATCAGGCGCCGCAGGCGGCCGCGGCTGACGCGGACTATAACAGCGCCGCATACGTCCTGCCGGATGGCACCTACGCCTCGCTTTGCGTGAACGTTACGGACAGCGGCGACAGGACGGTCCCGCAGAAGCCGGGTTGCGAAGTCTGCCGGCTCTCCGCCTCCGTTATCCTGCCGGTGCCGGATGCCGGCTCCTGGCTGCATCTTGAATTCGCCACGCTGCACAACCCGCCGGTTCATGCGGACACCCCCATCGGGGTGCAAGCCGTCGAACGTCCGAAATCCAGGGCGCCTCCGGTTTTGGCTTGATCTCCAGCCACACCGAAAACGACACTATGATGCCGGTGCCGCCAGCCATTGCGAGCGCAACCGACGAGGAGATACCCGATGAAGACCATCAAGACACTCAGCGCTGCAGCTCTGGTTTCCGCAGCCGCATTCACGGCAACGCAGGCGCATGTCACCTTTCTTGATCCCGAAGCCCCACAGGAAAAGACGATCCTCGCAACACTGCAGCTACCGCACGGCTGCGACGGCAAGCCGACCAACGAAGTGCAGGTGAGGCTGCCGGAGGGCTTCGTCTTTGCCAAGCCGCAGCCGAAGGCCGGCTGGGAGTTGGAGGTGATCAAGGGCGACTATCAGAAGACCTACGACAATCACGGCTCCAATGTGAAATCCGGCGCGATCGAGATCCGCTGGAAAGGCGGCAATCTCTCCGACGACTTCTACGACACCTTCGTGATCCAGGGTAAGGTCTCGGGCGTGGAAGCAGGAACGTCGCTGGCCTTTCCCGTGAAGCAGCTTTGCGGCGATGCAGTCGAGGCATGGGACCAGGTCGCAACCGGCGGCGGCGATCACCATAAGCTCAAGAGCCCGGCGCCGGTGCTGACGGTCGTTGCCGGCGGCGGCAACGGTCACGACCATGGCGACATGGCCGGGATGGACATGAATGCCGCAGCAGCTGAAACCGCAACGCTCGGCGATCTCGAAGTCTCTGGCGCCTTTGCGAAAGCAATGCTGCCTGGCCAGCCGGTCGGTGGCGGTTTTCTTACCATCAAGAATAACGGCAAGACCGACGACAAGCTCGTCGCCGTTTCCTCGCCGGCTGCGGGCGAAGTTCAGATGCATGAAATGGGGATGCAGGACAACGTGATGAAGATGCGAGAGCTGAAGGATGGGATTGCCGTGCCGGCAGGCGGGACGGTGAAGCTAGCGCCTGGCGGCCTACATCTGATGTTCCAGAAAGTGAAAGCGCCTTTCAAGCAGGGTGAGAGCGTGCCGGCGACGCTAACCTTTGAGAAGGCGGGCAAGATCAATGTGACCTTGAAGGTCCTCTCGGCACAAGGCAAATAATTTGGCAATAGGCTCGCGGCGGTCGTCGCGGGCCTTTTACTTTCCAGAGGCGGGAAGTTCAAAAATCCTCGTAGGATTTCAATGCCTGCTGCAATCCTGCCTGCGGCTGCTTGTTGCCTTTGGTCATCAAGTCGAGCGCCACTTCGGTAGACTGGATGATGCTTGCCGTTTCGTTCAGCTCCTGGCCGCTTCGACCCTTTAGCTGACGATCGGCGATCCGGCGCGCATCCTTTGCCACCATGCTCGCCGGGACGCGGGGAGCAATCCTCAGCGTTTCGAAAGCGGTGGCGGCCGTGCTCGCGGATATGGTAACGACCTGTGTCATAAGACGCTTGGTACAGGCCGCCGGTTTGTAACCGGCTAAGGAAATCATTCGTGTTTTACTGAATGGTAAGATTTTTAGCCATCCGATTGGAATTCGTCAGGTAGGCCAAACTATGATCCAAGCTCTTCTTGTCGGCGCCGGTGGCGCTATTGGTTCGCTTCTGAGATATTACGTAGGCCAATGGTCGCTGCGGCTCATGGGGCCGAGCTTCCCTTGGGGCACGCTGATCGTCAATGTCGTTGGCTGTTTCGCCATTGGCGTTTTTGCCGAAATGATCGCACGCCGGTTCAACGCCTCCGTGGAGATGCGCCTTCTGCTCATCACCGGTTTCCTCGGCGGCTTTACGACCTTTTCCGCTTTTTCACTGGATGCGATCTCGCTCTTCGAGCGGGGCGAGACAGTGGCCGGCGGGCTTTATGTCGCCGCAAGCGTCGGGCTTTCGATGGCCTCTGTCATGGTCGGCCTCGCCGTCGTGCGCGCTTTGATCTGAAAGGCAGTTTCCGCGCAGAGAAAAATGCTCTAAAGCCACCGGCAACAGCCGCGCGTGGCGCGCTCACGATTTTCCGAAAGAACAAGAATGGCCGGAATAGAACATATCAAGGTGGAAGCCGATGAGGCGGGCATGCGGCTCGATCGGTGGTTCAAGGTCCACTATCCGGGCCTCGGCTTCGGTCCTCTGCAGAAGCTGTTGCGCTCGGGCCAGGTCCGTGTCGACGGTGGACGCGTGAAGACCGATGCGCGCGTGCAGCCGGGCCAAACGGTTCGCGTACCGCCGCTCGACGTCGATGCGAAGGTCAAGAGCGGTCCGATCGCCGGGAAGGACTTGAAGCATTCCAGCGACTACGAACTTCTTCAGCGAATGGTGCTGCACGAGGACGACAAGGTGATCGTGCTCAACAAGCCTGCCGGACTTGCCGTGCAGGGCGGTTCCGGCCTGACCCGGCATATCGACCAGATGCTGGATGCCTGGACAAGCCCCAAGGGCGAGAAGCCGCGGCTCGTGCACCGGCTGGACCGCGATACGTCGGGCGTGCTCGTTATCGCCCGCACCCGTGGTGCGGCGCAGAAGTTGACGGCTGCCTTTCGCGAGCGCGACACCAAGAAGACATATTGGTCGCTGGTGAGGGGCGTGCCGCGCAAGCACGAAGACAAAATCTCCACCTGGCTCGTCAAGGAAGCGACCGCCGACGGCGACCGCATGCGCATTGCCAAGCATGGCGAGGAGGGTGCGGATCACGCCGTATCCTTCTACCGTGTGATTGAGACTGCTGCGCAGAACCTAGCCTGGCTCGAGATGGAGCCATACACCGGCCGGACCCATCAGCTGCGCGTTCATGCGCTGCATATCGGTCATCCAATCATCGGCGATCCGAAGTACTTCATCGACGATCCCAACTGGGATTTTCCCGGCGGTATCCAGAAGCGGCTGCACCTGCATGCCCGTCATATCGATATTCCGCACCCCTCCGGGGGACGTCTGCGCATCACTGCTCCGCTGCCACCGCATATGGTGCAGACGTGGAACCTTCTCGGCCTTGATCTTGCCGGCGCGGAGAGGGATGACGAATGAAGCTTATTCTCTTCGATTGCGACGGTACGTTGGTCGATAGTGCCGCCCTGATCCATGAGGTGATGGCTAGAACTTTCGTTCAATTCGGTCATCGGCGGCCGGATGTTTCCAGCACCAAATCGATCATCGGCCTGACGCTCGATATCGCGATTGCCCGCATGCAGGGCAAACCGCATGTCGATGACGAGGCGATCGCGATGACGGCGCACTACAAGTCGATCTACATGGATGTCAGGCAAGAGGCAGGCATGGATGTGCCGCTTTTCGCCGGCATAAAGCCAATGATCGACACATTGGTCGCACGGGATGACATCCTGATCGGCGCCGTTACCGGAAAGTCGCGCCGCGGGCTCGTCAATGTCCTTGAGACACACGGGTTCACGCCGCATTTCATAGTCTCGCGCACGGCTGACGATTGCCCGTCCAAACCGCATCCGGCGATGGTGACGGAATGCTGCGACGAAGCGGGCATGAATGCTGCTGATGCCATTGTCATCGGCGATGCGATCTACGATATGCAGATGGCAAAGGCTGCAGGTGCAAGGGCAATTGGTGTATCCTGGGGTTATGCCAGCGTTGACGACCTGATCGCGGCCGGCGCCGATACCATCGCCCACCATCCGAACGACGTGCTTGATCATTTTTGAGGTGACGCCATGCGCGACCTGCTAAACGACCATTCAGAAGGTCTGAGCCATCCCGACCCGATCCGCCGCGCGCAGATTCAGATGAAGAAGCCCCTGCCGAAGCGCTTTTACAAGAATGTGTCGGTGGCCGAGCGGGACGAAGGCTTCGCGATCGAGCTCGATGGCAAGGTCGTGCGCACGCCCGCCAAACAGGTTCTGGCAGTGCCGGGACGGGCTGTGGCTGACCTCGTTGCCGCCGAGTGGGATGCACAGGCGGAAATCATCGACCCGGCAACCATGCCCGTGACGCGTCTCGTCAATACCGCGCTCGATGGCGTCGCGACCGACACGCAGGCCGTCTTCGAAGACATCCTGCGGTTTTCCTCGAGCGATCTTCTTTGCTATCGCGCCGAGGGACCAGAACTCTTGGTGCAGCGCCAGACCGCGCGGTGGGATCCGGTTCTCGATTGGGTGGCGAATGATCTCGGCGCGCGCTTCATCCTGATCGAAGGCGTGATGCATCATGAGCAGCCGCGCGAAGCGGTCGCAGCCTTCGGCGTCACTTTGCGGAGACACGACAGTGCGCTGGCACTTGCCTCTCTTCACACCATAACGACGCTAACCGGG
Organism: Rhizobium sullae; assembly: GCF_900169785.1. Lineage (GTDB taxonomy): Bacteria > Pseudomonadota > Alphaproteobacteria > Rhizobiales > Rhizobiaceae > Rhizobium > Rhizobium sullae. The sequence continues at coordinate 40,715 of NZ_FWER01000046.1, forward strand.
TCGGCCCTTCTGGCGCTTGCGTTCGCCGAACGTCATCTAACCATGGACGAGGTTTGGTCGCTTGCTCATCTCGACGAGGACTGGACGATCGAGCATTGGGGCAGCGACGAGGAGGCTGAACTGCGCCGTGCCAAACGCTTTGAGGAGTTCAAGGCCGCGGCGGAGGTTTTTTTGGCGCTAAAGGCCTGAAACATATTGCTTTGACAGCCATTATGACGAACTCTGCGACTCCGAGCGGGAGAGGTGCGGATTTCAGTATGAATTGGTTTAGGTCGCTTTTTTGTCAGCTGGCGCTGGTCTCCACCCTGCTGACATCCTGCATGGGCCTGACCTCCGATGAGCCCGCCGCTCCCACCTACGATGTCCGCAGTGCCGTGGTTCTCGGCGGCCCAAATACGCCGCCCGAGCTGCTTTCGGGAATCGGCGACCGGATCAATGCCGCCATCAATGCAACGGTTCGCACCGAGGTCTATCCGCGCGTCGTGCTGACGATTCGCATCGCTTCCCTTCAGAAGGCCACTGGCTTCGACAAGAAGCGGAATATCGCCAAGATTAATATCGATGCGGCTTCCGTCGACGATGGTTCGGTCATCGCCGTCAGTTCGTTGGTGGTGACCAGCACTGCCAACGAACAGGCCATGGCGGACCAGATCCTGGCGGAAGATATCGCCGCGCGCATCCGTTCGGCCTTCAAGCTCAACGCCGGCCGCGGCTGAGAAATCATGCCGCGACCACGCGGCGAAGGGAGATTTCATGAAGGAAGTTCTCGATGAGCTGGAGCGCCGCCGCGAGATCGCCCGGCAGGGCGGCGGCCATACGCGTATCGAAGCGCAGCACAAGCGCGGCAAGCTGACGGCGCGGGAACGGATCGACCTCTTCCTCGATGAAGGTTCCTTTGAGGAGTTCGACATGTTCGTGGAGCATCGCTCGACGGATTTCGGCATGGACAAGTCCCGTATCGCCGGCGACGGCGTCGTCACGGGTTGGGGAACGGTGAACGGTCGGACTGTCTTCGTCTTCGCCAAGGACTTCACGGTGTTCGGCGGCTCGCTTTCGGAGGCGCATGCAGAGAAGATCATGAAGGTGCAGGATATGGCGCTGAAGAATCGCGCGCCGATCGTCGGCATCTACGATGCCGGCGGCGCACGCATCCAGGAAGGGGTTGCTGCGCTCGGCGGCTATGCCGAGGTCTTCCAGCGCAATGTGCTCGCCTCCGGTGTCATTCCGCAGATTTCGGTGATCATGGGCCCATGTGCCGGCGGCGACGTGTATTCGCCTGCGATGACCGATTTCATCTTCATGGTGCGCGACACGTCTTACATGTTCGTCACGGGTCCGGATGTGGTGAAGACCGTCACCAACGAAACGGTGACCTCCGAGGAACTCGGCGGCGCCTTTGTTCACACGACGCGCTCCTCGATCGCCGACGGCGCCTATGACAACGATGTCGATACCTTGCTGCAGGTCCGCCGCCTCATCGATTTCCTGCCGCTTTCCAATACCTCGCCGGTGCCGGAGATCGAATGCTACCAGTCGGTGACGGATGGGGATAAATCGCTGGACACACTGATCCCGGCCAATACCAACAAGCCGTATGACATCAAGGAACTGATCCACAAGGTTGCGGACGAAGGCGACTTCTTCGAGATCCAGGCAAGCTTCGCCAAGAACATCGTCTGCGGTTTCGGCCGCATCGAAGGCTCGACGGTCGGCTTTGTGGCGAACCAGCCGATGGTTCTTGCCGGCGTGCTTGACAGCGACGCATCACGCAAGGCTGCGCGTTTCGTGCGCTTCTGCGATTGCTTCAATATTCCGATCGTCACCTTCGTCGATGTTCCGGGCTTTCTGCCGGGCACGGCGCAGGAATATGGCGGGCTTATCAAGCATGGGGCAAAGCTGCTTTTTGCTTATGCAGAGGCGACCGTGCCGAAGCTGACGGTCATCACCCGCAAGGCGTTCGGCGGGGCTTACGACGTGATGGCCTCCAAGCATCTGCGCGGCGATCTCAACTATGCTTGGCCGACGGCGCAGATCGCCGTGATGGGTGCGAAAGGGGCAGTCGAGATCATCTTCCGCAAGGATATCGCCGATCCGGAAAAGATCGCGGCACACACAAAGATGTACGAAGACCGCTTCCTATCACCCTTCGTCGCGGCCGAGCGCGGCTATATCGATGAGGTGATCATGCCGCATTCGACGCGCCGCCGCCTGGCGCGCGGTCTGAAGATGCTGCGCAACAAGGATCTCTCGAACCCCTGGAAGAAGCACGACAATATTCCACTCTGAGGCGCAGGAATGGTGAAAAACAAGCGAAATCAACAGGAAGTGATCGGTTGTCAGCGATCCGTGTATTCATTCCAATCGTTCAGGACATTAACGCTCCACTGTCTTATCTCAAAGGAGAGTCTTAATGTCCGCTTCCGAACGCCTCAGCGCCTATCAACCCTATGCGCTGGCTGCTCTTAGGATCATCACCGCGCTTCTCTTCATCGAGCACGGCACGATGAAGCTGTTTGAATTCCCGATTCCGCAAGGAGAGGGCGGCCCCCTTCCGCCGCTCATGCTCGTGGCGGCACTTCTTGAATTCGTCGGCGGCCTGGCCATTCTGGTCGGTTTCCTGACGCGTCCGGTCGCGCTCATCCTGAGCGGCGAAATGGCGGTTGCCTATTTCATGGCGCATGCACCGCTGGGTTTCTACCCGTCCGTCAACCAGGGCGAATCGGCGATCCTATATTGCTTCGTCTTCCTGTTCCTGGTTTTCGCCGGTGCCGGCACATTTTCGGTCGACAAGCGCAACGCCTGAGAAAAATGCCGCGGGTTCGTCCCGCGGCATCCATCGTCATGCAGTGAATTTTAGCCCGGCAATGCCGGCCACGATAAGCGCGATGCAGCCGAGGCGGCTTGCTGTGACGGGGTCGCTGAGCAGCCAGATACCGAGCAGCACTGTTCCGACGGTGCCAATGCCGGTCCAGACCGCATAGGCGGTGCCGATCGGCAGCGATTTGACCGCCAGACCGAGCAGCACGATGCTGATCACCATGGAAATGACTGTCAGAACGGTCGGCATGGGTCGGGTGAAGCCATCGGTATATTTCAGACCGATTGCCCAACCGCATTCGAAAAGACCTGCAAGGAACAGCAGGAACCAGGCCATCTTACTCTCCTTTTTCAAGAGCGAGGCCGTCCCCGCGACTTTCGCGTCCGAGGGGATCGGGCGCCGCAGTCGTCTGCGTTGACCTTCATATGCGCGGTTCGGCGGCCGGTTTCAAGGCCGGAATTGGCATGGCTGCCATGCCAACCGCCTCCTGCGTCGTCATCCTAGCCGCTCGGCGTGCCACTTCAGGTGACCATCCATGAAGGTGGAGATGAAATAGTAAGAGTGGTCGTAGCGCTGATGCAGCCGGAGCGTGAGCTTGATATCCGTGCCCTTGACCGCCTCTTCGAAAAGCCACGGCCTCAGACCGTTTTCTAGGAAGCCGTCCGCCTCACCCTGATCGATGAGAAATTCCGGGAACCGTGCACCGTCGCTTACCAAGGCAACTGCGTCGTACTTGCGCCAGGCCGCGCGATCCGACCCAAGATATTTTTCAAACGCCGGTGCCGACCAATCGGCAGTCGACGGCTCGACGATCGGCGCGAAGGCCGAGCAGCTCTTGAAGCGGTCCGGGTTCCTCAACGCGATCGTCAGCGCGCCGTGACCGCCCATAGAATGGCCAAAGATGCCCTGGCGGCTCATATCCGCGCGGAACTGCTTGCCGATCAGTGCAGGGAGCTCTTCGGTGATATAAGTATACATCTGGTAATTCTCGGCCCATGGCTCTTCGGTGGCGTCGAGATAGAAGCCAGCACCTTTGCCCATCTGCCAGTTTGTCAACTCATCCGGCACGTCGTTTCCGCGCGGGCTCGTGTCCGGGCAGACGATGATGAGGCCGAGTTCGGCCGCCATGCGGCGGTACTCGCCCTTCTCCATGACATTGGCATGGGTGCAGGTGAGGCCGGAAAGATACCAGAGAACCGGGCAGGGCTCCGTGATGGCCTTCGGCGGCACAAAGACCGCGAAGGTCATCTCGCATTTGCATGCTTCGGATCCATCCGAGAACACGCCCTGCATGCCGCCGAAGGCAGTCGCCTGGGAAATGATGTTCATTTTTGATCTCCCGTTCCTGGGGTTGCCGCCTTGGCGCGACGGCAGAGCCGGTCGAAGGTTTCGAGGAACCGCGAGCGGTCCTTCGGGCTGAAGGCGGCATTGTAACCCTTGCTTTCGCCGGTCTCCCGGAGGTGCGCGCCGAGATCGCGCATGGCGCTCGCCATGCCGATGTTCGTATCGTCGAAAACGCGCCCGGTAGGACCGCTGACCAAGGCGCCCGTCGCGACGCAACGCACGGCAAGCGGCACGTCTGCGGTTACCACGACGTCGCCTGCGCCGGCATGTTCGGCGATCCAGTTGTCGGCGGCATCAAAGGCGCTAGAGACGATAACGTTGTGGATCGTCGGTTCACGTGAGGGCCGGAGCCCTGAATTGGCAACGAAGGTCACTTCGAGGCCGTGGCGTTCGGCAACCTTCAGGATTTCCGGTTTCACGGGGCAGGCGTCGGCATCGACGTAGATCATGACGCAGTTCCTCCTGGCTGCAAAGGTCGGATCATGTCGATGTGAGGAATACCGTCTTCCAGATATTCCTCTGACGTCGCCGCAAATCCGAAGGACTCATAGAAGCGGCGAAGGTGGCCTTGAGCGGAAAGCGCGATCGGATTGGCCGGGAGCAGCCGCTCGCAGGCAAGGACAGCTTCCTTCACTAGCGCTTCGCCGAGTCGTTTGCCCCGATGAGACGGCGAAACGACGACGCGGCCGATCTTTGTCGCATCCTCCGGACGATGTGGTTTCAGGATGCGCGCTGATGCCAGCAACTGTGAACCGTCCATCAATCTTAAGTGCAGCGCTTCAGCATCCTTGCCATCCAGCTCAGGGTAAGGGCAATTCTGCTCGACGACGAAAACGTCGACGCGCATCTTCAGGAGGTCGTAAAGCTCGTGCGCGGAAAGCTCGTTCATGCCGCGCACGTCGACTCTATAGTTCGCCGCGCGTATCAATATAGCACAACACTCCTGATGCTTTCGCCGGAATGCATGAGCTCGAAGCCCTTGTTGATGTCTTCGAGCGGCATTGTGTGGG
>NZ_FWER01000064.1 GCF_900169785.1 Rhizobium sullae
TCGATCTTTTCGGCACTCCGAAATCTCTTCGTCCCCCCGCACCAGAAAAACTCAGCCCTCGCCATCCACATCCATCGGATCCGCGCAAGGGCGCAGTGGAAAGCCGTGACCGGCGCAACCGCCTGACGTCTCACACAAGCGCCTTGTTCCGACCTTGATCAAACAACGTGACATCGCCCCACCATTGGGTCAGCGCGTCCTGGACGCCCGAGAAGACAGAATAGCTCTTGGAACCAAGGAACGAGGTGGGAACCGCCAGGTTGTTGACCACGTGCAGCATCGCGATAGTGACGATGAAACTGAGATAGAACCAGTTTGCCACGTAGATGTGCGGCTCTTTGCGCTTGAGGATCGTTCCAAGATACACCGCGAGATAGGCGACCCAGACGATGGTCAGCCAGAGGTCGACGTACCACTCGGGTTCGGCATATTCACGGGCCTGGGTGATTCCGAGAACGTATCCGGTCGCAGCCATGACGATGAAAAGCTGGTAACCCCAGAATACGAACCAGGCCAGGCTACCGCCGAAAAGACGTGCGCAACAGGTGCGTTGCACCACGTAGAAAGACGTCATGATCAGCGCATTGCCGCCAAAGGCGAAGATGACCGCCGATGTGTGAACGGGCCGCAGCCTCCCGAAATTGAGATAAGGGGCGATGTTGAGGTCGGGAAAGGCCAGTTGCAGCGCGATGACCACGCCAACCAGGAAGCCGACCACGCCCCAGAATACCGTGGCGATCAGGCCATACCATATCACCTCGTCGAAATAGCCTGATATGTCGACTTTCCGCCGTTGGCCTGCCGGCGAAAAATCAACGTTCCTGACCAGCAGAGCAGCCCCCACGGCAAGGCAGAAGCAGAGTATGCCCATATGGATTGCAAAGAGGTGGTCATGTGCGATTGCGACCCCTAGCAGCGCCAGAAACGCCGCGACCGCGATCACCATCGTTTCCGTTGTGTAATTCATGATATCGTCCTCAGTGCACAGACGGCCGCTTTCCGGCCGGCTTTCTGGTACTTGCGCCAGGACTGTCATGAAGCCCATGCTGGCGTCTTGATCCAAGTCAAACTAGGCCAGCATTTTCTCTGTGTGCGGATTGCTTCATTCGTGAAGCGGCTTGGACGCCAGTCTAGCTGAAACGACAAGCATGACGATGCGGATCAACACTTTTCGGAGGAACCGCACGCCGCAGCCGAGCGCCCAAATGCTTTGTTCGCTTGCGCAACCTCTGCATGTCAGGTGGTGTCGGCCGGCGAGAGGACATGCGCGAAGTACGACGCCGGCAAAGTATTTTGTGAGGTGGTCGAACCGTCGTTGTGCCTCCATGGTATCCTCGGCGCGGCTCCTGCTTGGTTTACCTGACGTGCATTTGCCCCACGACGAGGTGGAGCGTTTTTGAAGGCGACTCTCAATCTACGGACGAAGCCGTCACCGATCGCAAGATAGTTGAGTCTGTACAAGAACTTCTATGACCAGACCCCATTTTTGAGATCTAGGTCGCCTTCCCGTTGGTTCGGGCTAGCTCGCCACCGTGGGCATCAGACGCGGCAGCGACAGCGCGGACCACGAAGCGCGCGCTTCGAGAAACAACGATGCGACCTTCGGCTATCGTTGCCACCTCGTCATTTACGAGTCGATCACGCCGGCGCAGCTCGGTTATCTGCTCGAAGGCATAGACTGGCGGATGCCGCAAAAGACCTGGCGGCCGACATCGGCAGGATGAGCAAAAGCACTGGAATGGTGGACTCGAATATGATTCCATCCTGCCATGAGCGACGCGACTGATGAGCTTCCGGACGACCTTGCCAGTGCGTTTGCACTGCTCGCCGAGGAGCGTGCGCGGCGTATCACTGCCGAGGCAGAAGCAGCGACCGCCAAGGCGCAAGCTGCCAGCGCAAAGGCGCTCGTGTCGCATTCCGAAGCGCTGATCGCGCGGTTGAAGCTGGAGATCGAGAAGGTTCGCCGCGAGCTTTACGGCAGCCGGTCAGAACGCAAGGCGCGACTCCTCGAACAGATGGAACTGCAGCTCGAGGAGCTGGAGGCTGACGCCGGCGAAGACGAACTGGCGGCAGAGGTTGCGGCCAAAGCCTCGACGGTCAGGGCTTTCGAGCGCAAGCGTCCATCACGCAAACCATTCCCTGAACATCTGCCGCGCGAGCGTGTCGTTATCGCGGCCCCGGCGAGCTGCCCTTGTTGCGGTTCGGGCAAGCTGTCGAAGCTGGGCGAAGACATCACCGAGACCCTGGAGGTCATCCCGCGTCAGTGGAAGGTGATCCCTCCGACGCGACGCGCTGACGGGTTGTCAGAACGTCGCGTGCGATGGTGAGTTCGTGGGTTGGGATGCGGATGGCGTCGTGGAGGACGAGGTCTTCGAGATGCACCAGTTCGGTGCCAGCCCGAAACGCCGGTTCCATGAGGGGTGAGATGGGCAATTTGGCCAGATCGTAAGGCAGTTGAAACCATTGCAAATGTTTGCTGAGCGAACTCTATCTGAAAGCCGCCGCGCGGTCGAACGCAGATGCGTTTCATCAGCCGGTCTTTCCGGGAATCGTGCAAATTCGGTGTAGGGCAGGAACGGCGGATCGTTTTCCGTCAGCTGCAGCTGGAACAGCCCGTCGAAATCCTCGCCTTCGAGCCGGAAATAACCGGCCTTGTGGAAATAATCGACGCGCTTGGCCGCAACGTCCAGTCGGTTGATCGCAACTGTCGTCTTGCCGTGCTCCTGCCGGTAGGCGGTACCGCGCGTATCCGGCATGTAGAAGGAATCCATTTCGATCAGGCAGAGACAGGCCCGCGCGATCTGAACCTCGACATGGCGTTCGACGCGGTCGTAGATGGCAAGCTCGGTCGCACGAATGCCGTAGAGCGCTTCGAGATCCTCGAGCGGCACCTTGAAGAAGGTGAACTGGTCGCCCTCGAAATCCTGCGTCAGGGTAAAACCCAGCATCGCCTCCGGCGCATGTCATCGATTTGCTCAGCCCCACAGCGCTTTCCGGACGCTGGCCGGCCATTGCTTCACATCGAGCCCCCTGATGATGGAAGAGGGCAAGGGCGATGCCACTGCGGCCGATGCGACGCATGAAACCGCGATGCCATTCGCTGTCGGCGCCGTGTTCAACGAGGCTAGACAGCTTGATGTGGTGCATGGCGAAGACCATGGCGCTTGCGGCGCAGGCCTGGCCGAGCATCGAGCACAATTCGGCGATCTCGGTGATCGAGGCGGATTCGCCGCCGAAATGTCGGGGTACCTGGATGCCGAGCAGCCTTTCGGCCTTCATCGCATCGACGGCTTCCCGAGGGAAGCGGGCCTCGGCATCAACGGTATCCGCGTGTTTCGCCGCAATTTCGGCGACACGGGCCACCCTTGTGACAAGACCGTCCTGCATGATCGTGACGGGGAAATTCATCAGGCGACCTTCCGGCCGTCCCGGATGAGATCGACGGTCCTGGCGATCGCCGAGATGCTCGCGAAGGATTTGCGGTTCAGGAGATTGTCGGGAAATTCGATGTCGAAGGCCTCTTCGAGGCCAAGCATCAACTGCACAGATGCAAAGGACGTCAAACCTGCCGCATAAAGATCGGCGTCGTCGGCAACCTGGTCGACTGACACAAGTAGCTTGCCGAATTTGGCTACGAGGTCGCGGATTACCTTATTCATCTCATCACTCCAAGGTTCTGATCGAGCTGGAAGTTGGAAAGCGGATTGCCGCGCAGCGAGTCCTGCACTTTCATCGACGAGGCTTGAGAGCACCTAGTTGAATTAGAGGCCATGTATTATGCTCCACAGTATTTTATGGGCCGCTTAGTGCTCGAGGAATGAGCCCTTCCTGCCAAATAGCAGCTCGAGTTGCTCCGATACCGAAAGGCGCCGCTCGTTCCAACGGTTGGACAACAGACGCTGGTGATCGCGTCTTCTGAAGTGGTTTCTGTGTTTACGTGCGGCCATCGCGGTAGTTTCCTCTTGGGAGAGTGCCAATGTCCACGTCTCGGCGGAAAATACATATAATCCGTCCTGACGAGATATTCATCATTTAACGGAATAAAACCGTCACGCTGCATTTGTAATGGTATCTCTATGGCATGTCAAGGTTCAACAATGCCGGCTCAATCGCGCAGGCCTTACATCGGCTCATTCTCTCAGCGAGGGCGCAGCTAGCTCGACGATCCGCTCCGCGGTCCGGTGTAGACTGGTCTTCAGCCGGGAGGAACGATCCCCCATGTCGGTGGGGGCTTCGTCGTCCTCGCCGCCATGCTCCATATTCTGGACCAGGCACTCGGCCCAGCTTGGCGTCATCAGGTGCGAAGAGGGCTGCCGGATGCACGAAGCGTTCTTCCTTGAAGTGCTCGACAAGGGCAGCCCGGGCGTCCCTGACGGCGGGCGGGTGGCGACACTCGTGCCGCCGCAGGACGCTTACAGCGCCGGGCGGGAGAGGCACGCGAGGAACTCCTCCGCGCCCATGTTCGGAAGATAGGTGTCGGCGCCGATGGCATCGCAGGCAATGCGGGCAACGACGCCGCTGTCCGAACGATTGGTGCGCGCCGACAGGGCGTCGATCAGGGTCAACCTGGCCACGACACGAAGCGTATCCGTGGCGAACTCCAGCTTGCCGCTTTCACCGATCAGCCGGACGGCGTGCCGGGCGAAACGCCTGGAGCCGTAGAGATGGTTGGAGGTTTCGGAGCCGGAAACGGCCGAGACGTTCTGCCCGGCGAATGCGAGGACGAGCAGCGCCATGAGGGTATGTCCTCGATCGGCGCTCGTGCCAATGCCTCGTGCAGAGCGTCTGATCGCCGATCATTTTGAGGCCGTTTTGAGTCACGTCCGGCCGGGTCTTGGCTGCAACATCGATACCCTCGTTTCTGTCCTCGCCGCCGAGCGCGGTTGGATCGGCCCTGCCCTTGACTTGTCTGGCCTCCGGCATCCGGAAGTGAGCAGTCTGCACCTTGCCGTCACTGTCGAGATACATGGCGGTGCAATCGCCCTTGCCGGGCTTGCCGTAGACGCGCTCCGCCTTCGGCGGCAATTGCGGCTGTCCGAAATTGCTGACTTCGACGATGGCGCCCTTCTTGGGAAGGCTGCGCACCGAGGAATGCTTCGACGTTGGTGGTGTAGCGGGTATCCTCGTCAGCCGGTCCGAAGAGGTCTTTCGCCCACTCGATGCCGTAGGCCCGGCGGAGATCGTCGCCGAAACTCGCATCACGCGCGAACATGCGTGTCTTGGTGAGACCGTTGGCGATCGCCCACCAGGATGCTGTGTCACCCTTCTTCGGCTTGTGGGCCTTCCAGACTTCCTTCTGCTCGTCGAGCGACGCCGCGGAAATCGTGCGAAGCTGCTGTTCGTTCGGCATGTCGCCCTTGGCCATGTGGTCGAGCATCGCCGGCAGCACATTGACGAGCAGGCGAAGCTTGCGGATTTGCCGCACCGGCAATGCCAAAGCGATCGCAATCGCCCCCTCTGTCCAGCCGAGGGCGACGAGGCGCTCGATGCCGCGCCATTGATCGACCGGGTTAAGCGGCTCGCGCGCGATGTTTTCGATCATCGAACGCATCGCGCCATTGTCGTTGGCAGCCTCGACGACGATAACATCGATTTCCTCGATGCCGGCGGCGATCGCCATGCGGGTGCGCCGGTGACCGGCTTCGATGACATAGCCCACCGGCTTCGGCGAAAATGACGGGCGGCTGGATGATGCCGACGGCCTGGATGGCCGCAAGCAGCAGCGCGTCGCAAAGCGGCCCGTCCGGCGCAACTGCGGTCGAGCAGCCCTGCAGCGAAGGACAAGCGGGGCTTACAGCCCTGCTAAGGACGAGTGGCCGGGATGCGGAGGCGGCGGTTGAGCGATAGCGGCGGCGGGAGGACCGATCTGCGACCGGTTTTCCTTCCCTTTCCCCTTTCCCAACTTCTTCTGATAAGCGCTCTGCTACAGAGTTCGCAACCTGGTTGCGAGGGAACAAAAAAATGGGCCGTCGGAAAACCAAGGCCCATGAAGTGTGAAGGTTAAAAACCTCCAGAGGGGAACAGCTGTTGCGGCGGCACTGGGAGGAGACCGCGATGTGCATCAGCTGTGTGCGCTATGATGAATTTTGATCAGATGGAAGACATTTATTGTGCAATGCACCGCGCTCGCATACTGGATCGAGCGCCGCCGCCGCTTCGGCGACCCATGAGCTTCGTGCGGACCGGGCCTGAGCAATAGGCGTCAGATGTCTGCCAGGAGCCATCAGCGAGATCGCGGAAGATGGCGTCACCGAGTTCGTCGATCACAGCGTCGGGGTCGCGATGCAGCAACTCGGCAGTATGCTCGGGATCGACGCGGCGGCGTTTGCTGAGGACGACAGCCAGCGCATCGCCAGCACTGGTGATGACGGGTGGTGCCGGAGGAGAGATGACCCGCTCGGTGAAGATCGGACCGGGCTTTGCCTTATCCGTTTCGAGGTCGTAGTCCTCGATCGAAGCCACCAGCCAGCAATCCGGGTCGTCCAAGAACGGCTTGAGATTGGACCGGCGATGGGTTTCGCGGATCTCACCGCTTTCCTCATCCTCAGAGATCGAAACCGTTGTGTGCTTAATCGGCCCGAAGTCGTTGCGGCGATGGTCCCGGCAAGTGCGCGGGGTTTTGGTATCCGAGCGATGAGTGCGGCCGGAAACGGTTGTAATCGTCCGTCCATTCAGCAATGGCGCGCTTCGGGCATGATCGAGGCCGAAAAACAGGCTTTCGTTGAGCAACTCGTCGTTGTTGCGACCCCAGGGAATCACCGGTTCAACCCAAAAGCCAGAGCGTTTTTCAGCAGCCTGCTAGACCGTCTTTCCGACACATGCCCTTCACCACCTCCCGCTAGCGAGCAAGCCTTAGAGCTTTCAACTAATAACAACCGCAACATCTCGCAGTCCAGCGTCAGATCTGCGACCCTCCGTTCAAATGTGCATTTTCGTCTTCGAGCTGCTTCAGCTTCTTCACTCCGGAACGGCATCACTCCCATCGCGAGGCGTGGTCGCTTCTGGCGAAGACTCCTCTACTTCGAGGATTTCGCGAACCGCCGAAATCTTGCGTTCCAGCGCTACGACCCTCTGTTTCAACCGGGTGTTTTCGTGTTCGAGCTGCTCCAGTTCCTTCATTTCCGGAATGGCATCAATCGCGTCCCGAGGCGTGGCCGCTTCTGGCGAAGACTTCCCGAGATATTCGCGGATCCCCGGGATGGTCAGTCGTCTGCTTTTTCTATGCGATGCGATTTCATTTAACTGCGTAACCTGGTCAGCGTCGTACCGCCGGTGGCCTTTTTCCGAACGAGACGGTACGATGAGGTTCTCCTTCTCCCAAAGCCGAAGTGTCGATGGAGAAACGCCGGCTCGACGTGCAGCTTCCGCGATGTTGATATATTTTTTCTCGTGGTTCATCTCGGCACTTTCGTTCAGGCGCAATTTGCCGGTTATAGGCACGCTCGATTCAAGGAAGCGTCTTGAACGCTGCATTGAAAATGCGTTCGCATAGGAAAGAAACGGGCACGTTTGGAATCCCGTGGCAGGTCAAAATCAGTGCGGGATTTCATTAGCCATGTGTTCGATTACTCGCAACAGCGACGCTGGCGAATTTATCAGTCAGGTCCGCGAGAAAGGCACCGTCCAAGGGCTGATGCTGCTCACCGGCCGCGTCTAGGGCAACGTCATCCGCTCCCTTGCGCCGACCGAAGATAACGAGCTTGCGGGAAACGCTGGGCATTCTTTAAGAGACATTTCGCGAGTGCGCTGCGGAGGCTTGATCCATGACGATTTTCTATACGCCGCTTTTGAAGCTCACGGACTCCGCGGCAAGACCTTCAACGTCACCAATCCCTCGAACGGTGAGGTGATCGTCGCCCTGCCAGGCATGAGACGTGCCGAGGAGGGGCCGCGTCATGGACGCCGCTTACCAAGCGCTGAAGGAGTAAGCGAAGAAGACCGGCAAGCAATGTACCCCCGTTTTTCGCAAGCTCTACAACCTGAAGGTCGCCAATGACGACGACCACGCCCCGGTCTTGACCATGGAGATGGGAAAGCCGTTGGCCGAGGCGAAAGGCGGGGTCCTCTGTGGCGCGTCCTATGTCGAATGGTTGGCGCGGAAGCCAGCGCGTTAACGGCGACGCCAGCCGGACAAGCGGAACATCGCAATCAAGCAGCCGATCGGCATCGTCGCCGCGGTCAGGCCTTGGAATCTCCCCAACCTCTAGGGCCAACGAGATCGTGAAACTCAGCGCCGGGCTTGGCGGAAACGCGCCGCTCATCGTTCTCGATGACGCGTCGCGGCGAGTAAAAGCATACCGGACCGCCTCGGCTATCTTGGACTTGCCGGAGGCCGCTATATTCTGTTTAGGGACTCCGAGGACGGTGGGTGTGGCCGAACACCGCCTCGAGCACGGCAGCCTCTGCGGCCTCGCCTTAAGCAAAGGGAGGGCCCGCCCGCTCCTATTTGGCCTCAAGGAATGCTCGAATTCGCTCTCCCGCCTGAGCAATGCTCAACAAGCCATCCAAATGTCCTCGCGTACCTTCCAGTTCGACAAATTCGACCGGCGTACCGTCGGATTTAATAATCGTTCCTGTCTCCCGCACTGCATTTCCGGGAAAAATCAGGTCTTCGTCGGTATAGATCAGCATCACGGGCACGTCGATATTCAGAAGCCCTTTGTAGAGGCTGTCTTTGGGCTGTCCAGCGACGAACAGCTGATTGGCGCGCGCGAGATAAAGGAAATGGTTCGCATCTGACTGGGCTACTCGTGCTGCGCCCGCCTCGTTCAGCTTCGTGACAACCTTATAATCATTCGCCCAACTCTGCCCGGGATCCGCACCTTCGCTGGCCCAGTCACGCCCAAATGTACCGTCGGTCCATTCTGCCGAATTTGCCTGCAGTGTTAAAGTCTTCATCGCTTGAGCCAGCCCTGCATTCGGCGGCTGGCCTGTGTAATAATCTCCACCGTTCCAGTTTGGATCCAGTTTGATCGGTGACGCCCATACGTCCAGCCACGCGATAAGGTTCGCGTCTGCCCAACCAGAGGAAATGACCGGAATCACCCGCTCCAACTTGTCGGGATAGCGTGCTGCCCATTCATAGCTTTGCAGCCCTCCCATAGAGGCGCCCATGACAGCATGCCATTTCCCAATCCCCAGTTGCTCCATCAGCCCTTTCTGCGTATCAACGAAATCGCCGATTGTCATGATCGGGAAATCCATACCCCAAGGCTTTCCTGTTTTGGGATTGGTCGTCGCCGGGCCGGTGGTGATGACATTCGGATCGTTGGCACCGAGATTGACGGGTGTGTCGACCGACACAACAAAGTATTTATCCGTATCAACGGGCTTGCCGGACCCTATGATCGCATCCCAATAGCCGGCGCTTACATCCGCCTCCTTGTATTTTCCCGCCGCGTGACTGTTTCCGCTGAAATAATGCGGAATCAGGATGGCATTATCCTTGGCGTCGTTCAGCGTGCCATAAGTTTCATACCCCAGCCGCATTTCGGGAACCGTCCTGCCTCCACGTGTTACGAAGTTTTTCAGGGTAAATTCCCGCTTTTCAACTAATGGCTCGTACGCCAATGCAGGGCCGGCCATCATGGCAATAGTGATGAGTATTTTCAGACGCATTTACTTCTCCTTGGTCGGATTACCAACGAAACAAAGCGGTGGCCTCAGCCTTCCAAAGCCGTATCCTAGTCACTGGATTTCACATTGATCCAGGTCAAAACTTCTCAGCTTCTAAGGGCTTATTCGCCCCTGTGGGATCATGTCGCGGCCAGACCGCGGCGACTTCTCAAGAGTAATACTCTGGTGCCTTCTTGAAGCTCGACCACGCATCCGGGTCGTGACCGGTGACGACGTTTGCCCCCGTCCTTTCCGCGATTGTGCGCAGCTTCTGTACAGAGCGAACAGTATCCACCGTCGATGCGAGGAAGCCCGGCAGCGCCTTTTCTTCCCAATGGTCGAGTGTGTAGGCGGCATCGATCGTCAGAAGCAGCGGTTCGCTGCTGGGAAGGCGGACGAGAAAGGATTGATGGCCCATCGCATGGCCAGGACTGAAGATCGTCGTCAGCGTTCCGTCGCCATAAACATCATAAAAATCGTCTTGAGTGCCGTTCAAAAACTGCCATTTCAGACCCGGGCGATCGAAATCCTTGCGGATATAGCCGCCATCGGCAAACCAGTCGGGCGTGAAGGCATATTCATATTCGGCCCTCTGCACGATATGCGTGGCATTCGGAAAGCGGCCGATCGCGCCGGTATGGTCGAGATGCAGGTGGGACTGCACGACATATCTAACCTCGGCCGGATCGAAGCCGAGAGCTTTGACCTGATCGACGCAGCCTTTGTCCTTGTCAAGAACGGGCCAGTACACGTCGCAAATACCGCCCCAATGGCCGCGGGGGTCCGTTGCCACTTCAATGGCGTTGCCACCGTCGATGATCGTGTGACCGTCGGGATGGGTGATGAGGTAAAAGGGAACCGGGATTTCGTAGTCAGCGCCATTTCCTTGATTCATTTTGATGTTGTGCACCTTGCATTTCAGGGTGCCGGACTGAAGCATGTAAAGTCTGATATCCGTCACGTTGGATCCTCCCGCGGTGATTTGAACGGTGAATTTCTGCGAAAGCTTCAGAAGGCTTCCCGATAAAGGGCAAGCGCGTCTTCTTCCCGGACTTCGACTGGATTGTTGACGAGAAGGCGGGTTTGTTTCATTGCGTCTGCGGCGAGCATGGCGAGACTGTTGTCGGTTACACCGACATCGCGAAGCCGTCGCGGCGCGCCGCTTTCATCCATCAGCACCTGCATATGGGCAACAAAGTATTCCGAACGGGCAGTGGCGTCGCCGCTTCCCGTGACGCCAAGCACATCGGCAAGCTCGGCGTAAAGCGGGGCAGCCTCCTGTGCATTGTAGCGAAGGACTGGACCGAGCATCAGAGCGTTCGAAAGACCATGCGTAATGTGATAATGTCCACCGAGCGGATAGGCCAACGCGTGGACCGCAGCCACCGGGGAATTGGAGAAAGCCTGGCCCGCAAGCATTGCACCGAGAAGCATGCCTTCGCGAGCATCCCGATTTGTCGGCTCCTTGCAGGCAGCGATTAGATTGCTGCCGAGAAGCCGCAACGCCTCACGCCCAAGCGCGTCCGAAAGCGGGTTTTTCTTATGCTTACTTGTATAGGCTTCGATAGCATGCACCATCGCATCGATGCCGCTTGCTGCGGTGTGAACCTGCGGCAAACCAACGGTCAGTTCCGCATCCAGGAGCACGAAATCCGCATAGAGTTGCGGCGACACGACTCCCATCTTGGTCGTCTCGCCGGTGGTGATGATGGAAATGTTGGTGACTTCCGAACCTGTGCCCGCAGTTGTCGGAACGAGAACCAGTGGAACACGCGCCCCCTGAACTTTGCCGATGCCATACATTTCGGCGAGCGGTTGTGCCGACGACAGCAGCACCGCCGCGAGCTTTGCTATGTCCAAGGACGAGCCACCACCGAGACCAATCACAATATCGGCTGCGACTTGCCGCGCCTCCTTGACACAACCATACAAAACGCTTTCCGGTGGATCGGGCACAACCCTGTCAAAAATAGCCACACTGAAACCAGCCGCCTCCAGACTGGCGGCAATGGGCGCAATCAACCCAGCCTTCACAAGGCCCGCATCGGTGACCAAAAGCACCTTGCGCGCAGCAAAACGCTCAGCGATGAGTCCACCTAATCGCTTAGCTCCGCCCCACGCCATCTCCATGGATGGGACAGTTCGAAACTCGAATGGATTGATCGTCATTAACTCCTCCCTTATCGTCAGCCGCTTAAGCGATGGCCGAGCACAGATATTTGATTTCCAGATAGTCATCGATTCCGTAGCGGGAGCCTTCTCGTCCGAGGCCGGACTGCTTGACGCCGCCAAATGGCGCTGCCTCGTTCGAGATCTGACCGGTGTTGTGACCCACCATGCCGTATTCCAGCGCTTCGGCCACTCGCCATGTTCGGCGGATGTTTTCAGTATAGAAATAGGCAGCCAATCCGAATTCCGTATCGTTGGCCATAGCGACCGCCTCTTCCTCTGTCTCAAAGCGGAAGAGAGGCGCGAGTGGCCCGAAGGTTTCCTCGCGGGCGATCTTCATCGCCTGTGTCGCTCCTGTCAGGACAGTCGGTTCGAAGAATGTCCCGCCGAGGCTGTGTCGCTTGCCACCTACGACCACTTTCGCGCCCTTCCCGATCGCATCGCTAATATGGTCCTCGATCTTGGCGATGGCCTCAGCATCAATCAGCGGTCCAATTGTTACATCCACCAGCGTGCCTTCACCGACTTTCAGTGCAGAAACCTTCGCTGCAAGCTTTTCAGCGAAGACATCGTAAACACCCGACTGCACGTAGATACGGTTTGTGCAGACACAGGTCTGACCAGCATTACGGTATTTCGAAGCGACAGCACCGTCGACGGCGGCATCGAGGTCGGCGTCGTCGAAAACGATGAAGGGTGCGTTGCCGCCGAGCTCCATGGACAGTTTCTTTATCGTCGGCGCAGACTGCGCCATGAGAATTCGCCCCACCTCGGTCGATCCGGTGAAAGACAGCTTTTTGACTATGTCGTTTTCCGTCAGCACCTTGCCGATCTCGCGTGATTTTCCTGTCACAATCTGGAAAACGCCGGCGGGAATACCCGCCTGTTCGGCTAGTACGCCGAGAGCCAGCGCCGTGAGGGGTGTCTGCTCAGCCGGCTTAACCACCATGGTGCAACCGGCAGCCAGCGCAGGCGCCGCCTTGCGTGTGATCATTGCTGCCGGGAAGTTCCACGGCGTGATTGCTGCGCAGACACCGATCGGCTGCTTGAAAACCAGGATGCGCTTGTCGGCGGTTGGTGCGGGTATGATGTCCCCATAGACCCTCTTTGCCTCCTCGGCAAACCATTCGATAAAGGAGGCGGCGTAAAGTATTTCCCCCTTGGCTTCGGACAAGGGTTTGCCCTGTTCAGCCGTTATCAGCGCGGCCAGATCGTCCGCGTTTTCTATTATCAGATAGAACCAGCGGAGCAGGACGGCAGCTCTTTCCTTCGCTGCAAGCGCACTCCACGTACGGAACGCCATTTCGGCCGCTACGACCGCCTGCTCAACATCTGCCGCGTCCAGTGAAGGAACGGTGCCGACAATCTCCCCCGTTGCGGGGTTCTTTACGGTGATATTGGTCTGAGAGCCGGCAACCCACTTGCCATTTATTAGGCATCGATCACGCAGGAATTCCGTTTTTTTTAGATTGACCATGACCTCGTCCGAGCATAGAGTTCAATTTGATGAACCATTATCGTTATATTGAACTAGCCTGATAGGAGGTACCGTGTCAAGTACAAGACGCGCCGCAGTGGAAGACACTGCGATCGGCAAATCGGTCGATTCTGTTCCGGCGCTCAGGCGCGCGGTTTCGATCCTCGATCTTGTCACCAAATCTGGCGACGCAATGTCGGCCGCCGACATCACACGGGCGATGTCGTTGCCGAAGAGTACGGCGCACGGGCTACTTGGCGTCATGGTAGAGCTTGGCTTGCTCGTTCGCAAACAGGACGGCACTTACCGCCTCGGCCCCCATCCTATGCGCTGGGCGCACGGCTTTTTGTCCGAGATGGACATCGTCTCGATTTTCCGAAATTATTTCGCTTCCGATACCACACTGTCTCCCTACACGGTCACATTGACAACTCTTGACCGTGACGAGGTCGTCTATATTGATTGCCGAAATTCCGACCAGCCCCTGGGGCATACTTTCCGGATTGGAATGCGTCTCCCTGCCACCTTTACTGCGACCGGCAAAATGCTGCTTTCCGAAATGCCGGAAGATAAACTCGAGGCGCTGTTCAGCGCAAAGTTTCCTCCGCCCATCACCTCCAGAAGCGTCAAAAATCTTGCCTTGCTAAGGCAGGAGCTGGCTGACATCCGTACGCGCGGTTTTTCGATCGATAACGGTCAGGTTCGCGAAGGGATGATTTGCATCGGCAGCGCTGTGCGAGATCATACGAGATGCGCGGTTGCCGGCATTGCCATCAGCCTTCTGGAAAGCGAAACAACTCCGGCGCTTATCGAGTTGCTCGGAGAGACGATGTGCAGATCAGCCGCCACTCTTTCTGAACAATTGGGACATAACAGCTCATCACGCTTCCGTGACGAAGGATAGCGTAGCATTTGGAAAGCGCGGAAATTCATTCCAACCAAGGAGGCCGACTGGGTTGGGCTCCGTGTGAGCAGTAGCGCGTCTGTTCTTTTGACTGCAAAGCGATCCGTCACAGCCTCGAACTGAATGGCCGCAAAAATCGTGCAGCTGGGCTCACCGTCAACTCGATGCAGTATGACATGTGAACTATCGACTGTGGTCGATGTCGCGCTTTCCCTCTCCAGGCGAGAATAGCTGCATAAGCAGGCTAACGAAAGTCTTCTCCACGTCGACTTGTTGATGAAAGCTTTGCCAGAACCGAGCTCTTGGGGAATTCACGAGAAGCCGTCCTCATATTCAGTGATTCTTCGTGCGCCTTACGGTTCTTTTTCCCTTTCGGAACAGTTTGCGCCGCGGCTTGTACTCGCTTGTTGGCTGGACAGTTGTTCCACCATCTTGACCCTGGTTGCAATTTTTACTATACACAGTATTGAACTAAGTTCAATATACTGAACTATGTTGCGCCACCGCAGCGTGAGAGGACGCTTCGGCCTACACCGCAAGGGCATGTGTCTTTGCATCAGATCCGGCAATTGCCGTAGAGGAGGAAATCTATGAAAAAGTCGCGGTCTCTGACCATTGCAGCGATCTTTCTGTCCGCCACCGCCCCCGCTGGCCTTTTGGCTCAGGAGTCAAAGCCCTTCACGATTGGTGTCGTGACGTTCCTGTCCGGCGCACCGGCAGGTCCCTTCGGCATACCCGCAAAGATTGCCGCCGAAGTCTTCGCCGAGCAGGTCAATGCCGGTGGCAAGCTCCCGGCGCCGTATGACAAGGTCGGCTTCGGCGGCCGTCCGATCGAACTCGTCGTCATCGACGAGGCCGGTGGCACCACCAAGCAGGTTTCCGAACTACGCAACCTAGTCGAACAGCAGGGCGTAGACATGATCGTAGGCTACACGTCCTCGGGCGATTGTCTTGCGGTCGCGCCTGTTGCCGAAGAACTGAAGACCATGACACTTCTCTTCGATTGCGGCACGCCGCGCATCTTCGAGGAAGCTGACTACGAATATGTATTCCGCCCCGTTGCAACCGCGACGATGGACAACGCCGGTGCCGCACTCTACGTCAACGAGACAGTCAAGAAATTCAACACCTACGCCGGCATCAACCAGAACTACGCCTGGGGTCGGGACGCCTGGAACGACTTCGAGGGCACACTGAAGAGCCTTCGCCCCGAAGTGACGCTGACGACCTCGCAGATGCCGAAGCTCGGTGCCGGTCAGTACAATACCGAAATTTCCGCAATTCTCGGCAGCAAACCCGATATCATTCATTCGAGCTTCTGGGGTGGCGACCTTGAGGGTCTCGTGCTTCAGGGAGCGCCGCGCGACCTATTCAAAAACGCCACTGTCGTTCTGACGGCAGGCGAAACGGCGATCCATCGCCAGGCCAAACAAATCCCAGATGGCACCATCATCGGCGCCCGCGGTCCAAACGGTATCTTTGCACCGGAGAACGCTTATAACGACTGGTTCAAGGCCGCTTACAACGCCAAGTCCGCCACGCCCCCCAGCTATCCGTCCTACCACATGGTGCAGACGCTTTTTGCGGCGAAGTTCGCTTATGAGAAGGCACAGGGGGGCGACACCGCGAAGACGCCGACTACCGAGGAGATCGCCGCGGCTCTCAAGGGCGCCACCTTCCAGGGTCCCTCGGGCGAAGTGAAGATGTCGTTGGGCAAGGGCAACCAGGCTGTGCAGGAAATGGTCTATGGCCGCACCAAAACCGTCGATGGCAAGCTGACCTTCGTCGATGTGATCCGTTACGCCCCAGAAAGGGTGAACCCACCGGAAGGCATGACCAGCCATGAGTGGATCAAGAATAAGCTCAAGTGATCTATTCACCGCGGCATCGCACGCGGGGGTTTCCCGGCGCGTTTGGCGTCGCAATCCCTTTTAAGCGGTTTTCACCCGTCGCCCGCCACGCTGGCACCGAAAGATGAATCCCGCCCCTTGTTTCGAAATGGTGTGTGACATGAACGCGTTTGTAGGCGCTATTATTGACGGCATTCTGTATTCCGCATGGCTCTTCATCATCGCAGTCGGCCTGACGCTGATCTACGGCGTGATGAAGATCCTAAACATGGCCCATGGCACGTTCTATGCCATCGGCGCCTACATGTCGGTAACTTTGCTGGGTTGGTGGTTCGCCCAGGGCCTGCCGCCCGCTGGAAGCATTCCGGTCATGATTGTCGCGGCGCTGATCGCCGGTACGATTGTCGGCCTCGTCATCGAACGGGGCGTCCTGCGCTTCTTCACGGGGCGCGATCCCATCGTGCTGCTGCTGGTAACCTACGCGCTCTTCCTCATTCTGGAAGACGTGGTGAAGCTCATCTGGGGTGTCGATCCATGGATAGCCTCCGACCCGGTGTGGGCTTTCGGCAACGTCTATCTCGGCCCCCTTGTGTATCCGACCTACAACCTCATTATCGTCGTCGTGGCGATCGTCAGTGGTGGTTTCCTCACGTGGTTTCTGCAATTCACTGCCAAGGGGAAGATGCTGCGCGCCGTCATTCATGATCCGGAAGTATCGCAGGCGATGGGCATCAATGTCAGCCGTTGGAAAGTGTCGGCCTTTGTGGCCGGCTCGATCCTCGCCGCACTCGGCGGCGCCTTCACAGCGCCGACCATCTCCGTGGCGCCGGGCCTGGGCGTCGAAGTGGTCGTCATGATGTTCGCAGCGGTGGTGATCGGGGGGCTTGGATCGATTCCTGGCACCATTGTCGGTGCCCTGATCGTCGGCTTCGTCCGCTCACTTGCGGTCCACTACTGGCCCGAAGTCGAAGTGTTCAGCATCTATGCAGTGATGGCTATCGTTCTCGCCATGCGTCCGCAGGGGCTGTTTTCCGGTGTGGAGTTGCGCAAGATATGATGAACAAAGCCCAAACCTTTGTGCCGGTCGCCGTCGGCGCGGCACTTATCCTTATCGTCGCAGCCTGGGCGCTACCCACCTGGAACTTCGTCATCTCGATCGGCCTTGCCAAGGGGCTCGCGGTACTCGGCCTTGTGCTGATGATGCGCGCCGGGCTGGTCTCGTTCGGCCAAGGACTTTACTACGCGATCGGCGGCTATTGCGTCGGCCTGATGGTCAATCTCTGGAAAATCAACGAAGCGGTTCTCTTGCTCATCGCCCCGGTCGTCATCGCCGCGGCGACTGCTGCAGTCGCCGGTCTCCTTCTGTCGCGTTACCGCGACATCTTCTTCGCGATGCTGACGCTCGCCCTGTCGATGCTTCTCTACGGTCTTCTGGTGAAGTCGGTGGAACTTGGCGGCACGGACGGCTTCAACATCCGAGGCGTGACCTTGTTCGGCCTGCCGCTGAGCGGTACTGCGCGTTTCAACGGCCTGGTTATCCTCGTCCTGATCTGTTTCACAGCGGTGATAACCGTCTGGTACTTCGGCAAGACGGCGCTCGGTCGCCTGCTGCCTGGCATCAAGGATAACGAGATTCGCGTCGAGTATCTCGGCGCGTCTGCAAGCAAGACGATCTATCTCTCCTACATCCTTGCGGCAATTCTAGCCGCCGTAGGTGGCTCCATGAGCGGCATTCTCGTCGCGCATGTGGATCCGGAAATGGCGTTCTGGGCAACCTCGGGCGAATTCGTGGTGATCGCGGTCCTTGCCGGTACCGGGAACATCTTCACGCCCTTCATCGCCGCGCTCGCACTCGAATTTGTCAGGACGTTCGCCTACCAGCATGCGCCCAACACTTGGCAACTGGTACTTGGAGTCATAATCCTCTCGATGATCCTGTTTCTGCCGACAGGACTTGGCGGCGTCCGTTTTGGTAAGCGAAAGGCAACCGTCGAGGCAGGAGAAAAAGCATGAAACTGATTATTGAAGCAAAGAGCCTCGTCAAGCGGTTCGGCGCGGTAACTGCCGCAAACGACGTGAATGTCGACATCATGTCTGGAACGATTTCGGGGCTAATCGGCACAAACGGCGCCGGCAAGACGACGTTTATCAATATGATTACGGGCTATCTGGGCCCGGACTCCGGTTCGATCCTGCTCGAGGGACAGGAAATCGTCGGGCTTTCACCTCGTCAGATCACTCGGCGCGGCGTTGCCCGGTCCTTTCAGATTCCGCAATTGTTCAACTCGCTGACAGCGATTGAGAACCTGATGTTTGCTTACAGCGCAACGGGTAGCGTTGGCGCCAAGGGCTTTTCGATTCTTTCCGACGATGAGCTCGCGATCCATGCTGACGAGACGCTCGAGGTGTTCGGACTTGGAGCGTTCCGCAACTCGATTGCCGGCACGATGCCCGAAGGCATCCGCAAGCTTCTCGACATTGCAATTGCCATGGTTGGCAAGCCGAAGGTTCTTTTCCTGGACGAGCCGACGAGCGGCGTCGCCAGCGAAGAAAAGTTCTCGGTCATGGACCGCATTATTGACGCGACCCGTGTCGCAGGCGTCAGCGTGCTCTTCGTCGAGCACGACATGGAGATCGTTCGCCGCTACTCCGACCGCGTGCTCGCTTTCTTCGAAGGCCGGGTACTGATTGATGGACCTCCGGAAACGGTCCTCAGCGACCGACAAGTGCGTGAACTCATCATTGGTGAAGAACATCGCGTTCCCAAGGAGGACAACCATGCTTGAGGTGAAGTCAATCAACGTCTCCATCGGCGGGGTTCCTATTCTGCGTGACGTTTCCATGAAGGTCGAAGCCCACTCGATGGTCGGAATCGTCGGCCGCAATGGTGCCGGTAAGACCACGCTGATGCGTGCGATAATGGGGCTCTTGCCACTCCGGGCAGGTTCGATCCATTATGAGAAGAAGGACATTTCTCGTGAGGCGCCGCATCTGCGCGTGCGCCACCAGATGGGCTTCGCGCCGGAAGACCGGCGCCTTATTCCCGAACTGACTGTTGAGGAAAACCTGCTTATTCCGGCATGGGCAGCTGGCGTCACAGATGCGCAGAAGCGGCTCGACGATGTCTATGCGCTCATTCCGGAGGCAGCAGACTTCCGCCATCGCCGTGCCCTCCAGCTTTCAGGCGGCCAGCAGAAACTCGTGGCCATCGGTCGCGCACGCATGACTGGCACCCAGCTGTTAATGCTAGACGAGCCATTCGAAGGCGTCGCCCCCGCGCTTTCCAAGCGCATTTCCGAGGTCGTCGCATCCCTGCGGCCGCTTGGTCTTTCCATCCTTCTTTCTGGCGCCGATCTTCGGCACGCCGGTAAGGGCCTCGATATGGTTTATCGCATGGATCGTGGCCAGATCACTTCTATTTGACCGTCATTGGCAGCGCCTGTGCATCTCTGCTGCGCATGCGCCGCCGACACCATCGTCGGGCCGGCGCTCGATCCGCTGCAGGTCGCGCTCGCTCATCGCTATCAGTCCCATTCGCAATCTCCCACACCATCAAAACGCGGGGAGTGTGACATTCCAACTTTGCATAAACAGGACACTTCAACTTTGAACCCACCGGCTACAACACATTGTCAAAGCTGATTAGATGCGCGACGGCGTCAGCCAGTTAGAAACGCGACACTTGCGCTTCGGATTAGCCGCCGATCCGACCGGCTGGGCCGGGTTGCAAGGGAAGGGAGGGGGCGGGTGAGGAGCAGCACTTCGGCTTTAGCTTTGAGATTATGAGTGCCCCATTTATTCTGCTGCCTCCATTCGTGCCAGCGCCTTCTGCCTTTTTGCGATGACCTCCGGATCATTCATGAAGTCCGTCCGCCGTCCGGGCTTGCGGCCACGCTTCTGATAACCATTGCCCTGGCTGCCATCGGGAATACCGAACATATGATCCGTCTGGCCAGTGCGGCGAGGGCCGCTCTTGCTACGCTGCTGTTCCCGCCCGGCCTGCAGCTCGGCGACGACGGAAAGCATGTCGTCCAAACGCTTGTTCTCAACGACTTCGGCTCGATGCACCGATCGCAACTTGTCGAAGGTTCTGTAGGGGAGGGTGAAGCTCTCGTGCATGATCTCGAGGCGGCCGTCCGGGTAGTCGCAGACAACGACCTTCCTTCCCGCCAGCCCCTTGGCCCGCTCCGTCGGATCGAGAATGAACAAGACCTTGTCGTAACGCAGCGTCAGGGACTGCGACAGTGTGCGGACTTCCTTCCGGCACATGGCGCCATCGAGGTTCTCATGGTCGGCAAGCGGCCGGTGCATGTCCTTCGGATTGCGTGGCGGTTTGCCAAAACGGTAATTGAAATCCGCAATGAATTCTGATGCATAAGCATTGGCAGCTTCGATCGTATCGATGCCACGAAGCCGCATCTCCTTCACCAACCGATCCTGCAATGTCTGATTGGCACGTTCCACACGGCCCTTGGCCTGCGGAGTGTTGGCGCAGATGATGTCGATGTTCAACTCATAAAGCGCCCGGCCGAACTGCGTCAGGCCGCTCGTCCGGTCCTTCTCGGACGCATGGGTCGAACGAAAAACACCATGCTTGTCGCTATAGAAAGCCAGGGGCTTGCCCCATTGCTGCAGATAGGCTTTCGTCGCATGCAGATAGTCGAACGTGTTCTCCGATCCGGCAAAGCGAAGATGTAACAGCTTGCCGGTGGCGTCATCGATATAGACGAGCAGGGCGCATTTGGGGCCGCGGTTCTCGAACCACCAGTGATGCGAACCATCGATCTGCACCAGTTCGACAAAGCAGTCGCGCCGGCCGCGTGGCTGGAAAACCCGCTTCTTGCGCTCGCGACGCGAGATCCAGATGCCGGCCTCGGTCATCCATTGCCGCAGCGTCTCCTTGGCGACCGAAATATGATGCAGTTCGATCAGCTTCTCGCGCGCCAGCGTCGGACCGAAATCCAGATAGCGCTCCCGGATCAGATCCAGCGCCGCATTGCGAAGCTCCTCGCTGTGGCGCCGGTTGCTCGGTTGTGATCGCTTCTTGGAAACAAGGCCGGCTGGACCATTCCGGTCATAAGCCTGCAGCAGCCGATGGACCTGACTTCGACTGAGGTCGAGCAGTTCGGCAGCCTGG
Organism: Rhizobium sullae; assembly: GCF_900169785.1. Classification (GTDB taxonomy): domain Bacteria; phylum Pseudomonadota; class Alphaproteobacteria; order Rhizobiales; family Rhizobiaceae; genus Rhizobium; species Rhizobium sullae. The sequence continues at coordinate 21,153 of NZ_FWER01000064.1, forward strand.
ACAACGCTCAGGCGCTCGTCACGAATCTTCTGGATAACTTCGAGGCGATGCAATTCTTTCTGCGACATGGTGATCATAAAGGACATGACGACTCCGACCGCTCATGGTCTCGACCAGGCTGAAGATCGTCATCCTTGCTCCCAACATTGGCTTTGACCAGCGCGTCGAGAGGCGAGACTGTCGCATCTCCAACTGGCCCAACTGTCGCATTACTAAATAGCCCTTACACACATTTGCGGCATAAGGGTACTTATGGAACACCTGAGCGGTTTTGGTCCTGTCGATTAATGCTCCCAACCGCCGCATACGAAATTGTGAACCACTTCGGTAAGCCGCGGTTTCGACGGTTGCTCTATCAAGGCTGCGTTGAGACATTCGCGCGGGCTTGGGAGCACGGGTCTAAATACTGGTCATTCTTTGTTCTTCATCATTGCCGCCTGAAGCTGATCATATCAACGAGGTCATTGCCCTGGCCCCGACTACGCTGGATTGGGACCAGCGATTTCCTTTCCGTAGTTAGTTCCTGCTATGGAGCGGCGACCTTTGCTGTAGTTTACATCACACTATAGCCGCCTTGCTCAAGTGTCGCGTCGTACGCGACGGCATATTTCGCGATCTTACCCGCATGATCCGTTCCATTGATAACATGGCGAGCGCCGATGAAGTTGGTTGTGCCAAGGTTAATGTAATCAGAGAGTTTCTTGCCGGTAAACCAACCTTCCTTCAAGCCCATGACAAGCACCTTCGCCGCAATTTCTGGTATCAGTGCTTTTGCTGGAAAGGACACGAGATCGATGCCGAGCTTGATGCTGACCGTGCGATAGTTGTTCTCGTGCGTGAGTTGGGAGTATCCTCTTCCAAACCAGCCTTGACGCCAATATGGGGAGGTGACCCAAGGCAGTTTGCCCTTTGCCCATGCACTGTCAAGACAGGCAATCGCCTGATTGTCAGATGTCGCGAAAGTCTCTCGCACCGGCATCATAAGGCCTCCAGTCTCATGAAATGCTGTAGCCAAGACGTAGGCGCATTGGGAGCGTAGTAATGCGTGCAACTTGCATTCCGAAATGAGAAGTCTGGTGTCCCCGCGATCGAGGTTGCCGACGCCGCTTTTGGCGGCAAACGCCACGGCGACGCAAAGAGAAACAATCCGGCATGCTGCAACGAGTCTTCTGAGCATCGGCTCCGCTTCCCGTTCAGGTGTCGCATGAGTGCGCCCACCGATGCAGTCGGAGGCGTCTCGTCCGTGTTCTACGTCTGATGAGGGGCGGTACTCGCCATGGTAGTTAGGCTATCTGCATCGCTTACTCCCTCCATTGCTAAGGATGAAATCGAAGACGCCCGCATCGGTGCACACCTCGAATTTAGTTTACTAGCTGTACATTGCGGACTGAGGAAAGCTGGCGGCTCTTGACGGGTCCCGCTCTGTCAATCTTACTACTGAGGCGTTGTGGCCACAGGGAAAGAGAAACCAATTCGACACTCCCCGTGGAGAAAGAGAACGTTGGGAGCTATGAGCGCGCAGATCATCTCCCGGCCGGATCGCCTCATCCTGGCCCATCCAAGCAACTTCTTGCTGGTTCGGCGTGCGGTTAGATGGCGCCGCGGGCGCGACAACGCCTCTCATGCCGTCGGCCGGGCATCCCGGGTGGGCCAGAGCCCTGGCCCGGCGCTACGCTGTCCGTCGTGCCGCCCCGGTGCATTTCAGTTTCCGGGTATCGGACAGATAACCCAGTTACCAGTTCAATGTCGCCTGCTGGGTTTCCTGGTGGGTGTTATTAATGACAGACAACTTTACTTGGCTCGGGCTTCTGACAAGAAATGCAGGGAGGCTAAACCGCCAGCCGTAGGTTAAAGACGATTTGCGTCGCTCATCGAAAGTCACCCAAGAGAGCCCGGGTCGGCCGTTCTCGGTTGGAGCCGCAATTCCGCAAAAAGGCTGGACGTAACCTCATCGACGGGCCTCAGCCCATTAACGGTGCGTAGGAGCCCGGCGGTGCAGTAGTGATCCGCGAGCGGCTGCGTCTGCGTCCGGTAGGACTCGAGCCTGACTTTCAGCGCTTCCGGATTGTCGTCAGCGCGCACCGGCAGGCCTGCGGCCTTGGCCTCGCGCGCCCGATAGATAATGCGGTCGAGCAGCACGGATTCCACGACCTTCAGTTCGAGCACCGCATCCAGACCGAGGTGTGCCTTTTCGAGCGCTTCGTCAAAGGCCCGCGCCTGTCGCAGTGTGCGGGGAAAGCCGTCGAGGATGAAGCCTGACGCAGCGCCCGGCTCGGCGATGCGTTCCAGGACGCAATTGACGACGATGTCGTCGCCAACCAATTCGCCCCGCGCTATGAGGTCGCGCGCAGCAAGGCCGGCCGGCGAGCCCTTAGTGACGACGGCGCGCAGCATATCTCCCGTGGACAGTTGTGGCACGCCCAGCCGCTCGGCGAGGCGCGCTGCCTGCGTTCCCTTGCCCGCCCCCGGCGGTCCAAGCATGACCAATCTCATCGTTCCCTCCTTCGTCCGTCTGGCTGCGGATTGTCTTCCCCTGATCGTCTCGTCGGCGCCGATGCGGCGACGCGCTGGATCCCACGTCTTCATCTTGTGCCCATCAGCCATCCTTCCGGTTCTGCCGGTTTTCGATCAGGTCATCGACGACCGCGGGGTTGACGAGCGTCGAGGTGTCACCGAGGTCGGCAAAATCGTCCTGAGCGATCTTGCGCAAGATGCGGCGCAGGATTTTTCCGGAGTGGGTTTTCGGCAGGACGGGGGCAAATTGGATCTTGTCGAGCGAAACGATGGGGCCGATCTTCCCGCGCACCCAGGAAACGAGTTCCTTGCGCAGGTCGTCGTCATCGCTTTCGCCATCCATGAGGGTGACGTAGGCGTAGATGCCCTGACCCTTAATCTCGTGAGGATAGCCGACGACCGCGGCTTCCGATACCTTGGCGTGAGCGACAAGGGCGGATTCGATCTCCGCCGTTCCCATGCGGTGGCCGGAGACGTTGATGACGTCGTCGACGCGGCCGTTGATCCAATAATACCCGTCTGCATCGCGCCGGGCGCCGTCGCCGGTAAAATATTTGCCAGGATAGAGGGAGAAATATTCCTGCTCGAAGCGCTCGTGGTCGCGGTAAAGCGTGCGCATCTGGCCCGGCCAGCTGTCGGCGATCACCAAGTTTCCGTCTGCGGCGCCGTCGAGCACGTTGCCCGCCTCATCGACCAGCTCAGGCCTGGCGCCGAAGAAGGGGGTGCCGGCGGAGCCTGGCTTCAGATCGGTGGCGCCGGGAAGCGGCGTGATCACTATGCCGCCGGTCTCGGTCTGAAACCAGGTGTCGACGATCGGGCAGCGACCGCCGCCGACGACACGGTGATACCATTCCCAGGTTTTCGGGTCGATCGGCTCACCGACTGAACCGAGGAGGCGGAGCGAGGCGAGCGAATTCGATTTCACCGCGTCCTCGCCCGATGCCATCAATGAGCGGATCGCCGTGGGGGCGGTATAGAACAGGCTGACCTTGTGCTTGTCGATGACGTCCCAGTAGCGCGACATGCTCGGATAGGTTGGGGTGCCCTCGAAGAGGAGGGTCGTCGCACCGTTGGCGAGCGGCCCGTAGACAATGTAGCTGTGGCCGGTGATCCAGCCGAGTTCGGCAGTGCACCAGTGGATGTCGCCGACGTGATGGTCGAAGACATATTGATGCGTCATGGCGGCATAGACGAGATAGCCGCCGGTGGTGTGCACCACGCCCTTGGGCTTGCCGGTGGAACCCGACGTGTAGAGGAGGAACAATGGGTCCTCAGCGTTCATTTCCACGGGTGGGCATTCGTCGGGAACGGTCATGGCCAGCTCGTCGTAATAGTGGTCGCGGCCTTGCAGCATCTCGACCGGTGCGCCGGTCCGCTTGACAACGATGACGCTCGTCACCACCCCGGGAAGCTTATCCAGCGCCGCGTCGACATTGGCCTTCATCGGCTTATTGCGCCCGCCGCGTGGGCCTTGGTCTGCGGTCACCACGACGGTGCTCGCGGCGTCGGCGATGCGGCTTCCCAGTTGGTCCGGCCAGAGGCCGGTGGAGACCGCCGAATGGACGGCCCCGATGCGCGCGCAGGCGAGCATGGCATAGGCCGCCTCAGGGATCGTCGGCAGGTAGAGGGTGACGTTGTCGCCCTTGCGGACGCCTTGCGACTGCAGGACGTTCGCCCATTTCCTAACATGGGCGTGTAGTTCGCGATAGGTGATCCAGACGGCGTCATCTTTCGGGTCGTCCCGCACCCCGATGATGGCGATCTGATCGCCCCGCTCGGGCAGATGCCGGTCGACGCAATTATAGGAGACATTGGTGGTGCCGTCTTCGAACCATTTAATCGAAACCTTGCCCGGCTCGAACGAGGTGTTCTTGACGGTGCCGTAAGGCTTGAACCAGTGGATGCGCTTGCCGTGCTCGCCCCAGAACCCCTCGGGGTCGGCGATCGAAGCCGCATACATCGCCGCGTAGCGCTCCGAGTCGATGAAAGCGCGCTCGGCCCATTCCTTCGGAACTGAATAGACGCCCGCCGCCTGCTTTTTTCCGTTCATTGTCGTTGTCCCTCTTAAGACGCTCTTCGCAGCTCCCCATCACCTCGACGGGTGGAGGATTGTCATGCACGAATTATGCTTTCCGTTCGGCAGGTCCGGCCTCACGTATCCTTTCCGATTGTCGCGGCCTTGCGGAACTGCTCGAAAATCTCGGTCATCCGCTTGCGGGTGATGGCGAAAGCGTTCTCGCTGGCCTTGACCGCCATGCTGGTGATCTCGCGCGAGCCGTTCAGCGCCACCTCGTAAGCCTGTTTCGCCAGTTCGCTGCGCTCCTTGGGGGCAAGGGCCGCATCCTCAAACATCATCAGGAGCTGTGAGGAAGCCGCGCGGAACAATTCCAGCTGCTTTTCGGCGACGCCGTAGGCGCCTTTGTTGGCAAGCTGCGTGGCCTGCGCGACGGCCTCGATATTCCTGGCCTGTTCCCTAACAAGTGCTGCCGGATCGACGCCCGGCATGTTGAACTTGGTGAGCATCTCGTTGATCTGGTTGGTCAACGTTTGGATATCCGAGGTCTGCGATGTAGGCATGGTGGGCTTCTCCTCAAACGATGGGGTTACAAGGCGTGGGATGGAACTTGCGGGCGTCCAGCCGATAGCCGGCGGCCTCGTGCTGCGCTCTGCGTCGAACTCTATGCGCTCTGAAAGCATGCGTTCGAGCAGCAGCTGGTCGAGATTCATCGGACCGTCGGCGAAGATCACAGCCGCCATTTCGCGCGGCTGGCGGATGATCGGCCGGAACTCCATATGGGCGAGGATGTCGCGCTCGATATCGATCCCCGGCGCGACTTCGATTAGTTCCAGCCCCTCGGGGATTAGCGAGAAGACGCAGCGCTCGGTTACGTAGAGCACAGACTGGTGCGTCTCGCGGGCAATTTCACCCGAGAAAGTGATCTGCTCGACCTCTTTGATGAATTTCGCCTGCCGGCCTTCCTGCAGGATGGCAAGCTTGCCGTCCCGGATCTCGATGCGCAGGCCCCCGTCCGTGAACTTGCCGCAGAAGGCGACGTGGCGGGTGTTTTGCGAGATGTTGATGAAGCCGCCGGCGCCGGCGAGGATGCCACCGAACCGGCTGGCATTGACATTGCATTGAGCATCGACCTGCGCGAAGCTGAGACAGGCGAAGCTCAGCCCGCCGCCGTCGATGAGATCGAACATCTGGTTCTGGTCGATGATCGACTCGAGGTTTTTGGCCGCGCCGAAATCCATCCCGGTCTGTGGGGTGCCGCCGATGGTACCGGATTCGGTAGTGAGCGTGATCTTGTCGATAATCCCCTCTTCCGCCGCTACCGCAGCAATCCCTTCCGGCATCCCGATGCCGAGATTGACGACACCGCCCATCCGCAGTTCGAAAGCGCAGCGCCGCGCGATGATCTTGCGTTCGTCCAGTTTCATGGAGGCGGCGCTGTCCGGCGGCGCACGGAATTCGCCGGAGAAGGCACCGCTGTAATGGGTCGCATAGGTCTGCATGTGATCTTCCGGCTGGGCCACAACGACGCGGTCGACTAGGTGGCCGGGGATTGCGATGTCACGCGAGTGCAGCGAGCCGGCGGGGGCGATGCCCTCGACCTGCACGATGACGATACCCCCACCCGCCTTGGCGGCCATGGCGAGCGACAGGTTGTCGAGCGTCGCGGCCTCCTTCTCCATCGTGACGTTGCCGGATGGATCGGCCGTCGTGCCGCGCAAGATGACGACATCGATGGGGAACGCATTGTAAAGGAGCCGCTCCTCGCCGTGGGTTTCCACCATCTCCACGAGGTCTTCCGTCGTGTTGGAATTCATCTTGCCACCGCTGTTGCGCGGGTCCACGAAGGTTCCAAGCCCGACTTTCGAGATCAGCCAGGGCTTGCGCCCAGCGATCTCGCGGTAGAGATGGGAAATGACCCCGAGCGGCAGATTGTAGATCTCGCACTTGCCGCTGGCTGCCAGTTTCGCCAGCTTTGGCACCGGCTTGAAATGCCCGCCGATGAGGCGTTTCACCAGCCCGTCATGCGCCAGTCGGTTGAGGCCCTTGTCTTTGCCGTCGCCCGGGGCGGCGGCAAAGACGAGGGTGAGATTGCTCGGCTCGCCCGTTTCGAGGAAACGCTTCTCAAGGGCGCAGATCACCGCCTCCGGCGTACCGATTCCGACGAAGCCGGAAAAGGCGACTGTATCGCCCGAGCGGATCATCGCGACGGCTTCGGCGCCGGAGACAATCTTGGTTCCGCCCTTTCCATAGAATGCAATCTGATGCCGTTCTGGCATATTTTGTTTCCTTCACGTGTTCGAACCAATGCGGTTAAACCGCAATGTGGATGGCGCCGGTCCCTCCCGCCGCCTCTCAATAGATTTCAAGATTCGTGCCAATCCGGCCGATTGAGCTGACGAACAATTATTCGCTGCTGTTTCAGCTACGTGGGCGGAAAATACGGGATCGGGCGAAGTGGAATGGGTGTTGCGAAGCCGACAAAGGTCACGACGATGTCGTAAGTTGAATGTGGAGATTCCGGTTGGTCGTCCGAGCTCGGTCATGGCCTGCTCGCTCCCGCAAGTGCTTTGGCATAGATCGCCCGGGCCTGATCGTAGTCGAGCTCGCGCGGATTGTTGACCAGTAGGCGCTCCTCGTGCTTCATCGCATCTTTCGCCAGCTTGGAAAGATCGCCTTCGCCGATTCCAACCGCCGAAAGCGAGCCGGGCACCCCGCAGTCTCGGCAGATCGCCTCGATCTCGGCGATGAAGGCCGCCGCGTCCGCCGCATCGGACTGGCGGCGATAGCCGGGCTGGATAACGTCGGAGAGCTCGGCATAGAGCGCTTCGGCCGCCGGCCGGTTGAATTCCAACACGTAAGGCAGGACCAGCGCAATGGAGAGGCCGTGCCCCACATCGAAGACCTCGCCGATCGGATAGGCGAGCGCGTGCACCGCGGCAACCGGCGAGTTGGCAAACGCCATGCCGGCCAGCATGGAGCCGAGCAGCATTTCCGAGCGCGCTTCGAGGTTAGAGCCGTCCGTGTAGACTTTCCTCAGATTGGCCGACAGCAGCGCCAGCGCCTTCAGCGCGTGCTGGTCGGAGATCGGGTTCTTCTTGATCTTGCCGGTATAGGCCTCGATTGCGTGCGCCATGGCGTCGATGCCCGTCTGGGCGGTGAGGTGCGGCGGCAGGCCGAGCGTCAGTACGGGATCGAGGATCGCCCAGTCCGGGAGGAGGCGCGGCGAGATCACCGCCTTCTTCTCGTTGGTCGGCGTCTTAACGATGGAGGTCAACGTCACTTCCGATCCGGTGCCCGCCGTGGTCNACCGCCTTCTTCTCGTTGGTCGGCGTCTTAACGATGGAGGTCAACGTCACTTCCGATCCGGTGCCCGCCGTGGTCGGCACCAGCAGCAGCGGCAGCCGATCGCCGGTGGCACGGCCGACACCATAGATATCATCAAGCTTGTCTGGGGTTTTGGCGAGATAGGCGACGAGCTTTGCCNCGCCGGTGGCACGGCCGACACCATAGATATCATCAAGCTTGTCTGGGGTTTTGGCGAGATAGGCGACGAGCTTTGCCGTATCCAGTACGCTGCCGCCGCCGATCGCCACGACAGCGTCGACGCCGCACTCGCGGCAGATTTCTGCCGCCGCTTCGATGACATGCGACGGCGCGTCGACGACCACGCCGTCGAACACGGTGATCGCGATATTGGCGTCGACAATCGCCGCTTCCGCATTGCGCGTCAGCCCGGCCGCCCGTACGCCCTCGTCGGTGACGAGCAGCACATGGGCGGCCTTGTAGCCCTTGAGGAGCTCGCCGATCTTGCTGGACGCGCCTGCCCCGAAATGGATGTTGGACGGGGTTTGGAAAGTAAAGGCTTTCATGTGTTTGGTCCCTTTGTTTGGCTCTCTCGGGAGGCAGGGCCTGCCCGCCCGCCCCCTCTGAAAAGCCGATCCTTGCTGTGGACCGCCCCGGCACTCCCCGAGGGCGGTTATCCCGGGCCTGCTCAGGCGCTCGGCGGTTTCGCCTTGGGCGAGCGAAGTCCGCCGAGCAGTCGCTTGTACTTTGAATCATCGACCGGCACTTCGACCACATGCACCCCGCCGCCTTTGAGAGCGGCTTCCAGCGCCGGCATCAGATCGTCAAGCGTTTCGACCCGCGTGCCCTTGGCGCCACAGGCTTCGGCCCATTTCACGAAATCCGGATTGTGGAAGTTGACGCCAAATTTCGAGAAGCCTTTGGCGGTTTGCTTCGCTTCGATCATGCCCCAGCCGCCGTTGTCCAAGATGAGGACGACGAGGTTGAGCTTTTGTTCGACGGCCGTCATCAGTTCCTGGCCGGTCATCTGAAAGCCGCCGTCGCCGCAGACCGCCATGGCGCAGCGCTCGGGATAGAGCATCGCCGCCACGATCGCTGAGGGCACGCCGGCGCCCATGGTCGCGAGCGTGTTGTCGAGCAGCAGCGTATTGGGGTGATTGGTCCGATACTNCTGAGGGCACGCCGGCGCCCATGGTCGCGAGCGTGTTGTCGAGCAGCAGCGTATTGGGGTGATTGGTCCGATACTTCCGGGCGAACGGGATCTTGTAAAGGCCATTGTCGAGCGTAACAATGCTGCCTTCCGGCATGACCTTGCGAACAACGTGCACTATGCGATCCAGCGTGACCGGCCAACTTTTATCATCGGCACCCTCGCCAATCAGGGCGAGGATCCCCTCGCGCAGCGGCAGTAGCGCGCCGGCATTTAGCAGCTTGCCCTCGAGGCGATCCGCCAGCGCCGCGACTGAAGCGCCGATGTCGCCGATGACCTCGAGCTGCGGCCAATAGGCCTGCGTGAAGGTCGCAGGCTGATGTGCGATGTGAATGACCTTCGGGCCGCCCTCAGACATGATGAACGGAGGCTTTTCGCACGTGTCGTGGCCGACCGCGATGATCACGTCGGACTTGTCGACGG
>NZ_FWER01000188.1 GCF_900169785.1 Rhizobium sullae
TCATTGGCCGCGGGATCGAGTTCGGCGCCGAGCCAGGCAAGCCGTTCGCTGATGCGGGCGCGGATCTGGGCTGAGTTCTCCCCGACGCCGGCTGTAAACACGAACGCGTCGAGACCTCCGAGCGCGGCGGCAAGCGTGCCGACACTCAGCCCACAGCGATGGACGAAGTGATCGATCGCGAAGGCGGCACGCGCGTCGGCGCTGACAAGAAGATCGCGCATATCACCTGAGAAGCCGGAAAGGCCCTTCAGGCCGGACGACCTGTAAAGGAGATCAGTCACCTCCGCTGCGGTCATGCCCTTTTGATCGATCAAGTACAGCACGACACCGGGATCCATCTGTCCCGGCCGGGTGCTCATCGGCAAGCCGTCGAGCGCAGTGAAGCCCATCGTCGTCTCCACGCTGCGCGCCTCCTTCAGCGCACACATGGAGGCGCCGCTGCCGAGGTGGGCAACAATAACGCGTCCACCTGCGATGCCGGGGGCGACTTCGGTCAACCGC
>NZ_FWER01000098.1 GCF_900169785.1 Rhizobium sullae
GGTGGACGCGCTCTTGGCCAAAGCCAGGGCTGCGGGGGCGCCCGTCACCGCCCTACACGACCGGCCCTGGGGCATCTTACTCCGGCTACTTCCGCGACGTCGACGGACACCTGTGGGAAATCATCCACAACCCAACTAGCACCGACGCCACCACCTGATCGGGCTAATCGAGTGCAGAGACGGTCGCAGTCGAGGCCACAACCGCCAAAAACCAAGAATTTTGCATTCGCACCGAACGTGCCAACTCGTTGCTCATTCGACAAGCAAGCTGCGGTGTCCGCTTCCCACCCCGAGTTGGACATTCAGGTCGCATAAGCCGAACGGCAGCTTTGAGGAAATCTCTGAGCCTGTCTGGATGACTGAAATGAGGGCGCTTAGCTAGACATTCGCCGCTAATCCGAAAAGTACCGAAAGCTGTCCTTGATCAGGTGAGTTCGTTGGTGGAGGGTCCGCACGTAAAGTCTCTTCTCACCGGATTGAAGGCCATGATAAACGGCGCCTATGGGAATTAGGAACTATCTGATCGAAGGCAGTTCCGGCACTGGAAAAACGTCTGTCGGTACTGAACTGGAGCGGCGGGGCTACCATGTCGTCCATGGTGACCGGGTCTTGGCCTATGTCGGCGACCCCGAGACAGGCCAGGCACTCGCAGGACCACCCACAGGCGCGGACCGCATCGTTTGGGGATACGCGCACTGGATCTGGCCTGTCGACAAGGTCCGCGCTATTGCTGCCGACACCACCCATCCTATCACCTTCTTCTGTGGCGGCTCGCGCAATTTCGATAAATTCCTAGACCTATTCGACAAGGTTTTCGTGCTGGACATAGACGTTGCGACATTGAACCGACGATTAGATGGACGGCCGAATGAGCCAGGCTTCGAGCCGGCCGAGCGGGCGTTGGTACTCCGCTACCATCATACTCGGGGATACCTCCCCGTCGGCATCAATATCGACACGGCAGATACTGTCCCAAGTGTCGTCGACGATATCCTCGCTCAACTCACCTGAAGCCCTGGACGTATTGTGAATGGGATGGGAAGCACTCGATTATTGCGGGAAAGACGCTAGCCGCCTGAACGGCTCACTGGCGGCGTTGTCGCTTTCGTAGCCGACCGGCAGCTTTCAGAACGAGAAACCGGGTGTTTTAACGACCGACAAGGGGCGCGTCGCAGACGGAAAGGGGCCGTGAACGGACCGACTGTTAAAGGCGTTCGGGATAGGAAAGCCGACATGCAACCGCAACGGGATGACGCCCGCCTATGCGGCCGTCGGCGCTGATCCTGTGGTATACTCCTCGCTGGGGGTAGAGGTGGTAGTCGAGTGCAGCTTGTCGAAAATCTTCAATCATCGAAGGGTGTCCTGAGAAGGAGCGGGCGAGGCAGTCCCCCCGCTCCGCGTCTTGTTATTCCGCTAGTTCCCGCATGACCTTGATGAGGTCGGACTTGCCTTCGAAGCCGATGCCGGGAAGGTCCGGCATCACGATGTGGCCGCCCTCGACCTCCACACCGTCCGGGAAGCCGCCGTACGGCTGGAAGAGGTCCGGATAGCTCTCGTTGCCCCCTAGCCCCAGCCCGGCTGCAATGTTGAGCGACATCTGGTGCCCTCCGTGCGGGATGCAGCGCGACGGCGACCAGCCGAACTGGCGCAGGACGTCCAGAGTACGGAGGTATTCTACGAGCCCATAGGAAAGGGCGCAGTCGAACTGCAAATAGTCGCGATCGGGCCGCATTCCGCCGTAACGGAGCAGGTTACGAGCATCCTGATGCGAGAAAAGGTTCTCACCGGTCGCCATCGGCGCGTCGTAGAACTCCGAGATGGCAGCCTGCAGCGCATAGTCCAGAGGATCGCCGATCTCCTCGTACCAGAAGAGCGGATAGTCGCGGAGCAACTTCGCGTAGGCGATGCCCGTCTCCAGGTCGAAGCGGCCGTTCGCGTCAACGGCGAGGCGCGCCTCGGAGCCAATCTCTTCGAGAACCGACTCAATCCGGCCCCGGTCTTCGTGGATCGAGGCGCCGCCGATCTTCATCTTGACGACATTGTACCCGCGGTCGAGGTATCCGCGCATTTCCTTGCGCAGCGCGCTGTTGTCCTTGCCAGGATAATAGTAGCCGCCTGCCGCATAGACGAAGACCTTCGGGTTAGCTTCACGACCCTTCATTTTGGCGAGGAGTCGAAAGAGTGGCTTGCCTTCGATCTTGGCGACAGCGTCCCAAACGGCCATGTCGATGGTGCCGACGGCCACCGAACGCTCGCCGTGACCGCCAGGCTTCTCGTTCTGCATCATCGTCGCCCAGACCTTGTGCGGATCGAGATTGGTGCCGGCGTCGTTCATCAGGCCATCCGGAGACGCTTCAAGAATCCGATCCTTGAAGCGCTCGCGGATGAGGCCGCCTTGGCCGTAACGCCCGTTCGAATTGAAACCGTAGCCGACAACGCGCCGGCCGTCCTTCACGACGTCCGTCACGACGGCGACGAGGCTGGCCGTCATCTTCGAGAAGTCGATATAGGCGTTGCGGATAGGCGAAGCGATCGGTTTCGTAACTTCGCAGACGTCGGTGATACGCATTTCATGTACTCCGTTAGATAGAAGACGTTGATATCAGTATTGAGCTTTGAGGGTCGTGGCAGTCATCCGTCGGGGGGGCTCGCCGCGCTGTCCGGTAATCACCGCTTCGACCGTCTTGCGATCGAGAGCGCCCTCCCACTTTGCGATAGCGATTGTCGCGACGCCGTTGCCGAGGAGGTTTACCACGACGCGGGCCTCATTCATGAAGCGGTCCACACCGAGCAGCACGCGTCGCGCCATGGTGCTCCTCCTATTCCTCCTGCCGCCTATCATTTGCGATCGGTTTTCCAGTAGCAGGTGGTAAAGTACGGGCGGGCTTTGATCCAATGCCAATGGTCATTTGTTTGATGCCGATTGGGCATATAAACAAACGGCGACTGCCGGTCGTCGCGGAACGGAAACACCAGCATTCTGCGCTGGTGGCCTAGCCGCACCAACCGCTGCGACGCCCCTCAAAGATCAGCGCGCTTGTTCGCTTTTAGCATGGAAGCGCGCCGGCCATCGTTATCCTAAAATGCGCTCAGATGAGGAAGTCGGCCACGGCCTTTCCGGATGTCACGGTATTGGCAGTTCCACCGAGATCCCGCGTCCGCAGCCGTGAATCGGCGAGCGATCCTTCGATACCCGCCATGATGGCGTCAGCCGCTTCCTGCTCACCTAGATGCTCCAGCATCATGGCGGCGGACCAGATTTGGCCGATGGGGTTGGCGACGCCCTGCCCGGCTATATCAGGTGCCGAACCATGTACTGGTTCGAACAGCGATGGGAACTCTCTCTCTGGATTGATGTTGCCGGAGGGTGCTATTCCGATCGTTCCAGTGCAGGCAGGCCCGAGGTCGGAGAGGATGTCACCGAACAGGTTGGAAGCGACGACCACGTCGAACTTGTTGGGATTCAGCACAAAATGCGCGCACAGGATGTCGATATGGTACTTGTCCCAGGTGATGCCAGGGTAAGATCTCGCCATCTCTTCGACGCGTTCGTCCCAATAGGGCATCGTGATCGAAATCCCATTCGACTTGGTCGCTGAGGTCAATCTTTTCCTTGGGCGCTTATCAGCCAACTCGAACGCGAACTTAAGGATCCTGTCGACGCCGATCCTGGTCATGACCGTCTCCTGGACGACGGTTTCACGGTCGGTGCCGGGGAATATCTTGCCGCCGATCGAAGAATATTCTCCCTCCGTGTTCTCCCTGACCACGTAGAAGTCAATGTCACCTGGACCACGACCCGCCAAAGGAGAGGCCACTCCCGGCATCAGCCGGCATGGCCTCAGACTCACGTACTGGTCGAACTCGCGACGGAACTGGATCAAAGAGCCCCACAGCGAGATATGATCGGGAACAGCTTCAGGCCAGCCCACTGCCCCAAAAAAGATGGCGTCGTGGCCGCCGATCTGAGCCTTCCAGTCCTTGGGAATCATCTGCCCGTGCTTCAGATAATAGTCGCATGAGGCGAAATCGAAGGAGTCGATCTGCAACTCGAATCCGAACTTCTTCGACGCGGCCTCCAAGATTCGTAGCCCTTCAGGTACGACCTCCTTGCCGATGCCGTCGCCGGCGATGGAGGCGATCCTGTAGATCTTGTTCGTTTTTTGGTTGGTCATGCCTGTCTCCAATCGATCAGTCTTCTTCTACGAAGACTTCCCTGCGGCGTTTTGCGATATTGGGAATGAAGGCGATCGCGAGGACCGCCACGGCGACCAGAAAAAGGGCCGCACTAATTGGTCTGTTCACGAAGACCATCGGGTCGCCATGGGAGATGGTCATCGCGCGACGGAGGTGTTCCTCCAGCAACGGACCGAGGACGAAACCCAGCAGCATAGGAGCGGGTTCGAACTCCAGCTTGGCGAGCACATAGCCAAAGACGCCGAACGCCGCCATGACGTACAGATCAAACGTGTTTGAGTTGACGCTGTAGACCCCGATGGAAGCGAACGCGAGGATGGCCGGGAAAAGCACACTGTATGGTACGGTCAGCAGCCTCACCCAGAGGCCTATAAGCGGGAGGTTCAAGACTACGAGAAGGAAGTTGCCGATCCACATCGACGCAATGAGCCCCCAGAACAAGACGGGCTGTGACGTTGCGACCTGCGGTCCCGGAACGATACCCTGGATGATCATCGCTCCGATCATCAAAGCCATGACCGGATTTGCGGGTACGCCGAGGGTCAGCATGGGGATAAATGACGTCTGGGCGCCTGCGTTGTTTGCCGCCTCAGGACCGGCCACGCCTTCGATGGCTCCTTTCCCGAAGCGTTCGGGCGTCTTCGAGATCTTCTTTTCCAGGGCGTAGGACGCGAAGGAGGCCAGAATCGCGCCGCCGCCCGGAAGTATGCCAAGGGCTGAGCCCAGAGCCGTTCCCCGGCATGCTGGACCAAACATGGCCTTCAAGTCCTCCTTGCTCGGCCAGAGGCCTGCCACTCGCTTTACGACTGCAGTTCGCTGGACCGTCAACTCAAGGTTCCGCAGAATTTCTGCGATTCCAAAAATGCCCCCCGCCACGGCGACGAAATTGAGCCCGTCGGCAAGTTCCGGCCGACCAAGCGTGAAACGCATCGCTCCCGTGTTTATGTCGGTACCCACCAGAGGACGACGGAGGCTGCCAGACCAAAGAGCATCAAGCCAAAGTACTCTGGAGAGCCGAACTGCAAAGCGATCTTCGTCAAGGGTGGAGCTAGCGCCGCGACGAAGACTGTTGCGATAGTGCCGGCGAAAAAGGAGCTGAGCGCTGCCGCCGCGAGGGCTGGCCCCGCCTTTCCCTGTCTTGCCATCTGATAACCGTCGAGCGCCGTTACCGCCGATGACGACTCCCCAGGGAGATTGATCAGGATCGCTGTGGTCGATCCTCCGTACTGGGCACCATAGTAGATTCCCGCGAGCATGATGAGTGACGTCTCCGGCGACAACGAGAGCGTGATTGGCAGGAGCATCGCAATAGTAGCCGTCGGACCGATGCCAGGAAGTACGCCGACGAGGGTTCCGAGGAGGGTTCCGACAAAGCAAAAGAGAACATTGTACGGAGTCAGGGCTGCGCTCAAACCGAGCGCCAAGTTGCTGATGAAGTCCATTTCGTCAAACTCCAATCCACGGCCCGAAGAGCCGGACGGGAAGGCCGAGTCCGTAGTAGAAGACGGCGAGACAGAAGGCCGTAATGGCCAACGCGATGACCGCTGCGATGTACGGCCTTTGGCCTTTTGCAGCCATCGCGGCGGAGACTGCGGTGAGCAATACTGCGGGAATGAAACCCAACCCACGTATGGTCAGACCGAAAAAGGATCGGCGCAACAATGATTGCGACGATCGAACGAACAGGAGCGTGCTGGGGATGAAATGGGTGGCTAACCGTCAGCGCCCTCAATCCCACTGCCAGGCCGATGCCAGTGATCAGGATGGACAGCACAAGGGGGAAGTAGCCAGGTCCCATTCTCAGCGCACTGCCGACATCCAGAAGAAGGACGTAAGACCGAAGCTCAACCCGGTCGCTAACAACACGAGCGACGCCGCGAGGTTTTTTATATCCATTGGAACACCTGGTGTCGGCCCAGGAAATCCTGAGCCCACACTCCGACCTCAGTCGGCGAACTCGCCGGCGGCCTTGATGATCGGATCCCACCGCTTGATTTCGCTGTCCAACTTCGTGTGGAGGGCGTCGGGAGTTGCTTGTTCCTTGGTCGCGGGAATAGTCGCAATCTGGGCAAAGCGTTCTTTGAGCGTCGCGTCCTCCATGGCGGATCGCAAAGCTGACGAGAGCTTGTCTACGATGTCCTTGGGAGTGCCCTTCGGAGCATAGACGCCGTGCCAGACGCCAAGTTTGAACGTGGGCAAGCCCGCCTCCGTGGTGGTCCTCACATCCGGAAGCATTTCGGCTCTCTCGTCGCTCGTGATCGCGTAAGCCTTGACCTGGTTCTGGGTGATCGGGCCAACTGTGTTCGTCGCCTGGTCGCAGGTCATGTCGATCTGTTTGCCGATTAGATCGGTCATGATGGGGCCGTTGCCCTTGTATGGGACCGTGGTCATCTGTGTGCCGATCGTTGACATGAAGAGCGTGCCGCACAGATGGGAGGCAGCCCCAAGTCCGGCATGAGCATAGGTGACGTTGGTGCCCTTCTGCTTGATAAAGGCAAGAAGGTCTTCGAAGGACTCCAGGCCCAGGTCGGCACGAGAGATGACCGTCATAGGGGCATCGCTGACAAGACCAATCGGCTCGAAGGCTTCGAGCGGCTTGTAGGGGAGCTGGCGATAGAGAGCAGGCGCCGTCGCCATCCCAATATGATGGACCAGGATGGCGTAGCCGTCTGGGTCTGCGTCGGCGACACGACGAGCACCGATAGTGCCGCCTGCACCCCCCACGTTTTCGACCACGATCTGCTGGCCGAGCGACTTTGACATCGCGTCGGCGGTAAGCCGTGCGATCGTGTCGGTGGGGCCCCCTGCCGCATATGGCACTACCATGAAGATGTTTCGGTCCGGATAGTCGGCTCCGAAAACAGGGGTGACGGAAACCGCAAGCGCGGCTATAGTGAGAGCGAGCTTCATTTCTTTCCTCCTCTTTTTGCCGTTGACGTCAACAACGGCACTCCTTCGCGAACCTTTGCCGACTACCGGTTGACGGTCCAATGCCGATCCGGCTTCATTTGATGCCGACGACGAGGAGATGAGATGGATACCGCCTGGCTTGCCGATTTGCGTGCACTCGCCGAGACCCTTAACTTTTCAAGAGCTGCAGAGCTCCGAAACATCACACAGCCGGCCTTTGGCCGAAGAATCCGTGCGCTCGAAGACTGGAGCGGGACACCGTTGGTCGACCGCTCCACGCACCGCCTGAAGATCACTCCTGCCGGAGAGATCGTGCTTTCGGCAGCCGCCGATGTACTACAACGCATCGAAAGGGCGAGACACGAGCTTGAACAGACACGAGCGGCCAGCGCGACGCTGACGTTCGCCGCGACCCACGCTTTATCGTTTACGTTCTTTCCAGGCTGGGTCCAGAGCCTGGGCTCTTCCACCACGACGGTGCCGATACGCCTCCTGTCCGACAATATGAACGAGTGCGAGAAGATGATGGCGGACGGACGCGCTCAGTTTCTGCTTTGTCATCACCATCCGGACAGCGAGATCCGACTGCACGACACCGATTTCAAGCATGTCGAATTGGCTAGCGATCTTCTAATACCCGTCGCGATGCGCTCCGACAGCGGGGAACCAGCCTACAAGCTTCCTGGAACGCTTGAAGACCCCGTCCCGCATATCGCGTTCGACGAAAAGTCTGGCATGGGACGGATACTGGCAGCCACCATCCCAACTCGGGCGGGACATCTGAAGCTAGTTCGGGTATTCACCTCCCACCTCGCGATGGTATTGAAGGCTCTGGCGATGGAGGGAAAGGGCGTCGCGTGGATTCCACAGAGTCTGGCGGCCGCAGAATTGGTTAGCGACGGCAAGCTCGCCATTGCGGGGGATGAAGAATGGACAGTTGCTGTCAAGATCGTTCTCATCCGTCCCCGGACGAGGATGACGGAACTCGCGGAGCAGTTTTGGTCGACGGTGATGGCTGCACGGAAGTAACTTCAGGCGTGAGCTCAGGAATTCACGGGGCAGGAAGGGGAATGACGGCTTTCAGTGTTCGATTGGGCGAAGCCGACCTTCACCCATGGTGCTCATGCTAGCGCTTACGGCTCGGAGCGGGAGCTCGTATCGAGGAGGAGCGACTCGTTGCAGCGCGCCCGCGATATGCAACTGTAATGCATCGAGCGTTACGCGAACTGTGGCAAGTCGTCGTGTATCTCGTACCACTCGGCCTTCGAGGCCACGAAATAATGCGCGGTCGGCGGCGCCGGCAAGGGCGTATCGAGCGTCCCCAGCCGCAAGCGCACGACGTCCGGCATCGCATCGCGGCGACTGATGATCGGCGAACCGCAGTTGGAACAGAAGAGGCGATGAACGCCTGGCGAAGAAATGAATGCCTTCAGCGCCGACTCGCCCTCAATGATGACGAAGTCACTGCTCGCGGCGGGCGCATTGGTCGCGAATGCGGTAGCGGTCGCCTTGCGACAACGCGAACAGTGGCAATAGATCGCCACACCAAGCTTGCCGCGAACTTCGTATTTCACTGTGCCACAGAGACAACTGCCTTTATGCATAAAAGCTCCCGTCATTGAATTGCTTGGCCGCTCGTTTCGCCTTTGGCCGCGGGCTGTGCGTTGCCGATCCCGCGCGCTTTGGCGCAGGGTATCATCTATGCCGCCGTCAGGCGGCAATAGCGCCTTGCGGCGGTAGCAGTGGCCTCAGACACCATACGCGGCAGCGAAGCTTGCGACGCCTTTATCTCACATGCAGGTCCGAGTGACCCCCTCAAGGGGCGGCAGGTGGCACCACCCGCCAACCGGAGAGTGTCAGATCATGCTCGTCATGCCGAGCGAAGTGAGCAGGTCGTTCTGAATTGGGCTTACGGCCTCGTTCAACCGCTGGACACCGAGATCCATGCCTTCAGGCATGACGACCGTGCGCAATGGACGCCGTTCCGTGGCCTCGACCAGCCGTGCGATGGCATCGGCAACCATCTGGGGTCGTGGTGGATTGTGCGGATCGTGCGCGTTGCTGGAGCTGTCTTTGATTTGACCTGGGATCGCCGCGACCTCTCCATATGAGACTAACACGCTTTCGTCGGACGGCTCCGGACTGGAGGAAAGAAGGTTGCTCGGGAATGGCCCTGGCTCGACGATGACGGAGTCAATTCCAAAGCCCTTCAGTTCGTACCGATAGGCTTCGGCAAGCGCCTCGAGCGCGAACTTGCTCGCAGAATAGACGCCGAAGAACGGAAAAATCACGCGACCCATCAGGGATGTCACATGAACGAGAAGTCCGCTGCCGGCGGCACGCATGTGCGGTAGTACGGCGCGGTCGGCCCGTAGGGCGCCAAAGAAATTGACCGCAAATTGCCGTTCGACGTCCGCGACCGTATAGGCTTCCGTGACCCCGACGGCCATCGTTCCCGCGTTGTTGATCAGGGCATCGATTTTTCCGTGCTGCCTGATGACCTGCTCGATCGCGGAATTGACCGATGCCTCGTCGGCGACATCCATTTCAAGGACGTGCAATACATGCCCTTCAGCTTTCACCGCCTCGATGAGCTCGCTCCGGACCTTGGCATTTTTTCCTTCGACGTCTCGCATGGTCGCAACCACCGTATGACCCCGCCCAGCTAGCTCCAATACTGTTAGTTTCCCAAAACCACTGCTCGCGCCGGTCACAACAACGACTTTTCTGCTCATCCTAAGTCCTTTCTCTGAAATCCAGGGGACGTCGCGTCCATATAGACAGACCTGTATGTATTTGCAATCTTTAAATTGACAGAATAGTCTGTATATCAGTGTACGAAGATCTGAGGTGACGAAAGATGGAAACGCGCGGCATGCTTGAGTTCGTGGATGTGGAGGGGCAGCCGCTCAACGCCCTTGCCCCGCGAGAACGTATATTAAAGACGGCGTCGGACCTGTTTTACCGGTTCAGCATCCACTCAGTTGGGATAGACCGCATCATTGCCGAAAGCGGCGTGGCCAAGATGACGTTCTACAAGCACTTTCCATCAAAGGCAGACCTGATCGCTACCTATTTGCGTTACAAAAGTGACACTTGGTTTCAGATGCTCGCAACCTCGACTGAAAGAGCCGGGCTGTCGCCGCTGGAGCGTGTCCTCGCCATCTTTGACGCGTTAGAGGAACCGTTCCGTACGCCTTCCTTCCGCGGCTGTCCCTTCGTGAAAGGACTGGCCGAGTTCGGGCCGGAGGCTAACTCCCCAGACGTGCAGGCAACCATCGCCGCTTATTTTAAGGGCTTACATGAATTTGTTGCGTCACTCATCGAGCCTTTGGCATTAAGCAAACCCGAAAGAGCCGTGATCCAGATCCTGTCGCTCTTCCAAGGCGCGATCGTGATCGCGCAATCGATGCGCGATTCTGCCATAGTGGAGGCAAACCGCTATGCAGCCAGGGTGTTGCTTGAGGATGCGTTGATCACGTCGCCTGAACCTGAATTTCGTTAAGCGGTGGGTAGACGATCTCGGCCAGCGCGGCTCGACGCAGCGGCTTCCTTTTGATCTGGCGATGCACAGCGGGCAGTCACCGAAATATTCTGGTCGCTTACGCCGGATCTTGCGACGCTGCGGCACGCGCATCACGTCGCATGAACGCCCAGTCGATTAGTTCCGCCATGGATGGACCGAGTGCGATCCCCATATCACTCAGTGCATATTCGACCCTTGGCGGCACCTGTGGATAGACGGTTCTTGTCACGATACCATCCTTCTCCAAGTCCTTGAGTTGCTGGATCAGCATCTTCTGGTTCACGCCTTCGACGCGCTTTTCGAGTTCCGAGAATCTTAGCGGACCCTTTGCGGCGAAGAGCTGGCAGATGATGACGATCTTCCACTTCCCTTCAAGGACCCGCAGAGCATCCTGGGTTGCCGCCGCCCATACCATTCGCTGCTTCGGGTCGTCGCAGCGCCAGTCTCGTTCAACTGCCATACATACCTCTGGGTAGGTTACCCACCTTTTAGTCGGTTCTTGCCGTACCCGGTAGCTAATCCTATTCTTCGGAGCACAACAAGTCACGCCTCCGTTGGAGTGCGTTGAACCCAATATTCGCAGCAAGGAAATGATATGAACATCGGAATTGTCGGCGCAGGGAACATCGGCGCGACACTTGCACGCAAGCTCGCGGCCGCAGATCACGAGGTCAAGCTTGCCAACTCAAAGGGTCCAGAATCCATCCGCGATCTCGCCGCGGAAGTTGGTGCGACGGCAACGACCAAGGAAGAGGCCGTGACGGGGGTGGACATTGTGATCCTTTCCATCCCGTTTTCGGCTCATCGCGATCTTGCCAATTTATTCGCAAATGTTCCCGAGAACGTCGTTGTCGTAGACACGTCCAACTACTATCCGTTCCGTGACGGAGCGATCACCGATGTTGATGGTGGCAAACCGGAAGCGGTCTGGGTCAGCGAGCAGATCAACCGACCGATCATTAAAGCCTGGAATGCGGTGCTTTCTGCGACTCTCGCGGAAAAAGGCGTAGACAAGTCGCAACCCGGCCGCATCGCCCTTCCGGTAGCGGGGGATGACCTCGAAAAGAAGTCGCTTGTTATGCAACTGGTGGAGGCAACGGGCTTCGACGCCCTCGATGCCGGGAGTCTCGCGACCTCATGGCGACAACAGCCAGGCACGCCTGCCTATTGCACGGAACTGACTGCTGACGAGCTGCAAACGGCTCTAGAAAAAGCTGACCAAACCCGCTCGGCTGGTAACCGCGAGGCCCTGATCAAGGTCTTCATGGAAAAAGGCGGCAGCCTTACTCACGATGAAATCGTAGCCCAAAACCGCGCCGGGACCGCGTTAGCGATAAGGAGCATCGTGAAAGATTAGTATCCTCGGACTAATTTCACGCCGTGATGGCGACTCGAGTTTTCCCAAGGATATCGGCGCACACATGTCATGGCTTCAACATCAATGCGATGGCCGCTTTCGCGCAGATGCATCAACGGCATCTATGGCTGACAAGAGGGCGCATTGCCGCCCGGCAGCATTGGCTCGGTCGGTGGTGTCTCTAACCGCATTTCTGCTAAAGCTGGGAAGCAAATCGCCCGCAATGTCACCAGCTGCCGAAGTGTGAAGGGCGCAACGGGCTGATGGGCCTCTCGCTCATCAGGCCTCTTGTCTTGAAGGAGGAGCGCTAGGATGAGCAC
>NZ_FWER01000281.1 GCF_900169785.1 Rhizobium sullae
AAGGCTCACCTCGAGCGCGCCGGGCAAGCGGTAGCCGTTCAGGTCCGAATGAAAGCAAAGCTGGACCGACTGGATATCATCCAGGCGGGCGCGAAGTGCTGCTTCGAGGCCGAGATCGTCCAGTTCCGCGGGACGAAGGGCACCGATTGCGCCTCT
>NZ_FWER01000101.1 GCF_900169785.1 Rhizobium sullae
TTCTTCCCGCCCTCGCCGAACTTTGCCGGCAAAGGCATCTCAGGCGGCGTGTGATCCGGGCCACTCACGCAGCCTGCAAGCAAAAGCAAAAGTGCCGGTGTGGCAAAACGAAGAGATACCATTCATTTCTTCCTGTAACTCGACCAAGTCTCAATTCTTGCCAAAAGCATCATGCTTTGCCGTCGGCCGCGCTTCGTCCCAACGAGGTACACCACGCCGAAGCAGTCCGCGGGCAATGTATCAACGAGTCTTTCATTCTGGCAGTGCATTTTTATCACACTCACGCCACAATTTTCCGGCGGCGGGAGAAGAGGTGGCGGATGACGACGAAGAAGGACGGCACGAAGAAAATCCCGAGCGCAGTCGCCGCGAGCATGCCGCCGAGGACACCGATGCCGATAGCGTTCTGGGCTGCGGAGCCTGCGCCAGTTGCGACGGCAAGAGGCACGACGCCCAGAATGAAGGCAAGCGAGGTCATGATGATCGGACGCAAACGCAGCCTTGCCGCCTCCAGCGTCGCCTCGAAGAGGCCCATTCCGGTCTCCATCCGGTCCTTGGCGAATTCGACGATCAGAATCGCGTTCTTTGCCGCCAGACCTATCGTCGTCAGAAGACCGACCTTGAAGTAGACGTCGTTCGCCTGCCCGAAGAGGGTTGCGGCGGTCAGCGCGCCGAGTACGCCGACAGGCACCGCCATGATGACCGAGAAGGGGATCGACCAGCTTTCATAGAGCGCTGCGAGGCAGAGGAAGACGACGAGCACGGAGATGGCGTAGAGCATCGGCGCCTGCGAGCCCGAGAGCCGCTCCTGATAGGAGATGCCCTGCCAGGCGACTGTGTAGCCGCCGCCGAGCTTCGCCGTCAGGGTCTCCATCTCGTTCATCGCATCACCGGAGCTGACACCCGGCGCCGAAGCGCCTTCGAGCGGGATTGCGCTCACTGCGTTGAAGCGGGCAAGCGTCGGCGCACCCTTGACCCATTCCGTCGTCGTGAAGGCGGAGAAAGGTACCATTTCACCCGAACTGTTGCGGGCGTGCCAGTGGTCGAGATCGGTCGGCTGCATCCGGAAGGGCGCGTCACCCTGCACGTAGACCGGCTTGATCTCGCCGTTCAGCGTGAAGTCGTTGACGTCGCGGCCGGTGAAGATAACGGAAAGCATCGCATTGACCGCAGAGATATCGACGCCCATGGCACCAATCTTCTCCTGATCGATGACGATCTTCATCTGCGGCTCGACCTCCTTGTTGTTGCTGCGGAGAGCAACCACCCTGCCGCTGGCATTGGCCATCTGGATCAGCTGCTTGGAGGCGGTGTCGAGTGCAGCCGTGCCGTGTCCGCCGGTGTCGACGAGATACATCGAGAAGCCGCTGGATACACCGAGACCCTGGATCGCCGGCGGCAGAAGCGCAAAGACCTGTGCTTCGCGGAAGGTGAAGAAGGTCTTCAGAGCGCGCGTCACGATCGCCTGCGCGTGCTGATTGGGATCGCTACGAAGTGAAAAATCCTTGAGCTTGGTGAAGACGATCGCGCTGTTCTGGCCGGAGCCGTTGAAGCCGAAGCCGAGGGCGCCGAAGACCGATTCGACGGCGTCTTTCTCGTTTTCGCGATAGTATTTCTCGACCTTCTCGACGACCGCCTGCGTTTGCTGCGTGGTCGAGCCGGGTGGTGTGGTGACGATCGTCAGCAGAACGCCCTGATCTTCCTGCGGCAGGAACGAGCTCGGCAGGCGCGTGAAGAGATAGGCACAACCGGCGCCGACAAGCAGGAACACCAGCATGACCCGGATCGGACGCTTCAGCAGATAGCCGATAGTGCGGACATAGCCGTTGGTCGACCGCGTGAAGTTGCGGTTGAACCAGTCGCCGATGCGGTGCTTCTTGTGTTCGCCGACGGGTTTCAGCATGCTCGCGCAGAGCGCCGGCGTCAGCACGATGGCGACGAGGGCCGAAAGCAGCATGGCCGAAACGATGGTGACCGAGAACTGACGGTAGATGATGCCGGTGGAGCCGCCGAAAAAGGCCATCGGAATGAAGACGGCGGTCAGAACCAGCGCGATGCCGACGATGGCGCCGGTGATTTCGCCCATCGACTTCTCGGTCGCCTCAAGCGGCGACAGTTTTTCCTCCGACATGATGCGCTCGACGTTCTCGACAACGACGATAGCGTCGTCGACGAGAAGGCCGATCGCAAGAACCATGGCGAACATGGTCAGCGTGTTGATTGAATATCCCGTCGCCGCGAGAATGCCGAAGGTACCAAGCAGGACCACCGGCACGGCGATGGTCGGGATCAGCGTCGCGCGCAGGTTCTGCAGGAAGACAAGAAGAACTACGAAGACGAGAACGATCGCTTCGATGAGGGTGTGGACGACCTTCTCGATAGACAGTTCAACGAAGGGCGTCGTGTCGTAAGGATAGGTGATCTCGACGCCTTCCGGCAGGCCGCGGCCGATCGTGTCGAGCGCCGAACGAACGCGCTCTGCGGTGTCAATGGCGTTGGCGCCAATCGCGAGGTTGACGGCGAAGCCGCTCGACGGCTGGGCGTTGTAGCGCGATGAGCCGCCGTAGCTTTCCTGGCCGATTTCGACGCGCGAGACGTCGCTGAGGCGGACGGTGGAGCCGTCCTTTTCCACTTTCAGAATGATCCGCTCGAAATCTGCGACCGTCGTCAGCTGGCTCTGCGCCGTGATCGTCACGTTCAGCTGCTGGCCTTCGACGAGCGGCTGCGCGCCGAGGGAGCCGACAGAGACCTGCGTGTTCTGCGCCTCGATGGCGGAGGTCACGTCGCTTGGCGTCAGCTGGTACTTCTGCAGCTTGAAGGGATCGAGCCAGACGCGCATGGCGTAGCCTGAACCGAAGATATTGATGCTGCCCACGCCTTCGAGGCGCTGGATCTGATCTTCGATCTGATTCGACAGGATGTTGCCGAGATCGACGGAATTCCGCTTTCCATCGGTCGAAACCAGCGAACCGACCAGCAGGATACTGGACGTCGAGCGCGTGACGCTGATGCCGGCATCGATGACGTCGTCGGGAAGCTGCGATTGAACGAGCTGCAGCTTGTTCTGGACCTGAACCTGCGCGATGTCCGGGTCGGCGCTTGTTCCGAAAGTCAGCGAGATGCTGGCCGAACCGGTCGACGAGGTCGACGTCATGTATGTGAGATCGTCGAGGCCGGTCATACCGTCTTCGATGATCGTCGTCACCGATTTCTCGACGGTTTCGGCACTCGCACCGCGATAGGTGGCGTTGATGCGCACCGTGGTGGGCGCGATGTCCGGATATTGCGAGATCGACAGCGTAAAGATGCCGAGCAAGCCCGCGAGCATGATGGTGATCGCAATAACCCAGGCAAAAATCGGGCGTCGGATGAAAAACTTGGCCATCAAATTATTCCTGTGCGGCTTGGGTCAACGTTCGAGGCGGGCGCGTCTTACTGCGCGGCCGGCTTCTGGGCGTCACCGGCCGCTGCCTGCTCTGCAGCCACGACCACACCGCTTTCATTGATCTTCATCGGGACGGGCGTGACCGGCATGCCGGGCGCAATCGACTGCAGACCGCTTATGATCAGCTGATCGCCATCCTTCACGCCGTCGGTCACAAGCCAGGAATTATTGGAGGGCGAGGCGTTTTCGAAGACACGGGTCTCGACCTTGCCGTCAGCGGAGATGAACTGCGCCGTCAGGCGTCCGGTTGCGTCACGGCTGGTGGCGAGTTGCGGCAGGGCATAGCCGACTTCGGCGCCGAGTTCGACGGTTGCGCGGACGTACATGCCTGGCAGAATGACGAGATCCGGATTTGGGAAGAGCACGCGGATGATGAAGGTGCCGGTCGTCTCGCTGACGATCTGCTTCGACATATCCAGCTTGCCCTTTTGGGCGTATTCCTTGCCGTTTTCCAGGATGAGCCGGAAGGCGACATTTCCGCCTTCGTCCCGAACTGTGCCGGATGCCATGGCATCGCGCAGCCTGAGGAGATTGGTGCTCGATTCCGTCAGCGAAACGTAGATCGGGTCAAGCTGGCGGATCGTCGTCAGCGCCGTCGTCTGGTTGGCGGCAACGACGTTACCCACGCTATAGATCGTCTGGTCGATGACGCCGTCGAACGGGGCAGCGATCTTCGTGTGGTCGAGATCGATCTGCGCAGCGGCAAGGGCGGCCTTGGCCGATTCAACCTCGGCATGTGCCTGGAGAAGAGTGGTCTTTGCCGTTTCGAATTCGATCTGCGTTGCGCCGCTGCCGACGAGACGCTGGTAGCGGTCGAAATTGCTCTGCGCGCTCGGCACGCTGGCTTCGGCCTTGGCGATTGCCGCCTTGGCCTGTTCGACGGCTGCAACATAAGGCGCGTCTTCGATCTGGTAGAGAAGGTCGCCTTTCTTGACTTCGCTACCTTCCCTGAAGGCGATTTCGCGAATGATACCACTGACCTGCGGGCGGATATCAGCCGTCTGATAGGCCTCGGCCCGACCCGGAAGGATCGTCGTGACCGGGAAAGTGTCCTTCTCCAGCGCCAAGACGCCGACCGGGGCTGCCTGCTGTGCCGCCGCTCCAGGCGCACCGGTGCCGCCGGCCTGGTTGTTGCCGTTGTCGCTGCAGGCCGTGAGTAATGCGCCCAGCAACAAAGCTGAAGAAATGATGAAGCCACGCCGTATCATGCTGAAGTCCCTTGCGGTTGGCATTTGCGGATCGGATCATCGGCTCCATCGAGGAGCGCTGCCCCCATATAAGGAGCGTGATTACCGGGATTCAAATACCCTTCGATCCGAACTTAAGAAAAGATTTCCGAAGTGACGTAATTCAATGATCGTCACTTAGCAAGCGCTATTTTGCAGTGCAGTATCCACAAAACAGACGATCTCCTCAGCCCTGTGTACGAGTGCATCCTTATCGTCACGGGCGATCAGCACGGGGTGCAGCACCGATGCAAGGACATCGGCAACGGTATGGGCGGCGCGACGGGGATCAGTACATTTATAACGGCCTGAGCTAACCCCGTCGCGGATGATTTCTTGGAGTTTCTGCTCGATTCGCTCGCGGTAGCGATTACCCGCTTCAAGCTTCGCCTGAACTGTCGTCAGCACCATTTCGAAGATGTAGGGATTTTCCTGAATGTCCTTAAGGTGGCTGTCGAGAAGCCGAAGCACGAAACGCAGCAGTTGCTCTTTCGGCGGCAGATTTCGGTCGAAAGAGCCGAAGCGCTCGGTAGCGCTGCCGAGATGCCGCTCGGCGATGGCATCGACGAGCGCCACTTTCGAATGAAAATGCTTGAAGACATTTGCCGGCGACATGCCGAGGGAGGAGGCGATGTCGGCGATCGATACGGCGACGAAACCGCGCTGGCGGAACAGCAATTCGGCCATCGACAGAATGTCTTCCCGCGTTTCCTCGGCCTTGCGCCGCGGCCTTCGTGCCATTCGTTCCCCCGCTGGCCTTTTTCCGGCCGGCACCTCTTATTTGCCGATGCTAGCGCCTTCAGGCGAAAACCCGCAAGCGTAGAGGCTGCTTTCGGGCGGTTCGTCCCGGACTTTTAAGGGAAATAGCGCGCAAGGTTGCGCCGGACACGGGCAACCGGGGTTTCGCCGCTGTCATCCGGCACGAAAGACCGGGCGGTAATCGCCTCATAGGCCTTGATGTAAACCTTCGAGGTTTGCTCAATCAGTTCGACCGGGATCTCGGGGATCTCATCTTTATAGGGGTCGCAACGTTCGGCGACCCAGGCGCGGACGAAATCCTTGTCGAAGCTTGCAGGGCGCGTGCCCGCTTCGAAGGACTGCTGAAAGCTGTCCGCGAGCCAGTAGCGGCTGCTGTCCGGCGTGTGGATTTCGTCGGCGAGGATGATATTGCCGTCCTTGTCCGTTCCGAATTCGTATTTGGTGTCGACAAGGATGAGGCCGCGCTTCGCAGCCATTTCCTGGCCGCGGGCGAAAAGCGCGAGCGCGTATCTGGAAAGCATTTCCCACTGTTCCACCGTCAGCAGCCCGCGGCTGACGATCTCGCCAGGCGTCAGCGGCTCGTCATGGCCGCCGTCGAATTCCTTGCTGGTGGGAGTGATTACCGGCTCGGGCAGGCGCTGGTTGTCACGCATACCGTCCGGCAGGCGCATGCCGTACATTTCGCGCTCGCCCTTCTTATAAAGAGTGAGGATCGACGTGCCGGTGGTGCCGGCGAGATAACCGCGCACGACGACCTCGACGGGCAGGATGTCGAGCCGCTTGCCGATGACGACATTCGGGTCCGGATAAGCGATGACATGGTTCGGGCAGATATCCTTCGTCGCCTCGAACCAGTAGCGCGCCGTCTGCGTCAGTACCTGGCCCTTATAAGGGACACAGGTCAGGATGCGGTCGAAAGCGCTGAGGCGGTCGGTGCTGATGATGATGCGGCTGCCATCCGGAAGGTCGTAATTCTCGCGCACCTTGCCGCGGTAGTAGTTCGGCAGTTCGGGGAAATGGGCTTCGGAGAGAATTCGCACGGGCAGGGCGGTCCTTTATCGCTCGGGTTCATCCTTGCTCTAGTTTCATTCCGGGGGATGTCAAGCAAATGGCGTTCAAAGCCAGATCAGGGCAACAAGAAGAACGGTGAGAAGATAGGAAGCAACAGCCAGGGGACTGCCGGCGCGCAGGAAGTCTGAAACGCGGTAGCTGCCGATGCTCATCGCCAGCGTATTGTTGTGGTGGCCGAAGGGCGTCAGGAAATCGAGCGATGCGCCGGCGGCAACAGCAATCAGATACGCCGCCGGGGCATGATGCGCCACCTCCGCGAATTCCAGCGCAACGGGGCTGAGCACGATCGCCACCGTCGCGTTGTTGACGAAAGGAGTGAGTGCCATGGCGATGAAAAGCAGGAGTGCGATCCCGGCAAGCGGCATCGATATCGGCACGAATAGGCTCAACCAGTGGGCGACCATCTCGGCCGTGCCCGTCGTCGCGACGGCCGAGCCGATCGGGATCATCGCGGCCAGCATGATGACGATCGGCCAGTTAATGTCCGCCATGGCCTGACGGATGTTGAGATAGCCCATCAGCGCAAGCGCGAGCACGACAGCCGCAAATGCGATCTCCGGGCGGGCGGGACCGGCAGCGGAAAGCATCACTCCAGCAGCAAAGATCACGAAGGGCAGCCAAGCATTCGACACCGCCTCGCCTGCGGGCTGGGAGGCGAGCGGCAGGCACTCGCATTCTTCAAGCGCTTCGGCAACCGCCTCGGCGGGGCCTTCGAGCACAAGGATATCGCCGATCGAGAGCTGCAGATCATCGAAGCGGCCCTCAATCCGTGGCGACCGCATGGAGAGTGCGGCAACCGCGACGGCCCGGCTTTTGAAGACCTCGAGCGAGCGGATGCGCGAGCCCACCAGCGTGCTCTCCGGCATGACAACGGCTTCAATCCGGGTGAAATCCGGCTGCAATCCATTCAGATCGATTTTCGGAACGAGCGCGGCCGAGGCTGCGAGATCGGCAAAGACCGTGTCGGCGCCTTCGGCAAGCAAGGTATCGCCTGCCGCGATGGTCGACTGATCGAGCGGACCGAAGACGAACTGGCCGTTGCGGATCAATGCGTGCGGCTGGATTTCAAAGAGGCGGGGGCAATCGAGAAGCCGCACGCCGGCAAGCGGCGAACCCTCAGGAATGCGCCGTTCCGTCACGATGCGCCGCCGGGCTGGCGGCGCAGCGGCAGGCTGGTCGTCCGCTTCCGGAAGCAGAAGCGGAACGAAGGCGGCCATCAGCAGAATTCCGGCGATCGCGACGGGGAGGCCTACATAGGCAAAGTCGAAGAAATGAAAGCCGGCGCCCGTTGCCTTGGCCAATGCATCGCTGACCAGCAGATTGGCCGGCGTTCCGATTAGCGATATGAGGCCGCCGAGAAGTGCTGCGAAGGAAAGCGGCATGATAAGCTGACGCTGCGGGATATTCATGGCGGCTCTGATGCGGATCGCGACTGGCAGCATGATCGCGAAGGCGCCGATGTTGTTCATGAAGATCGAGATGAAACCGGTGATCACCGAAAGGCTGGCGATGACCGCGAAGCCAGATAGTCCGATGGCGGCAAAACGCACAGAGAGGCTATCGAACAGTTTGGCGTGAGCGAGTACCTGAACGATGAGCAGAATCTCGATGACTGTGATGACGACGGGGCTTGCGAAACCGGCGAAGACCTGATCGGCGCGGTAAAGCCCGAGCACATATCCGGCAAGCAGGCCGCCGATCGCCACGACCTCGATGCGGACACGGTCCAGCGAGAACAGAATGAGCATCGCCGAGAGAAGGATCAGCAGGGATGCTTGCTCGAACGTCATGGGTGGGCTCGCGTTTCAACCGTCAGCGGAATGTAGCCATTCGAAGGGGGCTGTATAGGGAGGGCGCGAGGAAAGGTCGAACAATCCTCATGTTGTGCACGATCAGGCGGTGGGCGCGCGCCAGCGGCCCTCTGCCGTCCTTTCGAGCAACGGCGTCGCGAAGACGCCGACAGTGCGATCGGGCCATTGGGCGCCTCTAGCGGCAAGCTTCTCCCGCCAGCGTCCGGATTGCAGCATCGCTGCGGCAATGACGGCTGGCTCGATGCCGCAGGCCTCCACCAGCTGCAGACCGGAGACGATCGAGCTGCCGCTGGAGATGACATCGTCGATCAGCGCGACACGGCGGCCCTGAAGCAGCGGCAGCATACGCGGGTCTATATAAAGACGCTTCTGCTGCTCCGGCGTGGTGATCGATGACAGGGAGACCGAAAGGTCGTCGCGATACCAGAATTTCCGGGAGGTTCCGAAGGGCACGTAACGCGCGTGTCCGAGCTTTTGCGCAACGGCGGCAGCAAGGGTCAACCCGAGCGTCGGCAGGCCTGCGACGATGTCGATGTCGAAGTGCTCGATCTTTGCCGCCAGTTGCCCGGCCAGCGCATCGAGCACGGCGAAGCTCGCCTGGTTGACGATGAGCGAGGCGAGCGCGTGTTCGCCGTCGGCAAGCACGCGGATCGGCAGACGGAGCTGGCGGCCGTCCTCCAGTTCCGCAACATAGAATGAGGTGAAATCGCCATCCGTCGGGAAGCTGCCCGGCGGATGGAGCTCCTGCCAGAAATCATGCGGCGTGATGTCGTCCATCTGCATCAATTCCGCCCTGTTCTTTCCATGCCCGCCCGCCGCTTCAGATCGCGCAGTTCCGCCTCGGTCAATGCGCGGACCGAGCCCTTCGGCAGTTCCCCGAGATCAAGCCCGCCGATCGCAACCCGCACCAGCCGCAGGCACTCGGCGCCCGTGGCTTCGAGCATGCGGCGAATCTGCCGGTTGCGGCCCTCGTCGAGTTCCACCTCAATCCAGGAGTTCCTATCGCCGCTCCGCAGGAGCCGTGCGGCCGTCGCCGTCAGCACTTCGCCGTCGTTCCGGATGCCGTATGTCATTTCGGCGAGCGATTCCGCATCCATGATGCGGTCGACCTGTACATGGTAGGTCTTGGTCACATGGGTGATCGGATCGAGCAGGGCCTGCGCGAATTCAGTATCGTTGGTGAAGAGCAGCAGGCCTTCGCTTGCCTTATCGAGCCGGCCGACCGGCGAAAGATGCGGAATGTCGAATTCCTTCAGACAGTCATAGACCGTCGGGCGCCCTTCTGGATCGTGCCGGGTCGTCACAAGCCCGCGCGGCTTATTCAGCATCAGGTAGATTTTCGCCTCTGCGGCGATCGGTGCGCCATCGACTTCGAGTTTTGCGAATGAAAGATCGACCCAGGCGTCGAGATTCCGGATAATCCGCCCATTGACCGCAACACGGCCTTCGGCGATCAGGCGCTCGGCCTGGGTACGGGAGCAATAACCAAGCTTCGAAAGGGCGCGGGGCAGGGTGACCCGCTTGCCGCCGGCATCCGCGTTGGCTTTCCCGCGTTCATGCGATTTCTGCGGTGGGCGCCGCTCCCTCACTCAGCAGTCCTTGTTCGATTGCGATGCCGCTTTTTTGCACGAACGGCAGACAGATACCAGCGAAGGCGGCGGAAACTCAAAGGAATAATGAAGGGGAGCGCGCGTGTTGAACTGCAGCCGAACAGGGTCGTCCGCGACGGCGGCTACGTTCATGATATTTTTTAAAGCCTGCCGGCCTTACCGGCAGGCGAGGTAGCCTGCCAGCTCCTGACGATTGACCACGATGCCTGCGGCGGCTTTTACCGGATCAGGATGGGTGTAGGTCAGGCTCGGCATTTCGGGCAGTTCGAGTGCCTGGCGCATGTTCATGATGCCAACTGCATGGCGACCGTTCGCGCTGTCGACGCTGACCTCGATGATACAATGCGCCTTCTTGTTTTCCATGGTTTATCCTCCCTCATTATTATGATCGTCCTCATGTCATTAAAAATTGGTTTTTCTAAGACGTAAGTGTTTATGGGCCCTACCGAATTCCGGATCAGGGGCCCTTCAAAAAGTCATCTTTATTGTGCATTGCGGCAATCGTCCTGACCGCTACCGCCACCAATTGCGCGGCTCGGGCTGCTGATAACCGCTCATCAGGTAGCCGGCGAGGAATCCCAAGGCGCCGGCGAGCGCCAATGCGGTTGTCGTTGCCGCCGCATGTTCGCGCGCAGCACCTGCTGCGGCTTTGCTCTCGGCACGGAGCTGGGCAACGGCGTTCCTGGCACGAGGGAGCGATTCATCATAGGCTTTGCCGGCGCGATCGCGTACTTCGTAATAGGCTTCGGCGCCCTGAGCGGAAATCATCTTCTGCAGGCGCGACACTTCCTGTTGAAGCGCAGTGATGTCCTTGCTGACGGATGCACGGATGTCTTCGGTATTGGTAGGCATATCGGTCTCCTTTCCTGCAATGGAAGAAAAACACGAAACGCCGCATTAGGTTCCGATTTCGGGTGATATCGGCCACGGTCGCTGTTTCGGGCTGATCTTTACCGTTGATTAACCATAAATCCGCCTTCACGGCTGTTTTTGAATAAGTTTTGGCCGGCAGACGGGTGGATTTTCGCGATTTTTGACCAGTCGATAAAGATTTCCTTCAAGCAAGCGCGGTGAAGGGCGGGCCTGTGAATAAATCTGCCTTAAAAACCCTTGTGAAAACAGTCTGTTACAAAAATGTCAAAAAAGTTGGATTGGTGGTGTTGACTAGTTCGTGGGGCGGGGTCT
>NZ_FWER01000104.1 GCF_900169785.1 Rhizobium sullae
CTTGTAGCTTACGGCCGGACTGTTCATCCCAACCCATTACCGACAACCGTTAAGCCGCTGACAACGTGACATCACCGGCGCGTGTCTTCGGGAACCGGGGCAGTCTCTTGAGGCTTGAGCGACATTACTATCCTGTGCGAATCTGAGGCCGAGATGGGCTCCGATTCTACAAGCGTCGTATAGGTCTGACTCGTTCTAGATCGCAACTTTAGGTTAGTCGTAACGCCGCATCCAACGCGCTTCGCATGCGCGGCGCTTAGAAATCGAATTCGCCAGCAGTATCAGTAATGGGCGTCCCTACCGCGATATCTAATCCCCGGTTCGACCGGTTTGCCATCACATCTCATCACCCCTCGTTCCAGCTTGCTACCCAGTATCGCCGAACGGCCTGAACTGCTTTCTTAGTGGAGCTTCCCATTTTTTTTCTCTCTCTCTCTCTCCAGTGCTTCGTCGGCGAGCGGCCGAAGGCAACCCGCGCCCGTCAGTAACCCCGTAAGGTGTGCGAAGGCTCGTGGGGCTGCCCTGCCATGCGTTGCCGGCCATCAGGCCAAATATAAGCGAGGCGCCTTAAAATGCTCCCCTCCGCCTAAAGATTGCCCGAGTGCCCCTTCACCGCTGATGCCGCACGCTTCTCGCGGCGTCGTTGGACAGAAGAGGGGATGTTCATCGTTTCGCGATATTTTGCGACGGTGCGTCTGGCGATCTCGACACCTGTCTTCTTGAGGACGTCGACGATGTCTTCGTCCGAAAGCACGTCATCGGCGCTTTCCTGATTGATCATCGTGCCGATGCGATGGCGTACGGACACGGCCGAATGCGCATCGCCGTTTTCCGCCGAACCGATCGAGACCGGGAAGAAATATTTCAGCTCGAACTGTCCGCGCGGGGTGAGCATGTATTTGTTGGAGGTCACCCGGCTCACCGTCGACTCGCTCATCTTGATCGCATCCGCGACGATGCTGAGGTTCAGCGGGCGCAGATGGTCGACGCCGTGGATCAGGAAGGCCTGCTGCTGCTGGACGATCTCGTCTGCCACCTTCATGATCGTCCTGGCGCGCTGATCGAGGCTGCGCGTCAGCCAGTTGGCATTCTGCAGGCACTCGTTGAGAAAGGCCTGTTCGCCGCTGTTCTTCCGGCTGGAGCGGGATATTTCTCTGAAATACTCGCGGTTGACGAGGACCCGGGGCAGCGCATCCGGATTGAGTTCGATGAGCCAGCCGCCATCGGACTGGGCGCGCACCACGACATCGGGAATGTTGGACGCGGAAACACTGGTTTCGAAGCTGGTGCCCGGCTTCGGGTCGAGCTTGCGGATCTCGGAGAGCATGTCGATGAGATCGCCCTCGTCGACGCCGCAGATCTTCTTGAGGCTTGCAAAGTCGCGCCGTGCCAGCAGTTCGAGAGAGCCGATGAGCGTCTCCATCGCCGGATGGAGACGGTTTCGGGCGCGCAGCTGAAGGGCAAGGCACTCCCCAAGTGTGCGCGCGAATACGCCCGGCGGATCGAACTGCTGCATAACATGGAGCACACGCGTCACGTCCTCGACTGCCGCACCCAATCGAGCGGCGGTCACGGCGAGGTCGGCGTGGAGATAGCCGGCGTCGTCGAGCTGGTCCATCAGGTGCTGGGCGATCAGCCGATCGGAGGCAGCGCCAAGCGCGAAGGCAAGCTGCTCGATGAGCGTCTCCCTCAGCGTCTTGCGGCCGGCGACGAAATCGTCGAGATCGTAACCCTCGCCGTCGCCCGCACCCGACATCGACTTCCACTGCCCGAGCAGCTCGGGCGCATCCGCCCGCTGCGGGGTCGTAGCGTCCGGGAAGACGTTGGCGAAGTCGGCGTCGAGGCAATCGCTGAGCCTCTCGCCGGACCTCGACATGGCGCTGTCGACCAACCCATCGTCGAATTCGCTGCCGGCCTCCCCCGGGTGCGGGCCTGAATCCTCGCGCTCCGCTGAGATCGCGTCATCGGGCGAAGGGATCTCGAGCAGCGGATTCTTCTCCGCTTCCTGAGCGATGAACTGGCTGAGTTCCAGATGGTTCATATGAAGCAGCTTGATCGACTGTATCAGTTGCGGTGACATAGTTAGCGACTGCGACTGTCTTAAATGAAGGCTCGCGGAAAAACCCATGCTGACGACGCTCCAATCAAATTCTCCGAGGCCGCGTCTGTTACGTGCGGCGCTGCCCAAAAATTGCTTAATAGTCGGGTTTGGTCAAGCGCTGGCATCACAAGGCGCGCGGAATCAGCTGCCGGTGGGCCGTTCATGTGTATCCAAACCGCGGAAGCTCCGTCCTGTCTGCGCTTTCTGCGCACCCGTCTCCGGATCTCGCTCGTGTGCTTCTGCGTCGCGGAGCACGTGAAGTGCTCGCAGGCCAGATGCGCGACGTCGATGATCGGCTGCAGCCGAGGACGATCTCGAAGCCTGTTCGCTTGAGAGGGATAAGCTATGAAGGCTAGCCTCGAAGATGCTTCGCCAGCGCTGGAACAGCTGGCTCGTCGAGGAAGCTGCAGTCTAGACTTAGACTAAGCGGCCATCCACGTTCGTTTTGGGCTTTCCTACCGCCGCGTCGCACGGCTGCCGTCTTCCTGGTTGCTGCATCCACCAGTTCGCGCTGCGCGATTGCCGTGCCCACTATGGCGCGGGTATTGATTTCCTGTCGGCCTTTCGCCAGCAGTGCGCGTCGCGCCGCCACGGCCTCATGAAGTGTCACCGAGGGCAAGGTCAAATCAGCGTAGCGAGCTTCCACGAAGTTGCCCGAAGGTCGCCGCACGAAGATACGGGCCATGTGCCGCGGGTCGTATTTGACGAGCAGGCGACGGTTCGAGCGACCGACGTCGGTGCTAAGCTTAGGTGGCCAGTAGCGCAGACCAAGCAGATGGATTCCGGTTTGGCCGCAATGTGCGCTCCTGTTCGGGCAGGAACGCCAGCCAGAAACGCATTCGATCCTGCGGCAGTCGCAGCGGAATCTTGCCCTCGTGCTCCCGCCAGACGGCAATTGGCGGGCGGCCCAAGCTGCTGTGGATCGACTGATGGTAGGAGCCGACAATGTCGAGGGCAATGTAGCGCTCGAGTTCGCGCAATGAGAGCGCCGAATGCCACTTGGAATCGTATTCGCCAAGCTCCTGCGCATTGCTGAAAGTCGTGCGCCGGGCAGCAGGTGGAGTTTTCCCATCTGAGTGCCGATCAGACGCTCGATATGGCCACCGAAGCGCGCTCAGCCAGCGGCCGCCATTCGATCGCGATGCCGGCATCCCGGCACCCTCTCTTGAAAGCACGGCTCCTGAAGTCGGCGCCGGCGCAACAAGGCGTTCGATCGTCCAATCGTGACCTCTGCGATTGAGGATCCGCACGACATTGTCCCAACTGTGCTAAGGCCGAAGTTGCCGCACCATCGGCAGCCACGTCTGCGCGGACGCAATGAGCTCGCCGAGATAGAGTTTCTCGCTTGTTTTTGAGAGTGCTTTGATTGCCTCCGGTCGTGGTTCTCGCAGGCCGGGGTTTCCAGGAAGCTTGCCGCGCGCCTTCGCCGCCTTGATGCCGGCTTTGGTGCGTTCAGCGATCAGCGCTCTCTCGAGCTGCGCGACCGCACCGAGAACCTGGAGGGAAAACATGCCCTGCGGGGTCGAGGTATCGATCGGATCGCGGATCGATCGAAAATGAACCCCGCGTTGCTCGAGATCCTCGATCACTGCCAAGAGATGACTGACCGACCGGGCCAATCGATCGAGGCGGACAACGACGAGGATGTCTCCCGCGGTGAGCTCTCCGAGCAGCCGCGTCAAGACTGGTCGGGCGCGCGATGCCCCGGAGCCATGCTCCTGATAGATCCGATCGCAGCCGGCGGCCCGCAGCTCGTCCATCTGGGCATCGTGGACCTGGTCGTCCGTCGACACGCGGGCATAGCCGATCAGCCGCTTTAGAGGCTGTTGGACGTTAACTCTTTGTGGCTTCGCCATCGCGCTTTTAACGGCCTTGTTTCGAGGTGCTTTGTACAGATAAGGAATGCGTAAACGTGTTTTATGGTGTCAATGGAGGCTCACTAGCCTTGAAATGACACCGCAGATGACCGACGGACCGCAGACGGCGACGAAACGGCATCAGCGGTCGTTTTTGGCGGAAATGTCGAGAATCGGCCGGTCTGAAGGGGGCCGGTCGCGTGTGTCGTTTCAGGTGGACGAAGAGACCGAGAAATCGCCCGACTGACAGCTCTGCGCTCGGCCACACGGCTCGGTCCCGTCCGTTCGAACAGGCAGAAGAGTCCACTGAATGTAGCCGAAAAGCGGCGGAAAAGCGGGGATTCCCGGCGACTCCACCGATTCGGGAGGACTGACATCGCTGATTTGCGGGCCCAAAAAATCAATAACCATAGATAAACGGCACCTATCGATGGCTAGCACCATTTTCCAAATCCGGACGACGTGAGCAAACGATCGTTTGTGGCGCTTCTGGAGGAAATGCCCATTGCCTTGATGAGAGACATGGACTAAATATCCTAAAGTATCTATATCATTCAGGATATGAAATGACGGAATGGAAGGTCGAGTTTCACGACCGCTTCAAGGGCGAGATCATGGA
This sequence comes from Rhizobium sullae, assembly GCF_900169785.1. Classification (GTDB taxonomy): domain Bacteria; phylum Pseudomonadota; class Alphaproteobacteria; order Rhizobiales; family Rhizobiaceae; genus Rhizobium; species Rhizobium sullae. Next base: position 4,577 of record NZ_FWER01000104.1, read on the forward strand.
CCTTCCAGCCGATGTTTGGATCGAGTTGCTCGCGCATTTGGTGCTGCTTCGCGAGAAGGGCTTTCGACTGGCCCGGCCTGAGGTCGACACACTCGAAGGCTCCAGGCATGCGAACATGAAAGAACTGCGCGTCAAGGTGTTGAAGGTGCAATGGCGCTTCGCCTTTGCCTTTGACCCGGAACGAAAGGCCGTCGTTCTCTGCGGTGGTGCGAAGAGCGGTGTGAAACAGAAACTCTTCTACAAACGGCTGATCGATCTGACTGATAAACGATACGACGAGCATTTGAGCGAGTTGGAGAAGAAACATGGATGATCTCGACAAGCTGATACAGACGCTTCCCGATGACGAACAGCGCGCCGTTGCAACGCGGGCCGACGAGCTTGTCACGGCGCACAATCTGCGTGAATTGCGGGCTCTCGCTGGTCGGACGCAGGAAAACGTATCTGCCGGGACCGGTTTCAAGCAGACAAATGTCTCAAGACTGGAGAAGCGCGCCGACATGAAATTGTCGACGCTACGCGATTATGTCGAATCCCTCGGCGGTACGTTGAAGATCGTCGCTGATGTCGCGGGCAAGAAAGTTGATCTTTCGAGCATCGCAGAGCGCTCCCGACACGGCTCCAAGATCTGAGAGGTGCGGCAGGGGAGGGGCAGCTACAACCCTGCCGCTTTCGTCAAGTTGACGCGGAATCGGTCGCGCCGGCGCTGGCATTTGCGGGTCATTTCGGCGCTTGCATGGCCAGCTGCTTCTGGACATGGCGCTCATCAACCTCGGCCGAGGAGGCAAGCCCGGCGCGCAGCGAATGGCCCGAGAATTTGAGTGCGCCCTCACCTTCGCTGAGGTCACCGTGAACACCGGCGGCAAGCCCTTGCTGCCGGCTATCTCGGCCGTCTTCAGAGGCGGCATCTTGCTCGCCGTATCATTGCCGTCGGTCAGCATGATCAGCACCTTTTGCGGCACCGTCGTCTTGTCGAACTTGCGGATGGCGAGACCCAGGGAGTCACCGAGCGCGGTGCGCGGACCGGCAATACCGGGCAAAAGACCTTCGACCAGCGTCTTGACCAGCGCATGATCCATGGTGAATGGAGCCAGCGGATAGGGAGCGTCGCCGAATGCCATCAGACCGAGCCGGTCGCCGGGTCGCTTCGCGACAAAATCGGAAACCACGGCGCGTACGGCATCCACGCGTGCTTGCATGATTCCATCTGGTGCAGCAAAATCCTTGGTATCCATGGACTGCGATAAGTCGAGTGCCAGCAGGATGTCGCGTTGAGGCTCGGTGCGTTGCAGCGGCCGCTCGACATATTGCGGTTGGGCCAGTGCCAGAACGATCAGGCACCATGCCAGCATATCGATGATCGCCTGCGGCCAGGATCGCTTCGGCACTACCGAACTCCGGTCGGCTCGATGCCGGCGGCTGTTGCGACTTCGGCGAAGAACGGAAGGCGGAATCAAGGCGGAGGTCTCGCGATGTGGCGGCATCAGCCACCAGATAAGCAATGGGAGCGGCAGGATCAGGAGCATCCACGGAAGATCAAGCTGATACATGATGCCTCTCGATCCAGCGTCGGGCGTCGGCAGCAAGTTCGTCGGTCAGCGCTGACGTCATCGGTTGTCCGCGTTGATACTCGAGGCCGTTAATGAATGTCCTCAGGGCTTCGCCGACATCGTAGCCGCCATTGGCTTCGAGGAATGCAACCCACTCTGCACCCGAGGTCGCGGCGACTTCCTCGCGCGGCCACGCCGCTAACGCCGTGCGTTTGAGAAGTTCACCGAGATCATTGACCGCCTGTTCCTTGGTATCCGGGTTCCCCATCGCCGCTGCCACCTCGCCGAGCAGCTTGAGGGCCTCTCGGCGGTATGCATTGCGACGCCACCGCCGATAGGCGATCGCGCACCAAAGAAGCACGGCCGTTACCAAAGCCAATGCAACGACCAGCCATCCCCACGTCTGGGGCATCCATGAAACGGGAGACGGTACCGCAATGTCCTTTAGCGCACGGAGAGCGTTTTCCGTTATCGGATCGAGTTTGGGTTGCGGCTCCATTATCGCCTCCACTGTCGCCAGGCGGACTGTTCGAGGAGGCTCCGAGCTGGGGAGCGACGTCTTCCGCCGCGGAAACTGGAAGCATGGGCAGGCCAAGCTTGCGCTGCCAGTCCAGCAGCTCACGTCCGCGAGTGCGCGCGAACGCATCAATCGATTGACGCACGCCAGGCTGCCGCAGGGACAGCTCGGCCTGCAGAGACCCGCCGCTGACGACGATGTCCCCGGATTTCGGCAGTTCGAGAAGGAATGGATCGTAGACGAGCAGGCAGATTACATCGTTGCGGCTCGAGAGCTGCAGCAGGAGCTGGCGGGTCGTTTCCCCATGCCCGTCGAAGTCGCTGACGACGACCACGAGAAAATCATGATGGGCGATGCCCGCGACCTCCCGCAGCGCCTCGTCGAGGGCGATTGGCGAGGGGACGCCAGCGTAGGCTGCGCGAAGCTTGCCGTTCTTCTCCGCGATCTTGTCGGCAAGAGCGATGACGGCGTCTCGGCTGCGATGTGATTTCACCTCGCCGACGCCTTCGTCGTCGGTGGTAGCGTCCGCAAATGGTGAATCACGAACGCGCTCGCCGCAAACCCCCTCCGCCCGGAAAATCTGATCCGGTTACGGCTCTCGACGTGACTCAGAGAGCTGGGAGAAGCCTCTGCGAGACTACAAGTGTAACACCATATTGGTTTAGCAGATCGAGCTTCGGTGGTAACCTCATGGGGTAGCGAACGACTTTGGAAGCTGAGCAATGGATCGCGATAGCAAACGGACACGTGCAGCTGGAAGTTCATCCCGCGGCGGGAGGAGGGCCGAGGAACGCCGTAACCACCTTGGCCTCCTGGGTAAGCTGGAGGCGATCGAGACGGCAATTACGACCATCGCGAGCTACAAGGCTCGTTTCATGCTCATCATCCAAAGCCTCTCGGCACTGACGGGGGCCTATGGCGAGGCTGGCAAGCAGAATTTTCTCAGCAATACCGGCCTGCAAGTGTTCATGGCCACTGCCGATGACGAGACTCCAAACTACATTTCCAAAGCTATCGGTGAATTCACGTTTGAAGCCCAATCGATTTCCTACAGCTAGGCGCGAACGTTCGACTGGAACATAAACGCATCTTTGAAAACCAGACAGGCGCCCTCCCGAGCCGGCACCCTTGATGAAAGCAGACGAGGGCTCTCGGCAGAATCTCAACCCGATGAGCCGCTGCGTGGATTGGCGCAGGACTTTGACGATACAATTTGATGTGAGGCTAGTGTGGACCCGCGAAATAGTAATCCATCCCGTGTAACAGCTTCGTCGCAGGTGCAGGACGCCGGCTTGGAAGAGGGGCAAGCGGTCCAGGCCCGGCAAGTGGGCGTTGAGCAGCAGGTGGCCGAGGCGGTCCGGTGGCCGTTCGATGATCAAGCCGCCTCGTACCCCTTGCCGGATGCGGGCCAGGCGCGGCAAGCGGGCTTTGAGCAGCACGTGGCCGAGCCGCGCCGCGCCGAACCTGTCGCGAGTGGCGCCCGTGCTAGGGGCTATCCCCATCTGTCCGTTGAACACCGGGACCTTATTAATCAGGCGATCGCCCACGCTAGGGATCAGCAACCCTATAGCGAGGGCACGCTCCAAAATTACTCAAATGCGCTTTGCCGATTGGCGAATGATCTCGGCGCTCGCGGCCAAGCGACTGATCTAAGAAATCACCAATCCCTGGTCGATCACGTCGATGCTTTCTTTCCGACAAACGATAATATGAGGACGGCGTTGAGCGCCCTCCGTAGGTATCATGAGCCGGGATATTCGGCGACTGCTGGCGCCCGTGCTACCAGCTTTCCCCATCTGTCCGACGAACACCGGGACGTTATTAATCAGGCGATCGCCCACGCTAGGACTCAGCAACAATATAGAGAGAACACTTTAAAAAAATACACGTTTGCACTTCGCCGATTGGCAAATGATCTCGGCGCTCGTGGCCAAGCGACTGATCTAAAAAATCACCAATCCCTAGTCGATCACGTCGATGCTTTCTTTCCGAAAAACGATGATACAAAGACGGCGTTGAGCGTCCTCCGTAGGTATCATGAGCCGGGCTATTCGGCGACTGCTGACGCCCGTGCTACCCGCTTTCCCCATCTGTCCGGCGAACACTGGGACGTTATTGATCAGGCGATCGCCCACGCTAGGACTCAGCAACACCATAGCGATGATACGCTTCGAATATACTCGAATGCGCTTTGCCGATTGGCGAATGATCTCGGCGCTCGCGGCCAAGCGACGGATCTAAAAAATCACCAATCCCTGGTCGATCACCTCGATACTGTCTTTCCGAAAACCGCTGGTATGAAGGCGGCGTTGAGCGTCCTGCGTGCGTATCATGAGCCGGGCTATTCGGCGACTGCCCGGCGGCCAGTGCCGTCAAAGGCAGACGCGCATATCTTGGAACAAGTGAACAGTGACAGCAGCTTGGCCTCAGGCACCCGTGCTGCCTATGGTCGTAATCTTCGCAGATTTTCTGAGGCGCTTGAGAGTCGGGGCCAGACGATCTCTGGGCTGGATCACGATTCGCGGATCGAATTGGCCAAGAGGTTGTTTCCAGACAAACTCCCTCTCATCTCTGCGCTGGAACGGGTTCGCAATACGGAGCCCGTGTCAAACGGGATTCGCGAGGCGGTCCGGCCGCTGTTCGATGATCGAGCTGACGAGCCGCAAGCCGCCGCCATTCAGCAGCCGCTGAGCGAAATCGGCAATTCAGACACCTATCGCGGTGTTTCGTTGGTCGATCTGACCACCTCCTCCGATGCTCAGATCGGAGCTTTTCCGTCAGGCTCGTCCAACCTCCCCGAGGGGGCGGTTCTCGGGGCCACCCAATGGCTGAGCGACGTCCATATCCAAAGGGATTACCGGTTGCTGGAGCAGGACCTGCAGGA
>NZ_FWER01000258.1 GCF_900169785.1 Rhizobium sullae
GTGACCTTGGCGCCGTCCGCGCCGCCGTCGAACACCATCGTGCCGGTCGCGGAGGTCTCAATGAACGAGCCGTTGGCGTTGGCAGATTCCTGGACCGTGATGCGGCCAGAGTAGCTTGCTTTCGGACCATCGTCGTTGATGTCGATCTGCAGGCTGTTCGTTGCCGTGTCGCCGTCGCCGTCGGTGACGGTGAAGACGATCTTCATGC
>NZ_FWER01000212.1 GCF_900169785.1 Rhizobium sullae
CCAAACAAATCGCCTTTCGCGAGGGAGAAATCCTGCTTCCGAAGGCGCGATGGGTGAGGATGGTCGCTCACCGCGAGGTCGTTGGGACGGTGAAGAACGTCACAGTCTCGCTCAGCGGCGACCACTGGTACGCCTCGATCCAGGTGGAGCGCGAGGTGGCCGGGCCGAGCGTCCGCGACGGGATCGAACTCGGCGGCGACCTCGGCGTCGTCAACGCGCTGGCGCTGTCGGACGGCGCGGTCTACGACCTGCCGCGCATGAGCGACGAGGAAAAGCGCCGGGAGGAGACCCTCGCGCGCGTCGTCTCGAGGCGCAAGAAAGGGTCGAAGAACCGCGCCAAGG
>NZ_FWER01000109.1 GCF_900169785.1 Rhizobium sullae
CAGCGCGAGCGCCGAGTTGCGGTAGCCGGTCGATCACGTCCTCGACCAGATGGAAGCGATCCATCTCATTCAGCACCACCATGTCGAATGGCGTCGTCGTCGTGCCTTCTTCCTTGTAGCCGCGGACGTGCAGATTGCCGTGGTTGGTGCGGCGGTAAGTGAGCCGGTGGATGAGCCAAGGATAGCCATGGAAGGCGAAGATGATCGGCTTGTTCTTCGTGAACAGCGCATCAAAATCGCGATCCGACAGTCCGTGCGGATGCTCTTCCGGCGGCTGCAGCTTCATCAGGTTCACGACGTTGATGACGCGCACCTTCAGCTCCGGCAGGTGCTTCCGGATCAGATCGACTGCCGCAAGCGTCTCGAGCGTTGGAACGTCGCCGCAGCATGCCATCACGACGTCAGGCTCGGTGCCCTTGTCGTTGCTTGCCCATTCCCAAATGCCAAGGCCTTCACTGCAATGCTTGATGGCCTGATCCATCGTCAGCCACTGCGGGGCAGGCTGCTTGCCGGCGACAACGACGTTGACGTAGTTGCGGCTGCGCAGGCAGTGATCGGTCACGGAGAGCAGCGTATTGGCGTCCGGCGGCAGATAAACCCGGACGACATCTGCCTTCTTGTTGACCACATGATCGATGAACCCTGGGTCTTGATGGCTGAAACCGTTGTGGTCCTGCCGCCAGACGTGGGAACTCAGGAAGTAGTTAAGCGAGGCGATCGACCGCCGCCATGGGATCTCGTGGCAGACCTTCAGCCACTTGGCGTGCTGGTTGAACATCGAGTCGATGATGTGGATGAAGGCTTCGTAGCAGGAGAAGAAGCCATGCCGGCCGGTTAGCAGGTAGCCTTCCAGCCAGCCTTGGCATTGATGCTCGCTGAGTACCTCCATCACCCGGCCGTCGGGCGCCAGATGATCATCCTCCGGATAGATCTCCGCCATGTAGCAGCGGTTGGTGACTTCCAGCACATCCTGCCAGCGATTGGAGTTGTTCTCATCGGGGCTGAACAGGCGGAAGTTGTTGCTCTCCATGTTCATCTTCATGATATCGCGGAGAAACGCGCCCATCGTCCGCGCCGACTCGGCGATGGTTGCCCCGGGGCTCGGCACGGATACCGCGTAGTCCCGGAAGTCGGGCATCTTCAGGTCCCGCAGCAGCAATCCGCCGTTGGCATGCGGGTTGTCGCTCATTCGCCGATGCCCCGCCGGGGCAAGCGTTGCCAGCTCCGGTTTGAACCGGCCTCCGTCGTCAAACAGTTCCTCGGGGCGGTAGCTCTTCATCCATCCTTCGAGAATGCGGATGTGCTCTGGCTTGTCCATGTCGCCCATCGGCACCTGGTGCGACCGCCAATAGCCCTCGGACTTCTTGCCGTCTATCTCAGGCGGGCAGGTCCAGCCCTTGGGTGTGCGGAAAACGATCATCGGCCACATGGGACGTTTCACGTTGCCTCTGGTGCGGGCATCCGCCCAGATTTCCTGGATATCAGCCATTGCGGTGTCAAGTACGCCTGCCAGTTGCTGGTGCACGCTCGCGGGGTCATCGCCCTCGACGAAATATGGCGTGTAGCCCATGCCTTCGAAAAATTTCCTCAGCTCGTCGCGGGGAATGCGGGCAAGGAAGCACGGGTTGGCGATCTTGTAGCCGTTTAGGTGCAGGATCGGTAGCACGCAGCCGTCGCGAGCGGGATTCAGGAACTTGTTGCTTTGCCAGCCTGTCGCAAGTGGCCCCGTTTCGGCTTCCCCGTCGCCGACAACGCAGGCGACAATCAGATCCGGGTTGTCGAACGCCGCGCCGTAGGCGTGGCTGAGGGCATAGCCCAGTTCGCCGCCCTCGTGGATGCTGCCGGGTGTCTCCGGCGCAACGTGGCTTGGGATGCCGCCGGGGAAGCTGAACTGTTTGAACAGCCTTCTCATACCTTCCGTGTCTTGGCCAATGTTGGGGTAGACTTCGCTGTAGGTGCCTTCGAGATAGGCGTGCGCGACGAGCGATGGCCCGCCATGTCCCGGTCCAATAACGTAAATCATGTCAAGATCATCGCGTTTGATAACGCGATTGAGGTGAACGTAGAGCATGTTCAAACCTGGCGACGTGCCCCAGTGACCAAGCAGCCGTGGCTTTATGTGCTCGCGCCTTAGCGGTTCTTTCAGGAGTGGATTGTCGAGAAGATAGATCTGGCCAACGGAGAGGTAGTTCGATGCCCGCCAATAGGCGTCCATTGACTGCAATTCTTCCGTCGAAAGGGGGCCGCCCGTTGGCATGTTCTCGTTTACAGCGCCCTTTGCATCTCGTGCCGTCTTGAGCGAAACCATGGGTACCTCCTCCTCTGAGCCCAGATTGCTACGGTAAGATCTTCCACGGTGAGAAATCGTCGAATTTTCTAACTTCTAGCGACTGGGGCGAACGCCTCGGCATGGGATGCTGGCGGCAAGGGCACAATTCGTAGCGCGGTCGTTATCGACCGATTATTTGCCACATGCAGCGTGTTTGGACATCAGCCTGAAACGCTGGCACGCCCGTGATTACCGCCCAGCCTCCATTTCCTATGTCCCGCTCGGCTATCCAAAACAGCTTCGTCCCAGTTCGCAAATATTCAGGCGTGCTAATATTCGCACGAAATGCATCCGAAGCACAGCTAAAATCGAATGTACCCGAGGTTTAATCCGAAGGCGTGATCGCAGATCCTTTCGGATCTTCGGAGAAGTGCTCAACCACTCCTCTCACGCCGCGAACACTTTCGGCAGCAACGCGCGCCGCCTTCTTGCACTCTGCCGTGTCAACGTTTCCCCATAGGTGAGCCACACCGTCGGTTACGGCTACGGTCACGTCTTTTCCGAGAAGACCCGTATTTTCGCTGAGCCGTATCGCAATGCTGCGACGGACGGCTTCGTCACCTCGCGCGGTTTCGTCTAGGTCGGCTGTAACAATCACTCTCAGAAGATCTGCACGACTGATGATGCCGACCAGCACGCCCTCTCTCATAACGGGAATGCGCTTGATGCCATGCTTCTGCATCAACCCGGAAACCCGCCCAAGCGACGCGTCCTCTTCCACGACCACTGGCGCGCGGCTCATGACGTCTGCAACCCGCCACGCGTTACTCTTAACGTAAGCCGTAGCTTGCTCCTCGGCGGTAAGTACTGACGTTCCGAGTTCGGCGATGGCTCCCCGTCCTAACTCCGTTCTGCGCAGCAGATCACCCTCACTGATGATCCCGACGAGGCAACCCGCATCGTCGATGACCGGAACACCGCTAATGCGATTGGTAAGCATGACCTCGGCGGCTCGCCTGACACTGTTATCCGGTGATACCCCGACAACCTTCGTGATCATCACATCTTTTACTAGCATCTCCGCACGACCTCCCCCTGAGGACACCGAGGATCGAACAACATAAACCTGGTGCGGGAGTTCGACAACCAATTTACCGGCTTTCGTTGCGGCTGACCGAGCAGCGCAAGCAGGCTGTCAGAGGCACGCTCCGCAATCCGATATCGCCACCGTTCGCTACGCAAACGCCGCCGAAAACCACCGATTGCCGCATAGTGGGAAATATCGGCATCATTGTCAGTTGCTTATGAAGATTTGATAGTGCTCATCTTCGTCGACGCTGCCCGCGACAGGCGGGTGGCCGCGGGTCATGCTGACGATCGCCCCAAAACGGCTGCTTAGATCGTTGCGAGGACGCCGTGGTGGACTCGGAACAGATTATCGGGGTCGTAGGTGGCCTTAGCTTTCTGCAGGCGTGCATAGTGCTCGCCCCAGAAGGCGTCTTCCCACTCTGCTTCGAAGTAGTCGGCCTCGGCGACATAGGAACCTTTTGCCGGCACGCGGGCTTTCAACGCGGCCATGGCGGAGCGGACCCGCTCCGCCTGTCGGCGTGCGAGGCCGACATCTGGCTCAAAGTCGCGAACGCCGGGATAGGCCGATGGGCCTTCCGCGCCGCAGATGACTAGCGCGAAACTGTCGGTCACAACGGGATTGGTGGCCGTTTCCGCGCGCACGTGGACGCGGACGTCGTCTGGCGCGCCTGCAAGACCCTTGTTGGTGTGGAGCGTGATGCTCCAGTGCCGCGACGCCTCGAACAGCCCGGCGACGAGCGCCTCTCGCGAGGCCGGGGCGAGTGAGACGCCCGGTATCCAGGCCGATGAAAAGGCGTGCAGGAATTGTCCTGATTCCTCTCTGTTGCCAGCCCAGTATATCCTATCCTGGTCAGCTCCAGCGTGATTATCGGTCAACACGATACCCGGAAGCGTCTTCAGGAAGTCCGGATCCCAGAATTGCCGTCCATTGACAACGATGATCGGCGGCTCGGAAAGGCTGTAATCATCCGGACGCTCACGTAGCCAAGCAAAGAACGGCGCCCACGCCTTCTCGGCTTGTTCATGGCTCAATCCTTGGCAAAGCATCGAAATCCTGAGCGCATTATCCGGTCGGAAGCCGATTTGCTCGCCCCACGTCGGATTCTGGAGGTCCTCGGCATAGAACTGCAGCATCTGCCCGATGAGAGCGCGATAGGCCTCGTCCGAGCTTGCGGAAATGTCGGCGAAGACGGCACCGATCGTCGGCGGCATGTCATGGGTCCGCAGGGTCACGCGCGTGACGACGCCGAAGGTTCCACCGCCACCGCCCTTCAGGGCGAAGAAGAGATCAGGATCTTGAACAGCATTGACAACGCGAATCGCGCCCTCTGCCGTTACGACTTCGGCTTCCAGCAGACTGGCCGCAGCGGTGCCGAAGGCCTTCGAAAGGCTTCCGAAGCCACCGCTTTGGATCAAACCGGCAACGCCGACGGTCAGGCAGCCGCCCCCCTGGACATAACGCCCCGCTCCGGCGCAGACGTGTCTGTAGATTTCTCCCCACATGGCTCCCGCGCCCACGGAGACGCTGGGCACAGGTTCAGCATCGCTGCCGGCCGGCGTGAAGGCATCGTGCAGTTCAATGGCATTCATCCGGCGGGTCCAGATCAGCAGCGAGTTCGGTGCATTGGAGCCGCCGGTATAGCTGTGACCGCCACCCTTCACGACGAGCCGGACCTTATGGTCGCGCGCAAAGCGGACCGCTGCGGCGATGTCGGCCGCGGAGACCGCTTCCAGCACTCTGTCGCTCGGCTGACTGACCCAGGCATCGGCCCAACCCATTGTCTGGGTGAACGCCGGGTTGTCTCCGAGAAAATAGGGGTTTCGGGCGGATGCGAAAAAGCTGGCGCAGTTCTCACCGCCGGCGCCGGCAAGGCAACGTTCCAACGGCCATTCCGGCCGGAAAAACCTGCCCTCAAGCTCGCCTGCCAGTGCTGCCCAGGGCGGTTCATTGGGATCCGTTTCCGACCGTGCCGGCGGTAGCGGGAGCAGACCCGTGGTCAGACTGGCCCCCGCCAGGAGCAGATCGCGTCTCTTTATCGCCGTGCTGGTGCGCCGCTTTGTCATCTGCGCGAGGTTTGCCTTGGTCACCGCGTTATGATCTCATTGATTTACGTCGGGAAAGTGATTGCCGTGAAAACCGAACGGAATATGGTGCGGCACCGCGGCCCTTGCGCGCTCGGTAAGCGTCGCTGCGTCGAGGACAAGCAGGAACGAGGTATGTGCACGAGCATCCAGCACCACCGACAGTAGGATACCGTCGTCCTCGGCATCGCCATCCGGGCGGGCCACAAACACCGGTTCGCCGGCATAGCAGCCATCTTCATGCCATCGCCGAACGACGGGTATCGCATCGGCGAGCTCGGCCTTCACGATCGTATCGAGAAATGATGCCGGTTCGCTCTGGCCCACACCCCAGACACAGGTGTGCCGCCTGCCGGCGCGGCGCAGATAGTCGATGCGCGGCAGCTCGAAAGGTGTGCCGCAAAGCCCTTTTCCTTCCACTGCCACTAAGGTCTCGCTGCCGGCCGCATCCAGCGGTATCGAGAAGCGGGTCAGGGTGGAGACCGCGTTGGACGGGGTGCCGGCGCGCAGCCGGTCGAGGCGGAGCCGGTCGATCACTCCGGCATCGGGATAGGCGAGAAAGTCGACATGCACTACGCCGCTCTCCTCGAAGGCGTTGACATGGTGGAAGGCGAAGCAGGACGGTGCCTTGGCCCTCGCAACCACTGCGCCGCTCGTCCTGTCGATCACGCTAAAGATCGTGCCGTGCTCCGGCTGCCAGCGGTAGTTCGTGATGAAGGGCTGACCAGACAGTGCCAGGCGCAGCGGGTTCACGCGCAACGGGAATTCCGTGAGAATCAGGTGCCTTTTCGACATGCCGAACGAATGCATGTAGCTCGGTTGATCGACGGGCAGCTCGGCAAGAACGCGCTGCCGGCCCCCCTCATCGACGAACAGGCGGTACGCGCTCTTGCGCCCCATCTTGATCACGTAGGAGTAGCCGAGCATTCCATCGGTGTGCGGGTGAGCGGTGGAGATCTGTCCTTTCACCGCCTTGCCGAAGGCGAGATGCCCCTGCGTTTCGAGCGTGTGTGGATCGAAGCGGATGGGCATTGGTGTCTCGGTGAGCGCGACGATCCGCTCGCCGAGCATCGCGACACTGACATTGGCATTGTCGGTGGTTTTGGGGTCGAATAGCGCCATCACCCGGCCGAAGATGGTCCGGCACGGATCGGTCATGAATTCACCGCGCACGATACGGCCGTTCTCCTCGGCTTCGCACCAGCTCTTCGAGTGAATGAACCGGTTAGAATAAGAGGCCAGTCCGGAATGGAAGGCAAAGGCGTGCAGCATGGCGAGGCCGTCGAACCAGTGAACATAGGCCTGCTCGCCCACCTCGAACCGTGCAGGCCCGGTGCGGATCAGGCTTCCGGCCAGCCAGCCGGGAAGGGCGCCTGTCACCGTAAGCGGCACGTGGTCGACTTCGTGGTCCAGTGTCGTGAAGCCGAGTGCATAGGGGCTGGAATGCATCATGCAGTTCCTCGCGTACGTCCGACTTCATCCGGAAACGCCTGAGACAACGGGGCGTTGCAGAGAATTTAGAATAATCTTCACCAGCGCAATAGACCATATTCGTTGAAGTAGCCGCCGCTTGGCCGGAATACTGAAAAAGAAAACGAAATTTGAGCCAATGACGACGGAAGAATTTCAGCCGAAATACAAATGGCGGGAGTCGTGGCCGGGCGAAGGCCACCAGGACTTCGTTTCCTGGGATGGCGATTTGCAGTTCGGCCGCATCCTGCTCGACCTGGCCACTGCGTCGCGCGCCCTCCAATGGCGATGGGCGATCAATACCATACCTTGGCAGAGGCAAAACATCCTGCCTCACAGCGGCTGGGCGCCAACGGCACGCGAGGCATCGAGAAGGGTTGAAGAGCTATACGAGCAAATCAAAGGGCTGCACGGACGCTAGCCAATTTTCTTTTCATCGTGCGTTTAGGATCGATCTTCGAAAATACGCGTCGCGCCGCACTCACTCCGTGCAACGGAGGAACTATACTTAGCCGGCAGCGTTTTCCCGGCACACTGAAAATCCCGGAGGATAACATGAAAAAACTGGTCATCTCTGCCGTATCGCTGTTCCTGTCGCTCGGCGGGGTGGCGATCGGGCAAACTGCGACGGTCACCGTTCCCGGCGAGGTCAGAACATATGTTCTTAAGCAGAAATCGCCGTCGGTTAAGTTCGAGGGTGATGTTGCAGTCGGTACGCCGCTTCCTGATACGGTCGAGATCCAAACGATCCCCGATCAGCCGGATTACGGTTATGTGGTCGTCAACGAAAAGCGCGTGCTCGTCAATCCGAAGACCCGCGCGGTGATCGAGGTCGTCGAATAACTTGAAAGCACTGCGGGCCCGCCCTCGGGCCCGCAGTTCTCCCATCAAAGCATCGCCGAGAAAAGCCGACATGAATATACGACCGCAGTACTACGCTAGACGCGACGGGGATGGCAGATGGTCGATTGTCCATAGGCAAACGAACAAGGTCGCTGTCATTGCTGAAACTCTGCCGCTAACACGCCTTGATGAATCCACCGCCATGGAGATTATCGATGCCCTGAGTGCGAGGTATTCGGCGTCCGAAGCACCGGCACCTTCCCTGAAGGCGCAGGGGAACGGCCTAAGCCGTTTTAACTAATTTGCGCTCTTTTGATCGTCTGTCATTCTGGTAATGCGTGGCGGAGGCCCCCCTATGTCACGCGGTGCGAAAGGGCTCGCGGTGATCGATGGCCAGCGCGAGCCTTTTCCTATTCAGGCGGGAGCACTTATAATCAGATCTCGCGCCTCCTTATCTTGGGGCCTTGCTCTTTCCAATACAGCGAGTATGCCTATCCGCTACGCCGATTCAGAGGACCGTTGTCATGTCGAGCTTTGAAGACCTGAAGGAAAAGCGGCATATCTTCCAACATTACGTCGACAAAGCCGAGGCGCGAGCTGCAAAGGCTACGGAAGATCGTGACTTCGA
>NZ_FWER01000105.1 GCF_900169785.1 Rhizobium sullae
TGGCCGGATCATTTGCACCGACCCGATCTGCACTGCGAGCTTGGTCAGCGGCTCCATCACGGAGACGAGGTCGGTGGCTTGGAAGTGCCCATGGAGGCTGCTTTTGATCGGCTTCTGGCCGGCGATCATCACCAGCGGAAATCCGCCGAGATGCGCATACTCAGCGCCGTTGGGGAAGTTAAGTGTGCCCGGGCCGCAGGTGGCGAGGCTGACGCCTGGGCGGCCGGTGAGCCGGCCCTCGGTGGCGGCCATGAGGGCCGCACCCCACTCGGTGCGGGTCGGCACGAACTTGATCTTCTTCGACTTGCGCAGCGACTCCATGATGTCGAGGATTTCCTCGCCGGGGACGTAGTAGATGCGCTCGGCGCCCATTTTCTCAAGGACCGCGACAACTCGGTCGGAACCCTTAATCATGCGTTGCCCCCTTAGAGCTGGGTGGGTTCTTTTCCTGCTTTTTTGTCATGCCAGCCGCCTTTCAGTTGCTGCTGTGAATTCCTTGGTCGTCGCGCTGCCGCCGAGGCCGCCGGTCCTGACATTGTCGATGTTCAGCACCTTTTCGACCGCGTTGCGGATGGCGTTCGCCTTCTCGCCTTCGCCGACATGGTGGCAGGTGGCGAGGCACTGCGGTCTGATTGGCGAGACCGACCGCTCAATGTTCGGAGCACATCTCTTCTGTTGCGCGTAAAACAGTGACATGACGCTTTTGATTCCACATATCGTTGATAACACGTCATGTCATAGATAGAGCGCTTAGACGAGTCAACAGAAAAAATGCCGCCAACAACTTAGCCCGCTCCATCGACGAAGCGGCCGTCGTCACCTCATTGAGTTTTCGTGGATTGTAGGCGGGGCGCATCGATGCAAACTTCCTCGGCTCCGCGGTCCGGCGCGGACTAGCCTCCGACCGGGATGAACACCGACAACGCCTTTCGGACTGCAAAAGGTTAGCAAGGCATGAAACGCAGGCCGCTCGACGCATAACTGCGGCTGGCGGAATCTGTGACAAGCCCCATTAACTTGCCTGCCGCAAGTTAACTCGCTCCCGGCCTTGACCGGAGAGATCGACAACATTGCCGTCGCCTATACCGCCTATACCGCCTATACCGCCTATACCGCCTATACCGCCTATACCACCTATACCGCCAATAGCTGCCGCGCCGAAGCCGATCACCGTTGTGCAGGTGTCTGCCGAATACCCCCAGTTACGCCGCGGCCGAGCGGCCTACTGCGCCAACGCAAGCTCATCATCCGGTAAAGCGAAATGATTGAGGCCGATCGGGAGGTAGCCTTCCGCAATCAGGGTGTTGGCCACGGCCGCGAGCTGACAGGCCCGGCAGCCTAGCGCCTCCTCCTCGTCAGACGTTGGTTTTTCCTAAGGATAGACCAGTGCGTAGCCGAACACGGCAAATCGACTGGTGCATTGGGTGCAGCTCCTGCGGAGTTGACGCAGGACTGCACCGTCTGATTTGGACGACCGTAGATCAGGTCAAAATTGATTGAGGCTTATCCCGTGGCGGGGCAGTTGATTGACCACAGTCGCCGTCAGCTCCTCGCTTGGATTTCGTTTAATTGCTTTTGAACATCGGGATCGAAGCTCTGTACGTCTATGCTCGGTTCACCCCAGCCGCTAGTGGCGAGTTGAGTTGTTGCGCGGCAAATACGCAGACTGTTGACTAAAGAAGGCGACCGGTTTAAGACGCAGACGGTTTAATGTCGTCATACGCTGAAAATAGCGTCACGGAGCTCTGTATGCCGCACCATGATAACACTCCCCTTGGAAAGAGGTCAGCGGCGGAGTGCATTCGCCGCCATGTTGCCGATCCGGGGAACGGCTTGTACGGCGGATCGGATTGGGCAGCCCGGCCAGTTGGAAGTAGCACATCCCGATCGTTTCGGACCCGCCCACACGCCGCAGCCGAAACGGCTGCGGGATCAACCACAGTTACACATCGTTTGAGAGATCGAAGATCCCGGGGAGCCACGTTGATCAGTCACATTTCTTTTGACGTCTGGAACACTCTCGTAACAGCGAACCCAGGTCATGCGCCGATGAGGACCAAGTTTCTCGCCACCTGTTTTGATAGAGAAGAAGCAGTTGTGAGGAATGCATACGCGGAGGTCAAGAAGTGGGTTAACCAACACGCGATCGAGACGGGGTACGCCCCATCCGTGTCCGAAAATATTCGTCTGCTTATGATGCGTTGTAATGTTCAAAAAGATCCAGGCTTAATCGCAAAGGCGTTTGAGCACGTTTTTGAGAATTGCAAACCAGTTGTTTTGGACACCACTGTGAGGTTCGTCCATTCGCTGGCAGAAGACGGGTACACGCTATCAATTGGTAGCAACTCGAGTTTTATTAGCGGCACTACGATGCACAACTTTCTTGAGAGCACCTTTGGATGTGTATTTCGGTTCGAAATTTATTCCGACCTGCTTGGATATGCAAAGCCAAACGAGGCATTTTTCAACAAAATCATCGGGTCGTGCGGCGTTGCGGCCGACAACATCCTGCATGTGGGCGATGACGCCATCTGCGCGCAGCGCTGGAATGCGCGGCGCCCTGGTGGGAAGATCTGAGGACATTCAAGAGGCTGTTTATGACGCAGTTTGAGGAGTTTGCGCTTCATGAATTTCAATCAATCGAGGATGCACCCTTTCGACCGGAGCAATATTCGCGTCTGAAGTTCGGTTGCGACGAGGCCGCTCGCGAGATGGGCCACCAGATTGCAGACGCCTTCTTCGAAAAACACGCATCCACAATACTGAACAGCCGCTGCCTGATGATTCCGTCGCCATTCAATTTCGTTCCGAATGCAGCAAATGTAATGACGATGCATTTGCTAGATCGCCTCAACAACCACATCGTTGATGCGAAAGGCAACCATGTGGAATATGCGACTGTCCCGCGAAAGATCAGTTACATGGACGATTATGGATTTCTTTCAGGAGAGGATCGCAAATCATTGATTGCTGGTGATAGGTTCTACTTCAACTCGCAACATTTCGAAGGTCGTTGTCTTCTGTTTATCGACGACGTGAAGATTACTGGCACTCACCAAAACAAGTTGGTCGAGCTCATGCACGAGCAGCAGTTAAAGAATAAAACATTTTTCCTGTATTTTGCTCGATACACGGGCGATCGTCCTAACATAGAATCCGAGCTAAATTTTGCCGCCGTTAAGTCAATCAAGGATCTAAACCGGATCGTGGTGGAGCCTAATCATCACATGACCGCTCGGACAATAAAATATATCCTCTCGGCAGATCCAGATGAACTGTACAACGATTTCCTGAGGTTCAGAAGCTACCGATATCTTGAGACTCTTTATTTCAATTGTCTAAATGAAGGATATTACAAAATACAGAAATATCAGGCAAATATAGATATTATTCGCAATGTCGCTAATGCGATGAAAGAGAAAAGACATGCTTCTCCTAGGTAGTTCCAAGTATTACACAGCTTGTTTTTTGTTCCATCGCGTTCTATATCTGCCACAATACTTGCCTGGGCTGCGGGACGACTGCTCGAAGCGTTCGACTGCCTCGCGAATTTCCAGCGGGGAAAGTGTGCGCCGTCGAATTGTGAGCCACCTGTCGCGCACCATCGGCGATGCCCGTCCTGATACAGCTGCAGAAGAAATATAAGGCCGGCGGAGTTGAGATTGTCATAGTCGCGGTCGGGTTAGGCGACTCAACCCGATCCACGCGATCGGGTATGTTCGGAAACAACATTGGTTCGGCGGTAGCGGTATTTGGGGCGGCCTTCCATGAACTGCGAGCCGATATGGCGTTACGCGGATTAGGTCTAGATCAAATTTGCGAGCTTTCAGCTCGTTCACGCTCCTGGTTGTCGTAATCCCAATCATGTCGATCATAACCCGGCCGAGCGGCTCGCGGACGCTGTTTTAGACCATGGGACGCCTGGCGCCATTCTCGTCGGCGGAATCTGCGACCAGGGATCCCGATTTCCTCGAGACCGGCGACAATCACCAGACGCACGCGGCGTGGCCGCGTCGATGTTATAACCATTTCCTCAAAGAATTTCTGCTTCGTAGTCTCCGCCTCCGCCATGGCGTTGACCGCCTTCAAGAGCTCAGCCGGTTCGTACAACATGAAGCGTAGGCGCTGCGTGCGTGGGCTCACTTGCTAAGTCCCCTGGATTAGGAGCTCGCCTTACCTGCAGTCCGCGAAGCCCTCGACACATACATCGGGGGACGGCCCCAAACCTTATATACTATGTCCATTACCTCCGCATTGGTGGAATTCAGCGTTTCCATCGCTTGCTCGTACGCCGACCGGCCTACCTCTCCCACTGACAGCTCATATAACGATTGGTGTTTCAGCCAAGCTTGCAGAATCGCGCCCGATTCCCAGACGGTCGCAGTCAACAGCGTATTCCCCAGGGAGTCCCGCAGTCGTGCGACTGCCTCTTGCTGTGAGAGGTCACGCGGATCGTGCCTTGTCACCAAGAATTTAATAAAGTCATACGCTACGGGCCTTTCAGCCTGTTCGATCAAGGAGACTAAATGCTCGAAATGGCCGAGGGACAGGGTCATTTGCGAGATCTCAGGCCTTTCAGGGCGGACCGTCATCAGCACGCCGGTCGCTGCTTCATACGCACCCGCGGTCAGAAAGCTTCCATCTCCACAGTGGATAACGACGACCTCGTAAAGGTCTTCGACTTCCTTGAGCGCATCCACCATTCTGATGCTAGCATCTGGGTATCCCCACTTGCTGCGGTAGCGCCGCGAACTTTCCTCTTCGAAATCGCCGAGCTCGAAAGTACCCGGTACGAAATGAAGACCATCAAAATTGGTTTTTAGAATTACAGAGCCCATACTGACCCGACGAACGTCATCATAGCTTAAAACGGCAGACATGCTTGCGTTAAGGACGGGATAGCCAGTCGGTAAATAGCCGAACATTTTCGACAATGAGCCCCTCGCATCGAGATCTATAGCGAGAACGCGGAATCCTTGAAGTGCAAGGCCCTGAGCCAGATAGAACGATGTGGTGGTGCTTGCGGAGCCGGCGGAGCCGGCGGCTACTGAGATGATCTGCAGTTTCTCACCATCCCGCCTGCGCGGCGAAAACTTCGAAGCCTCTTTCGGACGGGTCGAAGCGAGATGAGCACGGAGTTCGTTGATCTGTGGAAGCGTATAGGAGCGTCGACCTGCGGTCCCTGTCTCCGGTGTTGGCCCTAGCCCATCAATTGACAACTGGCGCAGATAACTGCCCGACACGCCGAGAATCTCGGCAACCTCGCCCAAGGAGAACGAGCGAAGGGTGCTGGTGAATGCAATTGGATATTCAGGAGCTGCGCCCCACTCCATTAGGCGACCGCAGATTTCTTTGCGATAGCGCCCAATCCGCTCCGATGTTGGCATGTGAAAGGCTGGATTCTCAGAGTGCGGCATAAGTGGCCTCGCGACGACATTTCTGGTACATGACGCTTTTATTCTGTTTTCTGCGCCCGTCAAGGTTTAGGGAGCCCAGCACGCAGGTATTTGTCGTATGAACCGGACCGGCTCGATAATGTGGGGGCGGTGCCGGGGCAGGCGAGGCTATAGATCTCGTCGACTTCCAGATCGAGCGGGTGGACGATATCGTGGGCAACGGCCGCTGCAGGGACGATGCCGCACCAGGCGCCGATGGCGAAGATAGACGGTCAGGCGCAGATTTTCATCGCCGGGCAACTTTCGGCGGTTCGCTTTCTCGGGCAGCGTCCTGGCGGGTCGGTGTTAGTCACCGATTGCAAAGCGGGCAATTGACCAGATGAAATCCGTCTGCATGGCAACGGCTGCCTGGTCGAGCTTGCCGGGATTGGTCCAGAACCAATTCGGATCCGGCGCGCCATTGGGACTGCAGGGACCGGATGGATTGGGACAGAGCGCCGGGATCGGCAGATCGACGAATCCTGCTGGCGTCGTCTTTATTCCCTTTGCGTTGACGGCGGCACGCGCATGGCAGGTGATGCAGGACGAAGTGTCGGCGAATCCAGCCTCCGTTACCGAATTGCCAAGATGCGTCGGCACGCCGGTTGCCGAGACGAAGTCGGTCTGGCTGCCCTTCAGGCAGTAATGTTCCCACACAGCCGAAAGGCCCGCAGAGCGCAGCACCGCTTTCAGTGCGTCGTTCTTTGCACAGGCGCTGTAGGGCCGATCAAGGACCTCATTCGCGTCCACGTCGGCGACAACCGCACCATAGGCATCATGGCATCCGGTATAATCGCAACGGCCTGGATTGTTCTGGTGCTCGAACGTTGCCCAGGTCCAGTTGGGCAGCACCTTACTGATGATATGCATGGCGATTAGCGCGTATTTCTTCCCGTCAGGTGCCTCGCTGACATAATAATCGGCGCTATCGACCTCATCGGCGGGTACCCAATTTGCCTTGACTTCCATGGCGCCGACAGGAGCTGAGATCGGCCGGCCGGCATTATAGAAGGATCGCAGACCGGCCTTGGTAAAGAGCTGGTTGCAAACGATGTAATCGAAAGTCGCATGGTTGCGGCGAACTTCTTCGCTCCCGTCGGGCGACCCATGCGGGACGAGGCCCAGCGGAGCCAACTGCTGGAGGGCTGGAAGACTCAGTATTTTTGGACCGGCCAGGGGAGTGGCGATTTCCGCCGCTCCACCCGACTGTCCACAGGACGGGTCACGTTTGGCGCCCGGAAAAACCGGGTGCGGAGTGAATGTATCTTCGTTCGAAGCCCATGTTTCGAACAAAACCTTGCCAGGCGTCGCCGCGACGGGACCAGCGACATAAGCGAGGAAACGCCAAGACGCCTCGTCCGGCCTGTTGATTGCGAGGTTGGCATCGACAGACTCAGTGAAGCCGTCGAGAGGTATGGACGCCAACGTAAAAACGGCACCCGTTGCAAATAATCTGGAAATCCAGTGCATCTTGTTCTCCAAGCAGTTTCATCAGTCTCCGAGCTTATTCGGAGGAGATTTTGTGTTCTATTGGAGACATCCCGCCTCGAAGCGGAAAAGGCGACTGTATCGCCCGAACGGATGATCGTGACGGCTTCGGCGGGGAGCAAATCTTGTTTGCTATCACTATCCCCTACCCGTCCCGTGGCTGGAGCCATTCAACTATTCTTTTGGTGAGCGTGCCCTGCGACTTGCTCGAAACGAACAGGCCGACATGCCCGCTCAGAAGCGGAATCTCCGTATAGTCGGTGCTGCCGATCTTGCCGCCGAGCGCCTTGGAACAGGACGGCGGAATGATATGGTCGTTCAGCGCGTAGATGTTGAGCACGGGCACGTCGATCGCGTAGAGGTCGACGATGCGGCCCGACAGCTCGAACCTGCCCTTGACCAGGCGGTTCCCCTGATAGAGCTCCTTCAGCCATTGCCGGCCGGCCGCGCCCGGGTGATCCGGCCGGTCGGCCAGCCATTTCTCCATGCGCAGGCAGTTCATCAGCAGGTCCTTGTCGCCGGCGATGTCGATGAGGTTGACATTGTACTTGGTCAGCGATTGCATCGGCGTCATGAGCGAGAAGATCAAGCTCATGAATTCGCCGGGGATGACGCCCAACGCATCGACCATGCGATCGATATCCTCTGGCGCAAGCGAGCGCGTCCAGATGTTGAGGAGGCCTTGACTGGCCGCCGGGTCGTCGATATCGGCGTGGAAGTCGATCGGCGTGATGGTCAGGACCAGGTTCTTGACCTTCTCCGGATGGAGCGCCGCATAGCAGGTGGCGAAGACGCCGCCCTCGCAGATGCCGAGCAGCGTTACCTTGTCATGCCCCGTCTCGCGGCAGATCCGGTGCACCGCCTCGTGGATATAGTCGTCGACATAGTCGTCCATCGTCAGCCAGCCCTCGGCGCGGCCGGGCTTGCCCCAGTCGATCAGCCAGACGTCGATGCCCTTGGCGAGCAGGCTACGCACCAGCGAGCGGTCGGGCTGGAGGTCCGCGATAGTGTAGCGGCCGATCAGGCCATAGACGATGAGGACCGGCGTCTCGACGATGCGCTTGGCCGTCGGCTCGTAGCGGAACAGTTCCACCTTGTCGCGACGCATGACGAGCGTCTTCGGCGTCGCTCCGACATCGACATCCTCGTCGCGGATCCCGGCGAGCACGTCCGCCCCCTTGTGGAACTTGCGGACATTCTCGGCGAAATCCTTCAGGAAGCTGTTGAAAGCGGTTTCGCTGGGTTCGGTCATGGCTCATCCCTCTCGTGGTTGTGTGGCGACGCCGCCTGCACCTTCGGCCTCATCGCGCAGTGCCCTGAGGCTGGCACGCAGCTCCCGCCTCATTTCCGTGAGCTGCCGCGTCAGCTCGTCGAAATCCTGCTGGTTCGGAACGCCGAACAGCTTGGCGATGCTGTCGGTCATTTGCTGCTGGCAGATGCGCAGGTCCAGCGCGGCGCGCAGCAAATCGCGCTGCGCGGCGAGGAAATCCTCCGAGCGCTTGTTGCTGATCAGTTCCTCGTCGGCGATTTTCCTCCACGCCTTGAAGGCCTTGCGCCAGCCGAAATCCTTGGCGTCTTCTTCCTTCGTGTCGGCGAGCGTCGCGCTATAGCGTTCATAGGCCTTGCTCCACGGCAAGGAGGCGATGGCGTGATAGGCCGCCATGCGCTGGCCCACGTCCATTGAGGCCGCCATCAGCGCGTAGACCTGCCGGTCGAGGTTCCACACGTCGGCAAGGCGCGGGGCTTCCGCCATGCGCTTGATGGTTTTTGAGATCTCGCCGCACTGCGCGACGGCAAACAGGCTGCTGTCGGCCGCGCGCGTGGTGAGGAAGGGCATCATCGAGTTGAACCACATTTTTCCAATTTCCCCTGCCTGCTCCATGCTGCTGCGCCACATTTCCGACATGCGCAGCAGCATCTTCGAGAATTCCGGTTGGTCGTCCGAGCTCGAGGTCATGGCCGGCTCACCCGCCTGCGGCTAGGCCGCGGCCCGCAAGCGCGCTTGCATAGATCGCCCGAACTTGGTCGTAGTCGAGCTCGCGCGGATTGTTGACCAGTAGGCGATCCTTCTGTTTCATCGCATCCTCCGCCAGCTTGGAAAGATCGCCTTCGCCGATTCCAACCGCCGAAAGCGAGCCGGGCAACCCGCAGTCGCGGCAGATCGCCTCGATCTCGGCGATGAAGGCCGCAGCGTCCACCGCATCGGACTGGCGGCGATAGCCGGGCTGAATAACGTCGGAGAGCTCGGCATAGAGCGCTTCGGCTGCCGGGCGGTTGAATTCCAACACGTAGGGCAGGACCAGCGCAACGGAGAGGCCGTGCCCCACATAGAAGATCTCGCCGATCGGATAGGCGAGCGCATGCACCGCGGCAACCGGCGAGTTGGCAAACGCCATTCCGGCCATCATGGAGCCGAGCAGCATGTCCGAGCGCGCTTCGAGGTCCGAGCCGTCCGTGTAGACTTTCCTGAGATTGGCCGACAACAGCGCCAGCGCCTTCAACGCGAGCTGGTCGGAGATCGGGTTCTTCTTGATCTTGCCGGTATAGGCCTCGATTGCGTGCGCCATGGCGTCGATGCCCGTC
>NZ_FWER01000003.1 GCF_900169785.1 Rhizobium sullae
GCGGCTCGTCGACCCAGGTGCCGCGGCAATACGAACCGAAAAGCAGAATCTTTAAGATCCGGCCGCGCTTCTTGAAGGCGGCCGACGTCCCTGACAGCGCATCGGCGAACTCCTCATGGATGATCGAAACGACGCGGGCAAGCTCGCGTTGCTTTTCTTCCGGCAGATGTTCCAGGGACGATCGCATGGGTCCATCGATAGGCCAAAGACGATTCGCCGTCTACTACTGGAAACGGTAGGCGGTGCGGCCGCTCGCAAGCCGCCGAAATCTCCTTCGGCCTGCGGTGGAGCGGAATGATTCCTAGCTTTTTCAGGGGCGACCTGAAGATAGAGCACGTCCGCTGATCGCGGAATCGGAATCGTGATGACAGCGTCGCTCGTCGCCCACGAGAATTTTCTCGGACCGTCCGTCGGCTCCGCTCCGATGACTTTTCTGCCCCGCGCTTTTACCCGCTGGAGCGCTGGAACTGAAATCGCGGGAGTTGATCTGCGCCGTCTGCGCACTTGGCGATGAGGCGAAGCTGGCCTGTGCAGCGATCCAGACTCCTCCAACGGCGCGCCGCCAAAAAGCGAACAGAAATGAGTAGCTACTATGGCGTCAACCTATCTTGCGCTCGGCCTGTTCGCCCGCGTGTCGATGGGACAGCCTGCAGAGTGCGGAACAGTCACCATCGCTGCTATGAACTGATTGAGTGCCGAGGCTCTTTCGAGCGCCGCTGAGGTAATCCTTGCCTAGGGGCTACGGGTGACCGGATTTGATCACGGGCAGACGGCTCCAGAAACCGGCATATCGCGGCGGCGATCATCTTCGGGCATCCTAAACTCGCTGAATGGAGATCACGCTACCCTGCATAATCCGTGGAAAGGAAACGACAATGAGCAATAGCGACAGCAAAGAGTTCATTCTTGCAGGCGTCGTCATGAAGCGTCTGCTGTCTGGAGAACAGACCGCGGGGCAGTTCTGCCTCTTCGAAAACAACAGCGGTGGAAACACGCGGACGCCGATCCATGTCCACGCCAGGGACGACGAGACGGTTTACATCATCGAAGGCGAGCTGACTGCGGTGATCGGCGGCGAGCCTCGACGCCTAACCGCGGGCGAGAGCATCCTCCTGCCGCGCAGCATTCCGCACCAGCTTATGAACATGAGCGGCAATCCTTGCAGATACATCCTGATCGGGACGCCTGCGCTGTTCGACCGGTTTCTCGAGGAAGGTGGCCACGAACGTCAACCGGACGAAGTCGCAGGACCGCCGACACCCGAGGAGACCGAGCGTCTCCGCGAAGCTTCGCCAAGGTTCGGCATTACTTTGCTCGCGGATTGGCCGCCCCCCAAGTGACGCACACCCGTCCTCGCCTCGAGGGCCGCTGCGCTTTCGCCTCAGCGTGAGGGCTGGGGTTTGCGCTCTCCGCTCCGCTCCCAAGGGCGGTAGGCAATAGCTGTCAGTGGCTGTTGTAAAGCGGCGGCGACACATCTTCGGCAGCCAGATCGGGATAGAGCCTAAGCCTGATGCGTTCCAGCTCCTCCACGTTCCGCCGCTCCCGCTCCATCACCTCAATCGTTACATTGCGCCATGAAGCGCCGGCCGGCTGGTCCCACACCATTCCGCCGGATGCAATGAACTCGCAGAAGCTCCTGCCCGATCTGATGCGGCTGGTGATCTCTACGTAGTGGTTGAAACGGTGATCCATGGAAGCCTCTCAAGCTCGTCCATGCCGAACGGTCGCTCTTAAAAATGACGAGATGATGACGCCTGCGCGGACGCCGCTATTCGCCAATCAGCAACAGCTGCGCTTTTTGTCGCCATCCATGGTGCTCATCGCGGAAAACGGATCATCTGCGTCTCTTGCCGCCTCTCTGCAATCCCGCCTATTCCATCGGCACGGCGATGAACCGCAGATCGCCGTTTGCCGCGGCGATCATCAGCTGCGCGTTACGCCGGCCTTCCTGCTTCAGCGACTGCACCTTCGCCGCGACGGCATCCGGCGACTTCATGAATTCCTGGGCGACCTCGACGATGACATCGCCGGCCTTCAGCCCTTTTTCGGCAGCGGCCGAACCGGGCGCCACCTCCGTCACCACGACGCCGTCCACGCTTTCTGCAATGCCGAAGGTCTTGCGGATCTCGGGGCTGAGCTGCGACAGCGAGAGGCCGAGCACATCCTTCGGCGTCTTGGCATCGGGCGTCACCTGCCCCTGCTGACCGTTCTGGCCATTGCCGGGTGGCGACGGCGCCTGATCCTGATCCTGATCCGGCTCGTCCATATCGTCATTCTCGTCCGGATCCGGGTTGATCACGCCATCCGGCGAAGCGTCGTCGGAAGCAGCCTGATCGCTGTCCTCCAGACGGCCGAGCGTCACCTTGACAGTCTGCTCCTTGCCGTCGCGCATCACCACGACATCCACCGCCTTGCCGACAGGGCTTTCGGCCACGACGCGTGGCAGGTCGCGCATCTCGTTAACCGGCTTGCCGTCGAATTTCAGGATGACGTCGCCCGCCTTGATCGAACCGTTATCGACTGGCCCGCCCTTGATGACGCCGGCGACGAGCGCGCCTTTGGCGGTATCGAGACCCAGGCTGTCGGCCACGTCGTCGGTGACCGGCTGGATACGCACGCCGAGCCAGCCGCGGCGCGTTTCCCCAAATTCACGAAGCTGGTTGACCACGCCCGCAGCAAGCTCCGAGGGCACCGAAAAGCCAATACCGATCGAGCCGCCGCTCGGCGAAATGATTGCCGTATTAATGCCGATTACCTCGCCCTTCATGTTGAAGAGCGGGCCGCCGGAATTGCCCTTGTTGATCGCCGCATCCGTCTGGATGAAGTTGTCGTACGGGCCTGCGTTGATGTTGCGGCCGCGGCCCGAAATAATGCCGACGGTCACCGACCCGCCGAAGCCGAACGGATTGCCGATCGCCATGACCCAGTCGCCGATGCGCATGTCGGCGGAATCGCCGAATTTCACGGCCGTCAGCGGCGTCTTCGGCTCGACCTTCAGTACCGAAAGGTCGGTCTTCGTGTCCGTGCCGATCAGCTTCGCTTTCAGCTTGGTGCCATTGGCGAAATTCACCTCGATGTCGTCCGCGCCCTCGATCACGTGGTTGTTGGTGACGATGTAGCCCGATGGATCGATGACAAAGCCGGAGCCGAGCGAGCTCACATTATGGTTGCTGCCCTGGCCGCCTTGCTGCTTGTTGAAGAAGTCGTTGAAGAATTCCTGGAACGGTGAGCCGTCTGGTGCGCGCGGTGCCGGGCCGGCACCTTCGTCGCCCTTGACGTTCTGCGAGGTGGAGATGTTCACCACCGCATCGAGAAGCCCTTGAGCAAGATCGGCAACAGAGGCCGGACCATTCAACGGAGGCGCGCTCTGCGCTTCAGCAGCGCCGGTAAGACCAATATTTGCCAGAAGTGCAACCCCGGCCAGGAGCGCGAGCGATCGTCTGAAGGTCGGGCGTGTCGTGGGGGCCATCAAGCTTCCTCTATGCGGTCAAAGCGGCAGTCTGACCATCAACATAGGGCGGAATGATGGAGCGTGAAATCACCTTTTCGAGAAATCCCGTGCAATCTGCGTCAGTGTCTGACGAGCCAGACGAGCACGACGCCAAGCACCACGGCGCCAAGTCCGAAGATGCGAAGCTGGCGCTCGGGAACCATTGGAAGCAGCCGCGCCATCTCGACAAGAAAACGAGGGGCCAGTGCGTAGACCAGCCCCTCGATGATGAGAAAGAATGCGATTCCGGTCAGGAAATCCTGCATCCGTAACGTGTCAGTTTGACGGGGCCAAAGGGGCCGTCGTTTGAGGCGGAGCCGGAGGCGTCGTACCGGCCGGATTGTCGAAATAACGGAAGAATTCCGAATTCGGCGACAGCACCAGCGTCGTATCCTGGGACGACAGAGCTGCGGAATAAGCCGCCATCGAGCGGTAGAACTCGAAGAACGACGGATCCTTGCCGAAGGAGTCAGCGAAGATGCGGTTGCGTTCCGCATCTCCCTGACCGCGGATGATTTCCGCATCGCGCTGGGCTTCCGCCGTGATTTCGACCACCTGGCGATCGGCGATGGCGCGGCGGCGCTGGCCCTCTTCGGTGCCTTGCGCGCGAAGCAGCTCGGCCTCGGCAAGACGCTCGGCACGCATGCGGCCGTAGGTTTGTGGCGCCACCTGCTGCGTCAGATCGGTCCGGCGGATACGCACGTCCTGGATATTGATGCCGAGATTTTCGGCGTCGCCATGCAGGTCGTCGCGCACTTCGAGCATCATGGCCACGCGCTCGTCCGAAAGGGCGGCATCAAAGTCACGCAGACCGTAGACACGGCGGAGAGACGAATCGAGCTGGGTGCGAAGACGCGCTTCGGCGGCCTCGCGGTCGCCCGACACCGTCTCGCGGAACTTGCGTACGTCCTTGATGTCGTAGATCACGAAGGCATCGACGTCGAAGGTCGATCCACCGCGAACCTGGACGCGGATATTGTCGAGGTCGAAGCGCAGCGCCTGCTTCTCGACGATCTGAACGCGATCGGCATCCATGAAGGCTAAGGGCAGCTTGAAGTAGATGCCCGGCTCCGTCTTCACCGACTGGATCTGGCCGAAGCGCACGACGATTGCCTGCTCGCGCGCATTGACCACGAAGATCGAGGAATAAACGACGACAAGCACAACGGCGAGCAGAATGATGATAACGGGAAGTCTGTTCGAATTCATGGCTCAACCTCCCTGCCGTGCGGGTTTGCCAATCTCGTTGAGCGGCAGATAGGGAACGATCCCCTGCTTCTCATCGATCACGACTTTCTTGGAATTCTTCAACACCTGTTCCATCGTCTCGAGGAATAGCCGCTTTCGGGTCACTTCGGGAGCCTTCGAATATTCTTCGTTGATGGCAGTGAAGCGCTGCGCCTCACCGTCCGCTTCATTCACGACACGGTTCTTGTAGGCCGCTGCCGCTTCGCGAATCTGTGCCGCATCGCCTCGTGCTTGGCCGAGCTTCTGGTTGGCGTACTGGTTCGCCTCTTCGACGAGACGCTGCTTGTCCTGTTCGGCGCGCTGCACCTCTTCGAAGGCATCGGCGACATCGCGTGGTGGCGCTACGTCCTGAATGGTGACCGCGGTGACGGCAATGCCCGAGTTGTAGCGATCCATCGTGCCCTGCACGATAGCGGCAACTTCCGTCTCGATCGGCTGGCGGTTGTTGCGGAACGCATCCTGGGCCGGCCGTCGGCCGATGATTTCGCGCATGGCGCTTTCGGCGACCTGCTGCAGCGTTTCGGCCGGGTTTTCAACGTTGAAGAGATAGGCCTTGGGGTCGATCACGGTGAAGAAGACCGAGAACTCGACGTTCAGGATGTTCTGGTCGCCAGACAGCATGAGACCCGTCGAAGCCGAGGCGGAGGTCGAGCCGATATTCTGCTGCTGCACCGTTACCTTGACGATCTCGACGGTTTCCATCGGCCAGAAGTGGAAATGCAGACCGGGCGTCGAAATCTCTTCCTTCGGCTGGCCGAAGCGAAGCTCGACCCCGCGCTCGTCCGGCTGGACGATATAGATGCACTGGAAAAGCCAGAAGACGACGAGAACCGCAGCGATGATCACCGCAACGCCGCCGTTGAACCCGCCGGGGACGATGTTGCGCAGCTGATCCTGGCCGCGCCGGATGATGTCTTCGAGATCGGGAGGCCCGCCCCGGCCGCCGCGTGGACGCTTCGGTCCCTGCCCCCATGGTCCCTGATTGTTACCGCCGCCGCCGCCCCATGGGCCGCCGCCGCCATTCTGATTGCTCCAGGGCATCAAAACCTCGTTGTTTGTTAAACTCCCAATCACATCGTGCCCGCGGGGGCGGCAGGCCTTAAGCGATTGTGACCGTTATAGGTATCACCGCTGCCGCTTTCAACGCGGCATGAAGAAGTTGGCGATGTTTATTGATAAATATTTCGTTTTCAGGCGCTGCGACGCTCATAGATGACGAAGCGGGTCGGATAATTGTCCTTTTCCCCCGCAGGCACGTCGATTGCTTCAACCGCCATCCAGGCGGAGGGGTCGATTGCCGGGAAGGACGTGTCGCCCGCAACTTGGGTTTGCACGTGCGTGACGCACATGCGGTCCGCAAGCGCCATTGCCTGTGCATAGATTTCTCCGCCGCCGGCTATGACGATCTCGGTCTGGCCGGCCTGGCGTGCCAGCCTTTCGGCAATGCCGATCGCCTCGGGAAGAGAATGAGCCATCGTGACGTCCGGATGGTCGATCGTCGCGTGCCGGGAAATCACAACATGCGGGCGTCCTGGCAGCGGTTTCCCGAAACTCTCATATGTCTTACGCCCGACCACGAGCGGCTTGCCGAGCGTCAACGCCTTGAAGCGCTTGAGATCGGTCGAAAGCCGCCAGGGCATATCGCCGTCGCGGCCGATAACGCCGTTCTCGGCCACCGCAACGACAATGGTCTTTCTGATCTCGGACATGGACTTCCTGAGTGAAATAACGGCTTTGTCCACCGGGTCTACCGCGGGGCAGGCCAACAAGCAAGACAAGGCTCGACGAAATGCCGCCCACGCCTGCGGCACGTCTCAATGCGAGACATCGCATCGCAGCATAGGCATTTCGTAAACCACGCCGCATGTTTGGATTTTACTCCAGAAAATGCTACGTTAAGTTGAGATTTATGGGAGACAGATCAGCGCAGAACAATCGGCCGTGCCGCATCGACCTCGTTATCGTCGCGATGGCGGCGGGGCTTTTCGCGTGGGTTGTTACGGGCGGCAAGGCCGGCTCTCCGGTAACGACAGGTCTGGGCACGGCATTCGCCTGGCATTTTATGGGCTTTCCCATCATTCCCGTGAAATTCAGGGAACGGATGCTCGGGCGGCCCGGAAAGCGTCTGTTAACGGCTGTCGGCCTAATCCGGAAAGGATAATGAAAGGCTGGTGCGAATGACGAATGCGATACCTCGATTCGATGTCATCTGCGACCCGATGGACCGATGGATCGTCTGGGACCACGTCACGGAGTCACCGGCGTCGTTCGGCGGACGGATTCTCGACGGGCTGGACGAACAGGAGGCATCGAGGCTCGCGGAAGTCATGAACGAGCTTCAAAGACGTCAGCAGACACTTGGCGATCGCGCCGGCAAGCGTTCGGCGCGCTAGAACAAGCGTCCGTTAGACGGCGACCGGGGCGTCGATCCGGTCATGCGACTGATATCCTACGACCTCGAAATCGTCGATACGATAGCCGTCGATCCCGTCGGGCTCGCGCGTCAGCACCAGCTTGGGGAAAGGCATCGGCTTGCGCGCAAGCTGCTCTTTGGCCTGGTCGAGGTGGTTCAGATAGAGATGCGTATCGCCTCCGACCCAGATGAGTTCACCCCGATCCATCTGCACCTGCTGCGCGACCATCGCAAGGAGCGCCGCCTGCTGGCATATGTTGAAGGGCGCGCCGAGGAAAATATCGCAGGACCGCTGGTTCACAAGCATGGAAAGCTGGGGCCGGCCGCGGCCGCTCTGCAGTCCGGAAACGTGAAACTGATAGGTCATATGGCATGGCGGAAGCGCCATCTGATCTATCTCGCCGACATTCCAGGCGTGGAACAGCATGCGCCGGCTCGTGGGATTGGTCTTGAGGCTATGGATGAGCGCGCCGATCTGATCGTGCTCCACCCCGTTCCGGTCAAGCCACCGCCTCCACTGCTTGCCGTAGACCGGCCCGAGATCGCCCCATTTCGCTGCAAAGGCGTCGTCCTCGATAACGCGCTTCTCGAACGCGTCCTGGGGTATCTCCTCGCCGGTTGCCTTGCGGTATGCGGCAAGCGGCCAGTCCGTCCATATCTTGACGTTTTCCTTGAGCAGCGACTGAATGTTCGTCTGTCCGGTCAAAAACCAGAGCATCTCCTTCACCGCCGTCTTCCAGAAGACCTTCTTGGTGGTGAAGGCGGGAAAGCTGCCGTCCGAAAGATCAAAGCGCATCATCGCTCCGAACGTCGAAAGTGTGCCCTCGCCGGTGCGGTCCATCCGCCGGTCGCCCTTTTCCAGCAGATGGGCCATGATATCGAGATATTGATATTCAGGATGGCGAAGCATCTGTGTCTCCAATGTGCGGCTGCCTGGGTTGCAGAAAATCAACCCGGCCGCTGCCGATTCCGCTTGGACGAATTTAAGCGCTCCTGCCGCTCAAACCAACTGCGAAGAGGGCTTATCCCGATAATTCTGCTGCCACATGCAACGCTTTTGTGACGTATCCCCTTTCCATGCGCTTCGGAAAACACTATATCACCCTTGCCGGTTTTCGGACCGGCTATGGCGATAAATGAGCGATGTAATAAACCTATTGGACCCGGGGGCGGTACCCGGCGCCTCCACCAAAAACAGCCGGTTCACGACTGCTTTTGATGGGGGCGAAACAGGATCGACAAGGGTGTAAAGATCGACTTTTTGCTCGGCATGATACCGCCGTTATCGGGTCACAAGTGTAGTTGCAAACGACAACAACGCTAAGGAATACGCTCTCGCTGCCTAACGGCGGTGCGGGAATTCCGCTCTAAGTCCTTTTGGTTAGCACCTTAAGGCGGGGTCCGAAGGCACCTGGCAACAGAAGCCTTCACCTTCTCCCTGCCGCCCAAATCATGTATTGTTTGTGAAGATGACTCGGACACTTTGCCTTTCCCAAGGCCGCCGGACATGGCATATACCCTTGTGAAAAGACTTCCGAACCAAAGAAAGACAGGAAAAGTATGGGGCAGGACCACATCCGCTACGACATTTTGGCACAGGACGCGCTGCGTGGTGTGATCCGCAAGGTCTTGTCCGAAGTCGCGACGACGGGCCGCTTGCCCGGCGACCATCATTTCTTCATCACGTTTCTGACCGGCGCACCCGGCGTCCGCATCTCGCAGCATCTGAAATCCAAGTATCCGGAACAGATGACCATCGTGGTCCAGCACCAGTTCTGGGATCTGAAGATCACCGAATCGCTGTTCGAGATCGGCCTTTCCTTCTCCGACGTGCCCGAAAAGCTGGTCATCCCCTTCAATGCCATCCGCGGCTTCTATGATCCTTCGGTCAATTTCGAGCTCGAATTCGACGTGCCGCTGACGGACGGTGAGGAAGTCCCCGCGGGCGAAATCACCGCCTATCCGGTCGCACCCGAAAAAAGCGAAGAAACGCCTGCGGCAAAACCCGCCGAGGGCGACGAGAAGAAGCCGGGATCCGTCGTCTCGCTCGACGCCTTCCGCAAGAAGCAGTAATTGCCAAGGGAAGCATCTGCTTCCCTTTTTCATGTGCCCTTTTCCAAGCCGGATGGAGGTAAGCCATGAGCGCCGAGATCATCAATCTCCGCCAGTTCAAGAAAAAGCAGGCCCGTTCCGAAAAGGAAAAACAGGCCGAGCAGAATCGTGTCAGTTTCGGCCGAACCAAGACCGAAAAACAGCTGAGCAAAGCACTGAACGAGAAGGCCGAAAAAGCGCACCGCCAGGGCCGGATCGAAAAAGACGAAGGCGGCGAATGACGGCGCATCGAAGCCGAAAAGAACCCGCAATGAATCGCTTGGCGGCGCTTCCTCACTCAACTTATCAACTCCGCGAAACAGGCCTGCGGAAAGCCTGATGATCCGCAAACATTCCGCCAGCCTGCACGGGCACCGCACCAGCTTCTCGCTGGAAGACGAATTCTGGGCCGAGCTGAAGGCCATCGCCACAGCCCGCGCCATTCCGCTCGCGGCCCTCATATCCGAAATCGACGATAACCGTGCGCCGGAAAGCAACCTCTCCTCCGCGCTGCGCACCCATGTCTTGAGCTGGCTGAAAAACCGCAGCTAAGCGGGCTTTCACTGCGGCAACGGCACGCCCGGCAAGGCATCAAAATTCAATCGATTGCCCGTTATCGGTGGCGGCTGGTTGAGCTGCAGCGCGCGCCGCGCCGCCTCTTCCGCGGCTGCTTTCGCCTCGGCCTCCGCCCTTGCCTTGGCTTCAGCCTCCGCATTGGCTTTCGCTTCCGCCTCGGCCTTTTGCCGCGCAGCTTCCGCAGCGAGCGTCCGCAGGCGCTGCTCTTCGCCACTGCGCTGGGCCTCGATCGCTGCGGCTCTTGCGCGTTCCGCATCGTTGAACTTGTAAAGCGCCACCTCGCGACGCAGACGCTGCTTTTCCAGGACGTTCGACTGCAGACGCTCGACACGCCGGCGTTCGCGTTCAAATGCACGCAGCGACAGATATCCGGCAATATCGGTTACATCCATCGTCCGGCCGGGCGATGCAAGCAATCCGGAATAGTTGAGCCGCAGCGCGGGCTCCGCGCCCGCAAGCGCTTCCTCGCCCGGATTGAGAGCAATGTTCAGCGATGCGTTGATACGCTCTTGCGGGAGGCTCAACTGCGCATTGCCGGTGACCTTGGCGAGTTCGGTGGCAACGTTGACATTCTGGACGCGAAGCACGCCGTCGGTGATATTGAACGGAATGCCCGTCGGCGGAAGTTTCGCCTCGCCGTTGTTGAGCAGCGTCTCGACGATCGGATGTATCTTTCCGGCATTGAGCTGGTCCTGCATCGGATCCGTTGCCGCAAGCAGCGGTGGCAGGAGCGCGAGGTTCAGCCCGCGCACGCTGGTTTCGCCAAGCCGCATCTCGCCGGACCCGGTGAGCGAACTCAAGAGCTCCGTCATCGTCTTGCCGGAAGCTTCCATGCCTAGAGAAAGCCCAAACTTGCCGTTCGCAACCGGCGCACCGTCGCGTGGCCAGACGACGCCAGCAAGGTCGGAATCGGCCAGCGAAAGCTTTGTCTGAAAGAAGCCGGTGCCTTCGGCATTGGTGAAAAGCAGGTTACCGGAAAGCTGGCCGCCGTCCCAGCCGCCCTTCATGTCGTTGAGCTGCAGTT
Source organism: Rhizobium sullae (assembly GCF_900169785.1). Classification (GTDB taxonomy): domain Bacteria; phylum Pseudomonadota; class Alphaproteobacteria; order Rhizobiales; family Rhizobiaceae; genus Rhizobium; species Rhizobium sullae. The sequence continues at coordinate 10,843 of NZ_FWER01000003.1, forward strand.
CGTCGCCCTTATAGACGACATTGGTGGTGAAGCCGGTCAGGGCCGCCGACCATCCCGGCCAGAGCTCCTTGGCCGAGAGCTTCAGGTTGACATCCATATCTTTGAAAACCGGCTGCCCGAGTGCAGCGGTTGAGAAGTTGCCCGTCGCCGCATCGGTCATCGGGCCATAGACGGCCTCACCCAGCCAGGTCGCATCGGCGCGGTCAAGCGCGAGCTCGCCGCTTGCCGTCGTCCTGTCCGTTTTGCGGTCGACCGTCAGCGCACCCGAAAACTGATTTTCTGCGGCATGACCCTTGAGGTCGGAAAAAACGATCTTGTCGCCATCGACGGTCGCCGTCGTCTGCAGCCCGAAGGGCAGCCCGGTGCCCATCTGCGGCAGCGCGATGCCGTTCATCACGAGATATGGATCGAGATCGGCGCTTTCGAGCGAGACGCCGATCTGGCCGTTCATGAAATTCCCAGGACGGACATCGACCTTCCCATTTGCGGTAAACGACGTCCGGTCCGTCGCAAAGGTCAGCGATGCATCGGCCGGATCGGTGCCGGTTGCCTGGACCTTCAGGGCGAGCCGGCCGTTGGCGTCAGCCTCGATCGGAAGGGGATCGAGACCCGCCTGCCCGAACAGGATCGAGGTCGTGCTGTTTTCGAGTGTCGCCTCCAGGCTCGTCGTGCCCGCGCCGGTCAGTGCCAGCAGGTCCGACATGCGGTAGTCGAGGTTCACACGGCTGCCGTTGGAAACGCCGGCGAGCGTCAGCGCAAGCCCGTCGCCCTCGTCACCGCCGAGAGTCAGCGCGCCGCGCAGCGCCGTGTTGGTGTACCAGGCAGCATTGCGCACCAGCCTGTCCATCACTGGATGCTGCGGCAGATGCTCCTTCAGCATCGTGAAGAAAGATCCCGGATCGGCGGACTTGAAGGTGATCTCGCCCGAGCCTTTGTAATCGAGCAAGGAGCCTTCGGCCCGGCCGGTGGCGGTGAGTTCCGCACCCGCCAGATTCTTGGCGACCAGCTTGTCGATGGCAAGCGCCCCGTCGGCGATCGTAAAGCTGGTCTCGACATTCTCCGCCTCGACGCCGAAGGCGCTGAACTTGTCCGCCTTCAGCTGCGCCGTGATCTTGTGGTCGAGCACGTTTTCGCCTGCGTCCTGGCCCGTGAACAGGCCTGTCAGTGCCCTCAATGCATCGAGGTCGAGCGCATCGCCGGCAAGGTCGACATTCAGGAGCAGCGGCTGGTTCTCCAGCGCCTGCCGCTCGAGCTTACCCTTCAGCGTAGCCGGACCGATGGCAATCTCCAAATTGTTGAAGCTCTGCCGCTGATGCGTCAAGCTGACGTCGGCGGAAAAGCCCGCCTGCTTCAATTGACGGATCGCAGGATCGACCGAGCCCGCAAGCCAGGAGGCAAGCCCTGAGGGCTGATTGGAGGCAACGGTAATCCGTCCATTGAACGAAGGTTCGCCCCTCAGCGTCAGCTGACCCTGACCCTCCACCTGGGTGCGCCCGGGCAGCGTTCCAACGGCATTGTCGATCGTCCAGCCGTTGCCGGCCGGCTGCAGATCGAGCTGCACGTCGCGGATCGTCGTGTCCCCGGCAACGATTGCCGGCAGCTTGACGCTTGCCTTGCCCGGCACCTGCGGTACGGGAATCTGTGCAATGATGCTAATCAGCGAATTGAGCCGCTGCCGGGCGGACTGGCCGGGATCACGCGCGGTCTTACCGCCGGCGCCTTGATTGCCGATCCTGTTCACGTCGATCTGCTGGCCATCGGCGATCAGCAGGAACTCGGGCGCGTTGCCAGTATCAAGCGTCGCCTCGCCGGTGATCACATACGGATCCTCCACCGAGCCGATCTCCATCCGGTATTCGGAAAGCCGGATGCGCTCGTTGGTCAGTTCGAAGCGGCCCTTGAGGCGCGGCGGCAGCACGTTGTTTTCGACGGATTTGGCCGTGCCGCGGTTCTCGACCGCAGCGGATATGAGACCCTGATAATTCGGCTTTCTGTCGATCAGCTTCAACTGGCCATCGAGATCGATTTTGACCGGACGCTGACTAGGTATCAATTGCGTCCTGACCTGCAGCGCACCGGTTTCATCGGGCTGTCCGCTGGAAATCGAAAAGCTGCCATGCTCGCCGTCGAGCGCGGCATCGCCTTCGATCCGCCAAGGGCCTGCCAGCGACCTCGCCGACATCTCCGCGTTCAACCCCGTAATGTGGCGGGCACGGCCAGACTGATCGTCGATGAACTGCACGTCGCCGCCGGTGACATGCACGCTTTCCAGAATGACTGTCTTTGCGGGAATTTCCGGCCGGCTGCCGCGCATCCAATCGAGTGTGCCGTCCTTGAGCAGCCGCAAGCGCAGCTTCGGGTTGACAACGCGCATATCGAAAATCAGCGCCTCGCCGGAAAGGAACGGCGCAAGTTCGGCATCCATGGCGAATTGTTCGATCTGCACGACCGGCTGACCGTCGGATTCCTGTCCGACACGAACGTCATGCAGCGTTACCGCAGGAAAAGGCAAAAGACGCGCATCGACTGTGCCATGCACCGTCACCTTCTTACCGATAATGCGGCTCGCCTGATCCTCGAAATTCATGCGGAAGTCTGTCCAGTCGATGAAAAGCGGCGCGAGCAGTGCCACGAAGAGCACTACGACGATCACTCCCCCCAGAAAGACGAGGAACCGGCCTATCAATTCAAGCATTCTCCATTCGGGATTCTGTTGCCGACACTACTGTCATTCATGCCGGGAGCAAAGCCGAAGATCATGAGATTGTTCCGTTTTCAGACAAGATGGAAAATCTTGCCCGGATTGAAGATATTGTCCGGATCGAGCGCTTGCTTGACCTGCCGCATAAGTCCTACGGCGCCGCCGAGTTCCTGCTCGAGAAACGCCATCTTTCCCTGTCCGATCCCATGCTCTCCGGTGCACGTTCCATCCATCGCAAGAGCCCGCTGATTGAGCCGCGTCACGAAAGTCTCCGCAACGGCGACACCTTCCATCGTCTTGTCGTCGAACAGGAGAAGCACATGGAAATTGCCATCTCCTGCGTGACCGACGATCGGCGCCAGCAGCCCATGTTCCCGGATATCAGCCTGCGTCTCGGCAACGCAATCCGCAAGTCGTGATATCGGAACACAAACATCGGTCGAAAGTGCGGCAAGCCCCGGCGCCAGCGCGCGGCAGGCCCAATAAGCATCGTGCCGCGCCTTCCAGAGCTTGTTGCGCTCCTCTGCATTTGCCGTCCAAAGGAATTCGCCGCCACCGCATTCGGCCGCGATCTCGGCAAACTGCGCCGATTGAAGTTCGACGGTTTCGTCGGTTCCGTGGAATTCGAGGAAGAGCGTCGGGCTTTCGGCGTAAGCCAGACCTGAATAGGCGTTGCATGCCTGCATCTGCACGTCGTCCAGCAATTCGATGCGCGCGACCGGAATGCCCATCTGGATCGTCATGATGACCGCATCGCAGGCGGCTTTGATCGTCGGGAACGAGCAAGCCCCGCCCGCGATCTTCTGGGGAATTCCCTGCAGCTTGAGCGTCACCGAGGTCAGAATCCCGAGCGTGCCCTCGGCGCCCACGAAAAGCCGCGTCAGATCGTAGCCCGCCGAGGATTTGCGTGCCCGGCGCGCGGTGCGGATTTCCTCGCCATTGGCCGTCACGGCCGTGACCGAGAGCACATTGTCCTTCATCGTGCCGTAACGCACGGCGTTGGTTCCGGAGGCCCGCGTCGAAGCCATGCCGCCGATCGAGGCATTCGCACCGGGGTCGATCGGAAAGAAGAGCCCGGTGTCACGGAGATAGACATTCAGTTCCTCGCGCGTGATACCCGGCTCGACGGTGCAATCGAGATCTTCGGCATTCACTTCGAGAACCCGGTTCATCCGGCTGAAATCGATCGAAATCCCGCCGTTCGGGGCATTCACCTGTCCCTCCAGCGAAGAGCCGGTGCCGAAGCCGATGACCGGCACCTTGTGCTCGGCACAGACCCTGACGGCGGCCTTCACGTCATCGGCCGTCTCTGCAAACAGCACGCCGTCCGGCAGCTGTGCAGGAATGTATGTGGTCGTATGCGCATGCTGGGCGCGGAAGGATTCGCCGGTCTGGAAGCGCTCGCCGAAGCTCTGCTTCAATATTCCAACCGCTGCGGAAATGCCCGCCTCGTTGCGTTTTCCAGCCTTCGCGTCCCTGAGCGCCATCCTGTTGATCTCCCATGCATTCCACCATTACAGGCAGGCTGGTATGAGACAACGGATGGCGCCTGTCCAGTCAAGAGTCTCAGCCGGCGGCTCAAACGAGAGGTGGATTGAGCCGCGCGAAGCCTTCCTGTCTCCTGTACGGGAAATAAGGGTAAGGCGCCGGCACAGCGCTGACCTTATTGAGCCTCTCGACCTGCTCCTTCGTCAGCGACCAGCCGACGGCACCGAGATTCTGGCGCAGCTGCTCCTCATTGCGGGCCCCGATGATGACGCTGGACACAGTCGGCCGGGCGGTCAGCCAATTGATGGCGATCTGCGGCACCGTTTTACCGGTCTCCGCGGCAATCTCATCAAGAACGTCGACGATGTTGAAAAGCGTCTCGTCATCGACCGGCGGGCCGTACTCCGCCGTCTGGTGCAGCCGGCTTCCTTCCGGCAGCGGCTGGCCGCGGCGGATCCTGCCGGTGAACCTGCCCCAGGCGAGCGGGCTCCAGACCAGCGCGCCAACGCCCTGATCGGCAGCAAGCGGCATCAGCTCCCATTCGTAATCGCGGCCCGCCAGCGAATAATAGACCTGGTGCGCCACGTGACGCGCGTAGCCGTGTCTCTCAGAGACAGCGAGCGACTTCATCAACTCCCAGCCGGCAAAATTCGACGCGCCGATATAGCGGAGCTTGCCGGCAGCAACGAGACGATCAAGCGTCGAAAGCACCTCCTCGACCGGCGTCGAGGCATCAAAGGCATGAAGCTGCAGCAGATCGATATAATCGGTACCGAGACGGCGAAGCGCCTCGTCCACGGATTTGATCAGCCGCGAGCGCGAGCTTCCCCAATCCGCCGGCCGATCGCCCATCGGCAATGCCGTCTTCGTGGAGATGAGCACGGCGTCCCGCTTTCCGCGAATCGCCTGCCCCAGAACCTCCTCCGACGCGCCCGCCGAATAGACGTCGGCTGTATCGAAGAGATTGACTCCCGTCTCAAGGCAGATGTCGACCAGGCGCCGGGCCTCCGCCGCATCCGTATTGCCCCATGCGCCGAACAGCGGGCCGCTGCCACCGAAGGTGCCTGCGCCGAAACTCAACACCGGTACCCTGAGGCCGGATGCGCCGAGATTTCTGTATTCCATGGCTTGTCTCTCCTGTTGTCTGTGGACAGATAGACAGTCACTGAAGCGCGATATAGATTGCCTGAAAGAAAATCATTTATGATTTGAATTCATCATGAGCCGTCAAGACATCAATCGCTCCGGCGAAATGGAAGTGTTCGTCCGCGCCGTCGAGCTCGGCGGCTTTACAGCCGCGGCATCCGCCTGCCGGATGACCCCATCGGCCGTGAGCAAGCTCGTCGCCCGGCTCGAAGCCCGGCTTGGCACACGTCTCATCAACCGCTCGACGCGGCGCCTGCTGCTCACGCCGGAGGGCTGCGCATTCTACGACAGAAGCGTTTCCATACTTGCCGATATCGCCGAGGCCGAACGCTATGCGTCAGCAGGCGAGCAGGCGGCGGGGCCGATCCGCATCAATACCAGCGCGTCTTTTGGCAATCATGTGCTCGCGCCGCTTCTGCCCTCTTTCATGACGCTTCATCCGGCCGTGACGCTCGACATTTCCTACACGGACAAGATCGTCGATCTCATGGAGGAGCGCACCGACGTCGCTATCCGCGCCGGCCCGTTGAAAAACTCCAGCCTGATTGCCCGCAAGCTCGGGTCGGCCCGCAAGTTGATCGTCGCTTCGGCGGACTACCTTCGCCGCCATGGCGAGCCAAAGTCGATCGCCGATCTCGATAAACACTGCCGCATCGGCGTTTCCTATTCCCGCGCCATCCAGGGATGGCCGCTTCTCGATCAGGGTGAAAGCATACTTGTCCCAGTCGCGCCGGGCGTCCAGGTCGGCGATGGCGAAGGGATGCGCCATATGGCACTTTCCGGCGCCGGCCTTGCGCGCCTTGCCGTCTTCACCGTCCGCGCCGACATCGCCGCAGGAAGGCTCGTGCCCGTCCTCGAAGACCTGAACCCCGGCGACATCGAGGAATTCTATGCCGTCTATATCGGCCAGGGCGGTCCGTTGCCCGCCCGCGTCCGCGCACTGCTCGATCTTCTCGCGGCTAACGTTCGTCTCTGAACCGAAAGTCCCCGCCAGGGCCAGATTTCGCAATTGACCCCAGCGGGTGCTGACAAATATACCGGCCATGCGTCTTCGGCTGACTTGGCCGGTCCTTTCGTTTTCGCGAATACTTCCCCTTCTTGCCGGATCGCGGCCTTCCTCCTGCATTGGTCAAAAAGATACCGTTCGATGCCGTTTAAAGCCGCAAGCCGAGCCTTGCAGAAAGCCAGCCTGCCGAGATGGCTGCTACTGCTTAGCCTCTCCACCGCCCTCGTTGTCGTGCTCGAACTTTTCGCCCTTCCGGCATCGCTGCTCGTGGGGCCGATGATCGCGGCAATCTTTCTCGCTTTGGTCGTCGGCAAGGGCCAGATGCGCGTGCCTTATTGGCCCGTGCAGTTCGGTCAGGCCTTGGTCGGGCTGATGATGGCGCGCGCCATCACGCCGGACATTCTCGCCACGATGGCCAAGGACGCGCCGCTCTTCATGCTGGTCATCGTCTCGGTGATCGCCGTCGCAGCCGTGCTCGGCTATCTCCTAACTCGGCTGCAGGTGCTGCCCGGCACCACCGCCGTTTGGGGCTCGTCCCCTGGCGGAGCCTCGGCCATGGTCATTATGTCGGAGGCGTATGGCGCCGACGCCAGGCTCGTTGCCTTCATGCAATATCTGCGGGTCGTCTTCGTCTGCGTTGCCGCTTCCGGCGTCTCGCGCCTCTGGGTCGCCGCAGACGGCGGCGAGCCGCCACCGCTCATTCTCTTTCCGCCGATCGACTGGCCGGCCTTTGCCACAACCGTGCTGCTTGCCTGCTGTTGCATCTACGCCACCTTCCGTTTCCGCGTGCAAGGCGGCACCATCATCCTGCCGCTTCTCGCAGGCTCCCTGCTGCAGGGTTTCGGCCTCTTGACGATCGAGCTGCCGATGTGGCTCCTTGCGATCAGCTACGCCCTGATCGGCTGGAGCATCGGACTGCGCTTCACCCGCTCGATCCTGAAGCATGCCGCCCGCGCGCTGCCGCGCGTCTCCGCCTCCATCCTGCTTTTGATGTCGATCTGCGGGCTGATGGCCGTGGCGCTGCATAAATTTGCGGGCGTCGATCCCCTGACGGCCTATCTCGCCACCAGTCCCGGCGGCGCGGATTCAGTTGCCATCATTGCCGCCTCCAGCGATGTCGACCTGCCCTTCGTCATGGCGATGCAGGTGGGGCGCTTCGTGATGATCCTGCTGACCGGACCGATGCTCGCGCGCTTCATCGCGCGAAAGAGCGGCCTGGCTGAGAACCCCGCCTGAGCGCGGCCCACTGGCCGGGCGTCATGCCATAGGCTTTTTTGAAATGCCGGTTCAGATGGCTCTGATCGGCAAAGCCGGTGGCAAAGGCGACTTCGGATAACTCCCCGCCCTCGCCGATCATCGCCCGCGCTTGCTGTAGCCGTCGCATCAGGAGATAACGATGCGGACTGGTCGCGAATGCGGCCCGGAAATGCCGCGACAATGTAAATCGATCGAGTCCCGTCACGGACTCAAGCTCGCCGGAACGCACCGTTCGCGTCGCGTGTTCTTCAAGGTAGTCGCGGGCGCAACGAGCCTGGTTCCAGGCAACGCTCGCCGGCAGCCTGCGCAACGCCTTCGCATGCCTTATGAGCCCGTCCGCCACGCGCATCAGGAAATCGTCGACGAAGAGCTCGTCAAGTTCGTGATTGAGGTCGGTCAGCGCGCCGAGCAGGACATTGGCAAGATCCGCATCGCTGATAACCGGCTGATCGACAAAGGGGAGCCCGAGTTTCTCCGCTTCGAGGCATTCGGCAAGCAGCGAGGGTTCAAGGTAAAGGATGCGGTATTGCAGCCCGTCATCGGTGCCTGCCCCGCCGTCATGCTCCTCGTCCGGATGCAGCACGATCACCTGACCGGGCATGCTGAAGCGCCTTTCGCCGCGATAGGAGAACGTCTGCACGCCCTTCAGCGTCACACCAAGCGCGTAGGTGTCGTGCCGGTGCGGTTCGAAGGCGTTTCCACTGAATTTCGCCTCGATGCGTTCGATCCCAGGAAACGCAGGCGCTGCCACGATGCCGTCGCCGCCCTGCGGCACGCACAAACGTTCAAGACCTTCGAAAACCTGCGGCATTACATCCTGGCTCAACGCGACCTCGAAACGCATGAAAGAGACTGGAATGTTTGATACCAAAATCGCGATCGTCCTGCGAAACAATCTTGCGTCATGGCAAAAGCTGAATGTGACCGCCTTCCTGATGAGCGGCATCGCCGGCCGGAATGCGGAGATCATCGGCGAGCCCTACAGGGACCGCGCAGGCAACATCTACAATGCCATGTCCATCCAGCCGATCATCGTGCTTTCCGCCGATGAGGCGACGATCGCGGCGATCCATCGGCGAACTCTGGAGCGCGAGATCCCATCCTCGCTGTTCATCGAGGAGATGTTCGCGACCGGCCATGACGCAGCCAATCGCACCGTCTTCGCCGAATACGCGCCGGACGATGCCAAGGTCGTGGGCATCGCCTTGCGCGCCGAAAAGAAGACTGTCGACAAGATCACCAAGGGCGCAACGATGCATGCCTGAACCGAAAACAGCCGGGCGATTGCCCGGCTGCCGGATTTAGCGCAGTCGAGATCAGCTCTCCGTGATCGGCGCGATCTGAATTTCGACGCGGCGGTTCTGTGCGCGTCCTGCTTCCGTCGCGTTCGGCGCGACCGGCTGCGACGGGCCGAAGCCGACGGCGGAGACGCGGCGCTGGTCGATGCCCTGTCCGCCGAGGTAGCCGGCAACCGAAAGGGCGCGGCGCTGCGACAGATCCTGGTTATGCTGCAGGCTGCCGGTGGAATCCGTATGGCCGTTCACATCGATCAATGTGCGGTTGAATTTCCTGAGAACGACCGCCACCGAATTCAGCGTCGGGTAGAAGCCCGGCTTCACGGCATCCTGGTCGATGTCGAAAGTGATGTTCGACGGCATGTTCAGGATGATGTTGTCGCCGTTACGCGTCACCGAGATACCGGTTCCCTGCAGCTGGGCGCGGAGTTCCGCTTCCTGCTGGTCCATGTAGTTGCCAATCGCACCGCCTGCGAGCGCGCCGAGACCGGCGCCAATCAGCGCCGCGTTGCGGCGTCCGTGCGCGGAACCGCCGACGGCTAGACCGACAAGCGCGCCACCCACGGCGCCGAGTGTAGCACCGCCAGCCGTATTGGAGACTTTCTGCTGCCCCGTATAGGGGTCGGTCGTCGTGCAGGCGGTCAGGTAGCTGGCGGCGACCGCCAGAAGTATGAATTTCTTGATCATGGACAGAAAGCTCTCCGTTCGAAGCTGATCCGAGCAAATATTATGGAATGCGGCAACAAGATGAACGCGTACCCTCCGATAAGACAAAATCAGTGGATTGGACACGTCTCGCTTGCACAAATCCCGGGGATATCGCCAATTTGCCACAACAGCCTCAACAGTCACGGTCATATCGAGGCAGGAGGGATCGCAGACCGCTCAGAAGTTTTGGAAGAGCTGCCTTACGGTGTCGTAGCTGGCATTGGCGATCGAGAGCGCTTGCAGGCCCAGTTGCCGCTGCGTCTGCAACGCCGTGAGCTTGCTCGATTCCTCTTCCATATTGGCATCGACCAGACGTCCGATGCCTGAGCTGTACGCGTCGAAGAGCGTTTTCGCGAACTCGTTCTGCAGCTCGATGCGCTTCTCCAGCGCACCAAAAGCCGAGCCCACAGTAGTCATCTGTCTCAGTATGCCATCAACAACGCTGATCATTTCATCGACCTGATCTTTTGTCGTTGAGGACGAAAGCCCGATCTCGACCTGTCCGGTGGTATTGCCCGCCTTGCTCAAAATCATGACGTAATTCTGAGAAGCGCCGATTTCGGTCGCGAAATAGGATGATGTCAGAGCGCCGTATTCGCCGCTCCCGCCGGAACGGTCGTCGACGAGGTAGCGGGCATCCTTCGATGTGGTGACGCCTGTCGACGGCAGATCGATGTGATAGGTCAACGTTCCGATCGAAACGGTGCCGTCGGCATTGCGGATATAGGATGCCGGAATCTGCTTCGGCTGGGTGGGATTGTCTTCATCCGTCAGGACGACCCAGTTGTCGCTGTTGAAGGCTGCGGCTTCGGCCACGGAGCGCAACTGCGCCTTCAGTTGCGTCAGCTCGTCATTGATCTTTTCCTTGTCGACGCCCTGCTCTGTCGCCGCGACAAGTTTCGCCTTGATCTCGGAAACGACATCGACGGCGCTGGCAACGCCCGTATACGCCGTGCCCATCGTGGCGGCCGCCATGCCGAGCGCATCCTGGATGGCCGCATGCGCCTTGTTGTCGGAGCGGGCCGTCGTCGCAACCGACCAGTAGGCGGCATTGTCGCGGGCCTGTTCGACGCGAAAACCGGACGAGACCCGGTTTTGCGTCCGCGTCAGGCTGCGATTGATATCGCGAAGCGTATGCAGCGCCGCATCGACAGATGTGCGTTGAAAAATACTCACGGGAACGGAACTCCGAACATAACTATACGCAAACTACAAACAGTGAACCGTGTCCGCGAAACGTCATGTTCGGGCGCTGAAATCAGCGGGTGACAAGCCTCCGAAACGCTGGAGGCCTTTGATCGGTTACGGGAAGATCATTGCGTTTTATGCTTAAGAAACATCTAACGTTCAGAAGAAATTTATCATGTTTTGCAACCGTTCATTGACTATGAAAACGCCTGTGGCTTTTACTTTGTCATTGCAAATGGGAAAATGTCATACGCCCGTAAGGTTTAGCCGATAAATGAAGGACGATTTTCCGCTAACGATTTTACTGAAACGCCCCTTTGCCAAAACGATTTCAAGATCGAACACCGCCGTCGTCGACTCGCACGATTGCGGGGGAGCAGTGGTCGACGGCACGTCACATTGCTCGCGAGTTGGACAAGATACTCGATGGCAGCGATCCGAGGAAGGTCTTCATCAAATACCAGCGTCGACGCGACCGATTTAGGGTCAATCTGACGAAGGCCCCGGGGCTGTAGGGACCTTATCCCCCAGCATACGTGCGAGCATATTTCTGATGTGGTCCTGCGCGCCGTAGAAAATAGCCGCGACAATGATTGTGCGGCTATGTTCTACCGGTAGAAACCAAATAGCCGCCTTGTCTCGCCGAAGAAACGTCATCCCGGGATGAGTATCGGGCCTCAGGGTCCCGATATAGCGCGTATCAACGAGACGATCGATTTCGACACGCAATTTGCGGATCCGTTCAGCGGTACGCTCCACAGCCTCGTCCGGCGAGTCCACGAGTTCGACATAGGCGTCGAACAGATGATCGAAGATCAACTCGAAATCGCGTTCGGCATCCTCAGAATATTTAAGGGTCCACACGAACAACCCGTCGCTTCCGCTCAATCATCGCCGCGACGCGGCTTTCCATTTCCGTCGCAGAAATCATCGGTCCGTTCAATCGCCGCCGGACCAATTCGCGAAGCGCTGCCGTTTCGACGGTCTCGGTTTCCGTCTTTTGGCGAAGCAGTTCTAGGCCCTGCTGAAGAACGGAACTCATGCTGGAATACCGGCCGCTCTCCACCAGCGAACGGGCAAACGCATCCTGCTGGTCGGTCAGCGAGATCGACGATTTGACACTCATCGGTTTAACTCCTTTGGGCCTAAGTTGCTACTCAGTAGCACATTTGTCAATCTGACGAGATGATCCGGCAGGGCGACGTCGGACCGGATCGTCTCAATGACCAGGAGGTGGCGCATTTAGTCGAGCGAACGGCGATTGCCGCCGGCGCGGGTGGCTGCCCCGCCGAGGTCGAGCGAGGACTTAAATTCTCTGGCCACTCGCTGCGCTCGGGTCTAGCGTCTTCGGCGCAGGTCGACGAGCGATATGTGCAAAAGCAGCTGGGGCACGTTTCGGCCGAAATGACGCGCAAGTATCGCGCGGACGCGACCGCTTCCACACCAATCTTACAAAGGCGTCGGGGCTTAAGAGCACCCTCCCCTGCTCCCGGCGTGAAATCGTTAGGTCAAAATTTAGGGCTGGGTTTTCAGCTTAGCGCTGCAATTGAAATCGGGAAGTAAAAGCCACAACGCCGCCGCGACAGAGGCGGCGTTTAAGCAGACGGAATCAAATCTATTCCGCGGCCTGCAGATGCTTCGGATCGGGTACCGGCTTCGGCCGCGCGGCAACCGCCATCTCCTCGTGCAGGCGGGCTTCCTCATGCGCATGCGGCTTGGCAAAGCGTGCGACCAGCAGATAGGCGACCGGCGTGATGAGCAGCGTCACCAGCGTTGCGAAACCCAGTCCGCCGACGATCACCCAGCCGAGCGCAATGCGCGCTTCCGCGCCTGCGCCTTGCGCGAAGACGAGCGGAACGCCGCCGAGGATGGTGGCGATCATCGTCATCATGACTGGGCGAAGGCGCAGCGCGCAGGCGCGTTCGATTGCCTCGCGCACTTCTATCCCGCGGTCGCGGAGCTGGTTGGCGAACTCGACGATCAGGATGCCGTTCTTCGCCATGACGCCCACAAGCAATACAAGGCCGATCTGGCTGTAGATGTTGAGGCTCGATCCGGTGATGATGAGCGCGAAGACGGCGCAGGCAAGCCCGAGCGGCACCGTCGACATGATGATCAGCGACGACAGCACGCTTTCAAACTGCGCTGCCAAGACCAGGAAGATGATCACGATCGCAAAGCCGAAGGTGAGCGCCATGCCGCTGGAATTCTCTTCGAGGGTCGCCGCTTCGGCAAGTGGAACAAGACGTGTGCCCGGCGGCAGGATCGGCTCGGCAAGCTCCGTCACCTGCTTGACAGCATCGCCGAGCGACATACCCTCCTTGAGGCCTGCCGTGATCGCCACGGATGCGAGCTGCGATTCACGGTTCAGCTGCGGCGCGACCGCACCTTCCTTCAGCGAAGCGATAACCGACATCGGCACGATCTTGCCCTCCCCGGTCTTCAGGAAGACGTTTTCGAGATCGGTTGGATCGTCGATCGGTCGCATGGTCGAGGTAAGCAGAACCGGATAGGCATCGCCATTGACGAAAACATCGACGACGGAACGCCCCTCAAGCAGCGATTGCATCGCCGTCGAAAGCCCGGTGATATCGATGCCGAGATCAGAAGCCCGCTCGCGGTCGATCGTCACCGAAACCTGCGCCTGCGTCGGTTCGTTGGTGAGGCGCGGCGTATCATACTGCCCGGTCGCATCCAGCGCCTGCACCAGCTTGACGGCGGCAGCCGTCAGCTTCTCATAGTCGTTTCCGACGAGAGCCATCTGCAGGCCGCTGCCGGCGCCGCGAATGCGCAGGCTGTTCGAGGATATCGCATTGCCGCGGAGCGCCGGCACGCGGGATGCCGCCCGGTTGATATCCTGGACGATCTCCGCTTGCGTGCGGTCACGCTCGCCCCAGGGCGCGAGCGTGAGCACCATGAAGCCGCTATTGGCCGAGCCGCCCTGCCCGGAGATCGAAAAGACGTTCCGGATGTCGCCGCTGTCGACCAGCGGCTGCAGGTATTCTTCGACGAGCTGCAGCTTGTCGCGCGTATATTCAAGGCTTGATCCCTGCGGCGCGGTGAGCCGCATCATCACCATCGCGCGGTCCTCGTTCGGCGTGAGCTCACTCTTGACGGTCGAGAAGGCGACGAGTGCTGCCCCCGCAAACAAAACCGATGCGACGATGACAACGAAGGGCGCGTTGAGGCAGCGCTGCAAGGCCCATCGGTAAACGTTCGCAAAAGCGCCGCCGAACCGGCCAAGGGCGCCGTGATCCTCCAGCATCGGCTTCGTCAGCATGCGCGAGGCGAGCATCGGACATAGCGTCAGCGCGACAATCGACGAAAGCCCGACCGAGAAGGCCAGCACGAAGCCGAATTCGCGGAAGAGACCGCCTACCTGCCCCGGCAGGAACGACAGCGGAATGAAGACGGCGGCAAGCGTTGCCGTGGTCGCGATGACCGCAAAGAACACCTCGCGCGTGCCGAGGACGGCCGCCGCCCGCGGTCCCATGCCTTCGGCGCGCCGCCGCACGATATTTTCGAGCACTACGATGGCGTCGTCGACGACGAGACCCGTCGCCAGGACGATCGCGAGCAGCGTCAGGATATTGATCGAAAAGCCCACCAGATAGATCGCCGCCAGCGTGCCGATCAATGCCACCGGCATGCTGACCGCCGGGATCAGGGTTGCCCGCCAGTCGCGCAGGAAGAGGTAGATGACGCCGGTGACGATGACGCCGGCAAGGATCAGCGCCAGCACGACCTCATGGATCGCTCCCTGGATGAACACGGCGTCATCGCTGGTGATGGCGACCTTTGTGCCTTCCGGCAGCGTCTTCGACAGCTGCTCGACAACCGCCTTGATGCCGCTCGAAATATTGAGTGTGTTCGATTGCGCCTGGCGGATGACGCCGAGGCCGATGCCGCGGTTGCCGTTGGAGCGCAGCGCCGTATCGCCGTCGCGCGGCCCGAGCGTCACTGTTGCGACATCGCCGAGCCGCACGCGATCCTGCAGGATGACATTGGCGAAATCCTCCGGCTTCTGCAGGCTCGCCGTCGCGCGCACGACAATGTCCTGCGTCGTGCTCTTCAGCGATCCGGCCGGCACGTCGAGGGCGGAATTGTCGAGCGCCTCCGTCAGATCGCCGACCGTCAGCCCGCGGCTTGCGAGAGCGCCCTGATCGACATCGACGCGGAAGATCTTTTCCTGGTCGCCATATTGCTCGACATCGGCAACGCCATCGACGGACGCCAGCCGGTCGACGATCTCGTTTTCGACGAGCAGCGTCAGGTCGTCCATGTTGAGGTTGGTCGAGGTGACTGCAAGACGCATGATCGGCTGCGAATCGGCATCCGCCTTGACGATCTGCGGCGCATCCGCATCGTCCGGAAGCTGCTCCATGATGCGGCCGATCGCGTCACGCACGTCGTTTGCGGCAACGGCAAGATCGACGGAATCGGAAAACTCCAGCGTCACGCGGCTTTGGCCGAACTGCGACTGCGAGGAGATCGACTTCAGGCCGCTGACGCGGGCAACCGCGCCTTCGATGACTTTCGTCAGCTCCTGATCGATCGTCTGCGGCGCAGCGCCGTCGAACATGGTGCGCACGGTCACGACCGGGCGGTCGACATCCGGCAGCTCGCGCACCTCCACCCCGGCATAGGCAGCAAGACCCGCCACCACCATTAGCGTATTGAACACCAGCGCCAGGATCGGGCGGCGCACGAAGAGCGCCGTAAAGGTCTGCTTGCCGGAGGCTCTGTCGGGAAGGTCGGTCACGCTTATGTTCATTGTGTCGCGACCCCGTTGTTCGAGGCCACTTCATTGGCTACCCGCACTGGCCCGCCCTCGCGGACGCGCTGCAGGCCCTGCGTCACGATGGCATCGCCATCCTTGATGCCGGCCCTCACCAGCACGAAATCCGGATTGCGCTGCACGATGGTGACGCGCACCTTGTGCGATTTGCCGTCGACTACCTGCCAGACGAAGGAGCCCTGCGAATCCCACTGGACGGAAACCGGATCGACCGCCGGATATTTGTCGCCTGCAAATTTCATGCTGACGTTGAAGGACATGCCGGCGCGGAGTTCATCCGCGCTGTTGTCGATCCGGGCGCGGATGCGCAGCGTCCGGCTTGCCGCGTCGAGACGGTTGTCCACCGCGTGCACTTCGCCGGAAAAAACCTGTCCCGCCCGCGCGACCGACGTTGCTTCCACCGGCTGGCCGACGGAAACCGTGTTGGCGAAGCGCTCCGGCACCCAGTAGTCGACCAGGATTTCCGAGCGGTCGTCGAGCGTCACGATCGGCGTGCCGGTGGTGACGTTGTCGCCGATGTTGACGGGGACGATGCCGACGATGCCGTCGATCGGTGCGACGATATTGCGCCGGGCGAGATTGAGCTCTGCTGCCTGCAGCTGCAGCCGCGCGCCCTGCTCGGCGATCTCGGCATCGAACACATCCATGCGTGCGACGCTGGATTTGATGTTGTGATAGAGATTGGATTTCTCGATCGCGCTCTTCAGCGCCACCTCGGCCTGCCCCTTGGCGATTACCTGCTCTTCGCCGTCGAGCTTGGCGAGCACCTGGCCCTGCTTGACCTTGTCGCCGGACTTGATGAGGATTTCGCGGATCGTGCCGGTTGCCTGCGGCGTCACCGCAACCGAGCGGATCGCGTCGCCGGTGCCGATCGCGTTCAGCCGGTCGTTGACGATACCCTGAACGACGGCCTGCGTGACGACCAGAACGGCGCCGTTGCGCCCGCCGCCATTGCGTCCTCCGCCGCCCTGACCGCCCTCGCCTTGCGCGGACGCACCGCCACCGGCTGTCTCAACGGCAGGAGCCAGTTTGGCGACAATGCTTTCCGGAACACCGGCATTTCTCAAAGTATCAGCCGCGCCCGGCACAAGGAAAATCCATCCGGCAAAGCCGGCAGCAATAACGATTACAGAAAGAATAAACTGCTTCCAAAAAGCCATTCACGTCTCCGAAAAAGCCATTCACGTCTCCGAAAAAGCCATTCACGTCTCCGAAGGGCCTCAGGGTCCGTCGAAAGAGGCGCACGCAGGACAGAATTCCTACCTGACTGCGGCAATATCGCCCCTTTACAAGCCCTCATCAAGCGCAAGTGCCGGTCATTACAGAATTGTAATCTCCATCCGAACGGAAGCATGTCACTTTTGCTTGAGCGGAAGCGTATTTCTCACCGCCATATTACCAGTCACTTCTTCAGCGATCTAGGAGACTGCTGGCGCGTCATAACTGCCCCACAAGATGGACAATCGACTTTCATAAGAAGAGCCCATGCACCGGCCCCTGGAACCGTGGGAATGAAAGCAGAACATCTTTTCTGGCCTTTCCATCCCGAATCACTACATTACGCGCCATGAGCAATAGTTTCGACGATATCCCCTTCTTCGACGAAGAGCCGGGTGAAGCGCCGCGCAAGCCGCAGGCACCAGCCCCTACAGCCGGAGGGATCGCCGCCCGCGCCATGGCCGCCCGCGACGGCAGCAAGCGGCCAGATTACCTCGCAGGCCTAAACCCCGAGCAGACCGAAGCCGTCGAAACGTTGGAAGGCCCGGTCCTCGTGCTGGCGGGCGCCGGCACCGGCAAGACCCGCGTGCTGACGACCCGCATCGCGCATATCCTGAGCACCGGCCGTGCCTTCCCCTCGCAAATCCTCGCCGTCACCTTCACCAACAAGGCGGCCCGCGAGATGAAGGAGCGCGTCGCGCTGCTCGTTGGCGGCGCTGTCGAAGGCATGCCCTGGCTCGGCACCTTCCACTCGATCGGCGTCAAGCTGCTGCGCCGCCATGCCGAGCTCGTTAACCTGCGTTCCGACTTCACCATCCTCGACACCGACGATGTCGTGCGCCTGATCAAGCAGCTGATCCAGGCCGAGGGGCTGGACGACAAGCGCTGGCCCGCCAAGCAGTTCGCCGGAATGATCGACACGTGGAAGAACAAGGGCCTCGGCCCGGCCGACATTCCCGAAGGTGACGCCCGCGCCTTTGCAAACGGCAAGGGCCGGGAACTTTATTTCGCCTATCAGGCGCGATTGATGACCTTGAACGCCTGCGATTTCGGCGACTTGCTGATGCATCCGATCGCCATCTTCCGCAAGAACCCGGACCTGCTCAAGGAATACCACCAGCGCTTCCGCTATATCCTCGTCGACGAGTACCAGGACACCAACACCGCGCAGTATATGTGGCTACGGCTGTTGGCACAGCGGCCGAGCAGCAAGCCGATCTCTCCCCATCTGGGGGAGATGCCGGCCAGGGCAGAGGGGGGTATCCCCTCTGACACCGGCGCGAGAACACCCCTTTCTGTCGGCTCCGCCGACATCTCCCCTACAAGGGGGGAGATCAGGGGCACTACCATCAACATCTGCTGCGTCGGCGACGACGACCAGTCGATCTATGGCTGGCGCGGCGCGGAGGTGGACAACATCCTGCGCTTCGAGAAGGACTTCCCGGGTGCCAAAGTCATCAAGCTGGAGCGCAACTATCGCTCGACCGAGCATATCCTCGGCGCCGCCGCGCATCTGATCGCCCACAACGAAGGCCGCCTCGGCAAGACGCTCTTCACCGATCGCGCCGACCCGGAGGACGTGAAGGTCCAGGTGCACGCCTCCTGGGACAGCGAAGAGGAAGCCCGCGCCATCGGCGAGGAGATCGAGGCGCTGCAGCGCAAGCAACATAACCTCAACGACATGGCGATCCTCGTGCGCGCGTCCTTTCAGATGCGCGAATTCGAAGACCGCTTCGTCACGCTTGGTCTCAACTACCGCGTCATCGGCGGCCCGCGCTTTTACGAGCGTCTCGAAATCCGCGATGCCATGGCCTATTTCCGCCTGGTCGCCCAGCCCGCCGACGATCTC
The DNA here is from genome assembly GCF_900169785.1 of Rhizobium sullae. Lineage (GTDB taxonomy): Bacteria > Pseudomonadota > Alphaproteobacteria > Rhizobiales > Rhizobiaceae > Rhizobium > Rhizobium sullae. The sequence continues at coordinate 29,497 of NZ_FWER01000003.1, forward strand.
GCCTTTGAGCGCATCATCAACACGCCGAAGCGCGGCCTCGGGGACACCACCGTCCGCGCGCTGCACGATTACGCCCGCGCCCGCGACATCCCGATGCTGGCCGCAGCGGCCGACGTTATCGAAACCGACGAGTTGAAGCCGAAGGCCCGCAAGGCGCTCTTCGACGTGGTTCAATCTTTCCGCCGCTGGCAAGGGCTGCTCGAAAACACGCCGCACACCGAACTTGCCGAGCAGATTCTCGACGAGTCCGGCTATACGGACATGTGGAAGGTCGACAAGACCGCCGAAGCGCCCGGACGGCTGGAAAACCTCAAGGAACTCATCCGCTCGATGGAGAGCTTCGAGTCGTTGCGCGGTTTCCTGGAGCACGTCGCGCTGGTCATGGATGCCGAGCAGAACGAAAACCTCGACGCCGTTTCGATCATGACGCTGCATTCAGCCAAGGGGCTGGAATTCGACACCGTCTTCCTGCCTGGCTGGGAAGAAGGCCTCTTCCCGCACCAGCGCTCGCTGGACGAAAGCGGCCGCGCCGGCCTCGAGGAGGAACGCCGCCTCGCTTATGTCGGCATCACCCGCGCCAAGCACCGCTGCCACATCTGGTTCGTCTCCAACCGCCGCATCCACGGCCTCTGGCAATCGACGATCCCGTCGCGCTTCCTCGACGAACTGCCGGAAACCCATGTGGAAGTCGCTGAAGTCGAACAGAGCTACGGCGGTTACGGCCGCGGCGGCTATGGCCAGTCGCGCTTCGACAAGGCCGAGCCCTTCGCCAATTCCTATTCGACGCCCGGCTGGAAGCGCGCCCAAGCCAACAAGACCGACGCCACCCGCGACAACTGGGGCACCCGCTCCGGCCATGCCGTCGAACGCATCGGCTACGGCGAAAGCGGCCCCAAGGGCCGAACCATCGAAGGCGAACTCGTCGCCAAATCCACCTCCGCCGAACCCTCCCGCTTCCAGATGGGCGAGCGCGTCTTCCACCTGAAATTCGGCAATGGGAATATTACGGGGATCGAGGGGAACAAGCTGACGATCGATTTCGATCGGGCGGGGCAGAAACGCGTGCTGGATGGGTTTGTGGAAAGGGTTTAGCTAGCGCCCGTCCATAAACACCTGTTTTTCTGGGTTTTTCAGGTTGTCTGCCGGCTTGCCAACGAAAGTATCAATTTCGCGTTTTAAAAAGCGCAATCCATGCAAGCGCGATGGACTGCGACCCCGGCAAAAGCTGTGGATTCACTCGTGTGTTACCTCACCCATTCGTGACTTCCCCCTCCACCCTCCTCTCCCCCATACTTCCTCTGGGCTGGAATAGGAGGATGCAGATGAAACGCTATTCGCTATCGGTGATTGGTCTGTCTCTGGTGATTGCCGTTCTCAGCAATCCGGGCATTGCACTGGCAGCTTGCAACAAGCTGATCGGGACCTGACCTCTTCAAACATCCATGCGGACGGCAGCGTGACAGCGCCGCGGCCAAGGCAAAGCCTGACGGCCCGGTAGAGGCGCGCCGAATGCCTTGTGGAGCGGGCGTGAATGAATGCCCGCTCACCCCAGCATCGGCATCTTGCCCATCCCCAGAATGTCGTTGACGAGCGCGATCGCGATGCCGATGGCGACGATGCTCAATCCGATCAGGAAGAGCCGCCGCGACCGGTCGTATTTGGCGGCGATGAGCGAGTCCCGCGCCAAAAGGTCGGCGAAGACCTTCACCTGCAACGCGATGCCGACGGTCAAAAGCAGCATCGGCAGGATGTCGATCCGGCTCCAGTCATTCGGGTTGGAGACCCAGCGGCTGATGAAGCTCAGCGAAAAGCCAAGGATAATGCCCGCCGCCGTCAGCGAGCCGTTGCGGAAAGTGGCGTCGATTTTCTCTTCTGGCCCTGGCTCGGTCATGGCTTGCTCCCGCCTGCTCTTCTGGCCCAAGGAAGGCAGAAATAACCGGGATCGGCAAGAGCGCGCATCCCCGCCGCCTAGGAGCAGGCCTCCGCCCTGAGCCGCGCTCCGCGCTCCGCAAGAAGCCCGCGCAGCAGGCTACGGTGGCAGCGGCTTTCGTTTTCGCAGTAGCAGCCGACGGCAAAGTTGGCGGTGTGGGAAAGCGCTGCCAGCGTGTCGAGGACCCGGCTGGTGTCGGCTGCGGCCATTTCCTTGAGATAGGCGCGAGAAAAGGCCTTCCACTCGGCTTCGGTCTGCGCTGCCTTCGCCTCGGCCACCAGCTCCTGGCTCGGCGCCAGCATCGGCAGCCAGACGTCGTAATAGTCGCGGCTCGCAAACTCCTCCTTCGGCACGCCGCGCGGCGGGCGGCGCACTGTGCCGATGCGCAGGCCCTCGTCCTTGCCCCGTGGCGAGCCCAACTGCACGATGCTGATTGCCATTGTGGTCTCCTCGCCTGGCCGGACGAATATCTAGCGCGGCGACTGCGCTTTCGCCAGTAGACAAGGCACATCCGTGGACGCATGAGCCGCTGCCGGCGTCCAATCCGCTTGCGGACCGAGGCGCGCAGACAAGGATTGCAAAACCTTCATTTTAAAATCATGTTTTGTCCTTGCAAAGCCACCGGCTGGCCGTTAGACACGAGACATATGCCGCATCACCAACGCGGCACGTAGGCGTTAACGTCAACCAACGCGCTGATCGAACCCGAGCCGGGTTGCGAGCGGCGCGGCATGTCTGCGTCCCATGCGCCCCGGTTCCGAACAAAGGAACCATCGATGACGGCAGATACCGCCTCCAAGATCACCGAAAGCCGCCACCGGATCGAACGCGTCCGCCACGACATCAAGCGGCGCGTGCTGACCGTCCGCCGTGTTGCAAGACTGACGCCGCAAATGCTGCGCATCACGCTGACCGGATCGGATCTTCACGATTTCGTCAGCCTCGGCCATGACGATCACGTGAAGATCCTCGTTCCGCGCCCTGGCGAAGAGCCGGTCTTTCCGGACATGAGTCCCGGAGGCAGGCTTCTCATCGATCCGGCCAACAGGCCCGCGCTGCGCGATTACACGCCCCGGCGCTTCGACCCGGTGACGGGCGAACTCGATCTCGACTTCGCGCTCCACGAGGCAGGCCCTGCAACCGAATGGGCCTTGCGCGCGCAGCCCGGCGACAAGCTCGGCGTCGGCGGCCCGCGCGGCTCCTTCGTGGTTGCGACCGACTTCGACTGGTATCTGCTTGCCGGCGACGAAACCGCCCTTCCCGCGATCGGCCGCCGCCTCGAAGAACTGCCGGCCTCGGCCCGGGCGCTTGTCGTCGCCGAGGTTGCAGGACCCAAAGAGGAGCAGGCGCTGGAAAGCAAGGCCGAGCTGACGACGCTTTGGCTTCATCGGGGTTTGGCACCGGCCGGCACCACGGATCAGCTCGACCCGGCATTGCGCGGCCTCACGCTTCCCACCGGCGACGGCTATGTCTGGATCGCCTGCGAAACTCTCGTCGCCAAGCGCCTGCGCGCCGTCATGTCGATGAGCGCCAGCATCCGAAAGCCTGGATCAAGGCGGCCGGCTACTGGAAGCGCGGCCAGGCCGACTTCCACGAAACGCACGGCGACTGAGTCGCCGCCCCGTGGATAGACATGGTCGCGGGGAGCCCGCCGCGCGCCCGCGGCACATTCGTGCTTCCTCCAAAAAAAGCTTGCGCTTAACCACCTGCGAATCCACTAGTTGATAGCGGCGTATCCGCTTGGCATGCTGCACCGCAAACGTATGGAGTCGCCTGATGAAAGCGTTATTGCTGGTCGACATTCAGAATGGCTTTTGTCCCGGCGGCAATCTCCCGGTGCCGGAGGGTGATCAGGTGGTGCCGGTCGCAAACCGTCTGATCGACAGCGGCAAATACGATCTGATCGTCGCCTCGCAGGACTGGCATCCGCCTGGCCATGGAAGCTTCGCCTCCTCCCATCCCGGCAAGAAGCCTTTCGAGATGGGCGAGCTGTCCGGCAAGCCGCAAATGATGTGGCCGGATCACTGCGTGAAATACACCCTCGATGCCGAGTTTCATCCGGCGCTCAAATCCGAAGAGATCGACCTTATTCAGCAGAAGGGCGAGAATCCGCTGGTGGACAGCTATTCAGCATTCCGCGACAACGATCAGGATGCCTCAACAGGTCTTTCCGACTTCCTTCAGGACCAGGGCGTGACCGAGATCGACATCTGCGGCCTAGCGACGGATTATTGCGTCAAGTTCTCGGCGCTCGATGCGCTGGCGATGATGCCCGGCATCAAGGTCCGGTTCATCGAGGATGCAAGCCGCGGCATCACACCGGAAGGGGTGGCTGCTGCCATCGATGAGATGCGCGCACGCGGCATCGAGATCATCGACAGCCAAAAGGTTCTCGCCGGCTGAACCTCAGTCCCGCGCCGCCTGCTCCAGCCCGTAGATATCGTCCGCAAGGTCGTCGGCGCGCTTAAGAAATGCAGCATGCGCATCCTGCAGGCCCTGTTTGTAATAAGCGGCGCCGATCTCCTTGGCGAAGAAATCGAGGACCAGTTCCGACTTGAGCAGCCCGACTGGCTGATCCAGTTCCTTGTCGAAGAAGTGCTGGATGCGCGCAATCAGCGCCGCCTTGTCTTCCTTGGAAAAGTCTATCGGCTTCATCGTCTCGTCTCCCGCCATTGTCTGAGGTTCCGACCGTTCAGCGAAATCGATCGGTCGATCAAGGAAATTCGATTGCGGCCAAGGCGCTGGGCACATAGAGCAGGGTCGTTTTGAAGGAGGACAGGTGCCGATGAGTCGCGCGGATTTTGCCGAGGGATTGCGGGGCGGCTTTGCCGTCGCCGTGGCGGCCGCGCCTTTCGGCGCCCTGTTCGGCGCGCTTGCCGTGGATAACGGCATGTCGCTCGGCGAACTGACACTGATGAGCGCCACGATCTACGCGGGTGCGAGCCAGATGGTCGGCATCGAGCTTTTCGGCCACAACGTCCAGGCCTGGCTGATCGTCGCCTCCATCCTCGCCGTCAACTTCCGCCATGTCCTCTATTCGGCGGCGATCGCGCGCTACGTCCGCCAGTTCACGCCGCTGCAGAAGTTCTTCACCTTCTTCCTGCTCGTCGACCCGCAGTTCGCTGCAATGGCGAAACGCGGCGAGGAGGGAAAGCCGGTCACCTTCATCTGGTATCTCGGCTTCGGAATCATCATCTACGTGCCCTGGGTGCTGATCAGCCTCCTCGGCGGGCTGCTCGGCAGCTTCATCGGCGACCCGAAGGCGCTCGGCCTCGATATCCTGCTGCCCGCCTATTTCCTCGGCATCGTGCTCGGCTTCCGCAACCGCGACAACTTCCTGCCCGTCGCCTTTGTCAGCGCGGTCGCCTCGGCGATCGCCTATCACTATGTCGGCTCGCCCTGGCATGTCAGCCTGGGGGCTGCGGTCGGCATCATCCTGGCTGCGCTGATGCCGCTGCCTGCCGTCCACAAGCCCGAACCCGAAAACGAACCGCACGAGGTCTGACATGGAATTCGATCTCCAGATGGTCCTCGTGATCCTCGCATCGGCTGTTGCGACTTATGCGACGCGCATTGGCGGCTATGTGCTCATCACCACGATGAAACGCATCCCTCCGCGCATGGAGGCAGCCCTCAACGCCGTCCCTGCCGCCGTGCTGACGACCATCGTCGCGCCGGCCTTCTTCGACGGCGGCTGGGATGCCAAGCTGGCGCTTGTCGTCGCTCTCATCGTCGGCCTCAAGGTATCGCATACCTGGATGCTGGTCGCGGCCTGGCTCATCGTCATGGCTTGGCGCCGCACGATCGGATTCTAGGCCGCGCGGCACTTGAACCTCAATATTCCAGCGGCAGCGTCGCATTCTCCAGCCACGCCTTGACGTCCTTGTCGTGGATCAGCGGCATCAACGCCTCGCGGGTGCGGGCGTGGTAGTCGTTGAACCAGTGCAGCTCGTCATGCGTCAGCAATTCGGGGATGACGATGGTGCGGTCGATCGGGCAGAAGGTCAGCGTCTCGAAACCGAGCATCGGCATGTCGCCGCCTTCGATGTCCTCCGCCTCCCGCACATAGATCAGGTTCTCGATGCGGATGCCGAAGCTGCCCGGCCGGTAATAGCCCGGTTCGTTGGAAAGGATCATGCCGGGCAGCAGTTCCTGCGTCGAAATCCTCGAAATGCGTTGCGGCCCCTCGTGCACCGAAAGATAGGAGCCGACGCCGTGGCCGGTCCCATGCCCGAAGTCGACGCCTGCCCGCCAGAGCGCGATGCGCGCCAGCGGATCGAGATCGCAGCCGCGCGTGCCCTTCGGAAAGCGCACCGTGCTGATCTGGATCATGCCCTTCAGCACCAGCGTGAAGAAGCGCTTCTGCTCCTCCGAAACCGCCCCGATGCCGACGGTGCGGGTGATATCCGTGGTACCATTGATGTATTGCGCGCCGGAATCGATGAGGAAAAGCTCGCCGGCATTGATCGTCCGGTTGGTATCGACTGTCACGCGGTAATGCATGATCGCGGCATGCTCGCCGGCCCCGGAAATCGTGTCAAAGGAGATATCCTTGAGCGGGTTCTGCATGTTCTGGCCGACGCCGGCACGTACTGCCTCCAGCTTCTCGGCCGCGGCAATTTCCGTCACCGTGCCCGGCTTTTCCTGCGATAGCCAGTAAAGGAACTCGACCATGGCCGCACCGTCCTGCAGGTGCGCCGCCGCCGAGCCGTTGAGCTCGACGCTGTTCTTCACCGCCCGCGGCAGCTTGGCGGGATCGGTGCCCTCCACCACCTCGCCGCCCGCCTTGCGGATGATGTCGGCAAGCGCATAGGAAGCGATATCCGGATCGATCATCACCCGGCCGCCATCCTTTGACACGGCAGCGAGCCGCTCGTCGAGCGAAGATGGCGGCAGCTGCACGCATATCTGCGCAAGATAGGCTTCCGGCTCGATGCCGGTCTTGCGCTTGTCGAGGAACAGTTCCGCCTTGCCGTCGGCATGGATGATAGCGCGAGCCAGCGGATGCGGCGTATGTGGAACGTCGGCACCGCGAATGTTGAAGATCCATGCGATCGAAGACGGGTCGGCAATCAGCACGGCTGCGGCATTCTTCTTGGCGAGATCGGCGGCAACCGTCGCGATCTTGTCCTTCGCCAGCATGCCGGCCTGAGCGACATTCTGGATGACCACAGCGCCGAGCGGTTCGGCCGGGCGATCCGTCCAGAGCCTGTCGAGCGGATTGTGCGGTAGCATCACCAATGTGCCGCCGATCTCGGCAAGCGCCTTTTCAAGACGGCGCACGTCGGCACCGGAATGCAGCCACGGATCGATGCCGAGCCGCATACCCTGCTTACCGTTCTCGGGTATCCAGACATGCGGTGGCTCGTTGACGAGATCGCCGCCGGTAAAGACCGAGCCGTCGACCTGCTCGGCGAGCTGCGTCACATAGCGGCCATCGACGAAAATGATCGCCTGGCTATGGGTGATGAGCGCAATGCCCGCTGATCCGGTGAAGCCGGTGAGCCAAGACAGGCGCTCCGCGCATGCCGGCACATATTCGCCGTTGTACTCATCGGCTCGCGGCACGAGGAAGGCATCAATGCCAAGCCCATCGAAACTTGCGCGCAGTCGCCCAACCCGATCGCGGCCGAATTGTGGCGTGGAGGTGACCTCAAAAGACTGGAACATGCTGAAAACCCAATGGCTATATCCGAATCCGCCGAAAAGCGTGCGGCCCATGTTATCGAAAAATCAGGGCAAGTGGAGAAAAAGCAGCCACTTTGCCCCAGGTCAGGCCGCTCAATATTTTGGCAGAAATGTGACAGCAGAATCGAAACTGGCACGCTTTATGCGTTCCACGCATGGCTCCCATGAGCGAAACCCTCTGCCTAAGGATTTGGGAATAGCTATATACGGCGCATCAAACGGGTTCGGAATCGAGCCTGCAACGAAAAGGAAATGAAAATGACTGCCTCTCTGTCGCGCTTCGCTTACAGCAGCCCGGTGCAGGCTGGCGAACGCCAGACTGTGCATCATGTCATCGGTGCCCGCCGTCCGCTCAATGGAGATAGCCTCAAGATGCTCGGCACGGGCCACAAGGTTACGCACCACAAGGGTGTACCCAGCTACGCGTTCTGAGCTATTTGCCGCTTCGTTTCTCCTCCTCCCTCAACGGACCGGCAATCAGAACTGTAGAGCCCGCTCGAGCGCTCCTCCTCCTTCGAGCTCGCGGGCATGGCCGTTTAACGGTCGAAGGCGGTGCCGTTTGGCACCGCCTTCTTTTTTTGCCGATAGCTTACGGACGGTCGAGATGGATCGTCACCCAGCCGTTTCGCCAGATGGTGCGGACGTGGCGGAGCTTTGCGCCATTATAGGCCGAAAGCACCTTCCAGCGCTGTTGCGCAAGAATGCCGGACAGGATCACCGAGCCGGAAGGCGCCAGGTGCTCGGCCAGTTTCGGCGCCATCTTGATCAGCGGCCGCGCCAGAATATTGGCGATGATGAGGTCGAACGGCCCGTATTCCGCAAAGGCCGTCGAATGAAAGCCTGGCGCAGTCTTCGCAATGATCCCGGACGCAATGCCGTTCCGCCGCACGTTCTCGGCTGCGACACGCGTGGCGATCGGATCGATATCGGTCGCGAGAACCGGGATATTCTTGAGCTTGCGCACCGCAATCGCCAATACGCCGCTGCCCGTCCCGAGGTCCAACGCATTACCGACCGGCCGCGAACGCAACACGCTGTCGATCACCTCTAGGCAGCCGGCCGTCGTGCCGTGATGGCCGGTGCCGAAGGCCTGCCCTGCATCGATCTCGATACCGATATCGCCGGGGCGTACCTTGGCGCGGTCATGCGAACCATGCACGAGAAAGCGCCCTGCCCGCACCGGCTTCAGACCTTCAAGAGATTTCGCCACCCAATCGATATCGGGAATGACTTCGCGCGCGACCTTCAGGTCTGGAAACGGAACCTTCAGCGCCTCCTCGATGCGAAGGCGAACCGCGTTTTCGTCCTCCCGCATCATGTAGACGGAGGCTTCCCAGATGTCCTTCTTCTCATCGATCTCGGTCGTCGCGATCGCGATGTCCTCTTCACCGAAGACCTCGGTCAGAAGATCAAGGACTTGCCCGGCCTTCTTTTCGGTCGTCGTCACGTACAGGCGAATTTCACTCACTCGAACTTTTCCTATTCTTATTGCGCGTCGTCGATCCAGACCGGCGGCGGCGTATCATAACCGGCAACGCTGCGCAGTATCCGCCGGGTAATTCCCGGGATGCGGATCAGCAGCGGTGCGAAAAAATTGCGAAGGCCGGTCGCAACCGGATGATGCATGGTCACCAGCCTCGTCAGCCCATAGGTCTGCTTCAGCACCATTTTGACCGCCGGCATCCGAAGGCCCGAATAATCCTGTTCTCGGCCTTCCGAAATCAGATAGGCAACCCAGCAGGCATCCTCGATGCCGAGATTCATGCCGCGGGCACCAGCCGGCGAATGGATATGCGCCGCATCGCCGGCGAGAAAGACGTTACCGTTTGACATGCGCTCGACATGTCGGAAATGGATGCGGAAATTCGCAGCCCACACCAATTCGCCGCCGGGCACCGGATGCTCGATATGGCTCTCGAAATCCGGAAGCGTCGAGATGTATCGCACCGTATCGCGGGAAACCGGAATCCTGCCGACCATGCCGGGATTGAACAGGCTGATCTCGACGTAATGTGCGTCGATCGGCTGCGGATAGCGATAGTCCACAAGATGGAAAGACTCTTCGAGAGCGTCGCCCGGAAAGGCGAAACCTGCAGCCTTGCGCACGGCCGAGTGCGCACCATCCGCGCCGATCAGGATGTCGGGGTCGAGTTCCTCGCGGGAGCCGTCCGCGCGGCGCAGCGTCACATGCGGCTTGTCCATCGTGCCGCTGATGCTTTCAAGCACGGTCTGCCACTCCGGCTCGACTTCATAGTCGGAAAGCTTGCCGAGCAGCAGCCGTTCCGTATGGCCCTGGGCAAGTGCCTGGATGGCCGGAAAGCGGCCGCCGATTTTGGAAGGATCGATCTCGAAAAGCACTTTCCCGCCTGACCGCACCCGAAAGCGGTCGATCCTATGGCCTTCCTGCTGGATCGTGTCTGCGACACGGGATGGCGAAAGCAAGGTGAGCGTGCGGGCATTGATGCCGAGCGCCCGGCTTTCGGTCAGCGGCACCGGGCCCGCATCGCTGTCGATGATACGTGGACGAAAGCCTCGCCGGGCAAGTTCCACCGCTGCCGCAAGACCCGTCGCGCCGGCACCGGCGATCAGGATGCTGCGATGCCCGGCCCCCATGGTTTCATCCCTTGCTGATCAAATTCTCCAGCTTCTTTACCGCCGTGTCCGGGTTTTCGCCATAGGCGATCGTGCCGGCAAAACGGCCCTCGGAATCAAAGAGGAAGACCGATGCGGTGTGGTCCATCGTGTAATCGCCATTCGGATCCTTCTCGTCGACCGGCACCTTCTTGGCGTAGACGCGAAAGCCCTTGACGACGTCGGCGACCTTCTCCGGCGGACCGGAGATGCCGGTGATGCGCTTCGAAACGTTCGAGACGTACTGGTTCATGATTTCCGGAGTATCGCGCTCCGGATCGACGGTGACGAAATAGGCCTGCAGTTTGTCGCCCGCCGGATCGACTTTCTCCATCCAGCCATTGAGTTCGAAGAGTGTCGTGGGGCAAACCTCGGGGCAATGCGTGAAGCCGAAGAAGACGGCGCTCGGCTTGCCGCGAAGCGCCTGCTCGGTGATCGGCTGGCCGTTTTGCGCAACGAGCGTGAACGGAACGCCGAACGGCCCCTCGGCGAGCGGGATATCCCTCGTCTTCGTGATGTTCAGCGTCAGGAAGCCGAGCACGGCCGCGACAATGATGACGGCAACCCAAACGGCGACACGGAAATTCTTCATGTCTACGACCCCTGAAAGCAAGCGGACGGCGCAGCCCGCGACTGCGCGCCTGATACCTCTTCTGCGGAGCGCACGCAATTCAACATCCCGTTTTCTCACCCGTGATTAATTGCCTCACCGGGTATGCGCAGAAATGGCAGCGCCGGAAATCGATCTTAAGAGAAAAACTTGTTACTACAAATACTTGACCGGCAAACAGGAAGATGCCGGCAAGAAATACATCGTTAGCAAAGACTTAAGCGGTCAACCCTATATTTTATAGGGCGTCCGGCGCCCTCCGCGCCGCTCCGACATGATGTCTATGGCGTGTCGTCAGACACGGGTGTTTGCATGCAACTGCACGAATACTTCAATCCGGCATCTGAGGCAGGACGATTTCTCTATGACGAATGCGACAATACGCAAGACCCTTTCGGTGAACCAGAGACTGTGGACGCTCGGGCGCCGCCCTCCTCGGTTTCAGCTCGATGCTCGCTGTCGGCTGGTTTGAAGGCGCCCGTGTCGAGAGTGCGCTGGATCGAGCAAACAGCATCCAGCAGAGCGTCGAACGCCGGTGTCGAAGCGGCCCGCGCCGGCGAAGCCGGAAAGGGCTTTGCGGTCGTAGCACAGGAAGTGCGCGAACTTGCCGGGCGCGCAGCGGGCGCGGCCAAGGATATCAAGGCCTTGATCTCCAAATCGGGCGCCGAAGTAAAGACAGGCGGAGAACTGGTGACAAAAGCCGGCGAAGCGCTGCGCGAGATCGGCGAAGATGTTTTGCGCATCGACGAGCACGTTAAATCAATCGTAACCTCTGCGCGCGAACAATCCGTTGGACTGAACGAAATCAATGCGGCCATCAGCCAGATGGACCAGGCCACGCAGAAGAATGCGGCCATGGTCGAAGAGACGAACGCCGCGAGCCACATGCTTGCTGCCGACGCCGAAAATCTGATCCGGCTCGTTGGACAGTTCAAGACCGGCGAGGGCATGAATGCCCGTCACGCGCCGCGAGAAGCAACCGCCGCCTCGCATCCGAAACCCTCACCCGCACGGAGCCTGATCGGCAAGGTCGCGGACGCATTCAGTGGCGGCGCCGCCGCCAAAGCCGTGGCCGCTTCGGCCAGAGACAACTGGGAAGAATTCTGATCATGACAAGCGCCGTTATCACACAGGCCGGTTCCCACCTCGAAATCGTTTCCTTTCATCTCGCGGAACAGGAATTCTGCATCGACATCATGGCAATCCGCGAAATCCGCGGATGGGCGCCGGTGACCCCGATGCCGCACACGCCGCCCTACGTACTCGGCCTCATCAACCTTCGCGGCGCGGTGATCCCGGTCATCGACATGGCCTGCCGCCTCGGCATGAAGATGACGGAGCCGTCGGAGCGGTCCGCGATCATCGTCACCGACATCGCCGGCAAGCTGGTTGGTCTCCTGGTCGAACAGGTTTCGGACATGATGACGATCAAAAGCGAAGACCTGCAGCCGCCGCCGGAAATCATTCCGGAAGCCCAGCGCGCCTTCTGCCGCGGCATCGTGGCACGGGAAAAGACCATGGTCTGTTTCCTCAACCTCGACACGGTCATCGCCGACGAACTGACACGGGAAGCCGCCTGAACTCCGGCACTGTCGGAATCGAAAGGGCCTGGCGAAAACCAGGCCTCCTTTTCATTGCGGCTTGCCGTTCTTCCAGGTGACGTTCTGGCCATAAAGCGGGATCGTCGAGATCGACATCTTCGCCGAGCCATCGGTCAGTTCGCGGGAATGGGCGAGATAGATCAGCGTGTCATTGGTCTTGTCGTAGATGCGATTGACGACCAGCTTCTTCCAGATGAGCGACATGCCCGCTTTGAACACCTCGTCGCCGTCCTTCGAGAGATTGATGTCGCCGATTTCGATCGGTCCCGTCTGACGGCACGCGATCGAATTGTTCGAGGGATCCTCGAACCAATTGCCGTTCTTCACCCGGTCTATGATGCTGCGGTCGAAATAGGTGACATGGCACGTCACGCCCTTCACCTCCGGATCGGGGATCGCATCGACGATGATATCGTTGCCGATCCAGTCGACCCCGACCTTGCCGACGACTTCGGCAGACGCGGCACCGGCGCCCAGCGCGGCAACCGAAGCGGCGGAAAGAACAAGCTTATGCAACGAGGACATCGCGGCTCCCTGAATAATCCGCTTCACTAGATAAGTACGGCCGCCGTCAAAACAAGAAAGCGCGAACTATGCCTTTCGGCAAGTGCAGGGCTCGTAGCCGCTTGCGGTGAGTCTGCCGGGCGTCATGCCAATCGCCGCGGGAATGGCATGCACGGCCGCCGCCTTGACCGCCCTCGCCATCTCGATCGCCGCACGCGCGCACACGGCAGCGTCCTCCGCGGCATTGTGGTGGGAAAAGCGCAGGCCGAGATGCTCGGCAATTACGTTCAATCTGTGCGACAGGAACTGTGGCCAGATGCGCTGTGCCATCTTAAGGCTGCAGAGATAGGTGAGTTCCGGATAGGACTGGCGATAAAGATCGAGCGAAGCGCGCCAGACGCTGAAATCGAAGGCGGCATTGTGCGCGATCATCGTCGCGCCCTGAAAATCATCGTGGAACTCGTCCATGACTTCCGGAAATTCCGGCGCATCTTCCACATGCTCGGGCCGGATGCCGTGGATTGCGATATTCATCCCGGAAAAACGCATATCCTTCGGTCGGATCAGCCGCTCCTCGACACGAGTGACCGTGCCCTCCTCGATCCAGGCAAGGCCGACCGAACAGGCGCTGCCGCGCTGCTCATTGGCCGTTTCGAAATCGATGGCGATGGTCTTCAAGGCTGCTCCGCGATTCTGCCGTCCACGACAGGCTTAACCCGCCGGTGCAGCCAGGCAAATGCCGCAGGTTGACTTTCCGGAAAAGATCAACGACTTTTTGCTCATGATCGGAACGAGCATCATTCTTACGGCCATGCATATGACCACGACCCATGCAGGGTGCGGGGCAGTTTTGGCGCGTTAATCATCCAATCAGCCCGAAACCCTGCCGAGGCGAGCAGGGTTTCGAAGTCTGCTCTCCTCTTTAAATTCAAGGAGAGCATTTTGAAAACGTTAGAAAACAATCCATCCGAACACCCGCCAGCGACGGCGGGGCTGATCATTCGTACGTTGCGCGCCTCCGATATCGAGGCGGTGACGGCACTCATCAACCTGCCCGGCTTCCGCTTCGGCACGCTGCGCCTGCCCTATCAAACCGTCGAGGAAACGCGCAAACGCTTCGAAAACGCCGGCCCCGGCCATGTCAGCCTCGTCGCCGAGTTGAATGGCCAAGTTGTCGGCGACGCAGGCATGACGCGCTATCACGGACGGCGCGGCCATGTGGCAAGCCTCGGCATGGGCGTGCATGACGATTTCGCCGGCAAAGGCATCGGCAGCGCCCTGCTCGCCGAACTCATCGATACGGCGGACAATTGGCTGAACATCAAACGGTTGGAGTTGACCGTCTATACCGACAATGCCGCCGCCATCGCGCTCTACAAGAAATTCGGCTTCGAACAGGAAGGCGTGCTCAAAGCCTTTGCCTTCCGAGCTGGCAGCTATGTCGACGCCTATACGATGGCACGGGTGCGCATTTAGCCGCTCTAGGCCACGGCCAGCTTGTAAGGCTTTAAGAGGCAATCGCCCGGAATGCCCCATGCCTCGTTGAGCTTAAAGATCATTTCCACCGTAAGCGCGCGCTTGCGGTGGAGAATCTCGGAGGCCCGGGAACGGGAACCCAGAACATTGCCGAGGTCGGCCTGCGTGCGGCCGGTCATTTCCATGAAGGCGTAAAGAAAATCGACCGGTTCCAATTCAACTGCCGGAAAGTGCCGGCTTTCATAGGCTTCGATCAGATCGGAAAGCACATCAAATCGATCAGCGTCCGCGCTGCCGTGCGCCGGAGGCGCATCGAAATAAGGCGTGACTTCGCCGATCGCCCAAGCGAGATCAGCATCATTTCTAATCGGTCTGACTTCCATCACACAGTCTCCGGATCGATTCTGTCATATTCCGCATGCGTCCCGATAAACTTGATCAGCACGCGGCCATAACCATACGCGACATGCACGATCAGCCGGTACTTGTTACCGCCGATGTCGAAGATCACTCTGTTATCGCCGACGAAGTCGACATTGGTGCCGAATGTCTTCTTGATATCGGACGGCCCTGTCCAGTTCGCCTTGCTGACAATCGAATGCCAAACGCTTAAAGGCACCTTCGCCTGAGGATGCCGCTCCCAAAAGGCACGCAACGTCGACTTGGCGATGATTTGCATAAACGGTAAGATATTCCCAAAACGGGAACAAATCAAGGGAGCCTATCTGCCGATCAGCGCCAGCCACTCGTCCTCATCCATGGTCTCGACGCCAAGCTCGCGTGCCTTGTCGAGCTTCGAGCCCGCGCCTGGTCCGGCAACGACGATATCGGTGTTCTTGGAGACCGAGCCTGCCACCTTTGCGCCGAGGCTCTCCGCTTTGGCTTTGGCCTCGTCGCGGGTGAACTTCTCCAGCGAGCCGGTGAAGACAACCGTCTTGCCTGCAACCGGACTGCCGGAGGTGACCGGCTGCTCCGCCCCCTGCGGCGTCACTTCCGAAAGCAGCGCCGAGATCACCTCGACGTTGCGCGGCTCCTTATAGAACTCCACGATGGCGCGGGCGACGACCTCGCCGATGCCTTCGATGGCGTTCAGGTCGTTCCAGGCGTCGCCGGAAAGTGGCGCGGCCTCCTTCATCGCCGAGGCAAAAGCCTCATAGGTGCCGTAGGAGCGCGCCAGCAGCTTCGCCGTTGTCTCGCCGATATGGCGGATGCCGAGCGCATAGATGAAGCGGTGAAGCGCGATGCTGCGCCGTTCGTTGATCGCCGCATAGAGCTTGCCGACGCTGACCTTGCCGAAACCTTCGATATTTTCGAGCTTCGTCAACGAATTCTGCTGTCGCCGCTCCAGCGTGAAGATTTCCGGCGCCGTGCGGATCTTCAGCGCGTCCTCCTCGCTTTCGAAGAAGAAGTCGATCTGCTTCGAACCCAGGCCCTCGATGTCAAAGGCGTTGCGCGAGACGAAGTGCTTGAGATGCTCTGTTGCCTGCGCGCGGCACACGAAGCCGCCGGTGCAGCGCGTAACGGAATCGAGCTTTCCCGTCTTCTCGTTTCTTTCGCGCACAGCATGCGAACCGCAGACCGGGCAGCGCTTCGGAAACGCGTAAGGCACCGCGTCCGTCGGCCGCTTTTCGAGCACCACATCGAGTACCTGCGGAATGACGTCGCCGGCCCGCTGCACGATCACCGTATCGCCGATCCGAATATCGTGCTCCTCGTCGCGGATGGGCTCGCCGAAATTGCCTAGGCCCTTGATGTAGTCTTCGTTGTGGAGGGTCGCGTTGGTCACCACCACGCCGCCGACAGTGACGGGCGTAAGCCGCGCGACCGGCGTCAACGCGCCGGTGCGGCCGACCTGAATGTCGATGTTTTCGACCGTGGTGAACGCCTGTTCTGCCGGAAACTTGTGAGCCGTCGCCCAGCGCGGGCTGCGCGAGCGGAAGCCGAGGCGCTGCTGGAGTTCAAGGCTGTCAACTTTGTAGACGACACCGTCGATGTCGTAGTCGAGGTCGGGGCGCTTCAGGCCGATCTCGTCGTAGTGGATGAGAATATCGGCGACGGAATTCAGCCGCTTCATCAGCGGATTGACCGGGAAGCCCCAATCCCTGAAGAGCTGAACCATGTCGAACTGTGTATTGGCCGGCACCTCCGACATCTCGCCCCAGGCATAGGCGAAGAATTTCAGCTTGCGGCTCGCCGTCACCTTCGCATCGAGCTGGCGCAGCGATCCGGCTGCCGTGTTGCGCGGGTTGACGTAGGTCTGCTTTCCCTCGGCCTCCATCTGCTTGTTGAGCGCCATAAAATCGCTCTTCGCCATGTAGACCTCACCGCGTATTTCCACGACGGCGGGAACGCCCTTGGGCAGTTCATTCGGAATTTCCTTGATGGTGCGGATATTGGCCGTGACATTCTCGCCCGTCGTCCCGTCGCCGCGCGTTGCGGCCGTGACCAGCCTGCCGTTCTCGTAACGGATCGACATGGAGAGCCCATCGATCTTCGGTTCGGCGGTAAAGGCGATCGACTGGTCCGGCAGGCGCCCCAGGAAGCGATAAACACCAGCGACGAAATCCTGCACGTCCTCCTGCGAAAACGTATTGTCGAGCGACAGCATCGGGCGGGCGTGGACGACCGGCGCAAATGTGACGGAGGGTGCAGCACCCACCCGGCGCGACGGGCTGTCTTCGCGGATCAGTTCCGGAAACCGCGCCTCGATCGCATCGTTGCGCCGCTTCAGCGCGTCATAGTCCGCGTCCGAAATCTCCGGCTGATCCTTGCCATGATAAAGCGCGTCGTGATGGGCGACCTCTTTCGCCAGCCGCGCAAGCTCGGTGGCGGCATCATCGATCGTCAGGTCTTCAACGGCAACGGACTCGGTCGGCATGTGGGATCACTCCAGAGAATCTGGAGTCGTTTTAGAGCAAAAATCGGCGTTGGGAAGAAGCAGGAAAACCGGAACTCCTTCTCCCCAGCGGGAGAAGGAGCCCGACGGGCGGATAAGGGGACGTTGCAAGATGTCCTTCGCTCCCGCTTCGGCCATTCGCGTCTGGCGACGCGGCCCCCCTCATCGCCTCGCTATGCTCGGCTCCCAGCGGGGGAGAAGAGAGGTCAAGCATTCCCTGCCAACAGCCGGGCCGCAGCCGCCCTTGCCTCTTCCGTCACGGAAGCTCCGGCAAGCATGCGGGCGATTTCTTCGGTGCGATCCTTGTGTGCCATTGTCGCGACACGCGTGGCGATCTTCTCGGAGCCGTCGGAGACTGGACCCTTGGAAATGAGCAGATGCGTTGCCGCCCGTGCGGCCACTTGCGGGGCGTGGGTGACGGAGAGCACCTGCACGCGATCGGAAAGCCGTTTCAGGCGCTGACCGATTGCATCGGCAACGGCACCGCCGACGCCGGTATCGATTTCGTCAAAGACGAGCGTCGGCGCCGAGCCGCGATCGGCAAGCGCCACTTTCAAAGCGAGCAGGAAGCGCGAGAGCTCGCCACCCGATGCCACCTTCATGATTGAACCCGGACGCGTGCCGGGGTTGGTCTGAACGTGAAACTCGACGACATCGATGCCTTCGGCCGTTGCGTCTGCCGCATCGGTCGCGATCTCGACCATGAAGCGCGCGCGCTCCAGCTTCAGCGCCGGAAGTTCCGCCATAACCGCGGCAGCCAGCGCTTCGCCTGCATGATGACGCTTGTCTGAAAGCGAGCGGGCAGCGGCATCGTAATTCGCCTTGGCCGCGCCGACTTCTGCTTCGAGCTTCTCCAGTCGCTCCTCGCCGGCATCGAGATCGGCAAGGTCGGTGATCATCCGCACGGCAAGCGCCGGAAGCTCGGTCACAGGCACGGAGTATTTGCGGGACGCGGCGCGGAGTGCGAAGAGACGCTCCTCGACGCGCTCCAATTCCTTCGGATCATATTCCGTCTTTCGAAGCGCCGCCTCCACTTCCATCTGCGCGTTGGAAAGCTGGTCCAGAGCCGCATCAAGCAGCGCCACGGTGTCTTCCAGCAGTCCGGGCGCCTCGTGGCTCTTCCGCTCCAGGCGGCGCACGAGCGAGGCGATATGCGGCACCGGAGAGGCATTGCCGTTCAGAAACTCGGAGGCTTCGGCGATGTCGCCGGCAATACGCTCCGCCTTCATCATCTTCTGGCGGCGATCAGCAAGCTCCTCCTCTTCGCCGTCCTGCGGCGAGAGCTTTTCCAACTCGTCAACGGAGGACCGGAGATAGTCGGCTTCGCGGGCTGCGTTCTCCACCTTTTCGCGATGTTTTTTCAGCGTCCGCTCTGCGTTGCGCCAGATCCGGTAAAGCTCCGAGACAGAGGCCGCGTCCTCGTTGATGCCCGCGAAGGCATCGAGCAGAAGCCGGTGCGCATGCGTGTCGACGAGCGCGCGGTCATCGTGCTGACCGTGGATTTCGACCAGCATCTGTCCGGCCTGGCGCATGAGTTGCACGCTCACCGGCTGATCGTTGACATAGGCCTTGGTGCGTCCGTCGGCCGATTGCTGCCGCCGGAAGATAAGGTCGCCTTCGTCGTCGATGCTATTCTCGCGCAGAAGTTGGCGGACACCGTGGTCCATCGGCACGTCGAAGACGGCCGTCACTTGCCCCTTGTCCTCGCCGTGACGCACAAGGTCGCCGTCGCCGCGCCCACCGAGCGCCAGCGACAGACTGTCGAGGAGAATGGATTTGCCGGCACCGGTTTCGCCTGTCAGAACCGAGAGCCCGGTTTCGAAGGCAAGATCCAGCCGCTCGATCAGAACGATATCGCGGATCGAAAGCTGGATCAGCATTGCGTGTCAGGCCTCACGAGCCGAGCAGCAGCTTCCTGCCGGCTGCGGAAATCCAGGAGCCCTTGTTCTCCCGGGGTTCTGCACCGCCCGACTGCAGCAGCTTGAAGGAATCGGCGTACCACTGGCTATCCGGATAGTTGTGACCGAGAACAGCGGCTGCCGTCTGCGCCTCTTCCACGATACCCATCGCGTAATAGGCCTCGACGAGGCGCGCCAGCGCTTCTTCGATCTGATTCGTGTTCGGATACTTCTCGACCACGATACGGAAGCGGGAGATGGCTGCAAGATATTCCTTGCGCTCGAGGTAATAACGGCCGACCTGCATTTCCTTGCCGGCGAGCTGGTCACGGGCGTAGCGGATCTTCGCCTGCGCGTCGTCGACATATTCAGAGTCGGGGTAGTTGTCGATGACGGCCTGCATGGCTTCGATGGTCTTGGAGGAAGCCCGCTGATCCTGCGTCACGTCGGAAATCTGCTTCGAATAGCTGAGACCGATCAGGTACTGAACGTATGCCGCGTCTTCGGACTTCGGATACTGCGCCATATAGCGGTTGCCTGAAGCGAGAGCATCGTCGATCTTGCCCTGGCGGTACTTCACGAAGGTGCTCATGACGAGAGCCTTGCGCGCCCATTCGGAGAACGGGTTTTCGCGGTCGATCGCGTCGAACTTGCGCGCGGCTTCGACCATGTTGCCTGCCTTCATGTTGGCAAGCGCCTGACCGTAGAGGACGTCCGGCGGATCGTTGTTGACGCCGAGCTTGGTGATGTCGATATCAGGGTCCGATTGGCAACCGGAAACCAAGGCGCCTGCACTCAAAATCACGAGCGATGCGAGCAAAGCGCGCGCTGTCTTCATCATACCTTCAGACCTTGCATAACCCATAAAAGAATCCCAACTGCCGCTACCCCAACCCTGCGGCAGCCACACCTCGCCGGCGTTTCTAGCCACAAATGTGTGGCGAGAGCAACGCAATGATGAGCCATTAACGCATTTTTGTGGCAGCAAGCGTCAGAATATCCCGGTTTTTAACTTTAATCGGGCCTGTTGCTCCTAAGCATATGTTGGAGAACAGTTATCGGCTTACGGAAGTACTAAAAAAAACCGCCTCCCGAAGGAGGCGGCCCTGGCCTGAAATTTGGTGTGGAGGTCATGCCGACCAGGGGGCGAATCCGGGAGCGTTAACAGCGACGAAATCGCGGGGTGTAACGCGCGGGCGCGCAGCAGAAGTCTCGACAACTTCGTAGGCAGTTGTGTCGCTGAGCAGCGCCTTCAAAGCATTGGCATTCATCTTGTGGCCACCGCGGTAGGAGCGATAGCAGCCGATGAAGGGAGCGCCGGCAAGCGCCAGGTCGCCGACCGCATCGAGCGCCTTGTGACGCACGAACTCGTCCTTTGCGTAGCGCAAGCCTTCGATGTTGATGACGGTATTATCGTCGGAGATGACGACAGAATTTTCAAGCGACGAACCCAGCGCATGACCCGACGCCCAGAGGCGCTCCACGTCGCGCATGAAGCCGAAGGTGCGTGCGCGCGACAGTTCGGACTTGAAGTTCGCGGCCGTCAGGTTGCCTTCCCATTTCTGGCGTCCGATCAGCGGGCAATCGAAATCAATCTCGACTTCGAAGCGCGTGCCGTCATACGGACGGAATTCGCTCCACGAGCCGCCATGTTCGATGCGAACCGGCTTGGTGATGCGGATATAGCGACGCTTGATGCCAAGCGAGACGAGGCCAACCTGCTCGATCGCCTCGATAAAGGGCGCAGAACTGCCATCCATGATCGGCATTTCGGCGCCGTGAACCTCGATCACGACGTTGTCGAGGCCGAGTGCGTAGAGCGCGGCCATGACATGTTCGATCGTCGCAACCGAATGAACGGGGGAAAAACCGAGGACAGTGCAGAGATCGGTGTTGCCGACCTGGGCGGAGACGGCACGCAATTCGGTGACGCTGCCGTCTTCATGCATACGATGGAAAACGACGCCGGTATCGACTTCAGCCGGATTGAAAGTGATAGTGACTTCCGCGCCGGAATGGACGCCGGTGCCCGAAAGCGTCACCGGGCGCGAGACCGTCGTCTGGAAGCCAAGCATGCCAATAACCATAAAATTCTGCCTTCATTACCTTTTACGGTCCGTAGCGCCAAAAGCACCGAAAACAAACCGCCAACTTATCTTGCCCACCGCCGAATTGTCGCCATGAAGGCGGCAAGGCACGGTCCCATGACGTCATACATACGTGCGGCAGGGCTCCAATCCAAATCACTGTTCGTTTCGTTTTGTTACGAAACCATCCGCTTGAAATGATTTAGGAATCATCAACTTATATGACGCTTTGAAACAGCAGCGCCCGGGACTGTGATCCCGGGCACATGCGTGGCGATTCTGTGTCCGCTCAGTTCGACTGGCGGCGCAGGAACGCAGGAATCTCGAGCTGATCGTCTTCCTGCATCATGCGGGCCTGCGGAACACTGCGGCCCTGGTCGTCGAGATTCCCGCGGCGCGGCGCATAAAGGCTCGCCTCAGGCGAAAGCGGGCGGCGCTGCTGCGAAGCGGCGGCAGGCGCTGCCGTCATCTCGGGAGCAACTTCCTCTTCGCGGCGGCCGAGCGAATTGGTGATTCGCTTCAGCAGACCCATCGGGCCGCGCTCCTCATGCGCCTGTGCCGCAGCCGGCTGGGCGCGGTGGTCCATCTCGGCCTGAACGACCGGCGGGAAGTCCTCGACCTTCGGCATGCGGACCGGCTGCTGCATGGCAGGTTCTTGGCGAACTGGCTGCTGCTGCATGACCGGCTGCTGCACCGGCTGGCTCATGACAGGTGCCGGAGCAGGCTGCATCGGGCGAGCAGCCGGAGCTTCTTGAGCGGCTGCGAAGATGCGGCTCTGCGGACGGAACGTGTCCTGAGCAACAGGCTGCTGAACCGGAGCTGCAGGGCGCGGAGCCGGGATTTCGAGCTCGCGTTCCATTTCGGCTTCCGCCATGCGGATGGTCTGCGCGATCGGATCGGCTGGCTTCGGTGCCTGCATGACTGGCGCAGGCTGAACTGCGGCCGGTGCCGGAGCAACGGCCGCGGAAGGACGGATCATCGGCTTGGCGGCAGCCTGGAAGTTCTTGGCAGCAGCCTCGTTCATCGCACGGTCGATGCCGGTCGCAACGACGGAAACGCGGATGATGCCTTCGAGCGATTCGTCGAAGGTCGCACCGAGGATGATGTTGGCATCCGGATCGACTTCCTCGCGGATGCGGGTCGCAGCCTCGTCGACTTCAAAGAGCGTCAGGTCGCGGCCGCCGGTGATGGAGATCAGCAGGCCCTGAGCGCCCTTCATCGAGGTTTCATCAAGCAGCGGGTTGGCGATTGCAGCTTCGGCAGCCTGCATCGCGCGGCCCTGACCGGATGCTTCGCCGGTGCCCATCATCGCGCGGCCCATTTCGCGCATAACCGAGCGGACGTCGGCGAAATCGAGGTTGATGAGACCTTCCTTCACCATCAGGTCAGTGATGCAGGCAACGCCCGAATAAAGAACCTGGTCGGCCATCGCGAAAGCGTCGGCGAAGGTCGTCTTGTCGTTTGCGATGCGGAAGAGGTTCTGGTTCGGAATGACGATCAGCGTGTCGACCGACTTCTGCAGTTCCTCGATGCCGGATTCGGCAAGACGCATCCGTCGGCCGCCTTCGAAGTGGAACGGCTTGGTGACGACGCCGACAGTCAGGATGCCCTTGTTGCGGGCGGCCTGTGCCACGACCGGCGCGGCCCCCGTGCCCGTGCCGCCGCCCATGCCGGCGGTGACGAAGCACATATGCGTGCCGTTGAGGTGATCGATGATCTCATCGATGCACTCTTCGGCAGCTGCACGGCCGACTTCCGGCTGCGAACCGGCACCGAGACCCTCGGTGACATTGGCGCCGAGCTGGATGATGCGTTCGGCCTTCGTCATGGTCAGCGCCTGGGCGTCCGTATTGGCAACGACGAAGTCGACGCCCTGGAGACCGGCAGAAATCATGTTGTTGACAGCATTGCCGCCGCCGCCGCCGACACCGAACACGGTGATACGCGGCTTCAGCTCAGTGATATCCGGCTTTTGCAGCTTGATAGTCATGGTACCCGTTCCTTCTCTCTATGGCCGCATCGCCACGCCGGCCAATTCACTCAATTTCAGAAGCTTTCCTTCAGCCACTGGCCCATGCGGGCGATGCGGCTGTTATTACCCCCAAGCGACATGAGCAGACCGCTCTGTGACGCATGTGTTTCCATGTCCGCGACCTGCGGATAGATCATCAGGCCGACCGCCGTCGAAAAGGCCGGACCCTTGGCTGCCGTCGGCAGGCCCGAGACACCCATCGGACGGCCGATGCGGACGTTGCGCGCAAGAATGCGCCGCGCCACTTCCGCAAGGCCGGTGAGCTGGCTTGCGCCGCCTGTCAGCACGACGCGCTTGCCGACGATCGGGCTGAAGCCTGAACGCTGGATCCGGTCGCGGATCAATTCCATCGTTTCCTCGATGCGTGCACCAACGATGCGCGAAACGAGCGCGCGCGGCACCTGCGTCGGCTGATCGCGCTCGTCTTCGCCGATCGGCGGGATCGAGATGAGCTCGCGTTCGTCGGAGGAGTTCGAGAACGCCGAAGCGTGAACCACCTTCAGGCGCTCTGCGTCTTCGATGCGGGTCGAAAGGCCGCGCGCCAGATCGGTCGTGACATGAAGGCCCCCAAGACCGACGGCATCCGTGTGAACGAGCTTGCCTTCGGCAAAGACCGAGATCGTCGTCGCCCCGCCGCCCATATCGATCGCACAGCAGCCGAGTTCGACCTCGTCGTCGACGAGTGCTGCAAGACCGGAAGCATAAGGCGTAGCAACAATGCCCTCGACGGAGAGATGCGCGCGATTGACGCTGAGCTCGAGGTTCTTCAACGCTGCGCGTTCGGCAGTCACGACATGCATGTCGACGCCAAGCTCATCGCCGTACATCGCCAGCGGGTCGCGGATGCCGCGTTCGCCGTCGAGCGAGAAGCCGGTTGCGAGAGAATGCAGCACAGCGCGATCCTGGCGCAGCGACTGCTGGCAGGCTGCGGCAAGCACTTTCTTGAGATCGTTAAGCTCGACTTCCTGGCCGCCGAGATCGATCGTCGCCGTATAGATGTCGCTGCCGAGACGGCCGGCCGTCAGATTGACGATCAGGCTTTCGACGGTCAGGCCCGCCATACGCTCGGCCGCATCGACGGCGAGCCTGATAACGCCTTCGAGCGCATCGAGATCGGCGATGACGCCGGTCTTGATGC
Organism: Rhizobium sullae; assembly: GCF_900169785.1. GTDB lineage: Bacteria > Pseudomonadota > Alphaproteobacteria > Rhizobiales > Rhizobiaceae > Rhizobium > Rhizobium sullae. The sequence goes on from NZ_FWER01000003.1 coordinate 53,988, forward strand.
CGCGGGAGCGCTGGTGGCCGATGCCGATGATTTCGATATCGTGCGTGCGGCCCGGAAGGATTTCGCTCTCTTCGCGAGGCGTCAGGCGGCCGATCATGCAAACGACCTTAGTCGAGCCGATATCGAGCACCGAAACGATGTGCGACCGCTTCGACGAAAGCGGTTTCAGGCGCGGCAATCCAAAATGGGACGAACCGAACAAGCTCATATATTCTGCCCCGCCTTCTTCAAATCCTTGGCCCGCTGATCGAGAACGACCTGCCGGCGCGCCATGGCATCCGGGGTCAGTTGGATCGCAGTCCTGTCCACCAGCCTGAGATCGACGGCTGCGATGTCGCGCGCCAGAAGATCCTGTTCCTTGTTGAATTTCGAGAGCCTGGCGAGCGCCTGATCGAGATCCTCGGACGGCAGCTTCACGACCACGCCGTTATCCATATGCAGGTCCCAGCGGCGGCCGGAGACCCAGACGTAGGCTTTGACGCGCGACGTAATGTCGGGCCATTTCGAAAACTCGCCCTCGAGCGAAGCCGCAGCACTTTCTGCATCGCGGCCGACAACGAGCGGCAGCGTCGAAAACTTGTTGTCGCGAAGCGGCGCAATGACGCTGCCATTCCTTTCGATCAGCGAAAGCTCCTGTCCGTGCTGCCAGATCGCATAGGCTTGGCGCTCCTTGAGCTTAACCTCGATCGTCTTCGGATAAATCTTCCGGACCTCGACGCTTTCGACCCAGGGAAGCTTGACGATCTTCCGGCGCGCAGCATCGACATCGAGCGCCACCAGCGACGTCGTTCCGTCTAGGCCAAGGAGTTCAAAGATTTCGATCTCGGAGGTTTCCGAATTGCCGGAAACCTTCACATCCTCGATCGCGAAACCGGCAGCTGTGGTCGCCGCCTGCGCGACCGTTTCCGTATGGCCGCCGAGCGACATGCCGTAGAGACCGGTCGCCGCAAAGAATGCGAGCGCAGAAATCGTCCCGGTATGCGCGGGAATGTGGATACGGCCAGTTCCGAGACTGACGAGGAAGCGCACGACGCGGCGCAGCGGACGCGGGAGAATCATCCGCCCATCGCCCTCAGCAAGAGCGATGCTCGGTTGACGGCTCGGGCGCCCCATCCTTTTGACCGTCAACGAGAACAAGAAGCGTCCTCCACCATCCAACGCAAGAATTCACCAAAGGAATAACCGGCATGGCCGGCCATTTCAGGCACAAGTGAGGTTGGCGTCATGCCTGGCTGAGTATTCACTTCCAGCCAGATAACTTCACCATCTTCAGAGAACCGGTCGTCATAACGGAAGTCGGACCGACTAACCCCGCGACAACCAATTGCTTGATGCGCCCTTAGTGCCAATGTTTGTATTTTTTGGTAAATATTCGGTGAAATTTTCGCCGGGATGACATGTTTTGAGCCGCCGGCAGCGTACTTCGCGTCATAGTCATAGAAGTTGTGGCCCTGCGGCACCACTTCGGTCACGCCGAGAGCTTTGTCGCCCATGACGCCGCATGTGAGCTCCCGCCCATAGACATACCGCTCGACGATGACCTCCTCGCCATAGCGCCACTCAGGTGAGCTGATGATCTGCGGCGGATGCGCCTGATCCTCCTGAACGATCACGACACCGAAGCTGGAGCCTTCTCGGACAGGCTTCACCACATAAGGCGGCTTCATCGGGTGCTCGGCCGGAAAGGCGAAACGATTGATGACTTCCGATTGCGCCACAGGAATGCCGGCCGCTGCAGCAACCCCCTTGGCCTTGCCCTTGTCCATCGCAAGCGCCGAGGCAAGAACGCCGGAATGCGTATAGGGAATTTCGAGATATTCGAGGATGCCCTGAATGGTGCCATCCTCGCCGAAGGGGCCATGCAACGCATTGAAGGCGACATCGGGACGAAGCGCCGCGAGCTTCGCGGAAATATCGCGATCGACATCGATCCGCGTAACCTGGAAGCCCTCACCTTCGAGAGCGTCCGCGCAAGCCGTTCCCGAAGACAGGCTCACCGGCCGCTCCGAGGAAAATCCGCCCATCAGGACAGCAACATGCTTGCGACTCATACATACCCCCAAAATAAATCTCAGCCTGATTTTCGAGGCTTGCACCAAGCTTGCCCGCGAATCCGCTTCGCTTCAGACATGGGAGGGATATGACAACATTATGGTTAATGAAGTGTTTACTTTTATTAACCGAAGCCTCTTGGAGAGTTCTCGACCTCTTCCTGGAGCCAGCGGCGCGGAGGAGTTTGCGAGTCCAACCAGCACGTTGCGGCAACATGCTGAAGTTCGTTCACAGCATGAAAAAACCCGCACAGATGGTCCGTGCGGGTTTGCTGGGTAGACGGTGAAGGCCGCCCTCAGTCGTCCTTGTCGAGCAGTTTCCAGACAAGCCCTCCAAGCGCGCCGCCGACAATCGGCGCCAGCCAGAAGAGCCAAAGCTGCTGCAGAGCCCAACCGCCGACGAATAGAGCCTGACCAGTCGAACGCGCAGGATTGACGGAGGTGTTCGTCACCGGGATCGAGATCAGGTGGATCAACGTCAGCGCCAGGCCGATCGCAAGCGGTGCGAAGCCCGCAGGTGCCCTGACATGCGTCGAACCCAGGATGACGATCAGGAAGAACAGCGTCAGCACGACTTCGATGACCAATGCCGAGATCAGTGAATAGCCGCCCGGAGAATGCTCGCCATAACCGTTCGAGGCAAAGCCTCCCAATTCAAAGCCGGCCTTGCCGCTCGCAACGAGATAGAGGAGCGCGGCCGCCGCAATGGCGCCGATCACCTGCACGACGATGTAAGGAATGAGGCGTCCCACCGGGAATCGGCCAGCAACAGCAAGGCCTATGGAAACAGCCGGATTGAAATGTCCGCCGGAAATGCCGCCCACGGCGTAAGCCATCGTCAGGACGGTCAGACCGAACGCCAATGAAACACCGGTAAAACCGATACCAAGTTCCGGAAAGGCCGCGGCAAGAACGGCGCTGCCGCATCCGCCGAACACCAGCCAGAACGTTCCCAAAAACTCTGCAATAAGACTTTTCTGCATATTTTCCTCCTTCGCTCTCAACCAGAGAGAGAACGAAGACGCCGCTTGAAAGCGATTCGCGTCAATGCCTTCAATTTGGGGTAGCGGGCCACACCGCTGGACCATGATCCGCGAGAAGAAATCATTGCGGTGCAGGCGTATCGGATTTCATCACTTTCCTGCTCATTCGGCGTTTGCGGAATTGAAATTGCGTATTGAAGGAGTCTGGAACATCTGAGGCTGGCGGCACTGATCAGGTTCTCGACGGTCCAAGGATAACTTTGGCTTCAAGCAGGAGCCGTTCACCGGTTGAAGTGAGTGCTGGATTGCGTCCTGATCGGTCGAACAGCTTGAGACCAAGATCCTCCTCGAGTTTCTTGCAGCCTGAGTGCTGACGGCGCCTTTTGTAAAGCCCGGCCCATACCAGAGAGCGACCATGTTCGGCGGCAAAAGCGGAGATCTATCTATATTCCAGATAGTATCTAGCTTGATGCGCATGCAGATAGAATTTACATGTTCAACGCAATAGTGTTCTAAGACCCCTTCGACCCAAGGGTGCTCCTGATAAATCCCGAATGGAATAAAAATGACTGATGCGATAGCTCCCGTATCGCCGACCTCCGCTTCATCGAACATTGCGCAAGTCAATTCCCCGGCGCGCGTTCTGATCGCGAGTCTCGTCGGCACCACCATCGAATTCTTTGATTTCTATGTCTATGCGACGGCAGCCGTCCTGGTCTTCCCGACGCTGTTCTTCCCGAACAACGATCCGACCACCGCCCTTCTCGCTTCCTTTGCCACCTTCTCGATCGCCTTCTTCGCCCGTCCGCTGGGTGCTGTGGTCTTCGGTCATTTCGGCGACAGGATCGGCCGCAAGACGACGCTGGTCGCCGCTCTCCTGACCATGGGTATCTCCACGGTCATCATCGGTCTCCTGCCCTCCTACGAATCGATCGGCGTCGTCGCGCCGCTTCTGCTCGCTCTATGCCGGTTCGGTCAGGGCTTCGGCCTTGGCGGCGAATGGGGTGGCGCTGTTCTGCTTGCAACCGAGAATGCGCCGGAAGGCAAGCGCAGCTGGTACGGCATGTTCCCGCAGCTCGGCGCACCCGTCGGCCTTTTCCTGTCGTCCAGCGTCTTCTGGCTGCTGCTGCATGTCATCTCGCAGGAGGCGCTTCTGAGCTGGGGCTGGCGCGTTCCGTTCATCGCCTCGATCGTACTGATCGTCATCGGCCTCTGGGTTCGCTTGTCGATCACCGAAACGCCTGCCTTTCAGAAGGCGATCGACAAGCATGAGCGCGTTGCCGTGCCGGTCGCGGAGCTCTTCCGCAAGCACAAGCGCAGCCTGTTCCTCGGCACCTTCGTGGCGCTTGCCACTTTCGTGCTCTTCTACATCGGCTCGGCCTATCTGCTGTCCTACAACGTCAAGGTCCTGAAGATCCCGTTCCTGGACGCGCTGGAAATCCAGATCGTCGGCTCAGTGGCCTTCGGCATCTTCATCCCGATCGCCGGCAAGCTCGCTGAGCGATTCGGACGCCGCGAAGTGCTGATCCTCACCACGGTCCTGATCGGTATCTTCTCATTCTTCCTGCCTGGCCTGATGACCGGCGGCGAAGGCAGCATCGTCATTTTTGCCATTGTCGCAATGGCACTCATGGGCATGACATACGGCCTGATCGGCACGGCGCTCGCGGCCCCCTTCCCGACCCCAGTGCGCTACACCGGCTCGTCAATCACCTTCAACCTTGCCGGCATCTTCGGCGCCTCGCTGGCGCCCTACATCGCCACCTGGCTGCAGGCGAACTACGGCATGCTCTATGTCGGCTACTATCTCGGCCTCGCTGCCGTGATCACGCTGATCTGCATCCTGGCATCCGGCCGCGACGACGTCTGATCCGGATTGCTTGTGAAATTCAAAAAAAGCCGCGACGGTTTCCCGTCGCGGCTTTTTGATTTCTATCACGCAGCGTGGCAATTTTCCTGCGAATAGCAGCTACTCGCTTGTCACGCCCTGGAACGGGCGCACCTCGCGCCCTGGCATGAAGACGCCGAGGCGCTTGATTTCCCATTCGAGCTTGATGCCGGAATTTTCGAAGACCTCGCGGCGGACCTGCTCGCCGAGATATTCGAGATCGTAGCCCGTCGCCTGCCCCATGTTGATCATGAAATTGCAGTGAAGCGACGACATCTGCGCGCCACCGATGACGAGACCGCGGCAGCCCGCTTCGTCGATCAGCTTCCAGGCCGAGTGGCCCTCCGGGTTCTTGAAGGTCGAGCCGCCGGTCCTTTCGCGGATCGGCTGCACCGTCTCGCGATGATTGCGCACGGCATCCATCTCGGCGCGGATCTTCGCGCGATCCTCCGGATAGCCCTCGAAAAGCACGGAGGTGAAGATGAGATCGGGCGAAGCCTTGGAATGGCGGTAGGAGTATCCCATCTGCGCATTCGACAGCACAACCTTGTTGCCCTTGCGATCGATGGCATTGACCTCGACGAGGCGATCGCGGGTCTCGCTGCCGTTAGCGCCGGCGTTCATGCGCGCCGCACCGCCGATGCTGCCCGGGATGCCGTAGAAGAAATGCAGGCCGCCGATGCCGTTGTCCATCGCCATCGCAGCCACATGCTTGTCCGGGCAGATGGCGCCGGCGAGAATGCGATTCTCACCCGCAAGTTCAACCGAACCGAATCCCTTAGCCGACAGGCGCAGCACAACGCCGGGAATGCCGCCATCGCGTACGAGAATATTCGAACCGACGCCGACGACCGTCAACGGCACGCTCTTCGGAAGAATTTTCAGGAAGGCAATCAGGTCCGCCTCGTCATGCGGCTGGAACATCAGCTCGGCAAGGCCGCCTGCATGGAACCAGGTGACACGGTCCATGGGGGCATCCGGCGTGATGCGGCCGCGGATGTCCTTAACGCCTTCTCCGAGAGTCTCGAGAAGCTTTTCCCCATTCACCTGTTTCATGCAGACTTTCCCGAAAGACCTTCCAGTTGCTTTGGCAGCGCTGCTGCCCAGTAAGTTATATTCCCAGCACCTAACAGAACCACAAAATCGCCGGGCTTTGCAATCTCCGCGACCATTTCCGGCAAAAGCTCCTGGTTGGCAAGGAAACGCGCATCGCGATGACCGCCCGCCTTGATACGCGAAATGAGCGCCTCAGAATCCACGCCTTCGATCGGATCTTCACCCGCGGCATAGACCGGAGCAAGGAAAATGCTGTCTGCATCGTTGAAGCAGGCGGCGAACTCTTCGAACAAGCTGGAAAGGCGTGTGTAGCGATGCGGCTGATGAACGGCGATAACCCTGCCCTTGCAGGCTTCGCGCGCGGCCCGCAGCACGGCCTTGATCTCGACCGGATGATGGCCGTAATCATCAAAGATCTGCACGCTGTTCCATTCGCCGGTCAGCGTGAAGCGCCGCTTGACGCCGCCAAAGGAGGCGAGCCCCTTTGCGATATCTACGCTCGAAATGCCGAGACGATTGGCGACCGCAATCGCCGCCGTCGCATTCGAAATGTTGTGCCGACCAGGCATCGGCATTACGAGATTGTCGAGCCTGATGACTTGCCCCGTGCGCCGGCGGCGGATTTCAACGTCGAAGATCGACCGTGCGCCGTCGATGCGCACATTCATGAAGCGCACGTCGGCCTGCGGATTTTCACCATAGGTAATGACCTTGCGATCCTCGATGCGGCCGACGAGAGCCTGCACCTCCGGATGGTCGAGGCACATGACGCCGAAGCCGTAGAAGGGTACGTTCTCGACGAACTGCCGGAAGGCGGTGCGCACGGCGTCGAAATTGCCGTAGTGGTCGAGATGTTCCGGATCGATGTTCGTCACGACCGCCACATCGGCGGGAAGCTTCAAAAATGTGCCGTCCGACTCGTCGGCCTCGACGACCATCCACTCGCCCTCGCCCATACGGGCATTCGTGCCGTAGGCATTAATGATGCCACCATTGATGACAGTCGGATCGAGCCCGCCCGCATCGAGCAGCGTGGCGACCAGCGATGTCGTCGTCGTCTTACCATGCGTGCCGCCGATGGCGATCGCATTGCGGAAGCGCATCAGTTCGGCAAGCATTTCGGCGCGCCGCACCACCGGCAGCAGCTTCTCTCGCGAGGCGACAAGCTCCGGGTTGTTCTTCTTGATGGCGGTCGAGACGACAACGACTTCGGCGTCACCCAGGTTTTCCGCCCTGTGCCCGACGAAGACTTCGATGCCCTTGTCGCGCAGGCGCTGCACGTTTGCGCTGTCGGCCTGGTCCGATCCCTGCACGCGGTGGCCGAGATTGTGTAGCACCTCGGCGATGCCGCTCATGCCGATGCCGCCGATGCCGATGAAATGGACAAGGCCTATCGCCTTCGGCATTTTCATGACTGTGTCCCCTTGAACTCTGCAACTGTACGTCCGGCGGCAATAGCCTCAACCATGCCCGCAAGCAAGTTCGCAGCGTCCGGTTTCCCGGCCTGCTTTGCGGCGGCCGCCATGCGGGCGAGCTTTTCCGGGTCGTTCATCACGTGCGCCAGGATCGAAGCGATCTTCTCCGCGGAGAGCTCCGATTGCGGAATGACCTTCGCACCCCCGGTCGCGGCAAGCGCTGCGGCATTCGCTGCCTGGTCGTGATCAAGTGCATGCGGATAAGGCACCAGCACGGCAGGACGGCCGATCACCGAAATTTCCGAAACGGTCGAAGCGCCCGAGCGGCAGATCACGAGATGCGCGTTCGCAAGGCGCTGCGCCATGTCGGTGAAGAACGGCGCGATATCTGCTCCCATCTCAAGCTTTGCTACGCAGCCACTGACCATCTCCATATCTTCCGGACGCACCTGCTGGGTGATGCGCAACCGGGCACGCAGTTCGTCGTCGAGCAGGCTGATTGCCGTCGGCATCGCCTTGGAGAAATACTGCGCTCCCTGGCTGCCGCCGAAGACGACGAGATTGAAGGGTTCGCCGGCGTGCGAAGGCCTGTACGGCACCTTCGCCGCTTCGATGATTGCTGGACGCACGGGATTTCCGGTCGTCACGGTCTTTTCCGGATAAGCGCCGCCATTTTCCGGCAGGAACCCGCCGGCGATCGCCTGGACGCGCTGCGCTAGCGCCTTGTTGGCGCGGCCCATCACAGCGTTCTGCTCGTGGATCATCGAGGGCACGCCGAGACGCGTGGCGGCAAGCAACGGCGGAACCGTCGGATATCCGCCGAAACCGACGACGACCGCAGGCTTCAGCTGCTGGATCAGTTTCTTCGCGGCCCGCATTCCGGTCCAGAGCGTCCAGAGCGAGCGCGCGACCGCAACCGGATTCTTCGAGCCGATCGTCGCGGACGGCACGACATGAATCTCCTCCGCCGGGAACTTGCCGGCAAAGCGCTCGGCACGGCTGTCTGTCACGAGATGCACGGAATAACCGCGCGCCTTCAGCTCATATGCCAAAGCCTCTGCTGGAAACACGTGGCCGCCGGTGCCCCCGGCGGCGAGCAGGATGATACCTTTGCTCATCGGCTTTTACTCCGCCGGCATTCCGTGCGGCATGCGGAAGAAGCTCCGCTCCTGTGCCCGTTTTTCCGGGCGATGGCGCGTCAGCGCGAGAATGAAGCCGGCGGTCACGCAGATCGCGACCATGGACGAACCGCCGTAGGAAATCAGCGGCAGCGTCATGCCCTTTGCCGGAAGCAGCTCGAGATTGACGCCGATATTGATGATCGACTGGATGCCCATCTGGAGCACAAGCCCCGCGACGGCAAACCGGTTGAAGTCGTTCTTCTCCTTATATGCGTGCGATAGCCCCCTCAAAACAAGGACCGTGAAGAGCAGAACGAGCGCGATGCAGAAGACGATGCCGAATTCCTCGGCGGCGACCGAGAAGATGAAGTCGGTATGCGCGTCCGGGATGATGCGCTTGACGATGCCCTCGCCGGGTCCTTTGCCAAACCAGTCGCCGCGGATGATGGCCTCGCGGGCGGTGTCGATCTGGAACGTGTCGCCCTCGCCGGTCATGAACTTGTCTATTCGCCCCGCCACATGCGGGAAGACGTAATAGGCGCTGAACAAGCCGCCCGCGCCGCAGACGCCGAGCAGGACGATCCATATCCATGGCATGCCCGCCATGAAGAACATGCCGCCCCAAACGGCGGTCGTCAGGATCGTCTGGCCAAGGTCAGGCTGGGCAACGAGCAGTGCCGCGACCATGCCGAAGAGGATGATCGCAAAGAGGTTACCCGGGATTTCCGGCTGACGCGCGTGCTCGGCAAAGAGCCAGGCGCAGACGACCACGAAGGCGGGCTTCATGAATTCCGACGGCTGGACCGAGATACCGGCAAGCGTCACCCAGCGCCGAGAGCCCTTGACCTCGATGCCGAAGAAAAGCGCCAGCACCATCATGGCGAGCGAGATGACAAGCAGCAGGATGGCGGTCCGCCGCACCTGCCGCGGCGTCAGGAAGGAAAGTCCGACCATAACGGCGATCGACGGGATCATGAAAGCCGCGTGCCGCTTCACGAAGTGGAACGGCTCGAGCCCGATGCGCTCGGCAACGGCGGGCGAGGCCGCAAAGGAGAGCATGAAGCCGACGCCCATCAGGAAGATGAACATCGCCAGGAAAAAGCGGTCGATGGTCCAAAACCAATCGGCCAAAGGCCCACGTTCCGCACGGCTCACCATGTCATTTATCTCCTGTTGCCGAACCGATCAGCATGGTCACTCCGTCGAGCGCTGCCACATGGCTGACAAATGCATCGCCCCTGACTTCGAAGTTCTTGTACTGGTCGAAGCTTGCGCAAGCCGGGGATAACATCACCGCGACAGGACCAGTTTCATCTTTTTCCGCGTCGGCCGCGGCATGCGCGACAGCGCGCTCCATCGTCCCCGAAATCTCATAGGGCACGGCCTCGCCGAGCGTCGCGGCAAATTCCGCCGCCGCTTCGCCGATCAGATAGGCCTTGGCGATGTACGGGAAGAACGGCGCAAGCGTCGTGATGCCGCCCGCTTTCGGCAGACCACCGGCGATCCAGTAGATCCGATCGTAACTGGAAAGCGCGGGCGCTGCGGCATCCGCATTCGTCGCCTTCGAATCGTTGACGAAGATGACATTGCCGCGTGTCCCGACCGGCTGCATGCGATGCTTGAGACCGGGGAACGAGGCAAGCCCGGCGCGAATCTCTTCGTCCGAAACGCCCACGGCAAGGCAAGCTGCGGCCGCGGCGGCGGCATTCTGTGCATTGTGGCCGCCGCGCAACGTCTGGATGCCGTCGAGATCGGCAAGCGGTCGAACCGCAGCGGAAGAAGCCTGTATGAGCTTCGTACCCTCAGCATAGATTCCATCGGCCAGCGGATGGCGGCGTGAAATGCGGACCACCTTCGTTCCAGCTCGCTCGACGCGGTCGGCGATCATTTCGCAATGACTGTCATCGACGCCGACGATGGCGGTACCGCTGCCAGCAACCAGCCGCTCCTTGATGCCGGCATAGTGCTGCATCGTGCCATGTCGATCGAGATGATCAGGCGTCAGGTTGAGCAGAATGCCGGCGGAGGGATTCAGTGTCGGCGCGAGGTCAATCTGGTAGGACGAGCACTCGACGACATAATAGCGTCCGGCCTTCGGCGGATCGAGCGTCAGTACCGCCGTTCCGATGTTGCCACCAAGCTGCGTGTCGCGGCCGCTGGATTTCAGGATATGCGCAATCAGGGCGGTCGTCGTCGATTTGCCATTCGTGCCGGTGATGGCGATGAACGGGCAATCCGGCGCGTGCGCCCGGCGCTCGCGCACGAAGAGTTCGACATCGCCGACGATATCGACACCGGCGGCGCGGGCGAGATCGACCGTCCAATGCGGCTTCGGATGCGTGAGCGGCACGCCCGGTGAGAGCACGAAGAGCGACTGAACGCTCCAATCGACGATTCTGAGGTCCTCGGTATGGATTCCTTCCGCGGCCGCCTTCGTGACGCTGTCTGGATTGTCGTCCCAGGCCGTGACATGGGCGCCGCCCAGGATGAGCGCGCGGGCCGTTGCAAATCCGGACCCACCAAGCCCGAACAGCGTGACCTTCTTTCCTGCAAGCGTCGTGACAGGAATCATGACCGCCTCACCGCAGCTTCAGGGTGGAAAGGCCGAGCATCGCGAGGCCGACGGCGATGATCCAGAAACGGATGACCACCTGGCTTTCGGTCCAGCCCTTCTTCTCGAAATGGTGATGGATCGGCGCCATCAGGAAGACGCGGCGCCCGGTCATCTTGAAGAAACCGACCTGGATGATGACGGAGAGCGTTTCCGCGACGAACAAGCCGCCGATGATCGCCATGACGATCTCGTGCTTGGTGGCGACGGCAACGGTGCCGATCGTGCCGCCAAGCGCCAGCGAACCGGTATCGCCCATGAAGATTGCGGCGGGCGGCGCGTTGAACCAGAGGAAGCCGAGACCCGCACCGATGACTGCGCCGAGAACCACGGCAAGCTCGCCAGTGCCGGGCACGAAATTGATCTGCAGATAGTTCGCGAAAACAGCGTTACCGGCAAGATAGGCGATGATGCCGAAGGAGGCGGCGGCAATCATCACCGGAACGATCGCAAGGCCATCGAGGCCGTCTGTCAGGTTGACGGCGTTGCCAGCCGAAACAATGACAAAGCCGCCGAAGACCACGAACATGATGCCGAGATTGACCAGGAAATCCTTGAAGAACGGGAACGCGACCGAGGAGCCGAAGGTCGAGCCTGCGGTACCGGAGGCAAGCGCGGTGCGCATCATGAAGTAGACGGCGATGCCCGCAATGACGAACTCGATGCCCAGGCGCGCCTTGCCCGAAAAGCCTTTGTCGCTCTGCTTCGTGACCTTGAGATAGTCGTCATAGAAGCCGATCGCACCGAAGCCGAGGGTGACGAGCAGTGTCGCCACCACATAGACGTTGGAAAGGTCGGCCCAGAGCAGCGAGGCGCCGACAATGCCGGCAAGGATCATCAGCCCGCCCATCGTCGGCGTGCCGGCCTTCTTGAAATGCGTCTGCGGCCCGTCGGCGCGGATCGGCTGGCCCTTGCCCTGCCGGATGCGGAGCGAGTTGATGATCATCGGCCCGAAAAGGAAGACGATCAGTGCGGACGTGAAGAGAGAGGCGCCTGTACGGAAGGTAATGTATCTGAACAGGTTCAGAAATTTCAGTTGGTCCGACAGTTCGACTAGCCAAATTAGCATTCAGGGCCCCTTGTTTACCCGGTCAACGTTCGCGTTGCGTGTCTGCAAATGGCGCAAACTTGTCAAGGAGCGCGGCGACAATCTTGCCGAAGCCTATCCCCAAGGACGATTTCACCATCAACACGTCGCCCGGCGCGACCGAGTTCAATACAAATTCCGTGAGTTCTTCTGTCGTCTCGCGGTATTCGACCTGCACGCTGTCGGGAAGCGATTCCTTCAGCGCCAGCATATCCTTGCCCGCAAGCCAGACATGTTCGATGCCGGCCGCAAGAAGCGGCCCTGACAGGTCGGAATGGACCTTTTGCGCGTATTCGCCCATTTCCAGCATGTCGCCGAGCACCGCGATGCGGCGCCCGCGGCCAGCCGGATCGGCTGCGGCAAGCAGCGCGATCGCCGCGCGCATCGAGGCGGGGTTGGCGTTGTAGCTTTCGTCGATCAGCGTGAAGCTGCCGTTGCCGATCGACAACTTGTGGCGGCGGCCCCTGCCCTTTTCGGGCTGCAGGGTGGCCAGCGCTGCGATCGCCTTGTCGAGGTCCGCATTGACGAGCGTCACAATGCCGAGAGCGGCCAGCGCGTTTTCCGCGATATGCCGCCCGGGCGCGCCGATCGCCACCTCGAACGTGTCGCCGTCGATCGTTAGCCAGAGTGCCGAGCTTTCGTCCGAGCCGTTGAATTCCGCAAGGCGGAACTCGGCCTTCGCGTGCTGGCCGAAGGAATGGATGTTCTCGATGCCGAGCGACTGCGCTGTCCGTTCGAGGAAATTGTACTGGTCGCTGTCTCGATTGAGCACGGCATGCCCGCCGCGCACCAGGCCTTCGAAAACCTCCGCCTTCGCCGCGGCGATTTCCTTGATGCTCTTGAAATTGCCGAGATGCGCCGGAGCGATGGTCGTGACGACGGCGACGTGCGGCCGGATCATCTCAACCAGCGGACGGATTTCGCCCGGATGGTTCATGCCGACTTCGAAGACGCCGAAATGCGTATCGAGCGGCATCCGCGCGAGCGTCAGCGGCACGCCCCAGTGGTTGTTGAAGGAGGCGACGGAGGCGTGCACCTTGCCGGATGGCGAAAGAACGTGGCGAAGCATTTCCTTCGTCGTCGTCTTGCCGACCGAGCCGGTCACCGCGATGATCTGCGCCCGTGAACGCTGACGCGAGGCGACGGCAAGCCGGCCGAGTGCTGCCAGCACATCGTCGACGACGATCATCGGAACGGTCAAACGGCCGAGCCCCGGAAGGCGGGCTTCGCTGACGACGAGAAGTGCGGCGCCATTGGCCATCGCCATCGAGGCGAAGTCATGGCCGTCGACCCGGTCGCCTTTGATGGCGAAGAAGGCCTCGCCCGGCGTGATCGAGCGGCTGTCTATGGAAATGCCGGTGATGCCTTCAGGAAGCGTGCCGAACGGGCGGCCCGTCATCGCGGCAACCATGTCATCGGTGGTCCAGAGCCAGTTCACGATTTCAGCTCCTCCAAAGCTTCGCGCACTTCGGCATGATCCGAGAACGGCAGCGTCACGCTCCCGATGGTCTGCCCTTCCTCATGCCCCTTGCCAGCGACGATCAACGTATCGCCGGATTTCAGCATGGCGACGGCCTCGTAGATCGCCTGCGAACGATCGCCGATTTCGATGGCACAGGGTGCAGCCGCCATGATCTCCGCGCGAATCGAAGCCGGCTCCTCCGAGCGCGGATTGTCGTCCGTGACGATCACTACGTCAGCCAGGCGGCAGGCGATCTCGCCCATGATCGGACGCTTGCCGCGGTCGCGGTCGCCGCCGCAGCCGAAGACGACGATCACGTGCCCGGTCGTAAAAGGGCGCACCGAATTCAGTACATTCTCCAGCGCATCCGGCTTGTGGGCGTAGTCGACATAGGCAAGCGCACCATCCTTCGTATGCCCGACGAGCTCGAGACGGCCCGAGGCGCCCTGCAGCTTTTCGAGGGCGGCCATCGCGATCTTGGCCGGAACGCCGGTGGACATGGCAAGCGCCGCGGCAACCAGCGCATTGGCGACCTGGAAATCGCCGGCAAGTGGAATATCGACCTCGAAAATTTCGTCATAGATATGCACTTCGGCGACCTGCTTATGGCGGAAGTGCTCAACCCGCTTGAGCGTCAGATAATCGCCTTTGCGGCCCACGGTACGGACATCATGGCCCGCATCCTTCGCCACCTTGATCGCCTGCGCGGACCAGGCATCGTCGGCGAAGATGACGGCGGGCGAACCCTTCGGCAGCAGCGTTTCGAAAAGCCGCATCTTGGCGGCCATGTAGCTTTCGACCGTGGGGTGATAATCCATGTGATCGCGGCCGAGATTGGTGAAGGCTGCAGCCGAAAGCTTCACGCCATCCAGCCGGCACTGGTCGAGACCATGGCTCGACGCCTCCATCGAAGCATGCGTAACGCCCTCGTCGGCAAGATCAGCCAGCAGCTTGTGGAGCGAAACCGGATCGGGCGTCGTCAGCGAACCATATTCATTGCGTGTCGGCGAAACGACGCCGGTCGTGCCGATCATCGCCGCCGGATGTCCGGCATAGGCCCAGATCTGGCGCGTGAAGGAAGCAACAGAGGTTTTGCCCGCCGTGCCGGTTACGGCAACCATCGTCTCCGGCTGCCTGCCATAGAAATGCGATGCGGCGACGGAAAGAAAACGGCGCGGTTCCTTGACCGCCAGGACGGGAATAGAAGCCTCGACGGCCTGGGCCGACACGGCAAGGGCTGCGCCATGCTTGGCGGCATCGGCGATGTAGCCCGCGCCGTCCGCCTTAGAGCCGGCCACGGCAACGAATGCCATTCCTGCTTCGATCTTGCGGCTATCGGCGGAAAGCCCGGAAATTTCCAGTCCTCCGACCGGCCCTTCGAGTTGCTCCTTGATTTCCGGAAATGCGCTTCCGGCAATGTCCCGCAGTTTCATCGAATGTCTTTTCTCTCTCACGCCGCCCACCCCACGCGAATCGGCGCTTTTATTCATTCACACTCAATAAGACACCAGCAAGGCCGATCCGTCTTCACCGAATTGCGGCTCTATACCGAGGATGGGCGCGGCACGCCGGATGATGTTCCTGACCATCGGCGCAGCCGTGTAGGAGGCGATGGTCTGGCCCTTTTCGCCGTTGTGCGGCTCGTCGCAGAACGTCAGCACGACATATTGTGGATTATCGATCGGGAACGCTGCGATGAACGCGTTGAAATTCAAGTCATTCGCGTAGCGGCCGTTGACGACCTTGTCAGCCGTGCCTGTCTTGCCGCCGACGTTGAAGCCCGGTACGTCGGCGTTGCGCCCCGACCCTTTGAGGCCATTTAGCTTGAACAGGTAGCGGATTTCGTCGCTGGTGCTCTTCTTGACGACGACCTCGGCCGTCTCGTCCGCCTGCTCGCGGGTGCGCGGCAGGAAGGTCGGCTCGATGAGCTTGCCGCCATTGACGAGGGCAGCACCCGCAACAGCCGTCTGCAGCGGCGTCGTCGAGACGCCGTGGCCGAAGGAGATCGTGACCGAGTTGATCTTTTTCCAGACTTTCGGCTGGCTCGGCATCTTCACTTCCGGCAGTTCCGTCTGCATCTTGGTGAGCAAGCCGAAGCGCGTCAGATATTCCTTCTGCAGCTCTATGCCGACGATATCGATCATCTTCGCCGTGCCGATGTTCGACGAATACTCGAAGATTTCCGGCACCGTCAGCCAGCGGCGCTTGCCATGGAAGTCGTTGATCGTGAACCCGCCGATGCGGATCGGGCGGCTCGCATCGAAGCTATCGTTGATGCTGACCTTGCCGCTGTCGAGCGCCATGGCCGTGCTGAAGGTCTTGAAGGTCGAGCCCATCTCGAACGTGCCGTTCGACATGCGGTTCAGCCAGCCTTCCTTGGCGCCCTCTTGCGGATTGTTCGGGTCGAAGTCCGGCGCAGAGGCCATACCGAGCACTTCGCCGGTATGAATATTGAGGACAACCGCGCCCGCACCCTTGGCTTCGTAATTGGTGACCGCGTTTATCACGACATCGCGCACGATGTTCTGGACGCGCAGGTCGATCGAGAGCTTGACTGGCTCGAGCGGCTGGTCACTGGTCATGCCCACCGATGCCAGATCGGCAAGACCCTGGTCATCGATGTATTTCTCCATGCCGGCGACGCCGCGGTTGTCGATGTTGACGTAACCGAGAATATGCGAGGCCGTCGGACCACCCGGATAGAAGCGACGCTTCTCAGGGCGGAAGCCGATACCGGGAATGCCGAGCGCCAGAATCTGGCTCTGCTGCTTCGGGGTGAGTTGGCGGCGAAGCCACGCGAAATGCGAGCTCTTGACCGAGAGCTTCTTATAAGTGCCCTTCACGTCGAGATCGGGCAGGATGGTCGAAAGCTTCTCGATCGCCTCGTCTGCATCGACGATCTTGTTCGGTTCGGCGAAGAGAGAAACCGTGCGGATGTCGGTCGCCAGCACCTCGCCGTTGCGGTCGAGGATATCCGGCCGCGACGCCATCAGGCGGTCAGGCGGCAGGATGCTGGAAACGACTTCCGGATCCTTCATCCCATATTCGACGAGGCGCCCGCCGATGACGCCGTAAAGCGCGGTGAACCCGAGGATCAGCAGGCCGACGCGACTTTTGGCCTGACCTGCCTTCTTCTTGCGCGAACCCTCGAGCGGCAAGCTGCCCGACGGGCCACCGAAGCGGTTATAGACGCCGGAGGAAAAATGCGCCTGGCTTTTCAGGACCATGATGCGAGAGAGAAACGACATGGCTACTCCACCGATCCAGTTGACATCAGGTTTTCGTCTTGCGGCTCTTCGGCGCGCGCCTGCGGAACAGGCTTCGGCAGCGCCTTGGCAACAAGGGCCGTACCCGTGCTTCCATCGGGCTTTTTGCTGTTCTTGGCTTCGGTGATTTCCGGAACCGGAACCTGCGACTTCAACATCGGCAGCTCGCGCACCTGTACGAGCGCGGTCGAGTCCGTCGGCTGCAGCTTGAGCTCATCATTATAGCTGTTCACCAAACGCTCCAGCCGGTTCGGCTGCGATTGCAGCGCCCAGTCGGCCTTGAGCAGATCGATGGTATCCTTTTCGAGCTTGATCTCGGCCTCGAGGCGATTGACCTCTTCGAGCTTCAGTTCCGCGCGGTGCTTGATCGTATAGGTCACGGTGGCCGCAGCCGTCATGATACCGATAAGGACGACGTCGAACGTTCTCAGCATATCAACCTCCAAGCTTTCCAAGGCTGGCAAGACTGGGCAATCCGAAGATCGCCATATCCGCAGCTTCGGCCGGCGCATTGGTGCGCATTCCGGCACGCAACTTGGCGGAACGCGCCCGCGGATTGGCCTCGGCTTCAGCCTGGCTTGCAGCAATCATGGATTTTCCAACCGGTTCGAAAGTCGCGGCACGCTCATGCGCGATCGGCAGATGGCGCGAGCCGGACGCCTTGCCCGCGCGGTCGGAGAAGAATTTCTTGACGATACGATCTTCCAGCGAATGGAACGTGACGACAACGAGACGGCCGCCCGGCTTCAAGACGCGCTCGGCAGCAAAGAGCGCCTGCCCGAGCTCGCCGAGCTCGTCATTGACGAAGATGCGAAGCGCCTGGAAAACGCGGGTCGCCGGATGAATCTTGTCCTTCATCTTGCGCGGCGTCACCACCTCGATGAGCCCGGCGAGATCGCGCGTCGTTTCGAACGGCTTTTCGGCCCGGCGCTTCTCGATCGCGTGCGCGATGCGTGGCGCCTGATCTTCTTCGCCGAGGAAATGGAAGATGCGGATGAGCTCGGCGACTTTTGCGCGATTGACAACATCGGCGGCAGAAACGCCGGAAGCCGACATGCGCATGTCGAGCGGGCCGCTCTTCTGGAAGGAGAAGCCGCGTTCGGCCTCGTCGATCTGCATCGAGGAAACGCCGATATCGAGCACGACGCCGTCGAGCCCGCCGGCAGGCGCATAGTCAGCCAGATTGGAGAACTGTGCATGGACGAGGCTGAGACGGCCGCCATGGGCAGCGACCATATCCTGGCCAGCCGCAATTGCCGTCGGGTCCCGGTCCAGCGCGATTACATCGGCGCCAGCATCAAGAATGGCCGACGTATAGCCGCCGGCACCAAAGGTCCCATCGAGAATGATTTTACCGGGAGCTGGTTGAAGGGCCGAAAGCACCTCAGCAAGAAGAACCGGAATGTGGCGAACCGGTCCGCCACCGGCATCAGTTGAACCTCCGCCAGGATTCGCCGCCATTCCGTACCCTCGTTCTATCCGGAGCGCCTGCCCGCCAGCCTGCGCTCCCCTCGTGCCTGTATCTGGGCCGCCTGGAATGCCTGCGGCTGCCACAGCTGAAAATGATCCGCCCGACCGACGAAGGCCACCTCGTCCGAGATGCCGGTAAAGTCGCGGATGAAATCCGTGACCATCAACCGCCCCTCGGCGTCGAGCTTCATGAAGACCCCGCCCCCATGGATAAGGAGCGACATCTCGTTCGCATCCGGCGAAAACGGATCCTCCGCAGCAATCTGCCGCTCGAACCTTTCGAGAAGGTCCGGGCCGCCGACGCTGATCGCCGGAAACACAAAGTCCTGGAAGCAATAAAGTTCCTGGACGTTGCGCTGCGCCAGAATGGAGCGAAAGGCCGCAGGCACGGAAACCCTGCCCTTGGAATCGATCCGGTTGGTCGCATTTGAAAGGAAGCGGCTCATGACACGAAACATCCGTTCCCGAAAGGGCCCGAACCGACATCTTACGCCCGGAACCCCCAAATTCAGGCACAGCTTCGCCAGCCGGATGAACAGGATTCCATCCGGCGCCTCCGAAGAGGAAGACGCCTTGTCTTTGCGATTGATGGGCGCTTGATCGCCCTCGTGCAGTGCAGTTATGGGATAGCATGGGACCGTATGGGCGTCAATGGGAAACGCCCGTCTCGCGATGAGCGCAGTATCGAAAATTTATAAGCTGTTAAGTTTAATAAAGGGTTAGGACCGGCTCGCCCGCCGTCCCAGAAAGCATCGATGAAAATAGAAAAACATGCATGCCTTCGGGCGTCGCCATAAAAGAAAATCTTGAAGAATCAGGAGAATGAGAGCCTCCCGACCGGAGGCCCTTGCCACAGAAGTTAATCGCCAGTTGGCCTGTAAGCCGGGTTCTGTATGGCTCCGGCCGAAACCGGAACGTGGCAGCCATTCCTCTGGGACAGCGTTCGCACGCTGCCTCACGCAACCCACCCGGATGACTGACCCGGAAACCGGCCGGCGGGCTTTCGCCCGCCACGTCATCCCTATTCGGTCTTGCTCCCGGTGGGGTTTACCGTGCCGTCGCCGTTGCCGGAGACGCGGTGGGCTCTTACCCCACCCTTTCACCCTTACCTGCGCAAGCGCAGGCGGTTTGCTTTCTGTGGCACTTTCCCTGAGGTCGCCCTCGCCGGACGTTATCCGGCACCGTATTTCCGTGGAGCCCGGACTTTCCTCACCTTACCGCCTTTCGGCATTGGTAAAGCGCGGCTGCCCGGCCAACTGGCAGGGCTCAAATAACCGAGAGCGCCGCCGATTGCCACCAGAAATATGCGGATGTTACCGGAAAGCGGCTTTGAAATCCGTTGCGTAGCCCTGATCCGCGATTTTGCCCTCAAGCAGCAGTTCGGCTCCGAGACGGCCGATCTCGTCGGAACTTTTCGCCGAAGTGCCTGCGCAGCCGGTGAGAACCGCAAGCCGCGGAGACGAAGTATAGCCGATCATCGGATAACCGCCCTTGGTGTGCGAGACGGCGCAGGCCGCTGTCGAAACGGAAAGCGGCCTCAAATCCGGAACAATACGGCGGGCGACCGCCATCAGATAATCACGCGCCGCCGGGCGCCCCTCGGTGCGGAACCAGGCGCGCAGTTCCGCCTCCGTCTCAAGTCGGTAGTCATCGGGATCGCCGCCGATCTTCAGATAGAATTTTCCATCGGGATAGCAGATCGGCGGCAGCAGATAGATGTCGATCCCGGGCGCATTGAGGATCAGCGACGGCATGGCGACGAAATCCGCTGCCTGCGCCTTGCTCACCTCGAACAGTGTAACCGTTCGCCCATGAACCGACATATCGACGGATTGTGGCAACAGATTCTCGCCAATGGAAAAACCGCCCGCCGCAAGCAGCACCTTTTTCGCCGTGTACGTCCTGCCCTCCGAAGTCTCGACAGCGACCACCCCGCCTTCGTCGCGGATCGCCGTGACATAGTCGCGAACGACTGTTGCACCCGCCATTTCCGCGATAATCGACTGCGCCTTTACGAGCTTGCGCGGGCTGATATGTCCGGCGCCCTTTACCTGGAATACGCCCTCGCAGCCGTCCGGCAGGGCAAAGAACGGAAACGTTGCTTTGAGGCCTGCCTCGTCGAGCACTTTCGTTTCGACACCAAGCGATGCAGCGGCTTTTGCCGTGTTGGCGATATAGTCACTCTGCGCCGGCGCCACGAAGACGCAACCCGCTTCGGTGTAGAATTCGAGGCCGCTCTCTGCTTCGATCTCCGCGTATCGGGCGATCGAACGATTGGCCAGCAGCGCCCAGTCGCGATCAGGATCGACGGTTCGGGTGATGCGGCCCTCGTCGTAATGGCTGGCGAAAACGCCCTGATGCGCCTTGCGGTTTTCCGGTTCGTCGGGACCGATCACGGCCACGCCGCCCGTCTGTTTCGCCAGATGCTTCGCCGCCGCCGCGCCCATCATCCCGCGGCCGACGACGATATATTTGAAATCAGCCGCCATATCTCACCTCGCTTCGAGGTCCAGATAACATGGCGGCCGATGTGATTCATATTCTTAAATCGAGGTTTGCGCCGCGCTTGACATAAGGACCAGCACTTTGCCGCAATAGGCTTTCGAGACCGGGTTCATCTTCCGTGCGCCGTGGCCGGCGTTGTATTTGAGGATGGTGTTGCAGGTCTGTCCGCCGCCGAGATCGTGGGCTGCCGCCAGATATTTCATGCCGTATTTGATGTTCGTTTCCGGATCGAAGAGTCCCTTCTTCGTTCCCGAGTAACCCATCATGCGCGCGGTGGCCGGCTTGATCTGCATGAGGCCGATTTCGCCTGCGCTACCGCGGGCGTTCGGGTTGAAATTGCTCTCGACTCGGACGACGGCGTGGGCAAGCTCGACAGGCACATCGTATTGCTTGGCGTATTTGACAATCAAAACGGAATATTTGTTGGCCGTGAAATCCGGCATTGCATAACCGCTCTGGCGGTCGACGGTCTTGAAAATGACCGTTTGGGTTTTCTCGTTCCCATCTTTGTTTTTATTAGCTGCATCGCCAGCAAAAGCGCAGCCGTACCCTGCCAGCAGCAAGCTTGCGCATGCCGCTGCACCAATAATCATATGTCTCATGTAGTCTAGTTACTCCGACCCAAAGAATTACCGGACTGCGCGCCTCGCCGTCTTCCCGTTTCACGTGCCAAGGACTGGCAACGTTCCGCAGCAATTCTTATCGTTTCATTTTGACTCTCGCAGCTACACACAAAAACAGCCGCGAGCGCCGTTCAGCGAGCGGGGTTAGACCATCGCAATGAGGAGATAATAGGGAAATCATGTGGCAGTGCAGCATTCAAGGCTGTTTGCGCAAAACCGTTGCGTGAGTGTCACACAGCCGTCATGAATAGCGCGGCAGCGCCGAAAGCAGGCGGTGCAGCGTATCGATCGTCGAAAAGTCGGCGATGCCGTCGACGCGTTCCTGGCGGAAATGGCGCTGGAAGGCCTCCACGTCACCCGCCGTCTTGTCGGAGAATTCACCTGTGATTTCCGTAGCATAGCCGTAAAGCGAGAGCATCGACTGCAGGGCCTCGACCGGTTGGCCGCAATCGCCCCGCTGGAAGAAGCGCCCGCCGGTGATCGGTGCCGGTTCGACCCAGTGTCCTACCCCTGCGTGATGCAGTTCCGCCCACGGAAATTTCTCGCCCGGATCGACCTTGCGAACGGGTGCAACGTCCGAGTGCGCAAGCACCCTTTCCGGTGCGATCGACCAACGTTCGCCGCAATCACGACACAATTCGATCACCGCCGCAATCTGTTCTTTTGGGTAGTCCGGCAAACCGCCCGGATGCCCGGCATTGGCGATTTCGATGCCGATGGAACGGGAATTGATATCGCCCTCGTCGTGCCAGCTGCCCGTGCCGGCATGCCAAGCGCGCCGCGCCTCCGGCACGAGCTGAACGACATCGCCGTTCTCATGGACGAAATAGTGGCAGGAGACCTGGCTTTCCTCGCGACAGAGCCAGTCGAGCGCCCCTTCCGCCGTCGGCATGCCCGTATAATGAAGAATGATCATCTCCGGCTTGCGCCCGCCCGCGCGTTCGCCATGGTTCGGCGACGGCTGCACGGAAGCCTTGCTGTAGTTGGCCTCGAAAGAGGTCATGCGGCGCGGCGTTCCTTCTCGATCGTCGCATAGGCGTCATTGAGGGCAGCCATGCGCTCATTGGCGATCGCATGGAACTCCCTGGGGACGCCACGTGAAATCAGACGGTCGGGATGGTTCTCGCTGACGAGGCCACGATAGCGGCGGCGGATCGTCGGGAAATCGTCGGAAGGGGAAACGCCGAGGACCTTGTAGGGATCCCGGCCGATCGAGACATGGCGCGCCGCGATCTGCTCGAAACGTTCTTCGCTCATCTCGAAGATCTGGCCGATATGATGGAGGAAATTCATCTCCTTCTCATGGACCGC
Source organism: Rhizobium sullae (assembly GCF_900169785.1). GTDB lineage: Bacteria > Pseudomonadota > Alphaproteobacteria > Rhizobiales > Rhizobiaceae > Rhizobium > Rhizobium sullae. Next base: position 76,837 of record NZ_FWER01000003.1, read on the forward strand.
CCCGTCCGCCTTGGCGATGTGGAAGAGGCCGTCGAGCACGTCTTCCAGCACCGCGCAATTGGAGGTGCAACTGACGCAGAGAGACGAGAGCTTCGCGGCATAGGCCTCGTAACCCGCAACGTCCTGGCGCGCGAGATTGTAGAGGCGGGCAACATTCTTCGCTTGGTCCTGAGGAAAGAAGAAGATGTCGCGGAAAGCCTGGACTTCCTTCTCGCTGACGACGCCGTCAGCTTTCGCCATTTTTGCGGAAAGCGCGATGATGGCGACGGAGAATGCGACCTTACGACGGGTCTCGGGATCACCCTCGAAAACCGTGCGGATCGCCTCGACCATCGCCGAGAGCGCGTTGCCCGCAGCGTTGCCAACAGCATTCAGCAGTTTTTCCCAGAAGGACATCGAAGTTTCTCGCATCGCAATATGAAAATACCTTGATCAAATAATCATAGCCTTTGCAAGGCGGCGATTGGTCGTAGGATTGAAAACACTTTTCACAATTCGGTAATTGTCCCGGCTTTATCAGGCGAAAGACAGCACTCGGATGCGCACTTCCATACGCCTTTCGAACAGCCTGCCATTGCCTGCTCGAGATTTTCCACAGCGCGTCTCGGCGGGCAAATCGGGCTTGAAACGATTAGATGCGTTCTTCCTGCGGAACCGGCCATTTTTCGTAAATTCTTTACTTTACAGCCCTCTTTCCCTGCCGCATCCATGCGTTACGTTAGCTGCATGTTATCGCGCCTCGAAGCGCTCAAGGAGGGAAAATGGCCAAACAGAAAGTAGCAATGCTGACCGCCGGAGGCCTGGCCCCCTGTCTTTCCTCCGCCGTCGGCGGTTTGATCGAACGCTATAGCGACGTCGCGCCGGACGCCGAGCTCATTGCCTATAAGTCCGGCTATCAGGGCGTGCTGCTTGGCGACAGCATCCAGTTCAGCAAGGAAATGCGCGAAAAGGCGCCGCTTCTCCACCGCTTCGGTGGCTCGCCGATCGGCAACAGCCGCGTCAAGCTTACCAATGCCGCCGATTGCGTCAAGCGCGGCCTGGTCAAGGAAGGCGAGAACCCGTTGCGCGTCGCGGCCGAACGCCTTGCCGATGACGGCATCACCATTCTCCACACCATCGGTGGCGACGACACCAACACGACTGCCGCCGATCTCGCAGCCTATCTCGCTGCCAACAATTACGACCTTACCGTCGTCGGCCTGCCGAAGACGGTCGACAACGACGTCGTGCCGATCCGCCAGTCTCTCGGCGCCTGGACGGCGGCCGAAGTCGGTGCGCATTTCTTCGACAATGTCAGCAACGAGCAGAGTGCGGCGCCGCGCACACTCGTCATCCACGAAGTCATGGGCCGTCATTGCGGCTGGCTGACGGCGGCGACCGCCCGGGCCTATCTCAGCCGCACGAAGAACTACGAATATGTCGACGGGATGATGATGAATGCGGGCATGAAGAGCATCGATGCCGTCTATCTGCCGGAAATGGCTTTTGATCTGCAGGCCGAAGCCGAGCGTCTCAAGGAGATCATGGACAAGACCGGCCACGCGACCGTCTTCGTCTCTGAAGGCGCCTGCCTCGATGCCATCGTCGCGGAGCGGGAAGCCGCCGGCGAGACTATCAAACGCGATGCCTTCGGTCATGTGAAGATCGACACGATCAACGTCGGCGGCTGGTTCCAGAAGCAGTTCGCCAATCTGCTCGATGCGGAGCGTTCGCTGGTTCAGAAGTCCGGCTATTTCGCCCGCTCCGCGCCTGCCAATGCCGACGACCTCCGCCTCATCCAGAGCATGGTCGACTTGGCCGTCGAAAGCGCGCTCAATAAGATCTCCGGCGTCACCGGCCACGACGAGGGACAGGACGGCAAATTGCGCACCATCGAGTTCCCCCGCATCAAGGGGGGCAAGGCCTTCGATCTCTCGACCAGATGGTTCGCCGAAGTGATGGATACGATCGGGCAAAAATACCAGGAAGCATGATTGACGCAGGGCTAATATGGTGTCTTTGCTTGTTTCCTAGGGATTAGGAGGAGATTCCATGTCGCTCGAAGCCTGGCTCGCTTTTGCCGCCGCATCCGCCATCATGCTTGCCATTCCGGGGCCGACGATTCTCCTCGTCGTCTCCTATGCGCTGGGACATGGGCGAAAGACGGCGCTAGCGACGGTGAGCGGCGTGGCGCTCGGCGATTTCACGGCGATGACGGCTTCCCTCTTCGGCTTGGGCGCGGTTCTGGCCGCATCGGCAATGCTCTTCACAGTATTGAAGTGGGTCGGCGGCGCCTATCTCATCTGGCTCGGCATCAAGCTCTGGCGCGCCCCCCTCATCACCGAGCCGGTTGCCGACAACGACAACCTGCCGGAAAAGAAGTCGCTGAAGATCTTCCTGCACGCCTATATCGTGACGGCGCTTAATCCGAAGAGCATCGTCTTCTTCGTCGCCTTCGTTCCGCAGTTCCTCAATCCCGCGAAGCCTTTTTTCGAGCAGATGGTCATCATGGAACTGACCTTCCTCGTCCTCGCGGCCATCAATGCGTCGAGCTACGCCCTTCTTGCAAATGCCGCGCGCGGACTCATCCGAAAGGCCAGCGTACAGCGCGCCGTCAACCGTACTGGTGGCACGTTGCTCATCGCTGCAGGTGCCGTGACGGCCGGTTATCGCCGTATCGCCGCTTGACGATTTTCGCCGGGTTGCCGCGCAACAGCGAATAGGTTAATGGCAAATCAGGGTTCAGGGTTTCAATAATTTTCTAAACGCTGCCAGGGCGGCGCCATCCACGAAAGTGACCGAATGGTAGCGAACGGATTTTCCGGCCTGAAACGCGGCCTTGTCGCGACGACAGTGGTCTGCGCTATCGCCGGATGCTCGACCGTTGAGTACACCTCACAGGCGGAATTGACCGCAGTACAAACCGTCGTTCCAACGCCGAAACCGGGCGAAAATGCCATGATGGCTGCCGTTCCGGCCGCCGAAGGCGCCGGCCAGTCCGAAACCGCATTCGCAGCTTCTAATCCGCAAGCAACGCCCGCTCTTACCGCCGCCGCAACGGCAATGCCGGCGACGGCAACGTCCGCCGATCCTGCCATGCAGCAGGCAATGGCCGCCGGCGCAACGCAGATCCCGCTGACGCCGGAAATGACAGCGATCCAGTCGGTCGTGCCGACCCCGCGTCCGGCAACTGCGGCATCGCCATCGACACAGCTTGCCTTCGCAGCGACGACCCCGCAAAGCGGCGCCCTGGCCGCTATCGCTTCCGTCGGTGCCACGCAGCGTTCGATGTCGGATTTCACCTTCGACGAATCCGGACCGATGGATCCGCCGGCCGCACCGCCGATGTTCAGCGATAGCGACGTCGACACCGCTCCGACCGCGGAAAAGAGCTTCATCAGCAAGCTAATCAGCAAATATTCGAAGCTCTACGAAGTTCCCGAAACACTGATCCACCGCGTCGTTCGCAGAGAAAGCCGTTACAATTCGAAGGCTTACAACAAGCGCGGCTATTTCGGCCTGATGCAGATCAAGTACAACACGGCCAAATCAATGGGCTATGACGGCGCGCCCGCCGGCCTTCTCGACGCCGAGACCAACATCAAATATGCCGCGAAATATCTGCGCGGCGCCTGGCTTGTTTCCGACAACAAGGAAGAAGATGCCGTAAAGCTCTATGCGCGCGGCTATTACTACGACGCCAAGCGCAAGGGCATGGCCGATATCGCCCACGGCAATTACTGAGTTTCAATTGGCGGACAGCGCGGCCAGCAGCTCCTTCAGCACCACCTGCGGCTTGTAGCCGAGGCGGCCGGGCGTCAAGCCCATGCGGACGAAGACCAGGTTGGCGGACGGCACGATCGCCATGCTTTGCCCGTCGTGCCCTTCCAGCCAGAACGTATCTTCCGGCAGCCCCGATTCGGCGCTCGTATCTCCGCCGGGCGCTGCGAGCCATGCCTGGCCTTGCGTATATTTGCCGCCGGACGATTGCGTTGGCGTGCGCATCGCCCTGACAAATCCGTCCGGCAACAGCCGCTCGCCGTTCCAGACCCCATCCTGGAGCAGGAACTGTCCAAAACGCGCCCAGTCGCGTGCCGTCGCGTAGAGGTAGGAACTCCCCACAAAGGTTCCACGGGCATCGGCCTCCAGCACCGCGCTCGACATGCCGAGCGGCCTGAAAAGCGCGTCCCCCGGATAGGCGAAGGCCTTTTTCTGGTCGCCCACCCCGTCCATCCAGATCCGCGATAATAGGACCGCCGTGCCGCTCGAATAACGGAAACGTTCGCCGGGATTCGCCTCGAACGGCGCGTTGGCGGGCAGCGCAACCATATCGGGATCGAGATAGAGCATGCGCGTCACATCCGCGACATCGCCGTAATTCTCGTTGAAAGCGAGGCCGCTTTCCATGCCCAGTAGATCGCGGAGTTTGATCCGAGACCGCTCGTCATCCTTCCACTGCGGCAAGAGGCTGGCCGTGTCGAAATCGACCTTCCCGTCGAGCATGGCACGCCCGACAAGCGCAGCATTGACCGTCTTGGTCATCGACCAGCCGAGCAGCGGCGTCTTCGCATCGAACCCTTCCCCGTAGCGCTCCGCGACGATCCGGCCGTTGTGGACGACGATCATCGCCCGCATTTGCGGACCGGCCAGCACCTCATCTGCCAGCAGCGATGCAAGCTCTCCGTCGTTGGCGGCGGTGACACTTTCGCCGTCCGGCCATAGTTCCGCTTTTACCTGAACAGACGGCAGCGGATCGGAAGGTGCGGCATTGGCGGCCGCCTCGAAATCGCCATCCGGCACGCTCGTGCACCCAAGTGCCCCGCGATAGAGCGCATATCCTGGTGCGAAGAGCCCCAGGATGCGTGCCGTCACATGCCCTCGTTCCCGGTCAACCGAAACGCGCACCAACCGCAACAGCGGATTTCCCGGCGCCTGCACATCGTTATGGAGCACCGCCTGCGGATCGCGCCCCGCCAGAAAGACGTTCGAGCAGACGATCTTCGCCGCATATCCGTCGCCCACGCGCAACAGCTGCGGCGGACTGACGGAAAGCCAGGCCCCGCCTCCGATGACGATGACGGCGGAAGCCGTGGCAAGTGCCTTCAGGATACGCAGAACAGATCGCATGTCATTCCCTCCACGAACGGAGAGAAGCAGGAAATCTCTTCACAAAAAAGAGCACAATGACGCGAGTGCCGTTTCGTCTCGGGCAATTCCTGTGGACAGCGATACCCACAGTCTGCGTCATCAAACTGTAGCAGGGACGCGCTACACGCCCTGAACGCTAAAAGGGTGACAGACTCATATGACGGAATTTGCACCGGATACCGGCTTCCGCAAGAACCGGAAACTCAAGGACGCTCTTCTCCGCCACAAGGCATTCTCCAAGGACGGGTTTTCGGAACGGCTTTTCAGCCTGCTCTTTTCCGGCCTTGTCTATCCGCAGATTTGGGAAGACCCGGATCTCGACATGCAGGCGATGGAACTGCAGCCGCATCACCGCATCGTCACGATCGGATCTGGTGGCTGCAACATGCTCGCCTACCTCTCCAAGGCGCCAGCCTCCATCGACGTGGTCGATCTCAACCCCCATCATATCGCGCTGAACCGCCTGAAGCTTGCCGCCTTCAAGCATCTTCCCCGCCACACCGACCTCGTTCGCTTCCTCGCCATGCCCAACGAGCGCTCGAACAGCCAGGCCTTCGACCACTTCCTGTCGCCCAAGCTCGATGAAGCATCCCGCACCTATTGGAACGGCCGCAAGTTCGGCCGCCGCCGCGTCACCGTCTTCGACCGCAATATCTATGAGACCGGCCTGCTTGGCCGCTTTATCGGCGCGGCCCATCTGCTCGCTCGCCTGCACGGCGTCGATCTCAAGCAGATGACGAAGACCCGCTCGATCCGCGAGCAGCGCCAGTTCTTCGAGGAGCAGGTTGCGCCACTCTTCGAAAAGCCGGTGGTGCGCTGGATTACCGGGCGCAAGAGCTCGCTCTTCGGTCTCGGCATTCCGCCGCAGCAATATGACGAGCTTGCCAGCCTGGCCGCCGATCAGTCGATCGCACCGGTGCTGAAACATCGCCTCGAGAAGCTCGCCTGCCATTTTCCGATGCGCGAAAACTATTTCGCCTGGCAAGCCTTCGCCCGCCGCTACGCCTCGGATGACGAAGGCCCGCTGCCGACCTATCTGAAGCCGGAGCACTACGAGGTGATCCGCGCCAATGTCGATCGTGTCAACGTCCATCACGCAAGCTTCACCGAGCTTCTCGCCAAGGAACCGGCCGCCTCCCGCGACCGCTATATTCTGCTCGACGCGCAGGACTGGATGACCGATCAACAGCTGAACGATCTCTGGGCGGAAATTACCCGCACCGCCCGCCCCGGCGCCCGCGTCATCTTCCGCACGGCGGCCGAAAAGAGCGTCATCGAGGGCCGTCTTTCACCTGCGGTCCGCAATCAGTGGGAATACTCCGAAGACAAGTCCCGTGATATGACTGCGCTCGACCGTTCGGCCATCTATGGCGGCTTCCACATCTACGGGAAGAAGGCGTGACCGAAATCCGCACCGTCGTGGACCAGAAAGCCGAAAAGCATGCCGATCTCATGGACGGCATGTACCGCTATCAGCGACACATCTACGATCTGACGCGCAAGTACTACCTGCTCGGCCGCGACCGCACGATACGCAATCTGGACGTACCGCAAGGCGGCACGCTGCTCGAAGTCGGCTGCGGGACGGGCCGAAATCTGGCGCTCGCGCATCGGCTGTTTCCCGGCGCCAAACTCTATGGCCTCGACATTTCGCAGGAAATGCTGATTTCGGCGCGCAAGACATTCGCCACAAAGGCCGCTGTTGCCGATTTTCGCGTTGCCGACGCGACCGCCTTCACGCCACGGGAGTTCGGCGTCGGCGGCTTCGACCGCATCCTCATCTCCTATGCGCTCTCGATGATTCCCGATTGGGAACGCGCCGTCGATGCGGCGATCGCCGCATTGAACCCCGGTGGGCAGCTGCACATTGTCGATTTCGGCCAGCAGGAGGGGTTGCCGGCCTGGTTCAGGGCGATGCTGAAGTCATGGCTTGCAAAATTTCACGTCACGCCGCGTGCCGATCTGCGCGATGTTCTGGAAGCGCAAGCCCATGAAAACAACGCAAGATTGTCGTTCGAGACGATCGGCGGCGGCTATGCCTGGCGGGCGGCAATCATCGCGCGGCTTTCATAATTTACTTGAAACTAACCGAATTTTTACGTTGATATGTTGAAAGAGGGGGATTCCTCTACTGAAACTCGTCTTTCGAAGGTCAAGCTGTGGGGCAAGTCGATCATTCGGTCCACGACGGGACATTTATGCGCCGGATTTTGTTTTGTGTATTGCCGTTGGCCATCATGCTGGCCGGCTGTACCTCGTCCGGATATGATTATCTCGAGACTGCATCCGTAAAGCCGAAGACCCGCTTCAAGGATACCGACCCGCAGGATTTCGGGGCGAAGCATCCGCATCGGAGCGAGGTTCACGGCATCGACATCTCCAAATGGCAGGGCGATATCGACTGGCAGGCGGTGAAGACTTCCGGCGTTGCCTTTGCCTTCATCAAGGCGACCGAGGGGAAGGACAGGTTCGACCAGCGCTTCAATGAATATTGGCAGCGCGCCCGCGCCGTTGGCATCGCCCATGCGCCCTATCATTTCTATTATTTCTGCTCGTCCGCCGACGAGCAGGCCGACTGGTTCATCCGCAACGTCCCGCGGGAATCGGTCCGCCTGCCGCCGGTTCTGGACGTCGAGTGGAACGGCGCATCACCGACCTGCCGTCACCGGCCCGATCCCGCCACGGTACGGGCCCAGATGCAGCGCTTCATGGATCGCCTCGAATCCTATTACGGTAAGCGCCCGATCATCTATACGTCGGTCGACTTCCATCGCGAAAACCTGCAGGGCTATTTCCAGGACTACCACTTCTGGGTCCGCTCGGTCGCCAAGCACCCCGAGGTCACCTATGCTGACAGGCGCTGGGCCTTCTGGCAGTACACGTCGACCGGCGTGATCCCGGGCATCAAAGGGCCAACCGACATCAACGCCTTCGCGGGATCCTCAAAGAACTGGGCCAACTGGGTGGCTTCCGTTTCCAAGGACAGAAATTCTTAGTAACGTCCGTCGATCTTTCTTGCTTCCGTCACATTCATCTGTGAAAGCAGCGGACATATTTCGGATATAAGGACGATCTCATGCACCGCTCGCTCGCAAGCCGCTCTGCACTTGCTCTTTTGTTTGCAGTCACCGCGGCAACCACGGCATTGGCTCAGCAGCAGGCAATGGCTCCGACGGCCTCCCCTCCACCCGCCGCAACGCCTCAGGCTGCTCCCGCGGCCTGCGGCGGCGATCTTGCCGAATTCCTGGCCGGCGTGAAGGCCGATGCGGTTGCTGCAGGCGCTTCGGCCGAAGCCGCCGACAAGGCGCTCGCCGGCGCGCAGATCGATCCGAAGGTTCTCAGCCGCGACCGTGCGCAGGGCGTCTTCAAGCAAACCTTCCTCGAATTCTCACAGCGTACCGTCAGCCAGGGCCGCCTGGATATCGGCCGCCAGAAGCTGAAGCAGTTTTCCGACGTCTTCACCAGGGCCGAGCGAGACTATGGTGTCGCACCGGGCGTCATTACCGCCTTCTGGGCGATGGAGACGGACTTTGGCGCCGTTCAGGGCGACTTCAACACGCGCAATGCGCTTGTCACGCTGGCGCATGATTGCCGCCGTCCCGAACTCTTCCGCCCGCAGTTGATCGCGCTCATCGAAATGGTCCAGCACGGCGACCTCGACCCGGCGGCCAACACCGGCGCATGGGCAGGCGAAATCGGCCAGGTGCAGATGCTGCCGCGCGATATCGTCGCTTACGGCATGGATGGCGACGGTGACGGCCATGTACGGCTGAAGGAGAGCGGCGCTGACGCCATCCTCACGGCTGCGAAGTTCATCCAGCATCTCGGCTTCGAACGCGGTCAGCCCTGGCTGCAGGAGGTCACCCTGCCCGACAACCTTCCCTGGGAAAAATCGGGGCTCGGCGGCACCATGACGGCGGGCGAATGGTTCGCGCTCGGTGTCCAGCCGCGCGACGGCAACACCAGCTTCGGCAATCTGGAGGGCGACCTCGTTCTCCCGCAGGGCCGTCACGGGCCGGCCTTCATCGCCTACCCGAACTTCAAGATCTATCTCGAGTGGAACAAGTCGTTCATCTACACGACCTCGGCCGCCTATTTCGCCACCCGCTTTACCGGCGCCCAGCCCTACCTCAAGGGGACGCCGGAACAAGGCCTCGTGAACGACCAGATGAAGCAGTTGCAGACCAAGCTGCAGTCCAAGGGCCACGATGTCGGCAAGATCGACGGTATCCTGGGCTCCGGCACCCGCGTTGCGATCCAGAAGGAACAGCAGCGCCTCGGAATGCCGGCCGACGGCTGGGCGACGCCCGGCCTCTTGAGCGCGCTCTGATCTGCTATTTCGCGAAGACTGCCAATTTCGATCGCGCCCCGGAAATTGCCGGAGCGCGTTTTCGTTTTCCCGCATCATATCAGCAGCTTCCGGCCATGCCTTGATGCAGCCGTCAACGTTAACGGGCCAATCGCCCAGTTTAACGTGCCGTTAAAATGTGTGAATAAAATTTCGTTGTGATTTAGCGCTTAATTCCAATTGGTTAGTCGACAGGACCCCGACTCATCCACAGCCCGCCGCTGCGCTGCAGCATAGAATCCGCTTTTCACGCGACACAATTCAGACATATTATGTGCTGGTTAACGCGAGGAGGCAGACATGGGTATCACACGATCCTTGAATGTCCTGTTGGTCAGTGCAGCGTTCGCGTTCGTCTTGTCCATGCTCTTCATTTGAGCGCTCGACGAGCCCTATGACTGGAATACCTAGCTCCTGAAAAGCTAACAGATCAGCCAATTAAAAAGCGCATGTCACCGCCAGACATGCGCTTTTTTATTCGATGCCGATTGGCAGGTTTCAGGCGGCGGCGCCCGCTACCCTCTTCGCGCCTTCACGGCGGAGACCGAGATTGGTGAGCACTGCCGAAACCAGCGGCGAACGATTCATCGTATAGAGATGGAACTCGTCCAGGCCGCGGCGAACGAGATCCTCGATCTGCTCGACGGCGACATCCGCGGCAACCTTTGCCCGTTCGTCCACCTTGTCGTCGAGACCGGCAAAGCGCTCGTCGAGAAACGCCGGGATCACCGTGCCGCACGCACTGGCAAAGCGCTTCAGCTGCGTCAGGTTCTGGATCGGCATGATGCCGGGCACGATTGGAATTTTGACGCCTGCGGCCCGCACCTTCTCCAGGTAGCGCTCGAAATTGTCGTTGTCGAAGAAGAACTGCGTCAGCGCGCGGTCCGCGCCGTTGTCGGCCTTGCGCTTCAGCATGTCGATATCGGACGCCACGTCCCGGCTCTCTGGATGCTTTTCCGGATAGGCGGACACCGAAATCTCGAAGTCGCCGATGCCGCGGAGACCGGCCACGAGTTCAGCCGCATTGGCATAGCCGCCCGGATGCGGCTGGTAGGGAACCCCTGCCCCGCCGGGCGCATCGCCGCGCAATGCGACGAAATGCTTGACGCCCACATTGCGGAAATGGTCGATCACCTGATGCGTCTCTTCCTTGGTGGCGCCCACGCAGGTGAGGTGCGACGCGGTCGAAAGCGGCGTCTCGTTGAGGAACCGCGTGACGGCCGTCAGGGTCGGCGCCTTCGTGGTGCCGCCCGCGCCATAGGTCACCGAAACGAAATCCGGACTCCAGTCCTGCAACTCTGCCACAGCCTTCCAGAGCTGACCTTCCATCTCCTCCGACTTCGGCGGGAAGAATTCGAAGGAAATGCCGATATTGCGGCGGTCTCCGGTGTTCAAAGCCATATCATACCTCCCCGGCCAATACTGTTTCGGCGCTTTCGGATGCAACGAGGCGCCTCGGATCGCGCGCAAGCCAGATGGTGACCGTAAGCCCCTTCTCGCCCTGCTGACCCGGATGAAGATCGACGGTCTGCTCCACATCGAGCCCCGTCTTGCGCAGCCAGTCCGTCACCGACTGATGCGAGAAACCGAGGCGGACATGTGCATGCTCGTCGCGAAGATATTCGAGCGCGTGCGGCGCAAGGTCTATGACCATAAGACGTCCGCCCGGGGCCAGCATCCGCGCCGCCTCGGCGATCGCGATTTCCGGCTGATCGAAGAAATGCAGGACCTGATGAATGGTGACGAGATCGAAGTCCTGCCCCTCGAACGGCAGGTTCAAAATATCGGCATGCCGCACCGAAGCCTTGGTGATGCCCGCTCTGTCGAGATTGGCGCGGGCAACGCTCAGCATGTCGCGGCTGGCATCGACCCCGATCGCCCGTCGATAAAGCCCGGAAAGCAGCTCCAGCATGCGCCCGGTCCCCGTGCCGAGATCGAGCAGCGAGTAGACCGGCTGAGTGCCGAGCAGCTTGATGACAGCGGCATCCACCTCCTCGTCGGCGGCGTGCAGACGCCGAAGCTCATCCCATTCGGCGGCGTTGCGGCTGAAATAGGCTTGTGCCCGCTCCGCACGCTGGCGCTTCACAGCCGACAGACGCTCGCCGTCGCGCAGGATCACAGGGTCGTTCGCGGAGGCATGTGCCAGCAGCACGCGCACCAGCGCTGCCGCCTTGCCGTCCTGCCTCAGCCGGAAATAAGCCCAGGCACCCTCCTGATAGCGATCGATGAGGTCGGCCTCGCCGAGGAGCTTCAGATGTCGCGAAATACGGGGCTGCGATTGGCCGAGAATTTCCGTAAGATCGGTCACCGTCAGGTCACTGGCGGCAAGCAGCGCGAGAAGCCGCAGACGCGTCGGCTCACCGGCCGCCTTCAAGACGTCCACCAGCGCATCCAGTCCAAGCCTCACAGCTTCAGCCATATTCGACCCAATCAACATATAAAGATATCTTTATGTGATTTGAACGCGAGTGGCAAGCATGAATCCGCTCCATTCACGAAATTCGCCGCTCTGAAAGCGACCGCACACAATGCAAAAAGCCCCGGCTTTGCCGAGGCTCTTGATCTGAAGGGCCGTGAGAAGATCAGCGCGTCAGGCGCTTGTAGGTCACCCGCCTTGGATTGATAGAATCCACGCCAAGACGCCGCATCTTGTCCTGCTCATAATCTTCGAAGTTCCCCTCGAACCATTCCACATGGCTGTCGCCTTCGAAAGCGAGGATGTGCGTTGCCAGGCGGTCGAGGAACATGCGGTCGTGGCTGATGATAACGGCGCAGCCGGCGAAGTTTTCGAGTGCGTCCTCAAGAGCTCCCAGCGTTTCCGTATCGAGGTCGTTGGTCGGTTCGTCGAGCAGGATGACGTTGCCGCCGGCCTTCAGCATCTTGGCGAGGTGGACGCGGTTGCGCTGGCCGCCCGAAAGCGTGCCGACCTTCTGCTGCTGGTCGCCGCCCTTGAAGTTGAAGGCGCCGCAATAGGCGCGCGAATTCACTTCGTGCTTGCCAAGCTTGATGATGTCGTTGCCGCCGGAAATTTCCTCCCAGACGGTCTTGCTGCCGTTGAGGGCATCGCGGCTCTGGTCGACATAGCCGAGATCGACGGTATCGCCGATTCGGATTTCGCCGCTGTCCGGCTTTTCCTGGCCGGTGATCATGCGAAACAGCGTCGTCTTGCCGGCACCGTTCGGGCCGATGACACCGACGATGCCGCCCGGCGGCAGCTTGAAGGTGAGATTCTCGATCAGAACCGTATCGCCATATCCCTTGGTAAGGTTCTCGGCCTCGATCACGACCTGGCCGAGACGCTCGCCGACCGGGATGACGATCTGGGCGTCGCCGGGACGACGGTCGGCGGCTGCCGCAACCAGGTCGTCATAGGCGCGGATACGCGCCTTCGACTTTGCTTGACGCGCCTTCGGGCTGGACGCAATCCATTCCTGCTCGCGGGAAAGCGCCTTCTGACGGGAGGCTTCTTCGCGGCCTTCCTGCTGCATGCGCTTCGCCTTTGCCTGCAGATAAGCCGAGTAGTTGCCTTCGTAGGGAATGCCGCGACCGCGGTCGAGCTCGAGAATCCAGCCGGTGACGTTGTCGAGGAAGTAGCGGTCGTGGGTGATCATCAGCACAGCGCCCGGATATTCGCGCAGGTGCTTTTCGAGCCAGGCGATTGTCTCGGCATCGAGGTGGTTGGTCGGCTCGTCGAGCAGCAACACGTCCGGCTGCGACAGCAGCAGCTTGCACAGTGCAACGCGGCGGCGCTCACCGCCGGACAGCGTCGTGACGTCCGCATCGGCCGGCGGGCAGCGCAACGCGTCCATCGCCATCTCGACCTGGCTTTCCAAGTCCCAGAGGTTCTGGCTGTCGATAATGTCCTGGAGCTTGGCGCCCTCCTCGGCCGTCTCGTCGGAGTAGTTCATCATCAGTTCGTTGTAGCGGTCGAGGATGGCCGTCTTCGAAGCGACTCCTTCCATGACGTTTTCGAGCGCCGTCTTCGAAGCATCGAGCTGCGGCTCCTGCGCCAGATAGCCGAGTGTCGCACCGTCGGCGAGCCAGGCCTCGCCCGTATATTCCTTGTCGAGGCCGGCCATGATGCGCAGGACCGTCGACTTACCGGCGCCGTTCGGGCCGAGGATGCCGATCTTGGCGTCGGGATAGAAGGAAAGGTGGATGTTCTCCAATACCTTCTTGTTGCCATAGGCCTTGCTGAGGCCGGCCATGTGATAGATGAACTGACGTGCCATTATATGCTGCTCCGGGCGGAAACTTGAAAACCGTGGCCGCTATGTAGGCGAAAGCCGGCGCCCGGGCAACGCCGAAACCGGCTTTCTATACGGCAAATCGATTTTGGTTCCGTTCGAAAAGCAACGGAACGGAGGGATTCTCCGGCTCTCGTCAGGCCTTCCGCCCAGTCGCGTGAAATAGCCGCGCGATCGCTCGATATGGGTCACGCAACGAAGCAGCGCGCTCAAGCGCGATGAGCTTGCCAGCGAGCGCCTCGTCAAAGCCGGGTTCGTCAAGATGATCGGAAAACATGCGGACTCCCCGCCATTGGCATTCCGCAAAGCCACAGGCCTCCATCTGCTGAACAACCGCCGAAGGATCATCGCCGCGCGTCTTGATTCCAAGGTTGCCCATGCTGGCCGCCGCGCCGGTTTCGATCAATTCCCTCGCCGTCGCGTAGTCTCCAAGCAGCGCTTCCCGAAAACCGCTGGAGAGTGCGTTTTTCGTCAGGATGCTAAGCAGCCCGCCGCGGGTTACATGATTTGCAAGGTTTCGGATGGCAGCGGCGCTGTCGTCCAAGTACATGAGCACCCCGTGGCAGCAAACAGCATCGAACAGATGCTACGATGCGAAATCGGTGATGTCGCCCGGCGCAAACTCGAGGCGGTCGCGGACTTGCTCCGGCAGTTCTGCCTTGCGCAAATTTGCCCGGCGTAGCATTTCCGGCGAAGCGTCAATGCCGAGAACTCCAAAGCCTGCTTCGGATAGGCGCGCGGATATCTCGCCATCGCCACACCCCATATCCAGAATTGTTCCGCCGGCAGGCGCAAGGCTGGCCACGACTTCGAACACCAGCTCGTGACGTATTCTGCCGCGTATCCCATCCGAGTATCTTTGATAGGCGTCCCCGACGCTTCCGAAGTCGTCCAGCCGCATTGTTCTCCCACCCTGCGCGGAAAGTATGCCGGTTCTCCAGTTTCCCGGCCGTGCCGACAAACCTTCAGAAGCCCGCAGCGTCGACAACGCCTTCATCGCAGCCGAAGGAGGTGCGGCCGGCGCTTTGGATGAGTTTCGCAAGCCCCGCACCGGCACCGGCGGCCGAGCCCGCATCCTCCGACAGGCCGATCGTCAGCTCACTGATCACACGGATGCCGCCTGCACGGCGGCAGCTCATCTTCACGCGCTCGCCGGCGCCAGCCCCGAAGCTCTTGTCGAAAGCCGCCTTGATCTGATCAGCCTTGACCGTCTTACCGACATTCGCCGCAAAGAGGTCGCGCACGGCAGAGCCGTTCAGGTCACCCATCAGGCGGATCGCCGCGCCGAAATAATCGTCGGCGCTCATCTTCGTGCAGGTGCCGTGCTTCGTCCATTCGTGACGTTCGAGACCGGATTGCGTTCCGGGCATGGCTTTTGCAAGGGCCGACGCGTTCTCGGCCGTCAGATTGACCTCCGGCAGCTTCTGCCAATCGCCGTCCTTGTCGGCTGCCTGCAAGTCCTTCGGCACACCGCAGTAGTTCTGGCGCAGCGGCCAGAGGCCGTGCAGCGAGAAATTCGTCGCGTCGAAACGCTCCCTCGTCTGGCTGCTGCATTCCGGCTTTTTCTGGTTTGTCTGGCAGAATGCCGGCTGCCAGCTTGCAGCAAGGATGAAGTGAGTCCGCCCTTCCCGTTCCTGCGCAACCGCAAAGCCAGCCAGAATCATCGACAGAACAAACGCCATCAAGCGCAGAAACACCCTGCTCATCGCCACTCCCCGCAGACGGAACAATTCCGGAACAAATAAACACGGAGGCCAAAACTCTGCAACCCTGAATCGTAAGAAATTTTGCTGCAAACATGTGCCGGGATGTTGCATTTGGCCCTCGATCTGCTCTGTTGCAGCGGGAGGAAAGCAATGTTTTCGCAAACACAATGGCTTAAGACGCCGGAGGCAACGCTCGCCTTTCATCATGAGACAGCCGGCGGCGGCTCGCGTGGCGTGCTGTTGATCTCCCACGGACTTGCCGAACATTCGAAGCGCTACGCACGCTTCGCCAAGGCGATGGCTGCACGCGGCTATCATGTCTATGCCCACGACCACCGCGGCCATGGCGAGACGGTGGCTAAGGGCGCACCGATCGGGCAGTTCGCCCCCCGCAATGGTGTGCAGCAAGTCCTCGCCGACATCGTGGCCATGCGGGACTCTGCGGCAGAGCTCCACCCGAATCTCCCGGTGATCCTCTTCGGCCATTCCATGGGCGGCCTGATTGCGCTCAACGCTGCCGTGACCTATCCGGAGAAGTTCGACGCCGTTGCCGTGTGGAACTCGAATTTCGCGGTCGGTCTCGCAGGCCGCGCCGTGCAAGCCATCCTGCTTGTCGAAAAAGCCCTGAAGGGTTCCGACGTTCCGAGTGGCATGCTGCCTAAACTCACCTTCAGTGCCTGGGGCAAGTCCATCCCCGGCCATCGGACGGAATTCGATTGGCTCTCCCGCGATCCGGCCGAAGTCGACAAATATATCGCCGATCCGCTCTGCGGCTTCGATGCTTCCGTCTCGCTCTGGCTCGATATCTTCGAGCTCACCTTCCGCGCGCCGCAGAAGCGGCATCTCGACAGACTGCGAAAGGATCTGCCGATCCACCTCGTCGGCGGCGGAAAGGATCCGGCGACCGATGGCGGAAAAGCCGTGGCCTGGCTGTCAAACCATTTGAAACGGCATGGGTTCTCCCGTATCACGACCGAAATATATCAGGACAAACGGCACGAAACGCTGAACGAGATCGGCGCCGAAGCGGCGATTTCGGCCTTTGCCGATTGGTGCGATGAAGCAACCGCAAGGTCCTGATAAGAGGACCATGGAATGAGCAGTGCCGCGATGATGAAGAATGCCACCTCCGACGTGACCATGGGCCTGCTGCTCATGTTCCTTTCGGTGCTCGTCTCGCCGGTGATCGACATTTTTTCCAAGCTTGCGATCACGACGATTCCGTCCGCGGAAATCACCGCGGCGCGCTTTGCCGTGCAGGCGCTCTGCATGCTTCCGATCGTTCTCTGGCGGAAAAACCTGGCGGACTTGTCGTGGCGGCAGAGCCTCTTCCACGCGATCCGCGGCGCCATCATCACCATTTCGATGATCTCGTTCGTCACGACACTGAAATACATGGCGGTTGCAGACGCGATCGCGATCTTCTTCGTCGAACCCATCATTCTGACGATACTAAGCAGTATTTTTCTCGGCGAGACAATCGGCTGGCGCCGCTACGCCGCCTGCGGCGTCGGCTTCTTCGGTGCGATATTGATCATCCAGCCAAGCTTCCAGGAGGTCGGCTACGTGGCGCTATTGCCGGTCGTCAGCGCAGTCTGCATCGCCATCTCCGCGATGATGAACAGGGCCCTGGCACAACGCGAGGATCCCTGGGCGATGCAATTTCATATGGGCCTTTGGGGCCTTCTTTTCTGCGTCATTTTGCTCTTCATCGGGCATGGGAGCGGCTCGGATGTGTTTGATCCGGTGACGCCGGACATGACAGGTCTCGTCTGGCTCCTCGGCGTCGGCGTAACGGCCGCGATCGCCGGCATTCTGGGCGTCTATGCCTATCGCTCCGCACCCGCCTCGACCTTGGCGCCGCTGCAGTATTTCGAGATCGTCTCGGCGACGATCTTCGCTTGGCTGGTTTTTGGCGATTTTCCCGATGCCATGAAATGGCTCGGCATTCTCATCATCATCGCATCCGGACTTTACATCATCTGGCGCGAGCGCCGCTTTGCATCCAAGCCCGTATCCGATACATCTGAGGCGACGCGGGCGCCGTGATCCGTTCTCGGGAGGAACATGACGGACAGAAGCAGGAAGCCGCCGCTTGACGGCATCAGGGTCATCGAGCTCGCCCGCGTTCTGGCAGGTCCCTGGGCCGGTCAGATGCTGGCCGATCTCGGCGCCGACGTCATCAAGGTCGAAAATCCGGATGGCGGCGATGATACGCGGCAATGGGGACCGCCCTTCGTCGAGGGTAAGGACGGCGAAAACCTTTCGGCCGCCTATTATCACTCCGCCAATCGCAACAAGCGCTCGGTCACGGCCGACCTGAAGACGGAGGAAGGCCGGTCGCTGGTGCGGCGCCTTGCAGCAACGGCCGATGTCCTGATCGAGAATTTCAAGCTCGGCGGCCTCGTCAAATACGGGCTCGACTACGAAAGCCTTCGCAAGATCAATCCGAAGCTCGTCTATTGCTCGATCACCGGCTTCGGCCAGTTCGGTCCCTATGCCGGCCTCGCGGGCTATGACTATATCGTCCAAGGCATGTCCGGCTTCATGTCGATCACCGGCGAGCCGGATCGCCAGCCGATGAAAGCGGGCGTCGCTATCGCCGATATCTTCACCGGCATCTATGCCGCATCGGCAATCGAGGCCGCCCTCATCCATACCCTGAAGACCGGTGAAGGTCAGCTCGTCGATATGGCGCTGCTCGACGTTCAGTCCGCCGTGCTCGCCAATCAGAACATGAACTACCTGATTTCCGGCCGCGCGCCGACGCGGCTCGGCAATGCCCATCCGAATATCTCTCCCTATGAGGTCGTGCCGAGCGCCGACGGCTACCTGATCCTCGCCGTCGGCAATGACAGCCAGTTCCGTCGCCTCTGTACGGTCCTCGGCCTCGATGGCATCGCCGGCGACGAACGCTTTTCGACCAACAGGGCCCGCGTCGCCAACCGCGATGAGGTGCGCCGCCTGGTATCGACCGAAACGCTGAAATGGCAGAAGGCCGATCTCTTGAAAGCCTGCGAAGAAACCGCAGTGCCGGCCGGCGCGATCAACACCATCGAAGAGATGTTCGCTGATCCGCAGATCGTCGCGCGCGGCCTGCGCATCGATCTGCCGGATGCGGCAGGAACCATGATCCCCGGCGTGAGGACGCCGGTCGTGCTCTCCGAAACGCCCCTGCGATACGAAAGGCCGAGCCCGCGGCTTGGCGAACATCAGGAAGAGGTTCTGGCCGAGCTCGAGGCATTGGAGCGCGCCGAACGGGAGAGGAAATCGGCACCATGAAGAAGACCGGCGGCGAGCTGATTGTCGAAGCGCTGAAGGCAAACGGGGTTAAGCGCCTTTCCTGTGTGCCCGGCGAAAGCTTTCTTGCCGTGCTGGACGCGCTTTATGACACCGATATCGAGGTGATCGTCTGCCGTCAGGAAGGCGGCGCCGCGATGATGGCCGATTGCTGGGGCAGGCTCACCGGCGAGCCCGGCATCTGCATGGTTACCCGCGGCCCTGGCGCGACGAATGCTTCGGCGGGCCTGCATATCGCCAGACAGGATTCGATCCCGATGATCCTCTTCATCGGCCAGGTCCAGCGCGATGCCCGCGAGCGCGAGGCCTTCCAGGAAGTGGAGTTCCGGCGCGCGCTGACAGAATATGCCAAATGGGTCGGCGAAATCGACGATGCGGCGCGCATTCCCGAATTCGTCACCCGCGCCTTTGCCGTTGCCACCTCTGGCAGGCCCGGGCCTGTCGTGCTGTCACTGCCCGAGGACATGTTGCGTGATGAAGTGGAAGCGCCGCGCGCAAAGCCTTATGCCCGCGTTCCGGCTCATCCCGGACGCCGTCAGGTCGACGATTTCTACATGCGGCTCCTGAAGGCCGAGCGTCCGATGGTCATTCTCGGCGGCACACGCTGGGATGCGGATGCCGTTGCCGATTTCCGCATCTTTGCCGAGCGCTTCAAGCTGCCGGTCGGATGCTCCTTCCGCCGCCAGATGCTCTTCGACCACCTGCAGGCAGGCTATGCCGGCGATGTCGGCATCGGCATCAATCCGGCACTGGCGAAAGAGATCAAAGAGAGCGACCTGCTGATTTTGCTGGGCGGCCGGATGTCGGAAATGCCGTCGTCAGGCTATACGCTGATCGACGTCCCCTACCCGGCACAATCGCTCGTCCATATCTATCCCGACCCGTCCGAGCTCGGCCGCATCTACCGCCCGGATCTTGCGATCTGCGCATCGCCGCAGGACTTCGTCGCCGCCCTTGCCGATCTCGAAGCGCCTACCGAACCGCGCTGGGCCGAGCGGACGGAACGCATGCACCAAGCCTATCTTGACTGGTCGAAGCCGCCGCGGACAGGCCCCGGAGCCGTGCACATGGGGCCGATCATGGAATGGATCGAGGGCAACACGAAGGCCGACACGATCTTCACCAACGGTGCCGGCAACTATGCCACCTGGCTGCACCGCTTCCATCGCTTCCGGCAGTTCAATACGCAGGCAGCACCCACATCCGGCTCGATGGGTTACGGATTGCCCGCCGCCGTTGCCGCCAGGCGGCTTTTTCCGGAGCGCGAAGTCATCTGCTTTGCCGGTGACGGCTGCTTCCTGATGCACGGGCAGGAGTTCGCCACCGCAGTTCGCTACAATCTTCCGATCATCGCCCTCGTCATCAACAACGGCATCTATGGCACGATCCGCATGCACCAGGAACGTGACTATCCCGGCCGTGTCAGCGGTACGGATCTCACCAATCCGGATTTCGCGGCTCTTGCCCGTGCCTACGGCGGCCATGGCGAAACGGTGGAGAAAACCGAGGACTTCGCGCCCGCCTTCGAGCGCGCCCGCGCCAGCGGCAAGCCGTCGATCATCGAGGTGAAACTCGATCCGGAGGCGATCACACCGACGCGCACGCTCTCCGAAATCGCCCAAACAAAAAGCCGGTGAGCGAACCCACCGGCTTTCGAAATTGGCAATGACGCCGATCTCAGTCGATTGCCGCCGTGACGATGAACTCGACCTTGTACTTCGGCGCTGCGAGCTTGGCTTCGCTGGTCGCGCGGGCTGGAGTGTTCGTCGGATCGACCCAGGCTTCCCAGGCAGCGTTCATTTCCGCAAAGTAGGAAATGTCGGAGAGATAGATCAGCGTCTGCAGGATCTTCGATTTGCTGGAACCTGCAGCGGCAAGCAGGCGATCGACTTCGGCAAGCGCCGACTTGCACTGATCGGTCACGCTCTCGCCTTCGCCGACTTGGCCTGCGAGATAGACGGTGTTGCCGTGGATGACCGCGCCGCTCATGCGGGCGCCGACGTCGATACGCTTGATGCTCATGATGCTCTCCTAAGTTTTATGAAATAAAGGCGCGGTGGAGGCCGCGCCGGAAGATCAGCCGCGAATATGATGGGTCTTCTGATAGATTGCGGTGGAGCGCGCGCCGGAACGGCAATAGCCGAGCATCGGGCGCGGAAATTCGTCGAGCGCGTCGACCATGCCCTGCACGGCTTCCTCCGTCACGCCCATCGGGCCGACGGGCACATGCGCGATGTCGAGGCCAAGTTCCTTGGCGCGGGCTTCGATCACGGAAAACGGCGTCTGGTCCGGGCTTTCCTGATCCGGGCGATGGCAGACGATCGACTTGAAGCCCATCGCCTTGATCTGATCGAGATCCTCCAGCGTGATCTGGCCGGATACCGAATATTCGTCGTCGATCTGGCGGATGTCCATCGCACGTTCCTCCTGAGAATGAATGGCAGAAGCTCTACGATGCGAGACCGGAAGCGTCAATAACTGTTCGCCTAGAGGAAGGCGAAGCGAAGCGCATAGGTGCGGCTCTCGCCCGGCTGCAGCATGTTGAACTCGCCGCCCGCCTGAAGCTCGCTGCGCGAGACCCAACGATGCGAGACCGGTTCGATGCCGAAAACGTCCGCCGGCGTCTTCTGGTTCCGCCAGACCTGTAGATGCGGCAGCGTATCTGCGTGGAAACGCACGCACAGCGTCTTGCCGCCCGCTGCTTTCATCGGCCCGAGCCGGACTTCGGCAAAACCATCCTCGGCGGCCAAAGCCTCGACGCAAAAGAGGCCGCCAAGCTCTTCTCCGAAGCTCCACGGAAAACCCCCGCCTTCGAACATGGCCCCTTCCAGCCGCGTACCGGCATCGAGCCATTTGCCGCCGGTATTTATGTGGTACATCAGGAAGGTCGGTACCACTTGGCCGCTGGTGTTGACGACGGTGTCGTCCAGCAAAACTTCCCCCGTCGCGCCGTCGATGCGCCAAAGCCGTTCGATCCGCTGCGGCAATCCTTCGACGGTGACGATATCGATGTCGGCGCGGCACTCGGCATTGCCGTTCTCGAATTTGGTCCAGAGAACCTTGGCGGGATGACCGGACGCCGAACCATGAAGCGGGTAGACCTTTCCATCCGTGCGCGCCGGGATCGGCTCGCGATGGCGGATGTGGTCCGGACCGCAGGTGAAGAGAAAACCTTCGAGCGAGTGGTCGATACGCGGATCGCCGTCGTCCGGGATGGCGCGCTTCGGCGCGATATCGACACCGTCGACGATGCATCCGCCGATATCCATCACCGATGTTTCGTCCAGCATCAGGCGCGGTCCCTTGGCGGCGGCAAACTCGATCATTGCATTCCTCCAGATCTTTAGGCTGCCGTAGGGTTAGGACCCGTCCGCACATTCGTCAATCGCGGCAAGCCCGTTGCGCACAACCGGCAATGCATGCCGGAACCCGCTTGCCAAACCAAGCGTTTTGTCCCAGGCAGGAAACGCAATAATTTTCATCTTTTGTTTAGTACGAATTCATAAATTCCACATTAGCGTCAAGATTCGCAGGTGTGTGTCGGCCAAGTCACTGTTTGAGGTGTAAGACGTGAAGCGCTTTCTAAAATCGGGGATGTCCCTTGCCGCGGCCGTGCTGGCCCTTGCGGCCGCCACACCGGGTGCCGATGCGCAGCAATACGGCCGCCGCCAGCGCGATGTCGTGATGGTGACCCCCGACGGGGCGATAATCGACTACATTCCGCCGGGTGCCGACGTCTATTATTCGCGGGATCGCAACGGCAAGCGGGTCCTGCTCGATGGCTACGGCAACGTCGTCGCGACCGAAATGCGCGGCAGCGGCTATTATCCGCCACCGCCTGTCCGCGAAACCTATAACAACGATCCCTATTATCCAGATAGCGGCAGCACACGTTACGTGGAACGCGGCGCCGTGACGGGCTCCATCCCGCGCGATGCGGAAATCCAGCGCGAGCCGCTTTACGACCAGCCTTATCCGGATGCCAACGGAGAAAGCTATCCGCAGAACGAGGACTATGCGTCGATCGAACCGGATCAGCCGTTCCCGGGCGACATGCAGCCGAAGCCGCCCTCAGAACCCGTCATCACGCTCAAGGGAAAATCGAAGCCTGAAATCGTCGCCATTCAGGTCTTCCTTGACCGCGCGGGCGTTTCTCCGGGCGTCATCGATGGCCACATGGGCTCCAACGTCACCAAGGCGATATATGCCTATGAGCAGATGACCGGCGAAAAGCTTGACCCCAACAATACCGAAGCGATCCTCGAGCAGCTTCGCCTGTCGGGCGGGCTACCCGTCACCAGCTACACGATCACGCCCGCAGATGCCGCCGGGCCTTATGTCGCCGCGATTCCGGAAGACTATTCGCAGAAGGCGCTTCTGCCGTCGATGGCCTACACCTCGACGACCGAAATGCTTGCCGAGCGCTTCCACATGGACGAAGCCTTCCTCAAGGAAATGAACCCCGGCGCCGATTTCACCGTTCCCGGCACGATCATCAAGGTCGTCAACCCTGGGCAAGCCAAGACCGGCGCCGTCGCCAGGATTCTCGCGGACAAGGCCAAGAAGCAGGTCTTCGCCTATGATGCTGCCGGCAATCTCGTCGCCGCCTATCCCGCCTCCATCGGCTCCAACGATACCCCTTCGCCCTCCGGCGTTGTCAACGTCGAACGCGTTGCCCTGAACCCCGGCTATACCTACAACCCGAAGATCAATTTCCAGCAGGGCGCAAACGACCGGATCCTGAATATCCCGCCCGGCCCGAACGGTCCTGTCGGAACGGTCTGGATCGCCCTTTCGAGGCCGACCTACGGCATTCACGGCACGCCGGAACCGTCGAAGATCGGCCGCACCCAGAGCCACGGCTGCATCCGCCTGGCGAACTGGGACGCAACGGAGCTCGCCAAGATGGTGAAGCCCGGCGTGACGGTCGAATTCGTCGACTAAGCCGAAAAGCCCAAGGCACGCAGGAACCATAGGCCAGGCGCAATGAATTTGGTGGGTCGTCAGGATTTTCGCGACAGTGCCGCCAGCAAGTCCGCCAACTGATTGGCGCGAACATCGTCCAGCTTCGCGCCTAGATGGCGTTGAAGCGCCGAGGCATAGACGGTCCACATGCGCGCTTGCATGGCGCGCCCCGCCTCCGTCACAGTGACCCACCGGCCGCGGCCGTCCTCGTGGAATATCTCGCGCTGAACAAACCCTTCCTTCTCCATTCGGTCGATAAGGCGTGAGAGATTGTGTTGCGCCAGCAGCGTGCGCTGCTCGATCTCATACGGCCGCAATTTGCCATCCTTGGCACGCGTCAACTCTAACAGCACGTCATACCAGCCGAGCGGCGGAAAGCCCGCCGCCTTCAAGTCCTGCTCGATCGCCATCAAGACGAGCCGTTGAGCACGCATGAGACGCACCCACGCGCGTGTGATGGACGGTGAAGGTTGATCGGCTGTGACGTTTGGGCAATCGAACATAGATGCAATTACATCTATATTGACCCACAAGGCAAGCTCCAATATAGATGCATATGCATCTATATTGACGGAGACCTCCATGACCCAGAACCGCCTGACAGGCTATGGCGCGGCATTGCTGCGGCTCAGCTCGGCGACGGCCTTTTGGCGCTATGCCCTTCACGCCCCATCCGTTGATTCCGATTAATCAGGAGCTTTCATCATGTCCGACAACAAGCTGACCTTGGTCAGTCATCATCTCTGTCCCTACGTCCAGCGCGCCGCTATTGCGTTGATTGAGAAAGGCGTTCCATTCGAGCGCCGATATGTCGATTTATCTGCAAAGCCCGATTGGTTCCTCGCCATTTCCCCGCTTGGCAAGGTGCCGTTGCTGGTCGTGCGGCAGGGGGATGAAACAGAGGCAGCGTTGTTCGAAAGCGCCGTCATCTGCGAATATCTTGAAGAAACCCAACCTGGCGTTCCGCTCCATCCAGCCGATCCGCTCACGCGGGCGCGGCACCGCGGGTGGATCGAGTTCGGCTCGTCCATCCTCTCGGACCTGTGGGGGTTCGAGACCGCGAAGGATGCCATAACCTATCAGACAAAACGCCAGATGCTGATTGAGAAATTCAGGCGTGTCGAGGCTGAGTTAGGCGCGGGACCGTTCTTCGCCGGTCCCGCATTCAGCCTTGTTGATGCGGTGTTCGCGCCGGTCTTCCGCTATTTCGACGTATTCGACGCGATCACGCCGAGCGGCATATTCGAAGATCTTCCTCGCGTGACGGAATGGCGCAAGACGCTGGCCGGCCGGCAAAGCGTGAAAGAGGCAGTGATGGAGGACTATGCCGATCGCCTCATGGTCTTTCTCAAGAACCACGACGCATGGCTTCTGAAACTGGCCGGCTGAGAAACTCGCAATCGACCGCCGCCTTTCGAAACCTGATCGAAAATCAGAATGTTGCTTCAATCCCACTTTCAAGCAACATTCACACATTGTGGAAGATCAGCCTGTGGCGGCCTCAAGTCGATCAGCGCGAAGAACGGTCGGCGCTCCTTGGGAAGAGGCGTGCTTTTGTTCCAAACTGTATTGCCGGGGTGAACCGCCCATCTCTCTCCTGAAGGCCGTGCTGAACGCGCTCTCGGATTCATAGCCCAGTGACAAAGCAATGGCCGAGATCGGATCGTTCGAGTTCGCCAGCCTGTCCGCCGCCAACAACATGCGCCAGCGAGTCAGGTAGTCCATAGGCGTCTCTCCGACCGTTGCCTTGAACTTCATGGCAAAGGCCGATCGGGACATGCAGGCGCGCCGAGCAAGCTCCTGCAACGTCCACCGGTAGCCAGGATCGGCATGCATCGCCGTGATCGCCGCGCACATCTGCTTGTCGGCGAGCGCGAAGAACCATCCGACCCGGCCCTTTACCTCCTCCGCCAGATGGAGCCGCAATGCCTGGACAAGCATCATATGCGCAAGGTGCTGGGCGATGAGGAAGCTACCTGGCTGAGGCTCGCGCAGTTCGTGCATCATCCGCTCTACCGACCAGCGCAACGCGGCCTGATCGGAATCCCTGCGGATATGCACGATGGGAGGCAGTGTCCGCAGCAGCGCACCAGCGTTTTGCCCGCTGACAGCGAACCGGCTGCCGACCAGAAAAAAATCCCCGCCGCCATTCACCGAGACGACACCGCCCGCCCTTGCCGGCGGAAAGATCGTGCCGGCCTCGACAGGTTGCAGGCTCAAGTCGCTTGCGAGGCGAAAGGGCCGGCCGCTCGGCAGCACGAAGCAGTCGCCGCCCTCCAGACGGACCGGATCGGACACATCTTCCACCGACAGCCAGCATCCGCCGGAGACCACCGCATAACATTTGATGCGCTCGTGCTGGTCGGCGAACTGGATCGACCAGTCTCCGCCCGCATCGAAGCCGGAGGACACATAGCTGCGCGGTTTCAGCAGCGAGAGGACATCGGAGAGCGGATCCATCGTGAAACCTGGACGATCGCGAAAGTAATATAGACTTTAACGCATAGATCGTACTTCGGCAACCGCCTAAGTTCCCACCATAACGACTGCGATCGTCGTCATGACCTCGACGATTTCGCCTTGTTCGCGGCGCTGGCCAGGCCACCGACGCCCAGAACAAGACCTCGCGGGAGCCGTTCCGGAACGGTTCGGCTCACCCTCATTGCTGTCAGCCTTAGGAAGGATTCTGCCGTGAGTACCACCGAAACCGCAAACATCCATCGTCAAACTCCAAGACAGTTCATCCTCTTCACGCTCATCGCGGCAGTTGTCGCGTCTTTCGCGGCCTGGAGCAGCGCGACCCTCGCGCTGGAAGTCTGGGTGATGTTTGCAGGCTTCATCGCCTGGTTCGTTCGCCCGACATCGTTGCGTGAAAGCCTTTCCGCCATGGTTTGCCTTTGGCTGGGAATAGGTCTGGCCGCGGTCGCGGAGGTCGCGACCGGAGCATTGGTCCCGATAGCGGGAGGCTTAGCCCTGCCATTGGTTGTGTTCTTTGTCGCCATCCTCATCGTCGGCCTGCGAACTACGCGCATCGTCAACAACATGCTGACCTGGTTTCTCGGGATGGTCACCTTCTTCGCGGCGGGCTGGGATCTGTCCGCGGAGACATTCCTGCATCTCGGTGGAGCAACGGCGATTGGCGGTTTCGTGGGCTGGGCCTGCCAGGCGATCAATCGCCGCTGGGTCGAAAACTGACCTCGACCTTCACTACCCGCGCAATTCCTACAATTTCCGACTGCAAGAGGCGGTCGCCATACCGGACCGGAGATAAACATGATCGTCATTACCGCGCCCACCAGCATGATCGGCAGCCAAGTGCTCGACAACCTTCTCAAGAGTGAAGAGAGCATTCGCGTGATCGCCCGCGATCCATCACGCCTGCCTTTGCAGGTCCGGGAACGGGTCGAGATCGTACAAGGGTCACACGGCGATATCGACGTCGTCGTTCGGGCGTTTGCGGGGGCGGATGCTGTATTCTGGCTGCTTCCTCCCGATCCACAGGCAGAAAGCGTCGAGGCCGCTTATGTGGGCTTCACACAGCCGGCCTGCGAAGCCTTCAAGAGCCGGGGCGTCAAGCGCGCAGTCGGCGTTTCTGCGCTGGGCCGCGGGACTCGCGTCGCCGGACGGGCCGGCTACGTCACGGCGTCCCTGGCGATGGACGATCTGATTGGCGGCACGGGGGTGAGCTACCGCGCGCTGACCATGCCCTCGTTCATGGACAACATTCTTCGCCAGGCCGGCGTGATCAGGAACCAGGGCGTATTCTTCTCCCCGATCTCCGGAGACCGTAAGATGCCGAGTTGCGCCACCCGCGACATCGCCGCCGCCGCCGCCGGGCTCCTGCTCGACCCATCCTGGAACGGATGCGAAGAGGTTCCCCTCCTCGGCCCTGAAAACCTGTCCTTCAATGATATGGCGGAAGTCATTTCGGAGGTGCTGGGCAGGCCAGTCCGCTTCCAACGGATTTCATTCGAAGCCTACAAGGCACGCTTCATCGAGCTCGGCATGTCAGAGCCTATGGCGCAAGGCATGACCGACATGGCCCTCGCCAAGGACCAGGGTCTCGACAACGCCGAGCCGCGTACACCCGAAAACACCACCCTGACCAGCTTCCGACAGTGGTGCGAAGAAGTGCTGAAGCCCACCATCCTCCGTTGACCATCCGGCGGGGCGCCTCGCCCTCGCCTTTCACGGCAAAATCAGGCAGCGCTGCGGATCAGCGGGCCGGTTATGCGGGCGGAAGCTGGAAGGTTCATTGGCACCTTGCGCATCATCTCTTCAGCAAGACAGAGTGCATTCTCGCGGGCCTTGTCGAGATTAGAGACCCGCGCCGGGTCCATATCATACAGCGTGCCGCCGCAATCGAAGATGTCACGAAACGCGGCCCGCTCGATGATAGCCGTATCGAGAACCGGAACGTTCCGCTCGTTGAGCAGTGTCTTGACAAGTTGCAGTGCCCGAGTGGTCACCATGGAATTGACGCGGGTAAGCACCACCGAATGGCCGATCTTGATGCCCGCCTTCTCATCCAGATACTGCAGCAGTTCCAGGACCTGCGCCCCGCCGCGTGCATCCATGGCGCAGCCCTGGATGGGGATCAGGACGTGGTCGGAAAGACCGACGGCGGTGGCCAGCAGCGGATTGCGAGCACCCGGCAGGTCGATGATGAAGTAGTCGGTGGACTGTTTGTTTTCGCTGATGTGCTGCGGAAGCGATGCACAGGTCACGAAGTCGATGACCTCAATATTCGGGACATGGCCGGAAATCTCATGCCAGCGGGAAATCCAGTGCTGCGGATCGGCATCAAGGATGGTGATCCGATAGCCTTTGCGGGCAAGTTCCGTCGCGAGCAGGAGAACGGCCGTGGTCTTGCCGGCCCCGCCCTTGGTGTTTGCAAATGTGATGACTGCCATATTCGTTCCTCGAAGACGTCGCGAGCCGGATATCGCTCTTTTGCGCACTTTCGGGTTCATCGTGCGGTTAACGTATCCTTTCCGATGATGGTTAACAAAATCCAAACAAACGCGCCGAAATTGCAGTCCGCATTTTTCACATCCCTAAAAGTTGGGATGCCGGAAAATGAAAAAAGCCCGGAAAGCTTGGACTTTCCGGGCCAGCTGACGGTCCGCCTTATGTGATCAGAAGCAGTCTTTGAAAAGCGTCTTGGTATTTTCGAGCGTCATCGGGACGGGATTACCCCCCGCGCTTGGGTCTTCGATTGCCATCGCCGAGAGCTCATCGATCCTATCCGGTGCGATTCCCATCGCCGAAAGATTCTCCGGAACCCCGAGCTCGCCCCGAAGTTTCAGGACATAGTCGTAGAAGCCGTCGAAGCCGCCGGAAATGCCGAGATAGGCCGCGGCGCGTGCGATCTTCTCTTCGATGGCGGCGCGGTTGAAGCGCAGGACGGCCGGCATCACCACGGCATTCGTCATGCCGTGATGCGTGTTGTAGACAGCGCCGATCGGATGTGACAGCGCATGGATGGCGCCGAGGCCCTTCTGGAAGGCGACAGCGCCCATGGCGGCTGCCGCCATCATGTTGGCGCGGGCTTCGAGGTCGGTTCCTTCCTTATAGGCACGCGGCAGGAATTCCTTGACGAGGCGCATGCCTTCCAGCGCGATGCCGGCCGACATCGGGTGGTAGAAGGGCGAGGAATAGGCTTCCAGGCAATGCGCAAAAGCATCCATGCCGGTGCCGGCGGTGATGATCTTCGGCATGCCGACCGTCAGTTCCGGATCGGAGATGACGACGCCCGGCAGGAACTTCGGATGGAAGATGATCTTCTTCACATGCGTGGCGGAATTGGTGATGACGCTCGCGCGGCCGACTTCCGAACCGGTGCCGGCCGTCGTCGGTACCGCAACAATCGGCGCAATGCCTTCGACGCTCGCACGCGTCCACCAGTCGCCGATATCCTCGAAATCCCAGACAGGGCGCGTCTGGCCGGCCATGAAGGCGACGCACTTGCCGAGATCAAGGCCCGAACCGCCGCCGAAAGCGACGACGCCGTCGTGGCCACCATCCTTGAAGGCCTTCACGCCGGCGTCAAGGTTCTTCTCGTTCGGGTTCGGATCGACGTCGGCGAAGATCGCCCGGCCGAGGCCGGCGTCTTCCAAAATGTCGAGCGCATTCTTGGTGATCGCCATCGAAGCCAGGCCGCGATCGGTGACCAACAGCGGCTTTTTCATACCGAGGCTCTTGCAGGCCTCCGCCAGTTCCTTGATGCGGCCCCGCCCCAGCTTGACGGCGGTCGGATAGCTCCAGTTGGCGGTGATGTTGCTGCTGCTCATGCTGTGACTTTCTTCAGGTGATAGGATTTCGGACGCGTCAGGTTGTGAAAGCCGATGATCGAGAGCGAGCCGCCGCGACCGGTTTCCTTGACGCCGGTCCAGCAAAGCGCCGGATCGAGATAGTCGGCACGGTTCATGAAGACGGTGCCGGTTTCGATTTCGCGGCCGAGCCGCCCTGCCCGCTCTGGATCCTTCGTCCAGAGCGACGCCGTCAGCCCGTACTGGCTGTCGTTCATCAGCGCGATCGCTTCCTCGTCGTTCTTTACCTTCATGATGCCGACGGCCGGACCAAAGGTTTCCTCGCGCATGAAGGCCATCGAGTGATCGACATCGACGAGGATCTGCGGTGCAAGATATGCGCCGCCGTCATCGGCCGGAAAGAGCTTCGGATCGACCAGCGCCTTGGCGCCTTTCGAGACCGCATCCGCGATCTGCTCGCGCACAACCTTGGCGAAGCGCTTGTTCGCCATCGGCCCAAGCGAAGTCTCCGGATCGAGCGGATTGCCGAGTTTGTAATTGGAAACCCAGTCGACCGATTTTTCGACGAAACTGTCAAAGAGCGACTCGTGCACATAGATACGCTCGATGCCGCAGCAGCATTGGCCTGAATTATAGGTCGCGCCATCCATCAGCGTATCGACGGCCGCATCGAGATCGGCGTCTTCCATGACGTATCCCGGATCCTTGCCGCCAAGTTCGAGGCCGAGGCCCGTAAAGGTGCCGGCTGCGGCCCGCTCCATCGAACGCCCGCCTTCGACCGAACCGGTGAAGTTGATGAAATTGAAGCTACCTGCGGCAATCAGCGCCGAGGTCGTTTCGTGATCGAGGAACACATTCTGGAAGACATCCTCTGGGACACCTGCCTCGACAAGCGCCTGAACCAGCCGCTCACCGACAAGCAGCGTCTGCGATGCATGCTTCAGCACAACGGCATTACCGGCCATCAGCGCCGGAGCGATCGTGTTGATCGCCGTCATATAGGGATAGTTCCAGGGGGCAATGACGAAGACGACGCCATGCGCTTCACGCTCGATGCGACGTTCGAAACTCGCGCTGTCCTCGACCACCAAGGGCGCCAGCGCATCGGCGGCGATCGAAGCGACATAGTTGGAGCGTTCGTTGAAGCCGCGATACTCACCGCCATACTTGACGGGCCGACCCATTTGCCAGGCAAGCTCCGGCACGACAACATCCGACATTTCGTTGAGCCGCGCTACACCCTTGAGCACGAGCTGCACGCGCTCTTCCAGCGGCCGTTTCGCCCAGGCCTTCTGCGCCTTACGGGCGTGGACGACAGCTTCCTTTGCCGCCTCCAGCGAGAGCGCCGGGCGCTCCGCGTAAACCGATCCGTCGACCGGCGAAATGCATTGGATCATTGGCATTCTCTTCTAACTCCAGTTCTAACAGGCCAGGGATTTCACATGGCCGGCGGCGCCATAGGCGAGGATCGCTCTATCGCGGGTCATGATGGTCAGGTCGTGCTCGCGTCCAGTGGCAATAATGATACGGTCGATCGGATCCTTATGCAGAGACTGCGGAGGGAAGGAGGACGCGATGAAGATATCGGCGGCAACCTGCTGCTCCATGACCTTCGCCTCCGAGTCATCCTGCGTTCATCCTTCAAAAGGCGCGATACGGCGCTCTCGTCGGGTCTGAGAGCACGTGCCAGATCACCTTAGCTCATCGCCTGCTTGCTAAGCTGCTCGATAAACCAATCAGTATCGATTTCAAACTTCAGCATCGTCGCCCCCACTTATGCGAAAATCTCAACAAATATCGCAATTCATGGCAATTTCGACAACACGAATCGCGACATCACGCCCTTTCAAAGCCTCTCGCCACTTCCCAATCCGTCACGCGGCGATCGTACTCCTCCTGCTCCCATTCGGCAGCGCGCGTGTAATGGTCGATGACGTCGTCGCCGAAAGCCTCGCGCAGCATCTTCGATTCCGTCATGGCGACTGCTGCAGCACGAAGCGTGTGTGGAATCTCGCGGATATCGCGCGCGCCATAGGCATCGCCAACGAATGGCGCTTCGAGTTCGAGCCTGTTTTCAATCCCGTCGATGCCAGCCGCAAGCAGTGCTGCGAAAGCGAGATAGGGATTGAGGTCCGAACCGCCGACGCGGCATTCGATGCGGATCGCCTTGGTGTCGTCGCCGCATAGGCGGTAGCCGGCCGTGCGGTTGTCCTTGCTCCAGATTGCCTTGGTCGGTGCGAAGGTACCGGCCATGAAGCGCTTGTAGGAATTGATATAGGGCGCCAGGAAATAGGTGATTTCGCTCGCGTGGGCGAGAAGGCCCGCCACATAGTTCCGCATCAGCGGCGACATGCCGTATGTACCCGCCTCGTCGAAGAACAACGGCGTCTTGCCGTCGGCGCTCCAGAGCGACTGGTGAATGTGCGAAGAACTGCCAGCCGACGTATAGCTCCATTTGGCGAGGAACGTGATCGCCTTGCCCTTCGACCAGGCAATCTCCTTGCAGCCGTTCTTGATGATGGCGTGGCGGTCAGCCATCGTCAGCGCGTCGGCGTAGCGGACGTTGATTTCCTCCTGTCCCGCCGAAGCCTCGCCCTTGGAATTCTCGACCGGAATGCCGGCGCCCTGCAGGCCGGTGCGGATCGCCCGCATCACCTCCTCTTCCTTGGTCGTCTGGAAGATGTGGTAATCCTCGTTGTAGGCGCTGGCGAGCTTGAGATTGCGGTAGCCGGCGGCATGCGCGGCTTCGTAGGTCTGGTCGAAAAGGAAGAATTCCAGCTCGGAGGCCATGAAGGCCTTCATGCCCATGTCTTCGAGGCGCTTCACCTGCTTCTTCAGGATTGCCCGCGGCGAATGGGCCACTTCTTCGTGCGTGTGATGATCGAGCAAGTCGCAAAGGACGAGCGCCGTGCCTTCGAGCCAGGGAATGCGGCGCAGCGTCGAAAGGTCCGGCTTCATCGTATAGTCGCCGTAACCCTTCTCCCAGCTCGTCGCCTTGTAACCGGAGACGGTTTCCATCTCCATGTCGGTGGCGACGAGATAATTGCAGCTATGGGTTTCCTTCCAGGCGCTTTCGACGAAATATTCCGCCTGGAAGCGTTTGCCCATCAGGCGGCCCTGCATGTCCACCTGGCATGCGAGAACCGTATCGATGCGCCCTTCGGCCACGTCCTGCTTGAGATCGTCGAGAGTGTAGCTGTTGCTCATGATTGTCCGCCTGAACTTTTGAATTGGAAACTCGGGGCAACGAAACGGCATGCCGCGACCGGCTTGGTTGGCAAGATGCCTTGTCGTTGAACCGGTGATGGGGCCGCTGAACGGCGGCCCCGCCACCTGAGGGGGAAGCCTCGGTTTATTAAGCTTCGCCGACCGCCTTTTCAGCAGCGACGATTTCAGCTTGGCGCTTGGCGACTTCCTCGCCGATCGGCGGGCCCTTGAAGCGGCGCTTTTCGAAGCCGTACCAGATGACGCCCGTTAGAATCAGGAAGCCGACGGTGATGTAGAGCGCCCAGTCGTTCGGCGGTTGGATGCCGAGGACGAAAATCAGCACCATCGCAATGATCGAGAGCACGGCAAAGAGCTTGAACATCCCCTCGCCGAGGTTCCACGGACCCATCTTATCCCACTTTGAGGTACCCCAGGTGAGGAGGCCGAGCGTGATCGGGATCACGAAGGAGAAGAAGAGGAAAATGACGGTGCACGAGACGACGATGGTATAGACCGGCGTTTCGCCGATCGAAACGAGCGACGAACCCCAGACGAAGAGGACGGCGAGGATAGACCCCGTCCAGATCGCGGCAACCGGCGCGCGGTGCTTCGGGCTGACCTTCGACAGCGCCTTGGATGCCGGCAGACCGCCGTCACGCGAGAAAGCAAAGATCATCCGGGAAACCGAGGTCACCGTCGCAAGACCACACAGCCACTGGCTGACCAGAATGGCAAGATACAGGATGTCCTTGACGATCGGATTCACCTGGCTGTCCATCGCCCAGAAGAACACGTTCCAGCCCTGCTTGGCGGCTTCATCCATATTGGGCAGCATCAGGACGAACGAGCAAAGCATGATGTAGCCGAAGAGCGCCGACCAGAGCACGGAGGAAATCATGCCGCGCGGCACGGAATGCGCCGCCTTCACGGTTTCTTCGGAGGTATGCGCCGACGCATCATAGCCGGTGATCGTGTAGATCGGCAGCAGCAGCCCGAGCAGGAACACCCAGGTGCCGGATGTCGCAGGCCAGACATTGCCGCCGGTTTCGCCCGAATAGTTGGAGAAGGTGAAGAGACGGCCGAACTCGTAGGACGGAGCAGCGATCAGGCAAGTCGCGGCAAGCGCGATCGCCGTTGCGAAGATCAGGTAGCCAGAGAAGTCCGTGAGCTTGGCAGTCAGGCCGATGCCCATATGGTTCACAAGCGCCTGCGCACCGGTGATGATGATCAGGAAGACGACACGGACGACGGTCGTGTCCGTCAGCCCGAAATAGCTCGTGCCGAAGGAACCCATAAAGAAATAGTAGGTGCCGACGTTGATGGCGCCAAGCACCGTCACAAGGCCGAGCAGGTTGAACCAGGCGGTCAGCCAGCCGGTGAAGCGATTGCCGAGGATGGAGCCCCAGTGATAGAGACCGCCCGCGGTCGGATAGGCCGAGCTGATCTGCGCCATGGCGACGGCGAAGACGAGCGAAATGAAGCAGCCGAGAGGCCAGCCGATGCCGATCGCAGCGCCGCCCGCGCCGGCAGTCGCCTGCGCCAGCGAATTGATGCCGCCGGAAAGAATGCAGATGATCGAGAAGGAGACGGCGAAGTTCGAAAACGAACTCATTCGCCTTTCCAGCTCCTGGGCATAGCCCATGGAATGCAGGATGTTCATATCCTGCTTCTTATCAAGTTCGGTATAGTCCGACATGACTTCCCCCTGTTCGACGATCAGCAGCGGAATTGCCGCCGATCCAGTGCCAAAGTTGCCCGCAGCTGTTCGCCATACGGGCCGATCGCAGTTAGACTGCTCCCTGGGGTCTTTTCTTTTATAGTCAGGCTTCCAGGCTTTGCTGGAGGAGCCCTTTCAGATAGTCGGCCATGACCCCTTGGCCGGCATCGTCGCTGATAAGGTCATTGCGGACCTCGATCATTACATTGCGGAACCCGTTCGAAAGCCCGTGCAGGATCAGCGTGTGCGTCACGCCGTCTTGAGGACCGTAGGGCTCGTTGCGTTCGGTTTTGTAGAGTGGCGCGTCGACCGCGCCTGCCAGCATAAGGTCTGCCAGGCGGCTGTCGGCATCGTGCAGGATGCCGAGTTCGACGGCGCGCTCCTTGCCATTATAGACCGGTGTAAAACTGTGAACAGTGACGATCACTGTCTCCTGCCCCCGTCCGTGCCTGTCCTTTATGAGGCCCCGCACCACATCGTGAAAAGGAAGGTAGAGCGCTTCGGTGCGGGCTCGCCGCTCCTCCGCGCTCAAATTTTGATTGCCGGGGATGGCGTAGATCTCGCTTTTCTCGGGCATCGCGGCCGGCGATTCCGGCGGACGGTTACAGTCGTAGATCAGGCGTGAGAAGCGCTGGAAGACAAGCGTCGCGTCGAGCGCGGTCGAGATGCCGCGCGCAACCGCCAGAGCGCCCGGATCCCAGGCGATGTGGCTCTTCAACGCTTCTTCGGAGAGGCCGAGATCGCCGAACTGCTCGGGCAGCGTCCACGAAGCGTGTTCGCAGATGACCAGCAACGGGCTCTTGCCGTGCGGCCGCTCGATGCCGACGCAGTTTCCATCCGCTTCGCTTAGAACCTTGAACTGAGTGAGCACGTGCCCAGGCCTGCCATCTCTTAATAAAATCCTACAAGAAAAGAATTCTTCAGTATTCCGGCAGTGTCAAGCGCACACTGAAAATTTCTTTTCACGATAGTAGTTGACATGGATTGTGACAGCGTTGTTAACTTTGAGTGGGAAAGTGGCACAAGACCAATCCCGGGGAGCAAGATCGAGTGAACGCTGCGTCGAAGACGGTTTCGGACGTCATCCATTCGCATTTCGAAGCGCTGACACGCGCCGAGAAGCAATTGGCCGAGAGTCTGCTGGATAACTATCCCGTTTCAGGGCTGGGCAGCATCACCACAATTGCCGAAAACGCCGGCGTCTCGACGCCGACCGTTGTTCGCATGGTCCAAAAGCTCGGTTTCAAGGGCTACCCGGATTTCCAGGCGCATCTGCATCAGGAAGTCGAAGCGACGATCTCCAACCCGATCGCCAAGCACGACCGGTGGGCCTCCAATGCGCCGGGCACCCACATCCTCAACCGTTTTGCCGATGCCATCATCGGAAACCTGCGGCAGACGCTGAGCGGTCTCGACACGGCAACCTTCAACAGCGCGGCTGCGCTGCTTTCGGATCGCAAACGCGGCCTCTATTTCGTCGGCGGCCGCATCACCGGCGCGCTTGCCGAATATTTCTTCACCCATATGCAGGTCATCCGGCCGAATACCGCTCTTCTGTCGTCCAACTCGTCTAGCTGGCCGCAATATGTTCTCAACATGAATGCCGGCGATCTGCTGATCATCTTCGATATCCGCCGCTACGAGCAGGAGATGGTGAGCCTTGCCCAGGCCGCCCGCACGCGCGGCGCCGAGATCATCGTCTTTACGGACCAATGGGGATCGCCGGCGGCAAAGCTCGCAAGACACGCCTTCCGCGTCCAGATCGAGGCGCCGTCGGCCTGGGATTCCTCGGTCGTCACGCTCTTCATCATCGAAGCGCTCATCGAAGCAGTCCAGAATTCGACTTGGGACGAGACGAAGGAGCGCATGAAAACACTGGAGGGCCTGTTCGAGCAGACCAAGCTCTTCCGAAAACCTGGCTAGGAGGAGAGAGCAGGAACCAACAAAGACAAAGAGGCTGCATGAAAGAAATAGAAAAGCGTGTCGCAAACGAACCAGAGTTCGAAAATACTGAAAATCGCAAGAAGAACGAACGTCACGCAACCGTCATACAAGCTTCATGCAACGCCAGTAACAGCATCGCCGGACCACTAAAAACCGAAGGAGAACAACAGTGATCTCTAACATTTCTCGACTACTCTCGCTTTCTACTGCCATCGTCGTCGCTTCGACTGCGATCGCGGCAGCAGAACCGAATGCCGAACTCATCGCTGCCGCCAAGAAGGAAGGCACACTGACGACCATCGCCCTCCCGCACAACTGGTGCGGCTACGGCGACGTCATTGCCGGCTTCAAGGCCAAGTACGGCATCGAAGTCAACGAACTGAACCCGGACGCAGGTTCGGGCGACGAAATCGAAGCCATCAAGGCCAACAAGGGCAACACCGGCCCGCAGGCTCCGGACGTCATCGACGTCGGTCTCTCCTTCGGCCCGTCGGCCAAGGCTGAAGGCCTCATCCAGCCCTACAAGGTCTCCACCTGGGATTCCATTCCGGACTCCGCCAAGGACGCCGACGGCTTCTGGTATGGCGACTACTACGGCGTTCTCTCGTTCGTCGTAAACACAGACATCGTCAAGAACGTCCCGAAGGATTGGGCTGACCTGAAGAAGCCTGAATACGCCAACACCGTTTCGCTCGCCGGCGATCCGCGCGCGTCGAACCAGGCCGTTCAGGCCGTCTACGCCGCTGGCCTCGCCGCCGGCGAAAAGGATGCCACGAAGGCTGGTGAAGCAGGTCTTGCC
Source organism: Rhizobium sullae (assembly GCF_900169785.1). GTDB lineage: Bacteria > Pseudomonadota > Alphaproteobacteria > Rhizobiales > Rhizobiaceae > Rhizobium > Rhizobium sullae. The sequence goes on from NZ_FWER01000003.1 coordinate 114,469, forward strand.
TACTTTGCAGAGCTCAACAAGGCCGGCAACCTCGTTCCGGTCATCGGCAAGTCCGCGTCGCTCGCTCAGGGTTCCACCCCGGTCGTCGTCGCCTGGGACTATAACGGCCTTGCATGGCGCGACAGCCTCAATGGCAACCCGCCGGTTGAAGTCGTCGTTCCGGCGTCGGGCGTCGTTGCCGGTGTCTACGTCCAGGCGATCTCCGCCTTCGCTCCGCACCCGAATGCTGCCAAGCTCTGGATGGAATACCTCTATTCCGACGAAGGTCAGCTCGGCTGGCTGAAGGGCTATTGCCACCCGATCCGCTTCAACGATCTGGCTGCAAAGGGTAAGGTTCCGAAGGAACTGCTCGACAAGCTGCCGCCGGCTGAAAGCTATGCCAAGGCTACCTTCCCGACGCTCGAAGAGCAGGCCGCAGGCAAGACGGCCATCACCACCAAGTGGGACAGCGTCGTCGGCGCCAACGTTCAGTAAGGCATGACATCCTGCCTCCCCGCCGTTATGAGCGGGGAGGCATTTTCTTTCACTCCGACGCCCCCGGATGAGCTTCGCATGAGCACCGTTTCAACGCCTATGGCGAGCACCGCCCCGCTGATCAACAAGGATCGCGTGATAGACTGGCTGGGTATCGCGCCCTTCGTCATCTTCGCTCTGCTGTTTCTGATCATCCCCACACTTTATCTCGTCGTCGGCGCCTTCCTCACGCCGGAAGGCGAATTCACCTTCAAGAATATCGGCGATCTCTTCACGCCGTCGATCATGAGCGCCTACTGGATCAGCATCCGGGTATCCGTGGCTTCCGCTCTCGGCGGCGCGCTGATCGGCTTTTTCCTGGCTTGGGCAGTCGTTCTCGGCGGCCTGCCCTCCTCGGTTCGCTCGACGCTTCTGACCTTCTCCGGCGTGGCCTCGAACTTTGCCGGCGTGCCGCTTGCCTTCTCGTTCCTGGCAACGCTCGGCCGTACCGGCCTCGTCACCATCTTCCTGCGCGACTGGTTCGGCTTCAATCTCTACGGAACCGGCTTCAACCTTTTGTCCTTCTTCGGTCTCACCATCACCTACATGTATTTCCAGATCCCGCTGATGGTGCTGATCCTCACGCCGGCGCTCGACGGCATGAAGAAGGAATGGCGCGAGGCCGCTGAGATTCTCGGCGCCACGAACCGCCAGTATTGGACGATGGTTGCCCTGCCGATCCTCTGGCCGAGCCTGCTCGGCACCACGCTGCTGCTTTTCGCAAACGCCTTCGGCGCCATTGCCACAGCCTATGCGCTGACCGGCAGCTCGCTGAACATCGTTCCAATCCTGCTTTACGCGCAAATCCGCGGCGATGTCCTTCACAATCCGAACCTTGGCTACGCGATCGCGCTCGGCATGATCGTCATCACCGGCGTCTCCAACGTCCTTTACCTGATGCTGCGCATGCGCGCTGAACGGTGGCAGAAATGAAAGCTCAACGTCTCGGCGCCTGGATCGCCATCTTTCTAGGTGCATCGTATTTCATCATTCCGCTGATCGGCACGATCGAGTTTTCGCTGCGAATGCGCCGCGGCGAATACAGCTTCGACGCCTATCAGTCGGTCTTTTCCGACATCCAGTTCCGTGAAACCTTCGGCTATTCCATGCTGATGGCCCTTTTGACGATCGTCTTCGGCATGTTGCTCGTCGTGCCGACGGCCTATTGGGTTCGCCTGCGCCTGCCGCAGATGCGCCCGATCGTCGAATTCGTGACGCTGCTGCCGCTGGTCATTCCGGCGATCGTCATCGTCTTCGGCTATCTGCGCATGTACAATTCGTCATCGGTTCTGCCGTTGACGGGTTATACGACCGGCACGAACATCCTGCTCGTCTGCTCCTATATCACGCTGTCCCTGCCCTATATGTACCGTGCCGTCGACACCGCCATGCGCGCCATCGACGTGCGCACGCTGACGGAGGCCGCCGAAAGCCTCGGCGCAAGCTGGCCGACCATCATGTTCCGCTGCATCTTCCCGAATGTGATGAGCGGCGTGCTGTCCGGCGCCTTCATCACGCTCGCGATCGTCATGGGCGAATTCACGATGGCGGCACTCCTCAACCGGCCGGCCTTCGGGCCGTACCTACAGCTCGTCGGCGCCAACAAGGCTTACGAGCCGTCGGCGCTCGCCGTCATCGCCTTCTCGATCACATGGCTCTGCATGGGTCTGCTGAACCTCATCTCCCGCTTCCAAAAATCCGCCCCCGCAAGGTAACTGGCCATGTCATTCCTCACGCTGACCAATCTTCAGAAGTCCTTCGGCCAGGTTCAGGTCGTCCATAATTTCAACATGAGCATCGAAAAGGGCGAATTCGTCTCCTTCCTCGGGCCATCGGGCTGCGGCAAGACCACGGTGCTGCGCATGATCGCCGGCTTCGAAACGCCGACTGGCGGCAGCCTCTTCATCAACGGCAAGGATCAGCGCCCGCTGAAGCCGAATCAGCGCAACATCGGCATGGTCTTTCAGGCCTACGCGCTGTTCCCGAACATGAGCGTGCACGACAACGTCGCCTTCGGCCTCAAGGTCGCGGGCATGCCGAAGGCCGATATCGATGCGCGCGTGAAGGAGATGCTGGGCCTCATCCGCCTCGATCACCTCGCAGATCGCTTCCCCTACCAGATGTCCGGCGGCCAGCAGCAGCGCGTGGCGCTTGCCCGTGCGCTCGCGGTCAAGCCGCAAGTTCTGCTGCTCGACGAGCCGCTTTCCGCGCTCGATGCGAAGATCCGCGTCTCGCTGCGCGAAGAAATCCGCCTCATCCAGCAGAAGCTCGGCATCACCACCATCTTCGTGACGCACGACCAGGAAGAGGCGCTCTCGATCTCCGACCGTATCGTCGTCATGAACGGCGGCAAGGCGGATCAGATCGGCACACCTTTCGAGGTCTACAATACGCCCGCGACCCGTTTCGTCGCCTCCTTCGTCGGCACGCTGAACATGATTGAAGCACAGGTCATCGATCCGGCGGCGAACCGCATCCAGATCGGCGACCAGGGCGTGACGCTCAAGCAGTCGCTCGCAGCCTACAAGGCAGGCGACATCGTCTCGTTGGCGCTTCGTCCGGAAGCGGGCTCTCTTTCCGACAGCGTCAAGAGCGATACGGCGCTGACCGGCCAGGTCATCTCCGCCCACTTCCTCGGCTCCGTCATTCGCACCCGCATGAACGTCGGCGGCAACGTCATTTCCTTCGATATGTTCAACAGCCCGGGCCTCACCCCGCCGCAGTCTGGCGAAACCGTCACGCTCCGCTTCATGGCCGCCGACCTGCTCGTCGTCCGCGATTGATCGTGCGAGCCGAAAGTCTGCTCGGCGAAGGCTTGGTTGGCGAGGCTTACTTCGATTCCGGCGCGTTTCGGGAGGATTTGGCACGTCGAGTAGGGATGCCGACCGAGCGCCCGTATCCGGACCGCGCGCCGGATCTGGGTGAACCCAGCGTCACCGGAAGATCAGAGATTGCTTAGCCACTGAGCGCTAACTGATATTCCCTTCCGATGCGTCGCGCCTCCTTCATTTCCAAACATCTTCAACAATCGTGATGCCGCCATCAGTAAAAAGCGCTTGAACTGACGGGCGCCATGCCGCATGGACCCAACGATCCCCGTCCATCAAAAGGCGCAGCCTCATGTCTCCCACCACGACGCCCGCCGCGGCCCCTCGCCGTCTCACATCCCAGGATTTCCGCACGCTCGGCCTTTCGGCTCTCGGCGGCGCGCTGGAATTCTACGACTTCATCATCTTCGTGTTCTTTGCCACCGTCATCGGCCACCTGTTTTTTCCGCCGGACATGCCGGATTGGCTGGTAACGATCCAGACGTTCGGCATCTTCGCCGCCGGCTATCTCGTCCGTCCGCTTGGCGGTATCGTGCTCGCGCATTTCGGCGACCGCTTCGGCCGCAAGCGCGTCTTCGCCTTCTCGATCCTGCTCATGGCGCTTTCGACCCTCGGCATGGCGGCCATGCCGACCTATGCCTCGATCGGGGTCGCCGCTCCCGTCCTGTTGATCCTGATGCGCATGCTGCAGGGTGCCGCAATCGGCGGTGAAGTACCGGGCGCCTGGACCTTCGTCGCCGAACACGTCCCCTTCCGCCGCGTCGGCTTTGCCTGCGGCTTCCTCTGCTCTGGCCTGACGCTCGGCATCCTGCTGGGTTCCTTCATCGCGACGATCATCAATTCGATCTTCACGCCGGAGGATGTCGCTGCCTATGCCTGGCGCATCCCCTTCTTCATCGGCGGCGTCTTCGGCCTCGTCGCCGTCTATCTCCGCCGCTGGCTGCGGGAAACGCCGATCTTCGCCGAAATGACGCGGAGCCGTTCGCTGGTGCCGGAACTGCCGCTGAAGGCGGTTCTCCGCGATCATCCGCGCGGCGTGGTCATCTCGATGCTGCTGACATGGATCCTGTCGGCAGGCATCGTCGTTACGACGCTGATGACCGCGACCTTCCTGCAGAAGCTTTACGGCTATACCGCCCAGCAATCACTTGCCGCGACAAGCTTCGGCACGCTGTTTTTGATCTTCGGCACGGCAGCCGCCGGCGCGATCGTCGACCGGATCGGCTCCGGCAGGTTCTTCACCGTCACAAGCATCTTCTTCGGCGTCGCGACCTTCGCGTTCTACACCTATGCCGCCGTCTCGCTGACCATACTCTTCGTGCTGTACGCGATCATGGGCCTTGCCGTCGGCATGGTTGGCGCCGTGCCCTATGTGATGGTCCGGGCTTTCCCGGCCCGCGTCCGCTTCACGGGCCTCTCATTTTCATACAACGTCTCCTACGCGATTTTCGGCGGCCTTACGCCGCTCGCAGTGGCTTCGCTTCTGCCGATCAACCCGATGGCGCATGCCTATTACCTGCTCTTCATCGCAGCGCTCGCCTTTGTTCTCGGGCTTTACCTGATGGCCAAGGGCGACAGCATCGAAGCCGAAGTCGGCATCGAGGAACTCACCGAGCGGCTTGCGGCAAGCTCGTAAGCCACATCCCCAACGGCCGGACGGCAGTTTGCCCGGCAAATCATCATTCGAGGATATTTCAATGATTACCTGCCATTTGCGCTACGTCCTCGACCCTTACAAGGTCGCGGAATTCGAGGAATACGCCCGGCTCTGGATTCCGATCGTCAATCGGATGGGCGGCACTCATCACGGCTACTTCCTGCCGTCGGAAGGCGCCAACAACATTGCCGTTGCCCTCTTTTCGTTCCCGAGCCTTGCCGCCTACGAGGATTATCGCACGCGCATGGCGACAGACCCCGAATGCCAGGCGGCCTTCGAGCTTGACCGCCACAACCGCAGCATCATCAGCTATGAACGAAGCTTCATGCGGCCCGTCCTCGGATGAGCTGAGTATAACCGTATGAAAAAGCCCTAACGGATCGCCTGCTCGTTCCCATCAAAGCGATGCATATGCGCCTTGTCCGGCGTCGCGTAGACGATCTCGTCGGGCTCGTACTGGTGTTCGCCGAAGAGGCGCGCCGTCAGCAGGCCGCATTGGTCGGACTCAAGATAGACGATCGTGTCGGCACCGAGATGTTCGACATGGACGATTTTCGCCTTCCAGGTCCCCTGCTCGCGCGAAAGCGTCAAATGCTCGGGACGAACGCCGATCGTCTTCGCCTCCCCGTCGCCGAGCTTTTCTGCCGGAATCAAGTTCATCATCGGCGAGCCGATGAAGCCTGCGACGAAGACGTTGGCCGGACGGTTGTAGAGTTCCATCGGCGATCCGACCTGCTCGATCGCACCGGCGTTCAGCACGACGATCTTGTCGGCCAGCGTCATCGCCTCGACCTGATCGTGGGTGACGTAGATCATCGTCGCCTTCAGGCTGCGGTGCAACCGGGCAATCTCGAGTCGTGTCTGGACGCGCAACGCCGCATCGAGGTTCGACAGCGGCTCGTCGAAGAGGAAGAGTTCCGGTTCGCGCACGATGGCGCGGCCGATCGCAACGCGCTGGCGCTGGCCGCCGGAGAGTTCGGCCGGACGGCGCGCCAAGTAGGGCTCCAGCGACAACATTGACGATGCCTTGTCGACGCGCGTCTCGATCTGGTCCTTCGGCATTCCCGCCTGCTTCAGGCCAAGACCCATATTGTCCTTTACGGTCAGGTGGGGATAGAGGGCGTAGGATTGGAAGACCATCGCGATGCCGCGCTTGGCAGGCGGCGTCAAGGTTTCGTCCTTGCCGTTGATGAGAACGGTGCCGGACGTCACGTCCTCGAGGCCGGCGATGCTGCGCAGCAGGGTCGATTTTCCGCAGCCAGACGGCCCGACGAAAATGACGAATTCGCCGTCCTTGACCTCAAGGTCGATGCCCTTCAGCACTTCATGCGTGCCATAGGTCTTGCGGATGGATTTGAGTTGAAGCGATCCCACTAGTCGTTCCCTTACAGTTTGACCGGTTGCCCGGTGCGCACGCTCTCATCGGCGGCGAGGCAGATGCGCAGCGACGCGACGGCGTCTGCCATGTGGCGATTGAGGTCGATGTCCTCGCGAATGGCCTTCAGCACGAAGGCCTGCTCACGGTCGCAGAGCTCCTGATGGCCCGGTTCGCCGGCCATCGTCATGTCCTGATCCGGCGTAATGAACTTACCGTCCGGCCCGGTCTCGGCGCTATGGAGCCGGATAACGGAGGTCTTGGTGTGCGTGTCGATATCATCCGATTTCGCGTTCGGATCCATGACGATGGAAACGGCACCCTTCGGGGACATGACATCCTTCACGAAGAAGGCCGTCTCCGAGATCATCGGCCCCCAGCCGGCTTCGTACCAGCCGACGGAGCCATCTTCGAAGATCACCTGCAGATGGCCGTAATTGTACATATCCGGCGCGATCTCGTCGGAAAGCCGCAAGCCCATGCCGCGCACCTCGACCGGCTTCGCGTCGGTGATCTGGCACATGACGTCTACGTAGTGAACGCCGCAATCCACGATCGGCGATGTCGTCTGCATCAGCGATTTGTGCGTCTCCCAAGTCGGGCCGCTAGACTGCTGATTGAGGTTCATGCGGAAGACGTAGGGTCCGCCAAGCTTCCGCGCTTCCTCGATCAGCTTCGTCCAGGACGGATGATGGCGAAGAATGTAGCCGATCACCAGCTTTCGTCCGGATTTCTTCGCAGCCGCTACGACGCGCTCGGCGTCAGCAACAGTCGTTGCCAGCGGCTTCTCCACGAAGACATCGCAGCGCGCCTCGAACGCGGCGACTGCATAATCGGCATGGCTGTCGGAATAGGTGCAGATGGCGCAGAGATCGGGCTTCAGTTCGGCCAGCGCCGTCTCGAAATCCGGATGGATCGTGTAGCCCTCAAGCTCCTCCGGCAACGTCGGCCTCGAACGGTTGACGAGACCGGCGATCTCGAAGCCCGGATTGTTGTGATAGGCAAGCGCATGGCTGCGGCCCATATTGCCGAGCCCCGCGACGAGAACGCGGACCGGCTTCTGCGAAACGGTCATTTCACTGCTCCGGACGTGATGCCGCGGATCAGTTGCCGCGAGAAGATGACGTAAAGCACGAGGATCGGCAGGATCGCCAGCGAAAGTGCTGCCAGAACGGCGTTCCAGTTGGTCACGAATTGGCCGATAAATATCTGCGAGCCGAGCGTGACGGTCTTGGTGGATTCAGACGGCGCCAGGATCAGCGGGAACCACAAATCGTTCCAGATCGGGATCATCGTGAAAACCGCGACTGTCGCCATTGCCGGGCGCACGAGCGGCAGCACGAGCCGGAAGAAGATTGCATATTCAGACAACCCGTCGATGCGCCCGGCATTCTTCAGGTCGTCCGAAACCGTGCGCATGAATTCCGACAGGATGAAGATCGCCAACGGGATGCCCTGCGCGGTATAGACGAGAACCAGCGCCGTCAGCGTATTGACGAGGCCGGCGGCCACCATGCCCTGCAGGATAGCCACCGTGCCGAGACGGATCGGGATCATGATTCCGATCGCCATGTAGAGGCCCAAGAGCGTGTTGCCGCGGAAGCGGTATTCGGAAAGCGCGAAGGCCGCCATCGCACCGAACAGCAACACGAAGAAGATCGAAACAACCGTCACGATGAAGCTGTTCTGGAAATAGGTTGCGAAATCGCCCTGCCCCAGCACCGTCTGATACCCGACAAGGCTGAAGGTCGAGGGCGTCGGCACCTGCAGCGGCGAGCGGAAGATCGCGTTGCGGTCCTTGAACGAGTTGATGATCGTCAGAAACACCGGAAAGATGGCGACGAGCGTATAGCCGATCAAAGCCAAATGCACGAGGCCGGCGCGGAGGGGGGACGTGCGTGCTCTATTGGACATGGACCACGCTCCTTAGAATTGATACCGGCGCATGCGCCGCTGGATTGCGAAAAGATAGAAAGAGACGCCGGCGAGGATGATCAGGAACATCACCGTCGCGATCGTCGCGCCCATGGAGCGGTCGCCGAGCTGCAACTGGAAGCCGAAGAAGGTGCGGTAAAGCAGCGTTCCCAGGATATCGGTTGACATATTGGGACCGGCAAGCGCGCCCTGTACGGTGTAGATCAAGTCGAAAGCGTTGAAATTACCGACGAAGGTCAGGATCGAAATGATGCCGATCGCCGGCAGGATGAGCGGCAGCTTGATCTTCCAGAACTGTGCCCAGCCGGTGATGCCATCGCATTCCGCAGCCTCGATCACCTCTTCGGGAATGCTGAGCAGCGCCGCATAGATCAGCATCATCGGGATACCGATATATTGCCAGTTGGAGATCAGCGACACGGCGACCAGCGCCGGACCGGACTGGCCGAGCCAGGGCGCGAAGAAGGACTTCATGCCGACAAGGCTCATCAGCCATGGTGCGACACCCCAGATCGGCGAGAGGATCAGCTTCCAGATGAAGCCGACGATCACGAACGACAAGAGCGTCGGCAGGAACATCGCCGTGCGGTAGAAGGCGACGAAACGCAGCCGCGGCGTGGACAGAAGCGCTGCAAGCGCAACGCCGATCGGATTCTGCACGCACATATGAATGGCGAAAAAGATCAGGTTGTTGACAAGCGCATTCCAGAAATCATGCGCCCAGCGCGGATCGCCGAACAGCACCTTGTAGTTCGCAAGGCCGACGAAGGCGGGCGTGCCGTCGACGATGTTGTAGAACGAAAGCCTGAGCGTTTCGATCAGCGGCAGGACCATGATCGCCGAATAGACGATGATTGCCGGGAGAAGAAAGACGCCGATATGCCAGCGCACCGGGCGCCTGATCGGTATCGCGGTTTCCGCTGTCAGATCGGTCATTGTTCTGGCTCGCTTTGCTTCGTTCTCTCCCCTCGTCCCTGTCCTCGGGTTTATGTCCGGGGTTCACACAGGGATCCAGTTGCGCCGCGTTGGCGGCACGGGAGACTCTTCTCACGCGAAAGACTTCGCGTGGCTGGCTTCCTGTGACGAGCACAGGAATGAGGGCGGCGAAATCGCCGCCCTGCCTAATCGACGCCGGCTTACTTGCCCGGCTTGTACCAGCCGTCGAGACCCTTCTGGAGCTTTTCGGCAGCCACTTCCGGCGTGTCGGTGCCGTTGATGACATTGGCCGATTCGACCCAGGTTTCGTTTTCCAGGTTCGGCGTACCGCGCGACAGGATCTGGTAGGTCGAGCGGACGGTCGACTCGTACGGGCCGCGCCAGGAAACGAATTCCTGTGCTAACGGATCGCTCATCTTCACCGGGTTGGAGTTCAGGCTGAAGAAGCCCGGCAGCGAGTTCGCGTAGATGTCTGCGAATTCGGAGGAGGCAACCCAGCTCAGGAACTTCTTGGCTTCTTCGGCATGCGCGCTCTTCGTATTGAGACCGACGCCGATGTCCGGATGGTCGGAGATGTAGCCGGTGTCGCCAGCCTTCGGAACCGGCGGCGGGAATGCGCCCATCTTGAACTGCGCCTGGCTGTTGAACAGCGAAATTTCCCAGGAACCAGCCGGGTAGATCGCCGCACGGCCGAGCGTGAAGAGGTTCTGGCTGTCGGAATAGGTCTGCGCTTCGAAGCCATCGCCGAGATAAGGCTTCCACTTGGCAAGTTCCTTAAGGGGCTCGACCCACTCGGCATCCGTCAGCTTCTTCTTGCCTTCGATCAAGGCCATGCGGCCCTCTTCGCCCTTCCAATAGTTCGGGCCGATGTTCTGGTAGCCCATGGTCGCGGCCTCCCAGAGGTCCTTCGTACCCATTGCCATCGGAATGTAGGTGCCGTCCGCCTTGATCTTTTCGAGAGCGGCGTAGAACTCGTCCTGCGTCTTCGGAACGGCGATGCCGAGCTTTTCGAAGGCATCCTTGTTGTAGATGAAGCCGTGGATGACCGAAGCCATCGGTACGCAGAAGGTGGACTTGCCGTCGTCGGTCGACCAGGCAGCCTTCGCAACCGGCGTGAAGTTTTCCATGCCTGGCAGGCTGGTGAGATCGGCAAGCTGCTTCTTGTTGAAGAGTTCGAGCGACGCGTCGAACGGACGGCAGGTGATGATGTCGCCTGCAGAGCCGGCATCGAGCTTTGCGTTCAGTGAAGCGTTGTATTCCGTCGGAGCAGTCGGCGAGAAGACGAGCTTGATGCCCGGGTTCTTGGCTTCGAAGGCCGGAATGATCTTTTCCTGCCAGATCTGCAGGTCGTCGTTACGCCAGCTTTCGATCGTCAGCGTGACGTCCGCAGCATAGGCAAAGCCAGCAGACGTGAGCAGACTGGAGGCAAGCAGCAGGCTTTTCAGAGCAGTGTTTTTCATTTCCCTCTCCTGTTTTAAGCGCCGCAAGGCGCTATCTTGGTTCTGGTACAAGCAGTTGGCGTGCCTGAGGTTTACACCCAACGCCACCTTGGTGGGGCCGCCAGCAACTGCCGGCCCCGGAAGCTCGACGGACCCGGAAAGCAAAGACGCCCCCGGCCAGTATGCGCCCTCCCAATACGCTGAACTGGGCGCGATATTCTCGAAAGGAAAAAGCTGCGGCGGTCTGATCTCCCATGAAGCGCGCGCCCTGAAGCGGCAATCGTGATGCGATCTTTCTTAAGACACCAGCAGATCATTTTAGCGCCGGTTTCTATCTGCCTCTAGGTGCTGTTCCCTTTTCCGGAATTAAGTCCAAAAAAATACCAATTGTCCAGCCAAATTTAACTTTTGGCGCATACAAATTTCGTTTAAAAATTTTATCATTTAAAATCAAATAGATAAAACGGCAAAATTTTCGAGCCAATTCCACTTGGTAAATGGTATTTTTTTGGTATTGTAGTAAAACCAAGGGAATGCGGCATTCGGAGGTTCGATGACGGAACTTGCAATCGGCATAGACGGAGGCGGATCTGGCTGCCGTGCTGCAGTTGCGGACGGGAGGGGCAACGTTCTGGGCCGCGGCAAGGCGGGGCCTGCCAATATCCTTTCCGATCTCGACAACTCTCTCCTCAATATCGTGGAGTCAGCGCGCGAGGCTCTGCGGGATGCGGGCCTGCCTGCAGAAACCGTTTCCAAGGTCTCCGCTGTCGTCGGCGTCGCGGGAGCCAACGTCGGCGACTACGGAACCCGCATCGACCGCGCCCTGCCTTTCGCGGACGGCCATGTCGTCACCGATGCTCTGATCGCGCTTCAGGGCGCGCTTGGCGATTCCGACGGCGTCATCGGCGCCTTTGGCACTGGCTCGGTCTATAATGCACGCCGGGACGGCAAATTGCGCGGCATTGGCGGCTGGGGATTCGTCGTCGGCGACCAGGCAAGCGGCGCGCGCCTCGGCCGCGACCTATTGGAAAAGTCCCTGCTCGCCTACGACAAGGTGCGTCCGTCGTCGCCGCTGACCGCAAGGCTGATGTCTGAATACGGCGGCAACCCCGAACGCGTCGTGGAATTCGCCCATACCGCAAAGCCCAAGGATTTCGCACGCTATGCGCCGCTGGTCTTCGAGTATGCCGCCCAAGACGACGAGATCGCAATTGCCATCGTTAAGGACGCCGCAGCGGCGATCGGCGAGAACCTGGACACCCTCCTCTGGCCGCAATGCCCGGCGATCTGCCTGCTCGGCGGCCTCGCAAAGGCCTATGGACCCTGGCTTGCGGAGCGGCACAGGGCACTGCTTGCAGAGCCGAAAGGCGACGTCCTCCAGGGCGCGATCGATCTCGCAGTAAAATTTCTCCAAGAGCGACAGAAGGGTGCGGCATGACGGATGATTTCGCCAGCATCCTTTCGCCCGAGCGCCTCCAGGCCGGCGGCAGCGGCCCGCTCTATGTCAAGCTGCGCCGCACCCTTGAAGAGGCCATCCGCGCCGGTACGCTCGGCCATGGCGATGCCTTGCCGCCGGAGCGCGACATCGCGGAGTTTGCGACCGTCAGCCGCGTTACAGTCCGCAAGGCGATAGACGAACTCGTTGCGGACGGCCTGCTCGTGCGCCGCCACGGCTCCGGCACGTTCGTGGCCAAGCCGGTCTCGAAGGTCGAACAGCGGCTGTCCCAACTCACCTCCTTCACCGAGGATATGGCCCGCCGCGGCATGACCTCGCGCTCCGAATGGCTGCACAAAGGCATTCACACCCCCTCGCCCGACGAGATGATGATTCTCGGCCTCGCCGCTGATATCAAGGTCTCGCGGCTGAGCCGCCTGCGCATTGCCGACGATCAGCCTCTGGCGATCGAGAATGCTAGTGTTTCCGGCGAATTCCTGCCGGACCCTTTCGTGGTGACGACATCGCTTTATGCCGAACTCGAGCGGCGTCAAGTTCGTCCCGTCCGCGCGGTGCAGCGCATCTCGGCCACCAACATGAAGGAAGCCGACGCCCATCTCCTTGGCGTCCCTGTTGGTGCCGCCGGCCTGTCGATCGAACGTATCTCCTATCTCGGCTCGGGGCGGGCCGTCGAATTCACCCGCTCGCTCTATCGTGGGGACGCGTATGATTTCGTGGCAGAACTGACGATCGGGGCAAGCTAAGCTTAGGCGTAAAACATCCTTGCCGCGAAACGCACGCACCGCACCGCCGACGCTTTTTCCATTGTCATCGACGCCGTCGAGCGCGCTGAAATGGATCCTGCTCATTCAGATCTCGATGAATTGCTGTAGACCCGCATGGCATCGATCCCCGAACCGGAACCGGGTCTTGTCATCCGTTACGATTATCTGTGGTCGCGTGAAGCCCTTTCTGGCAGACATCAAGGGAAGGACAGACGCCATGTCTCGTCGCTGCAAGCGACAGCGGCAGCCAGCCCCGTTATGTCGTTCTCTTGCCAATCACTCATGCACCGCCATCCGGAAGCACGGTCGGTGTCGAAATACCGTTGAAAGTAAAGCAGGCAATCGGTCTCAACGATGAGCCGAGTTGGGTCATCGTCTCAGAATACAATGTCGACGAATGGCCGACTGTCACCAGTACCTGGCAGCGAGGGAACATTCGCTTACGGTTTCATTCCTCCAAGCCTCTTTGGCTGGGTCAAAGTCAAATTCCTCGAACTTGCGCGGGGTAACAAGACAGCCTCGGTACGCCGGTGACCGAGACTTGTCTTTCGATTCAAATAGATAAACCCGGAAAACGAGTCACTTTCCGGCTTTTTTGAATCGACCTGAACATCGCGCGCTCCGCCCTTACGCCGCGTCGTCGATCTGCTCAGCCGCCTTGCGCGGCACGTAGTTGAGCACCGGCCCGAGCCAGCGTTCCACTTCGGAAATCTCCATGCCCTTACGCGCGGCATAGTCCTCGACCTGGTCGCGTTCCACCTTGGCAACGCCGAAATAGTAGCTGTCGGGGTGGCCGATATAGAGGCCGGAGACCGAAGAACCGGGCCACATCGCGTAGCTTTCCGTCAGCTTCACGCCAGCTGCTTTCTCAGCGTCGAGCAGGCGGAAGAGCGTTGCCTTTTCCGTGTGGTCGGGCTGCGCCGGATAGCCAGGTGCGGGGCGGATGCCGGCATATTCCTCGGTAATGAGTTGCTCGTTGCTGAGCGTCTCGTCTTTGGCATAGCCCCAGTATTCACGGCGGACCCGTTCGTGCATGCGCTCGGCAAAGGCCTCCGCAAAGCGGTCGGCGATCGCCTTGACGAGGATCGAGGAGTAGTCGTCGTTCGCCCGCTCGAAGCGCTCGGCAATGGCGATTTCCTCGATACCCGCCGTCACCACGAAGCCGCCGACATAATCCTCGACACCGCTCGAAACCGGCGCGACGAAATCCGACAGCGCCACGTTCGGGCGGCCGTCGCGCTTCGAAAGCTGCTGGCGGAGCGTATAGAAGGTTGCAAGCTCTCTGTTGCGCGCCTCATCCGTGAAGAGACGGATATCGTCACCGACAGCGCCAGCCGGCCAGAAGCCGATCACGGCGCGCGGGCGGAACCACTTCTCGTCGATCACCTTCTTCAGCATCGCCTGCGCATCGACCCAGAGCGCTCGCGCCGCTTCGCCCTGCTTCTCGTCTTCAAGGATCGCGGGATAACGGCCACGCAATTCCCAGGTCTGGAAGAACGGCGTCCAGTCGATGTACTTGGCGATTTCCGCCAGATCGTAGTCCTCGAACACCTTGGTGCCGATGAACTGCGGCCTGGTCGGCTTGTGGGCGGCCCAATCCACCTGCTGCGCATTCTCGCGGGCGCGAGGGAGCGGCAGGCGAACCTTCTCCGCTTCGCTGCGCGCATGGGCGGCAGCAACCTTGGCATATTCGCCGCGAATGTCATCGATATAGGACTGGCGCGTATCCGGAGAAAGCAAGGACGAGACGACGCCGACGGCACGGCTCGCATCCGTCACATAAACCGTCTGGCCCTTGTTGTAGCCCGGATGGATCTTCACAGCCGTATGAACGCGGCTCGTCGTCGCGCCGCCGATCAGCAGCGGGATATCGAAGCCCTCACGTTCCATTTCGGCTGCCACATGCACCATCTCGTCAAGCGAAGGCGTAATGAGACCTGAAAGGCCGATGACATCGACCTTCTCGGCCACCGCCGTCTCGAGGATTTTCGTCGCCGGCACCATCACGCCGAGGTCGATGATCTCGTAATTGTTGCAGGCAAGTACGACGCCGACGATGTTCTTGCCGATATCGTGCACATCGCCCTTGACGGTCGCCATCAGGATCTTGCCGGCAGTCTTCCTCTCATCGCCGCCGTTCAGGCGCTTTTCCTCTTCCATGTAAGGCAGCAGCACGGCGACCGCCTGCTTCATGACGCGCGCCGACTTGACGACCTGCGGCAGGAACATCTTGCCCGAGCCGAAGAGATCGCCGACCACGTTCATGCCGGCCATCAGCGGGCCCTCGATGACATGCAGCGGACGCGCCGCCTTCTGGCGGGCCTCCTCGGTATCGGCCTCGATATATTCGGTGATGCCGTTGACCAGCGCGTGTTCAAGACGCTTCTCGACCGTCCATTCGCGCCAGGAAAGATCCTGAACCCTGGCTTCCTTGGTCCCTGAACCGCGGAAACGTTCGGCGACCTCGAGCAGGCGCTCGGTACCATCCGGACGGCGGTTCAAAACGACGTCCTCGCAGGCCTCGCGCAGTTCCGGATCTATCTGGTCGTAGACCGCGAGCTGGCCGGCATTGACGATGCCCATGTCCATACCCGCCTGGATGGCGTGGTAGAGGAATACGGCATGCATCGCCTCGCGCACCGGCTCGTTGCCACGGAACGAGAACGAGAGGTTGGAAACGCCGCCGGAAATGTGCACCAGCGGCATACGCTGACGGATCGTGCGCGTCGCCTCGATGAAATCGACGCCGTAGTTGTTGTGCTCCTCGATGCCGGTCGCGACCGCGAAGATGTTGGGATCGAAGATGATGTCTTCAGGCGGAAAGCCCGCCTTCTCGGTCAACAGCTTATAGGCGCGCGTGCAGATTTCCACCTTGCGCTTGTAAGAATCCGCCTGCCCCGTCTCGTCGAAGGCCATGACGACGACGGCGGCACCATAGCGGTGCAGCAGCTTCGCCTGGGCAAGGAAATTCTCCTCGCCTTCCTTCAGCGAGATCGAATTGACGATCGGCTTGCCCTGGACGCATTTCAGGCCCGACTCGATGATCGAGAACTTCGACGAATCGATCATCACCGGCACGCGGGCAATATCCGGCTCGGCGGCAATCAGATGCAGGAACTCGACCATCGCCTTTTCCGAATCGATCAGGCCCTCGTCCATGTTGATGTCGATAACCTGAGCGCCGTTTTCGACCTGATCGCGCGCCACATCGAGCGCCGCATTGTAGTCGGCATTGGTGATCAGCTTGCGGAAGCGGGCCGAACCGGTGACGTTGGTGCGCTCGCCGACATTGACGAATGGGATATCCTTGGTCAGCTCGAAGGGCTCGAGGCCGGAAAGCGACATGAACGGCCGGTGCTCCGGGATCGGCCGTGGCTTGTACTTGGCGACCGTTTCGGCGATCGCGTGGATATGCTCCGGCGTCGAGCCGCAGCAGCCGCCGACGATATTGACGAGGCCCTCGCGCGCGAAGCTGTCGATCTGTGCGGCCATCAGCTCCGGCGTTTCGTCGTACTGGCCGAATTCGTTCGGCAGGCCGGCATTCGGATAGGCGCAGACGAAGACGTCGGCAACGCCCGAAAGCTCCTGCAGGTGCGGACGCATCGCATTGGCGCCGAGCGCGCAGTTGAGACCGATCGTAAATGGATTGGCGTGACGCACCGAATTCCAGAAGGCCGATGGCGTCTGGCCGGACAGCGTGCGGCCGGAAAGGTCGGTGATCGTGCCGGAGATCATCACCGGCAGGCGGATGCCCTTCGCTTCGAACCGCTCCTCGCAGGCAAAGATCGCCGCCTTGGCGTTCAGCGTGTCGAAAATGGTCTCGATGAGGATGATGTCGGCGCCGCCATCGATGAGGCCGTCGATCTGCTCGCCATAGGCGATGCGCAGTTCATCGAAGCTGATCGCACGGAAACCCGGATTGTTGACGTCAGGCGAAATCGAGGCGGTACGGTTCGTAGGGCCGATGGCGCCGGCGACGAAACGGCGGCGGCCATCCTCGCGCTCGGCTCGGATCGCCGCGCGGCGCACGATCTCGGCGCCCTCCTTGTTCAGCGCGTAGACTTCGCCTTCCATCTGATAATCGGCTTGCGCGATGCGGGTCGAGGAGAAGGTATTGGTTTCGAGAATATCCGCGCCGGCCTTGGCGTATTTGTAGTGGATTTCCTCAAGCGCCTGCGGCTGCGTCAGGATCAGAAGGTCGTTATTGCCCTTCTGGTGACAGGCGCAGCCGATGAAGCGCTCGCCCCGGAACTGGTCCTCATCGTAGCCAAGGCCCTGGATCTGCGTGCCCATGGCGCCGTCAAGAACGAGGATTCGCTCGCTTGCGGCTTTCCGCAGAGCTGCAAAGACTTCGCTGCCGTCGCGTTTTGCCCCTTCGGGACCGAAAAGATTGTCGAACACGGGCGGACTCCTTGACGTCGTTAAAGACCAAAGTGACCAAATCACATAAAGATATCTTTATGTCAATATATGCCTGGCGTTTAATGCTTTGCAAGGCTTGGCGGGTGACAGACTCGAGCGTGCCCTATATAGGCCTTTTCGCAAGGCGTTGTGCACGAAATGGGAGGAGTAACATGGCACCTGCAATCGGCGGCACCGGGCTCGGAAACTGGAGCGCCCGTGCCTATCACCGGAACTGGCTTCTTGCCCAGGCGAACGGCCTTTTCGATTTCTTCCAGCACAATTCTATCAATCCCAAAGGCGGTTTCTACGATCTCGACGATCATGGCAAGCCGCTTGATGCGGAGGGACAGGTTCGCAGCATCCATATCGCATCGCGCGCAGTCCATTGCTTCTCGGTCGGCGTCCTTCTCGGCCGTCCGGGTGCCGCCGGCGTCGTCGATCATGGCATGGACTATCTCTGGAACCATCATCGCGACAAGAAGAACGGCGGTTATTTCTGGTCGCTGAATGACAGCGGCCCGGTTGATTCCAACAAGCAGGGCTACGGCCACGCCTTCGTATTGCTCGCCGCCTCTTCCGCCAAGACGATCGGCCATCCGCTGGCCGACGGCATGCTGGCCGACATCACGGAAATCCTAAACACGAAGTTTTGGGAGGCGCAACACGGCGCCATCGCCGAGGAATTCACCGCCGACTGGCGGCCGCTCGACGGCGGCGCCTATCGCGGTCAGAACTCCAACATGCATCTGACCGAAGCGCTGATGGCCGCCTTCGAGGCCACCGGCGACAAGGACTATCTCGCCAAGGCCGAAAGCATTGCCGATCTCGTCATCCTCCGCGCGGCCGGTTCCGTCGGCTGGCGCGTTGCGGAACATTTCAGCGCCGATTGGGCCCTCGACAAGAATTACTATCATCCGAACGAAATGTTCCGTCCCGCCGGCACCACGCCCGGCCACTGGCTGGAATGGGCTCGCCTCATCCTGCAGCTCTGGTCGCTCGGCGGCAAGCGCCACGACTGGATGCCGGACGCGGCAAAGGGCCTCTTCTCGCAGTCCATGGCGCTCGGCTGGGACAGCAGGAAAGGCGGCTTCTTCTATACGCTCGATTGGGACGATAAGCCCGCCAAGCGCAACAAGCTCTGGTGGCCGGCCTGCGAGGGTGCCGCCGCCGCCCACTTCCTCAACGAGCACCTGCCGAGCGACTTCCACGAGCAAAGCTACCGCAAGATCTGGAATGTCATCGAACGCGCCTTCATAGACCACGAGAACGGCGGCTGGCACGAAGAGCTGACGGAAGACCTCGTTCCCTCCCACAGCCTCTTTCCCGGCAAGGGCGATATCTACCATGCCCTCCAGGCCTGCCTCATTCCGCTCTTCCCGGCGGCCGGCAGCCTGACCAAGGGGATTATCGAAGTCGGCGGGAGGATTTAAAGCAAGTGGCGGGCGCAAGGCCGGTAGGTGCGCCCCACAGTTAAATCCCTCAGCTCAACCGCAAGGAATCCAAATCCTTCGCCAGCATCAGCGATAGCGCCTCGACGACGAGATTGTGGTCGTCGCGTTGCGGCAGGCCGGAAACCGTGACGGCGCCGATGCAGCCGGTCCCTTTGACGTTGATCGGGAAACTGCCGCCGTGCGGCGCGTAGTCGGCACCAGAAAGCCCGTTGTCCTCGACCGTCTTGCCGTCTTTCTGCAGCTTCAGGCCGCACGCATAGCTGCTCTTGAAATAGCGGAGCACCATGTTGCGCTTGCGACGCACCCACTGGACGTTGTCGGGTGTTGCACCGGGAAGTGCCGCATAAAAGGCCGGCATTGAGTGGAGTGTTACGTCGATTGCCACGCCGAGGCCGCGTTCGGTCGAAAGTTCCTGCAGCAGCTTGCCGAGCTGCCAGGCGGTCGCAAGGTCGAAGGTATCGAAACTCAGCACCTTTTCTTGCTCCGCGATCCGGCCGAGATCCTCCTCGATGGTCATAGCCCCACTCCTCTTCTGCAATCGGACGGCAGAAAACATCCGCATGCGGAGCCGAAAAGTAAAGCAAAATCGTGGTGATACCTGCGATCAATGCGGCATCGACGACAGCGCCCCGATGATTTCCGCCGGCTGCATGGGTTCGCTGGAACGCAGCTTCACCTTGCCGTCGCGATCGAGCAGCACGAGCCCGAACTCGCCAGGCCGCGGTCCTTCGAGGCCGTCGCGGATGTCGTCGGCATCGAGCTCGTAGGAGCCTTCGAAAAGCGGGAACACCCCGCCGCCGGCAATGCTGAACACCTCGATATCCTCCTCGATGAACCGCAGATGCGAGGTGCGCAGCAGCTCGTCCTGAACGGTCGCGCGATCGTCATCCGCATCCGCGAATATGATGAGCAGCCGTTTGTAACCGATGAACGGTTTGAGACAGTCCGGCGAAACGGGCGCACGCGGCGCCGGACCCATGATTTCGCGTATGATTGATTTTAGCATGGGGCTCACATCCTTCGTATCTGTCTTCAACGATTGGAAGTGAGACCGGTTCCCTGCCGGGTGGGGACCGCGGTCCGGCCGCGATCCCTCAAGGCTCATTCGGGCGGTTTGCGTTCGGCCGTGCGGCTGGTGACGGCGACGATATCGGCGCCGCCATTGGCAAGAAGGCGCTTGCGCACCAGCACGCGCATGACGCGGGCGGCCGTCGAGAAGCTCATCTGATCGAGCGGACCCTCGCCTTCCCAGGGTTTGGTTAGTCTTTCGGTAACGGCGCCGACAATGTTCATCGGCACGATATCGTCGCATTCGCGCATGGCTTCGAAGACGAGACTGATCGGGATGACCCGGCCTTCGAACGTGACGATCGGTTCGGTAAGTTCCGTATCCCATTCCTCGAAGGCATAGAGCGCTTCGCGGAAGAGTTCCTGAAGGGTGATCGGCGCGTGTCCGTTGTGAAGTGGCGGCAAGGCATTCGTCATGTCTGTCTCCTCTCGTGGATTAAGCCAGTTCCTCCTCATCGGCCGGGATCGAAGCAGGACACACAGAACCCCAGGGGTTCTCTCCGGACCGAATAACACGATCGATTTTATAGTGTAACACTCGCGTGATAAAGCGATTTATGCCCGCCGGGCTGCCAACGGGTGCCTTGAAACGGATAAGCCATTGATATCGCTTAGGACATCAATGGCTTTTTTTTTCACTTTGAAGTGGAGATTTGAGCTTACTGTTCGAGCGCGAAGGTCACGTTGACCGTAACATTATAGGTGTTTTCACCGCCCTGGACCGGCACGGAAGCGTCGCTCGCCTCCTTCATCATCGCCGCGCGATAGGCCGGCTGCGGCAGGGGCCGAACGTTGTTTTCGCTGATCTCGATGATGCGGCCGAGCTTCACGCCGGCAGCCTCCGTCAGCGTCTTTGCCTTCTTGATCGCCGCCGCAACGGCATCCTTGCGAGCCGCCTCGATCACTGCCTCCGGCTTGTCGTTGGTGAACTGGATGTCACCGCCCTGGTTGATGCCGAGCGTCACGGCCTGGTCGATGATGCCGCCCAGCTCGCCAAGATCGCGCACGCGCACCGTCAGCCCGTTCGAAACCTGGTAGCCGATCAGCTCCGGCGGTTTCGGCTGGCCATCGGTGTTCTGCGGATAGTTATACTGCGGCTGCACCGAAAAGCCCGATGTCTGCAGATCCTTGTCGGCAATCCCGCCCTTCTTCAGCGCTGCCAGGACGCTCGCCATCGCCTTGTTGTTCTCGTCAAGCGCTTCGCGCGCCGTCTTCGCCTGTTTGACGACGGCAAGGTTGAGCACAGCCATATCCGGCGCCACCGCCGACTGGCCCTCGCCCGAGACCATGATCACCGGCTCGCGCGGCTTCGATTCGTCCGCCGCCGAAGCCGAAGCCCCCGCAAGCGCGGCCGGCATGCCGATCAGCACGCCGAAAGCCAAGTTCCTGATAGTCCGCAGCGCCATTTTTTCACTCCTTGGTTGTCGCCATTTCACCTCACTCTTTGCCGATTGATTGTGAAGCTATTGCGGCAGCGTCTTGTCGCTGCATCCGAATTACGTTAGAGCGAAATCGCACCGGGGAACCATTGCCCCGCTGCCCGCGAGGCAAAGCCACGTGAGGGCCTGTAGCTCAATGGTTAGAGCCGGCGGCTCATAACCGCTTGGTTGGGGGTTCGAGTCCCTCCGGGCCCACCATCGACCAAAAGCCTTGAAAATACAGGGCTTTTTAGCGGTCTCTGCGTCCTCTGTACACATCAGCGTACACATCGCCGTACCCATCTGAGCTAGAAGGGAAAAGGCGTGAAATGTACTTATGGAAGCGCAGTGGGGGATTCACCTTTCAACAAAGAATTCCTTCTAGTCTCAAGATCAGGTTCGGCACCTCGCCCCTCAGAGTGAATCTAGGGCCGATATCTGCCGCAACAGCGAAAAAAAGGGCTTTTCTGCTCGCGGCGGAAAGCCTGCGCCTGATGGAAAGTCCGACGATGACGAGAGAAATCCTTTTGAAAAGTCTGTCAACGCTGGCCCAAGAATTGAAATCCTTGGATCGAGAGCGCTTCGGTGCTGGTCTCGGCGAGCTGCGCGCCATGTCGCGAATAGCGGACGCGATAGAAGAAGGTGATGTTGATTTTCTCCCGGCCCTTCGTCGGGAAGAACAGGTCGCCATCGCTCGGAAGCGCGAGATCGAATTATTTCGCGATCGGTTAGGCAAAATCTCCGGCGCGCTTTCCAGCGATGCGGTTGCCTGGGAGGCCGAACGGGCAACGTATGAAAGCGTCGTAAGCTTGCTTGGGAGAATTGAGCACCAAATCGCCGCTCCGGCTCCCCCGATAGCGGTTGAGGCTGACTCCGAACACGAGTGCGACGAAAGGGCTTTCAAGCCAACAACGCTTTTGAGCGTAGCTGGGCGATCGATTCTCGATGCCAGAAAAGCCGCGCTGAACCCAGACGATAAGGACGGCACGCGCTATGAGGAGCGCTTGGAAACAGCGTTTACGGCTTTTTTGGAGGTGATTGGCGACAAGCCACTCCGGTACTACCTGCCGATCCACATGCAGGATTTTGCGACCATTCTCGCTCGCGTGCCTGCGAATCGCTCGAAAATCAAATCTTTCAAAGGAATGACTTTGAAAGAAATGGGTGAGGCGAACTCGAAGTTGCCTGCGGATCAGCGTCGGCGATGCCTGTCCGAAACAACCGTCGGCAGCTATCTTTCTGAAGTGAAAAATATCTGGTCGCGAGTGGCGGCCGGGGTGCCAGGCCTTCGCGATATGGGGGCGTATAAGGTCACAATGCCAACAGAGGCTGAAGAGGCTATCGACCGTGACCCCTTGCTCTTGACGTCCGTCAATCTTTGGCTGCGTTCGGCAAGCGAAAGCGCATTGATCAGGAAGCCACACAAAGTCTGGCTACCTCTTGTTGGGCTACTGACGGGAATGCGGCTCGCCGAGCTCGTTTACCTGCAGAAGGCCGACATCGTGGATGTTGAAGGAAACGAGGTACTTGACCTTCGCCTTCCACTTTGGATCGACGGGCAAGAAGTGGATAGGCCGGTAAAAACCAAGGCTTCGAAGAGGATCGTGGCAATACATCCGTTGCTGCGAGAAACGGGCTTTGTCGAGTACATGAAGACATGCAAGACGAAAACTGGTTTTGTCTTTGATCGTTTTCACAGTGCGGAAGACCCAGCGGACGCAGCTCAAAAGCAGATGTCTAATGACATGCATGGGCTCGGCATTCACATGAGGCAGAGACAGGTTTTTCACAGCCTACGGCACAACGCCAAGGACTGGGTTCGTTCGAATGTCGGGGATCGTTTGGCCGATAAACAGTGCGGACATGCACTCAACGGGACAGCGGCCAACTACGGTGCGAAGCTTTTGACGCCGCCGGAAGTAAGGCTAATAATGTCGATGCCTGCGCCGGAAGGAGTAGATTTCTCGCCGTTTATCTCTCGCCGTTAAAAACGGCCTTGCACCCGCTACCGCCGCCACGGTTTAATAGGCGAAACATCGGGTGTAGGCACATGAGAATCCGAGAATATTTCACTGGCAAATCGGACGTTACAAAGGCTCCTTCGGGGGCCTTTTTCAATGGACTTGTCAACAAATTTGACCTTCTCGCGGTCTCTCGACGCTTCGCCCACGCACCTCATGACCGCGCGATAGTCTCTGATCTTCGCCAGCGCTCTCGGAACGCGGATGTGTCTGGCGCGGCGCTGCTAGAGGCCTATTTGGTATGGGAGCTGTCGCATTGGCGGCGGCTGGATATTCCGAAGCTAAGTCTGCTCTTGAGGTGGGTGCAGCGTTTTGATCCGAGCTTGTATGCCTATCTGTGTCACATCGACCAATTTCGGCAATGGAGAGACATCGCCGTCAGATCGGGCGCAGAGTTCAATAGGCTGGTCGCGTCTGGATACGAATGGCCGGACAGATGCGAGCCTTACTACCATCTTTCCGGCATAAAAGCCCTTGAGGGGATGCGTGCTGTCGGCGCTGGCCTATTGTCAGAACAAGCTAGAGTCTCCCTGGACCCAACGCCTGCTTCTCGCGCCGATACCGAAGTGGGAACGAGCGGCGGTGACGGATCGGGCGGCGGCGATAAGCGGCCCACTCCGAAGCCAAAAGGGGAAGATGAGGAGCCAATCAGCCCTCGCTCTTTTTTCGTCCCCGTCGATGTAGTGCCGGAAATGCTGCCGCCGTGGATTTCAAGGAGCGCCGATTGATGACTTTCGACCTCCTCGCGACACCACCGGCCACGGACATTGCATGGTCTTGGCTAAATGCGATCTTACCAGATGATTCAAGTTCGCCGTGGGGGGCCGTGCTGTATACCTTCAGCGCCGCCCTGACGCTCTTCGCCTGTGGCCTGATCGGATACATGACGATTTCCGGAATCGTACAATCCGCTTACACTGGTAAGGTGCTTGGGGAACGCTGGCATAAGATTTTTAC
This sequence comes from Rhizobium sullae, assembly GCF_900169785.1. Lineage (GTDB taxonomy): Bacteria > Pseudomonadota > Alphaproteobacteria > Rhizobiales > Rhizobiaceae > Rhizobium > Rhizobium sullae. The sequence goes on from NZ_FWER01000003.1 coordinate 138,691, forward strand.
CCCCTTGCGACTGATCGTCGGCATCGGCTTGCTCGTCCCGATCAACAGCGGTTTTTCCCCGGTCCATTTCCTCATTAAGGATATAGTGGGGCGGGTGTCGATCAACATCGCAAACGCGGTTTGGGTGGGGTTCGTGACGGATGTCGCTGGCCATGGCACGCCGATCTTGCCCACCAGCTCCGGAGGCTCCGGCCTTGTGCTGGACATAGCCGAACATGAAATTTGTGCTGCGGTTGGCAACGCAGTCGGACGCGGCCGGTACAATTCCACAAGCCCTATTCCCGATCCGCGCGGCGATGTCGGCGGCCTTGGAATCTTGGGATACCAGCAACAAGTTTCGTGGTCATACGGATCGGATTGCGGTCGGTTTTCGTTCACGATCCCCGACAATCGAGCGGCATTTTCAGAAGCTCGCCGAAACGCAGTCGCGACGATCGTCAGCGCGATCCGGCCAATCGCGACCGCATACGGCAAGGCGTATGCGGATGGCCGAAACCCAGGCGCGACGCCGGAAACGGCAATGCTTTCTGAATCGACTGGAAAGCTCCCTGCCGGGGTCGCTGAAGTGATCCGGGCAGCAGGGGCGGCATATGATGCGGTGATCTCCGAAGCTGCTCGTACGGAGGCCGTAAGTCTGGAAAGCGAGGCCCGTTCGAAACTCGTCGATACGGCAAAGGCACAAGGCTGGATCAGCGCGGGAAGCTACTGGCGATCTCTCGCCCAATTCTCGGAACTGACCGCCGCTCTTTCCGGGGAGAGGGTCGAGAACACGGCTCCCCGGTGGGGAAAGATGTCCGGCTTTGAGAACACCATAAAGGCCGCTCTGGCGGGTCTGCGGCACCAGATAACCGGCGAGCAAATCGCCGTCGATCTCAGCGCCGCCGATCTCGCAGCGGCCGGGGATGAATCGGCGGACTTTTTGACCAAGGTACTCGGCCCGGTCACGCGCAATATTAGCGAATGGCTTGTTTCCACCGATCCGGACGCGGACCCGATGGGAGCAATGATCTCATCCGGACACGCGATGATTTCGGCCGCTGGAGTCGGTGTTGTCGCCGGAGCTGCGGCCAGCGCCGGGGCGTCAAATTGGCTCTCTGAGGCCGTAGGAGCTGGCGGGGCAATTGCGTGGTTGCTCGACTGGTCAAAGTTTGCCATCGGCGCTCTGTGGCTGATCGGCGCGGCATGGGCTTACGTCCTGCCGATGTTACCCTTTCTTCTCGTGATCGTCGCCGCCATCACATGGGCCTCTGCCATCATTGAGGCTATGATTGCGGCGCTTCTCTGGTCGCTGACCTGGCTGAGACAGGACAGCGATGATTTTGCCGGTCGGGCGCAGATGGCAGGGCTGATGCTCTTGGTCAATGTCGGCCTTCGACCAGTTCTCGCCGTCCTATCTCTGTGCGGCTCGTACATGCTCCTGTCCATTTCCCTTGGAACCGTTCAGCGGCTTTTCGCGACCGCCTTTTTCGGAAGCACGGGCGGACACATCAGCGGACTTGCCGGTCTGATCGTCTCGCTACTCCTGCTGACGTTTATTCAGTGGTTTTTGTGCCTGCAGATTTTTGGCCTAATTGCCTCCCTTGCCGACAAGGTGGCGACCGGCTGGCTCGAAATGCCCTCAAGCGGCCAGATGGGCGAAGGCGGACACGTAGCGGCCGCTGTCGGCGGCGCTGCGGCCCTTGCGTCTCGGGGGACGCCGGGAGCCATTCCGCCGTCTCCTCGTCCGGAAAAAGAGGAACCTGACGATGACGACAACTCTAGTAGCAAGGCGACTGCCGTTTCGAGCGCGCCCCCGATCAAAAAACAGGAGAACAGCCGATGAAGATGAAGCTGATCATTTTGACCACCGCAATTTCGGCTCTCTCAGGCTCCGCATACGCGGAATGCTATCCTCTAACGGGCAGCCTAGTTGGAGGGTACGCGAAGCCTGCAGCAGTGGCTCATTGGCATTATGACCAATCGAAAAGCTCGCAAGACCTTTTCCCTTTTAGGAATGCCACTGGCGAGCCAATGGAACTCGATCTACCGCCTTTTCTGTCAGCGCGGCGGCTCGATTCAGTAGGGTCTGCCTGGATGGTGACACTCAATCGAAAAATGACCGGGGTAGTAACTTACGCTAATCGAGTGCGCTTCAAGGCTTTGAACGCCAACCCCGCCAGCGGCCCGGTTGGCGCGAAAATCGCGGTCACATGCACGTATACGGATCAGCTCACCCCCTACTGAGGGGTGAGCTGATGTTTAGTCATGCACTCCAGTGCGTTAAGGCGGCGATAAGGAAAGAGCCGCCGTTAACGAGGGAAACCCCCGCAAGGCTTGCCCACCCAAACCAAGGCCACGGGCTTTTTGTTTCTCTCGCTTGCCTGGCAAAAATCCAGAAAAGAAACAGGAAGAATGCGGTCATGGCCCCGAGTTTTTCTGGATCGTTAAACTGGATAAATTCAGTATAAATTAGAAATTTCTCAACAATAAATGGCGTCAGTCCTGCCGAAAAGCTATTGTCCACGCATAATACTCCATAAAATTTGCGCCATTTTCGCAGATAAAGAACTTTTTCCCCATTTCAAGCGATGATCCGCGCCTCAATGCTTTTTTCTTCTGCCTTTTCGAAAGGCGATCAAAAGCAAACAGAGACCTGCGATATAAGGCACTAGTGACGATACTGCTGACGCGACCGGGAGCTTTTCCGCCAGCGTCATTGCAGCGATGAAATAGGTGGGCGGCACCAGCATGAGAGCGGTTATGCCGAGCCAGCGTTTGACAAAGAGGATAGCGTTATATTTCATCTTAAGCTTCCAACATTTACATCCAACGGTTCAGTCAGCGTGACATAAGGCGGTCAAATGCCTGTAGCCCGTCTCGCTGAATCTCTTTGCACAGCTCTGCCGCTGTTCCGGGCAGCCGCGATTTGCGAAGGAGCCTTTTCTCTGACCTTCCGCGATGCTGGACGTATATGGCTGCGTGGTACCAGATCGTGACGCCGTTGCTGTCTTGCTGCTGGACTTCAAGCACCTCGACATTAACCGTCAAACCCCGGATTTTCGTGATCGTCTGCTTCATGGGAAATCCTCGTTTCTATTTGATTTCATTGAGGATTTTGTAGCATAAATGTGGATTCTTGAGAATCCTTACGGCGGGAAAGATGTCGCTTATGGGATTCTAGCCGTTAACGGATTTGGTTGGATTTTAAGGGTTTTAGGAGGAGATCGTTTGCCTCGCTCTCGGCGGTAGGTAGGGGTTGACAGGCATCGGGCGGCATAGGCTCTTTACCCGCCTTGGCCAGAATGGGCATGGCGGTGACCGAAGGTCATAAGAGCCGCCCGATGCGCTGTCACCGAGCGAAAGGGTTCCGTGTCTATGCGGGAGTGCCGGTACGCGAAGCGTATCGACCAGAGACACGCGGCTCTGGTCGAAGGCATGGAGCATCGACACGGAAAAGAGCGAGGCTACCCCTGCCGGACTGCGCTCAGCTTTATCTTGCCTTCCTTCTGCAAACCGCTGGGGATCATCAGAACGGCGAGCGACGCAATTCCGTAAGAAAGTGAGAAGTGAGCCATATCCCAAATCGAAAACTGGCTGCTGTTGGCCGAGCCCATCAACGCCGCCATCTGCCGGGATGCGTTGTACATCTCATACACCGCGGCAAGTAGCTTACACAGGACGTAGATTGCCGCTGCGACTGCGAAGACAAAGCCAACGATTTCGAGAAGCCGCATCTACGGTCGGAGCGGAGCTGCGAACAAGCTTCCTCCGTCCTTCAAAGCCCCCATTTTTGGAGGGACTTTTCTGCGTTGACGGGGTCCATTTTAATTCGCAGGACCGTTTGCCGGGACACGCCAGCGAGCTTCGCAATGGTCGATGCCCCAGTGCCAGAAGTCAAGTGATCGCAAATGAGATCAAAAGTCGCGCGATCATAGCTCGGCTTCTTACCGAGATATTTTCCATCACCGCGTTTTGCCGCCTCAATTCCAGCCTTCTGGGCTTCCTTCATGGCTTCTGCCTGAGCCTGGGCCATGGCAGCCATAAATGAAATAAGGCTATCGCGAACTGCCTGTTGCATCGGGTCTGAAGTCGATCCGTCGAACGTCATCCCGTTGATGACAGTGCGGATCACGACACCTTGCCGGATGAAGTGGCGGATTGCGTCGGTCACGTCACTGTAATTGCGGCCAAGACGGTCCACCCAGCGGACAACGAGGGTATCGCCCGCCCGAAGCTTATCGAAAAGCCGCCTTCCCTGGGGACGTTCAGCAAGACTCGTGCTGATACCCGATACGCCGTGGTCGGCAATTACTTCGTCGATGACGAAACCGGCGGCCCGAGCTTGGGTGACCTGATGGTCTAGATTCTGGTCTGCGGTGGAAACGCGTGCATAGAGAATGATGGGCATGGGGCCTCCGAACTGTCCGATTGGGTAGTGTTCGGAGGCTCGGGCGTCCGGATGCAAGCAACAACCCTTACGGACGTCATCTGCGCTGCCGTGGCAAACGTCCGTGAGGGCATACCCTGTCGGCCCAGGCGTCTACTTGACAGTGCCGTCTCGCGCCATGCGAACCTTTCATCACATTCGTCACAGCTACGCAGGGATGAGAACCTGTGACGATTGCAAAGTGCAAAATATTGTGCTCATTATCCGCTTAATGCGAAATGCAGAGTCGGAGCAACAAGGAAATTCCATGATCACCGATGAGCGTAGGTTCGAATTTGAGGCGGCGATACGGCGCGATGTGCCCCGCAACGTATTCGTGGAAGTGAAAGAGCAGTTTCCACGTGCCGCTGAGCAGGCAGACGCTGCTGTAAGAAGTTCGCATGGTTCCGTCACCAATGGTGTGACGCTGTCGCGACCAAGACAGAGCAAAGCGATTGGTCTCGTTCGTCATCAGATTACTGATGAAGTATTCGAGCAGGTCATGCTGCGAAACGGAGGTGAGTTTATCAAATCCGTACCAGTCGAGTACAAGCCTGACGAGGTTAAAGATGCGCCGGTGCACCTGACCACAGGACTGTTTGGTCATACAATGGTCGGCTTTGCGTCGCATCGAGAGCTTGAGGATGCACCCGTTAAAAATGCGTCTAGGCGTGCACTGTGTTACCAGAACAGGGGCTTGTCGCCGGATTTTTTCCACCCGCCGGAAATGTTCAGTGATCGGAAACGATTGGTCCTCATCATGGTAAGGCGTGACCCTGCGATCTTGGGAAAAATAGCTTCCATGACTGTCAGCGTATTGGACAGCAAGCTGGAAACTTTCCTCTACCAGTCTGACATTGAGGATTTTTTAGCGGGCTACGGAACTGCTCCGGTAACTGGAAAGGCTCCTCCGGTTCTCAAGTCGGTCGCTCGTAGTTACAAGGCATCGCGCGGCGAGAACGCGGCAATGAAGAAAGACTAGTGAGTTTGGGATGGAAAGTGCGTAGCGGAGTACAGAATTTCGTGGGTGCCAAGTTGGCGGAGGCAAGACAAGCGAGAGGCATCACCTCGCGAAAAGCCTTAGCTGACTTGATGCAACGTGCGCCGAGCACAGTCATCAGGTGGGAAGATGGTGAGACCTTTCCCGAACCGCAGGCGCTCTCCGAGTTGGCGGCCACGCTCAATGTTCCGGAAGATTTTTTCCTCACCTTACGGTCCGGCTCAGCTGGGCCCTCATTTTTTAGGTCATTCGCGGGGGCCTTGAAGGGCGAGAGGCTTGTGCAGCAAGTCCGGCTGGCGTGGTTGCAAGATGTTACCGCAGTTGCGGAGCACTACGCTTATCTGCCAGCGGTCGATATTCCGGATTTATTGACGGGGCGTAATTTCAAGACGTTGCGAGAGGATGATTTTGAGGGGCTAGCCCAAATTGCCAGAGAGCATTGGGGCATCGGCCTGCGGCCCATCGTCGACATGGTCGCGCTGATGGAGCGTATTGGAGTGGTGATCGCCAGCGAGGCAATGGAGACTGATCAATTAGATGGATTGAGCAGGTGGGGTTCCGATGGTCGGCCCTATGTGCTGCTGGCCAATGACAAGCAATCTTACGCAAGGAGGCAGTTTGACGCCGCCCATGAACTAGCCCATTTGCTGCTCCACAGAGCGGTAACTGAGGATGAGTTTGAAGACAATTTTAAACTCATCGAAGATCAGGCACACCGGTTTGCGTCCGCCTTTCTCCTCCCTGCCAGTCAGTTCTGTGCCGAGATCGATACCGCAGCAATCTGGGAGCTAGAGCGGCTGAAATCTCGATGGCGGGTTTCTATCAAAGCGCAGATAATGCGACTACAACGCCTTAACGTGCTAGATCGTGGCGCGGCCACGAGGCTATACAAGATTTACAGTGCCAAGGGATACTCTTCAAAAGGGGAGCCCTTCGATGACACTTGGCCTTTGCAACAGCCGACACTCCTTGCCGACATTTTCAAGGCTATCGTGGATGCCGGGCAGGTCAGTAAGGAGGCGCTTTGCCAGGACCTTCCCTTGTTCCCACATGATGTGGAAAGCTTGACCGGTCTGTCCGCTGGATGGTTGACGATGGAGACCGCTCGTGTGGTCGCGTTAAAGCCAACTGCCGTTTCGCGACCCGGGAAGGCTGATGCAACGGGTAGCAATGTTGTGCCCATAAAGCGGCGATAGGAGCTTGTGGCCCACAGTTTGATGCCTCGAACTTCGACGACATCGCATTCTAATACTTCCCGCTTAAACGGTTCGTGTTCAATAGATGCTTGTTGCCTGACCGCCCAGCGTCATCCTTTCACTCGCTCCTCGGGAGCCCAGAAGACAGAAATCGGCTTGTGTCGGACAAAGAACTGGCGTCCGTTATTCGAATGCGGCTCTCGCGACAAGAATTCGATCTTGTCCAGATCGTGCTTTAGCTTTTCGAGATTTTCTCGCTTACCCGCAATATGCCCAATCCAACTCTCCAGCACTTGATCAATTCGCTCACAATTGCAGAAAATCAAAAGCCCACCTTTGTCCTGAGCAGGTAAGCAAGTCGCGTAGCGCGAGAATAGCTGCAGATATCCGTCTTCAATATGGGCGTTTTGCTTGCCAGTCACCAGCTTCGCCTCACCGAGCCAAAGTAGATCAACACCTTCCTTAATAACAATGTCGCAGTGGCCACCTACAGTAGAGTCATGAGAGGCATTTAAACCAATGCCTTCTAGCCTTCCGATCATAAAGATGGAAAGCTGATCCTCGGACTGTTTTTGAAGCTCCTTGGGATACCTCGCCATTGTAGAGACGCATGAATCGATTGCGGCATCTACAATCGCGTAGAACTCATCGGCATCCTTCATACCTCCGGCACGCAAATTCATCAGCCGGTACTGCAGTTCCATACCGGTAGATAAGGAAACTATACGAAGCTCCTCCAAAGATGGCCTTTGCTGGCCTGCGGCATCAGTCATCTTCAATTACTACGCTCGAAGTATGGATAGAGGTGCTTTCTAAAATCCTTGACCGCCTCTCCAGAGTTTGGGTCTACTAGGAACCCGTGACGGTGTGCTTCCTGCAACTGTTCGGGCGATATCTTGTATTCGTCGCCGTTCACGTTTTCATATACATAGAACACGTTTAGCAGATGCACTCTTCCTGAGGTCAAGGTGGCGACGCATTGAAGCAGCCGACCGTCCGCTGGCTCTACCTCTCCAAACTTTGCAAGCTGGCTGTATGAAATGTATTTGGCCTGACTGGGGCTCAGCGCTACGATATTTTTTGCAATGCTCTTGGCGACGTCGCAAGCGGGATCATCCGCTAGTATCCGGTCAATTTCCGCAATCGGCTCTGAAGCATCAACGCTCATAGTCAGAGATAGCTCTCAAGTTTTTGCTTGATCTCGGAATATTCCTGGGAGTCGCTACACTTACGAATTGTGGCCGAAAAGAGACCCGGCGAGGTGGATGCTGCCATTGTTGCACGACCGTCAAGGAAAAGCTCCGGGGAGCTGAATTCGCCGTGTTGGCCAGCAAGGACCCACCGAACTCCAATCCGATATGGTTCTATGTCTGCCGCCAAGGCAGCCTTGCCGTTAACATGATACACCTCTTTTCTGAGGCAAGCATCTCTATCGCGCATCTTCTCATGTTTCGTAGAACCGGTCGAAGTCGCAAATGCCAGTTCGATTATAATTCCTTCGTTCGAATTGTCATAGATTGGTTTAATGGCAGGGAAGAGATCAACTGGCGCAATTAGGGCCTTGGAACCCGATTTTCCATGGACATCAGCGTAAATTTTCTGGTGTGCATTCGTCACGGCCTCTTGCGTCTCATTTCCTAAAAAGTCGGCCCGAACCTCAATGACCTTGCCCTTATGGGGAACCCAAACAACGTCATACGCCTGAACTTTCCGATTATGTATGCCAATGATTTCTTCGAAGTCACCAATAGCCTGCTGGGCGGCTTTGGGTAGCGATTGGACACTAAGTCGTTGACGCTCATCCTTCTTTCTCACCGAGGAATATATCGCGGCCATCCCGGTGGGGGTCTGATGCACATAGACTAAGGCCGGGTCGCTCAAGGACGCTTTCTGCAATTGCTGACCGGACAGTGGCAGCGGGAGGAAAGGAGCATTTTTGAACTTCTGATATTGAAACCTTAGGTTGTCGACGTTCGCCTTCCCAAGATTGTAGAATCTTACAGATTTCTCTCCGGAGGAAATATGATCTAGATATGCTGTAACGAGGCCGTCAACGTCGGCCACGCCTTTGTGACTCTTGACGGCTTCGATAGTGTTCTCCCACCCATGCCCGATAGGAACCTGATGCTTATGGAAGATTTTCTTTGCGACGTACCACGGCGCTCGTTCCTGAAATACTTCGATCAGCTTCAGCAAACGAGCACTCGGATTGGAATACGGCGTTCCTGCATTGTAAAAAAAGAAAAACATTGGTCCCCCTGAAATTCAATCTCAACAGCAAACGTGGTGCATTGTCCAGCCCCTCCTTACCTCACCAACACGTTTCAGGGTTGCGTTTCAGCAGCTCCACATCGGAAGGTGTATTTCGAGTGTTCGCGAATCGGTTATCAACATAGAAACAGCTCTTTTGGGGGACCCATGGCAAAGCGTGTAAGCGTGATCAATTTCAAAGGAGGCGTCGGTAAGACGACCTTAGCTTTCCAGCTGGCAGCTGGCCTAGTTCGATATCATAAGCCCGCACGAGTTCTGGTTGTAGATATGGACCATCAGAGCAGCCTTTCAATCGTGTGCTTAGGTGCAACAAACTGGAACGCCCGCGTTGGTGCAAACCTGACAGTAAACGAAATATTCAAGCCCTTTGTGGGTCAAAACCCTTCAATGCCAGGAACGGGCATTGTCAGCGGTACGCAACTGAACCCTGTACACTACACCAATCTCAAGGTCGTTCCGGCGAGTTTGCAGCTTGACGATATTGAGATTGAGCTGACTGCATCTCACCACGGTAATGCCATCCACTCTGAATGGGATAAACGCACTCTGGTGTGCCGCTGGCTGGAAGAATCTGGTGTCGATGCCATGTTCGATTACATTATCTTTGATTGCCCGCCAGCGACCAAGATTGTCTCGCAAAACGCTATCGCAGCGAGCCATGGCTTCATTATTCCCGTTATCCCTGAAGCCGTAATGGAGCGCGGAGCCCCCCATCTATACAGCATGGTTCAAAACGGCATCGACAAGAGGCTGAAAGCGCTCGCATCGATGGGTACCCCACGTTCAATGCATGTCCCTGACACAAAGCTCGCCGGGGTTGCAATAACCCGTATCAAAACCCACGGGCCCGCCGCTTCTGGCTACACCGATGATCATACACAGCACCTGACCTCGCTTCAGCGATATTGGACGGGGAATCTGGTGACGCCTTATATCGAAGATGGTACAGGTATATCTCAAACTTTGGCCGAAGGCGTTCCCGTATACGACCGGGGCTCAAACCAAAATATTGGCGGTCGAGGACTTCATACTATGTACAGGGACCTCACTGCAGCGTTGAAGACGAGGATTGATGCACTGTGAATAAAAAGCCTTTCCAACCTCGTGGCAGACTGAAAAAGCCCCTTACAGGGGCTGAAGTGGGGCGCTATCTAAAAAGCCTAGCGCTTCTTCAACGCGATCCTCGTATGGGGAACCTGGAACTAAGTGAAGCTCTTATGAGTCTGGGAAAGGCGCTTTTAGAGACCAAATCTGCTCCCCTCGAAAGGGTGATTGATGACATCACCAAGAATGACCAGGGGTTCCTTCCAGAGCTTGCGAGTTTTCGTGGCCTGACTTTGGAGGATGTTAGGCGTTATTTAGATCGCTCGACGACGCAGAAGGGTGAGCTTGTCACTATTGGTACCGAACGATTTGGCATCGCGAAGTCGAGGTTAGAACGGTTGCCTCGCGAAGAGGTGGTTGCCGCATTGCGTGCAGCATTGGAGCACGAAGAATCTCTGAACATTATTTCTGAGGAAGCTAAACGAGGCGGACAATTGCGGTCTTCTTAGTCGCGACTGAATTACTGACCCGGTTCCAGCGCTTGGGCTTATTTGGCCCCGTTTTGTATCCCGGACTGCGCCTCCCAAACGTGGTCCGGATCGAAATCGTAAATGTTGACATATTCAGCATTTGGCGTACACAGAAACCAGCTCGATATTGTGCACGTACGCGATATAAAACGTTGTTTTCGTTACTGATCTAGGCTTACGCCGAGGTGCCCGCTTCTTCCCTCCAGGCCCACCCAGCAGCTATTCATTTTGCTGGTAGTCCTCGACGCTGCATTCATTGGTCTTGCTCGCGTCGCTGCAGTTGACGGCACAGGAAAATGCTCCCAACATTTTTCCATCGGCGTAATTTGGGACTTCAGATGGACAATATCGAAGATTGCAGGACCGCACTGGAGCAAGTCGAGCGGGACATCATCACTGCTCGCTGGAGATATCGGTCAGTAGCGGAGCACATCAGTGCGCTTTTCAAAAGCGGAAGCGGCGATGCCGAAATCCGAGCCGGATTCTCCGACGCGAAAACGGTCAAGGCACAGCTCGACGATCTATATCAGGCAGCTGTTCCACTTCGAATGCAGGTTTACGCTGTGAGCGATTGACGCCGACAGTTTTAGGGCCGAGCATTAAAAAAGACGCCGTCACAGGGCTGGAACCCTCGGGCGTCTTTTTAATCACTGTTTCAAAATAATGAACGACAGAATGTTTATTGTAAAGCCCCCATTGACGACGAAGTGAGCGTCGGGCTGGGAGATACCCCAGCCCAACAGACAGATTTCCTCGCCCCCGCCCGTCAACAAAATTGGCTTGATGGAACTGGGATGGTCGGGTTCGAAAGTCGCTATGAAGAAGCTCGCCGCCGTAAGCGCGAAGCACGTGAAAAGCGGGGCAGTACTAAGGGTGAATTCAGCGAATTCGCGCTCGCCGCAAGTGAGCAGAACGGTTTAGTAAAGAAGCGCTTGGAAAACGGCTTCGAACTGCCCTTTGCACGTGAAATCGGCGGGCGAACAAGGCAGCCATTCCGGGAAATGGGCCTGCGATCCGAAAATAACGTCGTCCTAAAATATTTTGTGACACTCGTGCCGAAGGGTGGAGACGCCCGCGCGTCAGACGACAAAGCCACTCTAGCAGTTCAGTGCACATCCAAGCTGCTGACACTCGACTATGCATACATTGAACTGAATAGGGATTTTTTGGCGGCGCTCCGCGTCGATTGCGACGGCATTTTTCATACACCAGCGGCATGTCTTTTTCGTCTGACCGAGGCCGTTCGTGACGGCCGAATCCCATGTCTCCCTCACATAATCGTCGGCGACTTGCAGGACGATGGCCGGTATGCTCGGCCTCACTTTGTATGGCTGCTGCCGTACGGATCGGCAGTATGGCGTAGCGACGACGACCGGTGCCGTCAGAAGCCTATCCGGCTCTTCGACGCCGTTGCACGGGGTCTCGCTGCCGCACTGCTCGATCTTGGCGCGGACGCGGCTGCTCCGACCATGACCGGGCGCATGAAGAATCCGCTGAGTCCGTTCTGGCACACGGTCACGCCGAACGGTGACGTCTGGCCGACGCTGTCTGAGTACGCGGAATATGTGGACACCAGCGCCAGCCGTGCCGTCCTCGCACGGGAGGCGGCGGCAGTGCAATCCGGTCTCGGTCTGACAGCATCGAACCGGCTGTTCGACGCGCTGCGCACGGAAGGCCAGCGGCTCCTGGCCGAATGGCATTTCGGAGCCGACGCCCGGATGCGCGGTAGCCGCGCGGCTATGGCCGACGATCTCCACGAAGCACTGGCCGCCTTCGCGGAGAAGGCGGGGCTGGGCGAGGACGGCGTCAGCTACGTGACGGGTAAAGTCGCGGACTACCTCGCCTCGCACTTCGACGCCGCGAAGCTCGAAGCACCGCGCCGCGTCCGTGGCCGACTGCTCGATGTCGTCGATGGTCTGAAGACGGTCATTGAGCGACAGTCGGCGGGCGGACGGTATTCCGGCGCGGCGAAGGGCGCGGCAACGCTCCAACGGCTGCGTGAAGCCCACGAACAGCTTGTCGCGTCCGGCGAGGCCGTGACGCGGGCGTCGCTAGCTGCGGCGGCAGGCGTCTCTGTCCGGACGGCCACGGCGCGGTGGAGTGAGATTGTCCCCTATGGTGATACGCAACCGGAGAGCGGTGAAAATAGGTGTATAGATAAAAAGGGCGCTGCTCACTTTTCGGAGGCAACGTCGGCCAGGTTCGATCCCGCAAAACCAGATATGTCGACAGTATCTGCGGAGAACCTCCCGGGGCCGCACGCTACGATCTGCTCCTACTCCAGGGAGGACGGGGTCAACGATGGAAAATGCAGCCCACTATCGCAAACGTTGCGCTGATCGCAGGGGAACGGGTGCGCAAGCTTGACAAAGCATTCGGTCAGCGGAGTGCTATCAAGCCGATCCTTGATGAACTTGCTGCTACGTATGGGATTCGGTTGACGGAAGCGCAAGCATTGCAAGCGGCCCGGTCGGCGTCGGGCTGGATGCGCGACTTCGAGGAGATCATCCCCGGCAGATGGCTGTCGGATGAGGAGAGCGCGGCGCTTGGGCTTCCGATCGCGGCATAGCGATCGGCGTATGGCCTCCCCGACCATAAAGGGGTTCGCCGGAAGGCTCTCGATGAAATCGTCCCTCGGAAGAGCATCCATGGAATGGCCGACACTTACGAAGTAAGTGGTAGTCGGTCACTACAGCTTTGCCGACGGCTCCTTCTTCCTTTCCGCCGATGGCTTTTGCTCCCAACATTTGACACACTTACGCGAATCACGAGAGATTACGACCCTCTGATTGGGTTAGGAGACTGTAGATGGCTAAAAAACCTTCTAGTGACGGCAAGTCTGATCGAAGCGCCGTGACTGGTCGCTACGTCACTGAGGAGTATGCGAAGAAGCATCCAAGGACGACGGTGAGCGAGAGCCGTCCAAAGCCGCCACCGCCGGGGAAGAAGGGTAAATAGCTACTGATAGAACCCAGATTGCAACGGCTATTAGGGGTGATGACGCCGACAGCATTGCCCCTAGTGAAAGCAGCTTGCCGTTTTGCTCCAAGAAGGCTGCGTTCTTTTCAATATTCTCTTGGTAGTTCTGCGCCTCGCCCCATAAAACCTCACTCAAAGGCTGATGAAGCACGCTTTCCCAGCAGTGCGGGTGCGTTCCTGGGAAATAGAAATCGACAGGCCTAGCTGCCCATAGACAAATGCAGGCGCCAACTGCCATGAGAACCGAACCCGATAAGCCCGCGAGCAGTATGGGGAATTCCGTACTTTTGTCCCAATACGCTATCGCTCCAGCTGCGATCGCGGCGGCGACCGACGCGAAGAAGGCAGCCATAGTCATTGCCCTCTGGTCTGAAGCTAGCGCGGATTCAAATTGAGCCTGCAAGTAAAGCTCGCCTTGGTGCAGAACCTTCTCTGCCATATCGAGCGGTACGCTTTTTTCAGGCATAATGTTCGAAGGGAAGTCGTTCATTTGTCACCTCATAAGAGGCCCGCTCATTTGAACTGACCCCATTAAGTTGGACGGTTTAAAGGCAAGGCAGATTTAAGGATTTGTCGATTTGCTTCTGTTCAATCTTAATCATCCGGAGAGATGAAGGAGCAGTGTCCATGGAATCATGCGATTGGCGAAGCGCCAGCTACCCCAGGAGTTCAAATACGAGTTCGTTGATCTCCTGACCCTCCCCGGTCGCTTCGAGATGCGCCCGGATATGCCGTCGTGTAGCCGCGAAATGCAGATCGGGATCGATGGGAAATGCCGCGACAATCTCTTCCGCGCTCTTTCCGAGTTCGGAGAGGCGGCGATGCGAGGCAATCTCCGGATCGTATTTCGGAATCGGGACCTCCCATACGTGCTTATGGATATCCCGCTCGTCCTTCCCATAGGACATGAATGGCCGCACCATCTCTGTCGTGACGGGGGCGTTCATGACGGCGCACAGATAGTCAGCCTCCTCTTCAGTTTCCATTGATGCCCAATAAAGGCCGCTCGCGATGATGGCCCTCGGCTCCTTCACTTTGGCAGCCATCAAGTGCATTCCGGCTCGGTTGTAGACGATTCGGAGCGGAGGGGTCGGCAGTTGCTTGGACAGTTTTGACTGAAAGTCCAGCTGCTGCATCAGAGTCAGGCGCTCGCTGGATCGATGTTCCATCCAAAGCGCTTCGGCGCGCTCCCACCACTGACTGAGGCCGGGGTGAAGATCGATCTGGGACGACGGTAAGATGCCGCTCTTCCGGCAAGGGAGTACGACCATCTGCGCCGCGCCTGTCCGGTATGGATAGGCGTTGTCTCCGGTAAAGAATGGGCGGATGAATTCCGTCTCCACCACGCCATTCAGGTCTGGAAGCAGTTTCCAGGGCTTGTTTTCCTGCACGCTTCTGGACGACTTAATGGCCTTGCGTCCGGCTGGAACGCCGAGCGACGTCGCAGGCTGCTCCTCGACTACGAAGGCTATCCTCGGAGCGAAGATCGCGCCTTGAGTGAAGGCAGGATCGTATGGCGATTTCGCCAGCTGTCCAATATGCTTGACCTGCCCCGGCTTCCGGCTCAGGGTCTTGCTGGCCTGCGTCCAGGGCAAATTCGACCCTGACAATCGGCCGCTCCAGATTTCCGCCTCCAACGGCATCTTGCGTCCGGCCCATGTGCCTTCGCCTTCCTTTGTCTCCCTGGTGTGCTCCTCGCGCCTTCCAAACACCACGGACGCAGCTCGCGGAAAGAAGTGCGGCCGAATACGCCGCAAGTCCCACGAAGGGTCGAAGGCGATGGCGGCATTACCGGAACCGTCACCGTAGTAGCCGCTCCGGAAGCCTGAGTAGTGCTCCCGGTCGATGGCGGCATTCGGGAGCACCAGTCCGAACCTGCCCTCGACCTTTAGATAAAGCTCGCAGGCCCTAACGGCGAACAATCCAGACAAGTCTTGATGGGTCGAAAGTTCACCGCCAGCCCACAGTCCCCGCGCCTCGCTCATCGCGCGGAAAGTGGCCTGCATATCTGACGTCATTTTGCGGTAGGCGAGCCACGGAGGGTTCCCGACCAGAACGTCGACTCGGTTCTTTGGTCGCGACAACCAGAGCGGTCGGGCAAGGTTTCTGACGTAATAGCCCCAGATGTGGTCACGACCCTCGTCGTGCAGTCGGCACATAGTTTTGAACGTCGCCTCGATCGTCGGCTTAAACTTATCTGGTATGGCGAGGCGCTGAAGAACTGCATTCAGTGAGGGCACCGCCGACCCCGGCTTGCGTGTCGAGGCCTTGTTGGCCATCTCAGTCACGAGGTCGTCGAACCGGGCGGCGTTATCCAAAAGCCCATCGGGGAAGGATAGTTCGTTGCCGAAGAAGTCCTTCTTATCGTCCGTCCGGATAGTTAGGTTCCCGGCAGCCCACAGATCGGTGTTTTGTTCCTGCCATTGAAGACTGTCGCCAAGATAGACTGGGATGCGAATGGTCCCTCGATTGGGATCGACCAACCTGTGCCTGCCTATGGCGAGCAAGTAGGTGACACGGGCAAGGGTGACGGCCACCGGATGAAGGTCCATGCCGATAACGTGCTCCGTTACTCCGTCAATCAACTCTCCCACTGGCATGCCTTTTGCCTCGGCCGCCGCGATGTATGTTCGGATCGCATGGAAGAGAAAGGTTCCAGAGCCACACGCCGCGTCCAACACTCGGGAATGAAGGGGGTCGACGACAGTTTCCTGGACGACAATGTCGGCGAGCCAGTCTGGAGTGTAATACTCGCCGAGACGCTGTCTGGTTTCGGTTCCGATGACGCTCTCATAGAGCACCTTCAGTACGTCCTGTTCAACTTTGCTCCAGTCAAACCGCGCGAGGCGTTTTGCTAGTGTTCTGACAAAAACATCTCCTCCCTCGATCTCGACGACCCAATCAAAGAAGTCCGACTCGACCACCCCGTGAATTCCGCTTTCATCAAACTTATCGCCTGCCAAAAGTGCAGCGGGATTCAGTGATTGTATGGGAAGGCCCAGGACCGCATGAGCAATAGTCTCGGCCGTATTGACGAGGAGCGTATGTTCAACAAACAGCTTGTCCGTATCTTCGAATGCAGTACCGAGAGCGGATGTTAGAAGCCGTGACCACAGTGTCCGTTTCAGTTGGACAGTCGGGTTATTCTTGTTCTGTTCGTAAAGCGACGACATCGTCGCCCAATCCAACTGGTAGGAGCTGCTCCCGGAGCCTAGCCTCATCTCTATATTGCGAGCGGTTGGGGCGATATTCTGCGCGGTAGCGAGTACGCCTTCCAACCAGACAGTGAACCTCTCCATGTCGGCTGCTGACGGCTCGACCGTGATCACCGATACCTCTCGCAACTTGCCTTCAACGAGGTCATAGCAAAGCCATTCTGTGCCGTCAGTCAACAAGCCTACATAGCGAAGGCCGGTTTGGTTCATCCGCAGTTCCACGTAGCCAGCTAGTTGTTCGATGGCGTCAGCTTTGACCTTTCCCTTTCGCAGATCGCGCTTGATCTCAATGACCGTCGAACCAACCTCGACATCGATGCGCCTGCGGTCTCCGGTCTGCGATTCAAGCGAGACAATCTTGACGTCGTCCTCATCCAGATTGAGCGGGGCGCTCAAAATGAACTGGCGAACGTCAGCCTGAATCTCGGACTCTGTCCGCTTATCGTTGCGCCTAGCTATTCTGTCGAAGATTTTCAGCAATGCCCGCCCCTATTAAATGCAACTCTTCCGATTCGCGGAGGACCGCCACTCCGGCACGAGTCTTATCCGTCGTTCAGCCCCGATAGCAACTCATCTTATCCTGACAGGCCGTGGTGCGACCTATTCGCTGCACTGAGTAAGCAACCGCAGTTTGTACACTTTTTACAACTTTGTCGTTTGCAGCACTTTAAACAATCCTGCGGAAAGTGTTCAACAGCGAGCTTGTCATGGGCTATCAGTTCGCCCACCTCGAAACCTATTCCCGTAAGGCGGACCCAAAAGGACGAAACGTCGATTTCGTCCTCTCCGAAGCCGCGCGTAATCCAGAAGCGTCTATCCATGTTGCCAATCCGATGCAGCCGACTATCGTTTACGGGGTGGAAATTGAAGCGCTCCGCGAGCTGCACGACAATGCCGCGGCGTGCGCTGCGATAGCGGTCAAGGGGGGAAAGGCTCGTAAGATAAGACAAGATCAGAAGACCTTGCATACTGTTGTTTGCTCACATCCTTACACAATGGAGGAAGTTCGCGCTGATTCCGCGAAAATGGCGGAAGCGTTGGAATGGGAACGGCGCACCGTCGAATGGCTTCGCAGCCAATATGGCGACGATTTAAAAAGTGTCATCCGCCATGAAGACGAAGCGCATTTCCATCTCCATGCCTACGTGATTCCGTTAGACGATCCCGAGTTCAAGGCGGCTCGATTCCACCCCGGGGTTGCAGCGAAACGTGAGGTCACGTCTCTTGGCGCTACAGACGGCGAAGACGGAAAGACTCTCTCGAAACGAGCTGATGCTGCTTACAAGTCCGCGATGCGCGCTTGGCAAGATTCCTATTATGAGGCTGTCGCCGTGCCGTGTGGTCTAACCCGTCTGGGCCCCGCTCGCCGACGCCTCAGCCGGGAAGGCTGGCAGCAGGAGAAGACGCAAGCAAAAGCACTGCAGAAGACGATAGCCAGGGCGAAAACGCTGAAAAAATCCGCCGATTCTCTTATCGATCGGACACAAGCTGAAGCCGCGAGAATTATTGCTGAAGCCAAAGGACAGGCAGCCGCAGCGAAGCAATCGGCTGCCGCCGCAGTTGCTGCTCAGGACCGCGCAATAAAAGAGCAAGAAGCAGCTCGGTTGGCAATGGCTGAAGTCCAGCGCTATTCCGGCTTTGCGGGGAAGTTGCGTGCGATTTGGGATGGCCTTCGGAAATCAAAGGTCGCCGAAAAAATCCGTCGCGAGCTTTCCTCAGAGCTAGAGCGCGTCCATAGAGCTCGCGAAGCTGCCGAACGGCAGCTAGGTGCTGAGCGACGGCGTCGGGCAAAGGCCGATAGCGCGACCTCCGCTATGCGCCGCTCGATCTCTGAAGTTGCGCAGGAGCGTGACCATGCACGCTCTCAGCTTCAGCTTGATGATGAGCCGGTACACCCGGCTCCGCCTTTTGCTCCGAAATTTCCTTCAAGGCACCATGGCAAGTCGCGTCGGTGAAACCCAACGCCTCAGCGCCTCCTCCGCTTCCTGTCGTGCAAGCGCTGGGGTCTGGGCATGTCCTTGGATGATGGTACCAGCGTCAGCCCCGTCCTTGTCATCTCTGAAGTCGAGTCTGTCTATGGTGTACGCGACACGCCCTGGCTGCCGCCACTGGACGGCCGTGGGTCTCATTTCCGCGCACTCGATGATGAATGCGGTGACGCGCTCGGTGACGTGTTTGTAGTCCACTTCGCAATACAACTCGCCGGTCCAATCGAATTTCAACTTACCCTTGCACAAGCTCATCAAAAACTCCAACAGCAACGTGAAACACCGTTGTTCATTATTTTCAATAAAAAACGATGTCAATACCGTGAATTTAAATAATAATGTCAACATTACGGACGCAAAATTATGAATATCGAGAGAATTTCTATGAACATAAAGTTGCAATGGATTTTTATATTCTTATGTTGCTTTCAATAACAGGACAAGGAATTCCCCCGCGCGAATTCCTTGCCCGCTAAATCTCTAAAATGTTGACATCATGTACACTGCGCCGTACACATCCGGCAGCTCATTAGTGAGTGTGTCCGCGATTTACAGGGCCGGATCGCTGCGTGGCAGGCGATTTCGGCGGCGCGCAGCGGGCGGTCCCTCCGGGCCCACCATTTCCGTCTTCGAACGTTGTTTTTGCGTCGTTTTTTCCTCGATATGTCTCACCGGCTCGATGAAAGTGGGACATTTTTGCGCGCCACATAGGTTTTGCGGCGCTCGAAACCGGCATCGATGATCCCCTTGGATTGAGCGGCTTCGTGTAGTGCTGCGCCATCTTGGAATCAGACCAGCCAAAGATCGCCATCAACTGATGTTCGGTCGCGCCGGCCCCGGCGAGGATGGTCGCGGACGCCTTTCTGAGACCGAGTGGTTTTTCCCGATCGGGAAATTTACAGAAGCAAAAGAGATTGCCATCAATAATTTTCCCGATCGGCAAAATATAGCCTCGAATTTGGCGGCTCACTGACCGATAAAAACTCGCGTCTGCAAGAGCGACCTCGGAACTTGGCCGAGCTTCAAATGAGCGGTGAATGCAGCTTTATTCTCATTTACCAACCTCACACATTTCAGATGCTTGGCCAACAAATCCGGCCGTCCTTTCGCGTTCGTTTTTTGATAGCTGCTTTGCTATCTGGCTTGGCGTCTTCGCAAACTGAAGATCTTTGCATTCCAAAAGCATGACACGGCCATCCGCGCTGAAAGATGCGCCTTCATTTATCGAGGCGGAATTTCCGGTTGGGCGACTTTCAGCAGAAGCTTACAAAGAGCGGAAAGCAATCATCGGTCAAACGTAAACGGGGCTGGGGTTCCTACTGGAAAGGCCGAAAGCCGCTTACGGCGTCGCTTTTGGCGCAGCCACGAACGATTTTGGCCTGACGATCCCCTTACTTTATTTTGGGTTCCAAATCTGCCACCGCTCTTGATTTCGTCGGTGTCAATGTCTAATTTGACTATATATGGTCACATTCAGATAGGAAGCCGCAATGTCAACAATCAGCGTAGCAGAGGCAAAGGCCGGTTTCGCCGCTCTGGTGGATGAAGCAGCGAACGGCGATTTCGTCACCATCACACGGCACGGCAAGCCCGCTGCGGTGCTTGTCAGCGTCGAGGCGGCGGAAGCTGCCAAAAAGGCTTTGAAGAAGCCACGGCCGAATTTCGGGGATTTCCTGATGTCGTATCCCGGCCCCGCCGATCTGGAACGAAACCCCTCGAAAATGAGGGAAATCGACTTTGAATAATGGCCTGCTGTTGGACACTAACATCATCAGCAAATTCTCGCCTGATAAAAAAGAAAAGCCATCCGACGCGGTGAAAGCGTGGTTCCATGAGCAAGGCGAAGCGGACGCGCTCTATCTGTCGGCAATAACCATTGCCGAAGTCGAGAAAGGCATGCGCAGCCTTCACAGGCGGGGAGTGATCGAAAGGGCCAAGCGTCTGAATGCATGGCTGGATTTCATCTTGGAATCGTTCGGAGATCGTATCTTGAACGTGGACCCCATCGTTGCCCGGATAGCCGGAGCGATGGAGGATATGGCGACAGCTAAAGGCCGTCATCCCGGCCTCGGTGATGTCATCATAGCCGCAACGGCTAAAGCTTACGGCCTAACCGTAATAACGGAGAACCTAAAACACTTCGTGCCACTCGGTGTGGCGGTCGATCTCCCGGCAGTCTTCAAACCCTGAAAACGATAATGGACGAGCGCTGCCGACAAGTTTGTAAATGGCGCTCACAATGCCAAGGTCTCGAAATCGGCCGAAAAGGGACCCAGGCGGCAATCGGCTAGCCAAGTCCCCGGAGGAAAGGTCCCGAATGCTTTGGTTTGCCCGTGACGAAGGCAAACGTTTGCTGTTCTTTGCAAGACTCCACGTCCATTCGTCAAGCTTTAGAACGGTTTTTTGACAGTGCTACGGACAGTAAGGCTAAAAAGCTTCTCGACGTACTGGAGTCGGTAAGCGCTCCCCGATCCGTATCTCAAAGGCATCTCGGAATCTCGCGAGTGATGTCAACGCTTCCGCAGGTACTCCAGAACGTCGATTGGCATTCAAATATTGGTGCCGCTTTTGCGTGAGCGTCCGGTGAGTGGATTTTGCTGAACGAGCCGGTTAGGCGATGTGACACCCACGCGGCTTGCCGGGCCGAATCCCAATCCAGCCGTCGCTCAGGTGTTGCCGCCCTAACATGGCAGCATCAGATAGCCGCAGCCCGGTAAACATGAAAATTGCCAGCGCCAGGCGCGCAGTAGTCCCCGGCTGGTGACAAGCCTCGTATTGCTCTGTCTCCTCAAGCGTCTATGTGTGAAACCCGTCGCCGGACTTAAGCCGCTTGGTGCCGTTACAGGGATGCGCCTTTGCCTCGCCAACCTCAATTGCCCCATCGAAAAGAGCGCTGATTGCCTTCACTATTTTGTTGGCCGCGCCGGGGGCATCTATGCGGGTGTCGCGGATCGCAGCCACATGCTTGCGCTCAAGATGCTCAAAGGGCTTGTCGCCGTGCTTGATGCAGATTGCATCTGGCACTGGATGCATAGCGGCGAGATCATTGCCCATACTCTGACCGACCAAGACACAGGCGATGCTTTTCAGGCGGACCACTGCTCGGCCAGATCGGGGTCCCGACCGGACAGATCACTGCTGACGACGCCTATGGCGGAAAGCCAACCTACGATGCCGTCATCAACCACAGCGCTGCTGCCCATCCGGCGAGGGGTCCCGCACCTGTGGGACACGGACCGCCGCGAACGTCGTCGGATTGGAGATGAAGAAGGTCCTTCAGAAATTGAACCGCACGCCGACGACATTGGCACTGGAGCCGCCGTGCATGTCACCGAGCGTCCCCCAGGCTCCGGACCGGTGGTGTATCCGCCAGAAGAAATCGACGTCGGGCATGGCGTTGAAGGAAAGGTTCAACTCGGGGCCGAGATAGAACAGCGTTCTGGCGTCCCCGTTACCCTCCAGCTCGTTCTTGCGCTCCCGTCCCTCCTGGGTATGCGTGACATGGCTGATGCCAAACGTAAAGGCTGGTGAAATACGGACGGTATCACCAATCTCGAAACCGTCGTAGCGACCGACGACGCCGCCCCAGAATTCCGCATTCGGATGCCCGCCGTATCTCCCAGCGAGCCCCGCTTCCAGTCCGAACCTGAAGGAGCCCATCCTAGCCGGGAAGTACTGGTAGCCGAGGCCGAAGATCGGGAGGTCTTCGTATGTGACGCCGAAAGGATTGGATGCCTGGAGGATGTCGGCGTCGACCATCGTGCCGCCGAAGGCGAATACCGACTGATTGACGTCGCGGTTCTGCGCCTGCGCGTCGGTTGTTCCCAAGAACGGCATAGTGGCAGCGCCGAGCAGCAGAGCAAGCGGGATGGCGTTCGAAGGCTTCATATCGGATCGTTTCCTGGACTTCATTTTTTCTCTAGGGCGCGCATTCACCGAGAGCTCTGGAACGGCGCCTGACTGGGCGGAAGACACCTTCCGCTAGCCCCTGCATGCGGCCCCGCAGTATCGTCAACAGAGTCCTTCGGGGATCGCGGAATTTTACCATCGACGTGCTCACGGCATTTTGCCATTCCCAATCTAGAAAATGTTCCATTTTGCAACGCGTTGCAAATCCCGTTTGAATGGCTGGAAGAACGACGTTTCAGAACTGCTTCTCATCGGGGTCTGTTGGCCAGGCAACCGACGATGAAAGCCCGCCACGAAGTCGATTGACTGCCGGTGCGGCATGCTCTGCCGCCTGGCTTCAACAGACATGCCGGCGACCGTCGGCGGAGAGGACCCGGTCGCTTTTGCCGCCCTTGAAGCGGGCCTGCTGCTGGAGGATATTTTTGCCCGGTGTCTGGTCGCCTCGTTCTTCAGCGTCAGGTGCATGCGCTCATGCCGGCCGTTTTCTTGGGGACGGCCCGGCCTGATGCGCTCCAGCGTGATCCCGAGCCTCAGCCACCACACCGACAGCTTCGACAGACTGTAGAGCCCGTTTGGGCTGGCGAACGGCAAGCCGTTGTCGCTGCGGATCGCCGTCGGCAGGCCGCATTCGGTAAACAGCCGCCGGAACGCGTCGAAGACAGCCCGTTCTCGCGTCGACTCAAAGGCTTCGCAGGCGAGAAGACAACGCGACGCCTGGTCGGTGACCGCCAGCGGGTAAGCGGGTGTCACGGATCGCCGGAGCCGGAGCCTTAAAAGTCGAAAATCTCTCCGAGAAAGCCGCCTTTTTTCTTCTTATAGGGCTGCGACGCGTGCGTGCCCCCGTGCGTCCCGTATCGCTCCTGTTCCCTCTGCGGCTCGCGGTACGGCGCGGGCTCACCACTAGAGCGTTCGATGATTTTGTCTAGCTCGCCGCGGTCCAACCAAACGCCTCGGCACTTCGGGCAGTAGTCGATCTCGATTCCCTGGCGATCACTCATCACCAAGTCGGACTGATCAATCGGACATTTCATCGCTAATTCCTTTAGATGTCAGGGGTTGAATATGGGGCTCCAACCGCCACACACAAGAGCACTACCTAAGCTTGGCGATCTCAAGTTTGTGGATGAGCATTTTTTCTTAAGAGGCGCGCGTTTTGTCTTGCGACTCCCTAGCCAAGAATAGCACTTGGTTGCATTTATCAATACATTCTCGTAAAGAGTTTAGATGCGCAACAACCGATGAGCCGCTACGATGGATGAGATTCCCACCGAAGGCTTTGATGCGGCAGTGACCCTGACAGACCATCTAGACCACCTGCCCGACAAGAAGCGCCGCGAGCTTGCCCGGGTTCTGCAGGTCCTGTTTTTCGAAGTCGAGCAGTTCCGCGCCACCAAGCTGTCCGGAAAGAAGGCGGCCGGAAAGGTGCTCATGGTCGTGCTTTACGGCTCGTACGCCCGCGGCGACTGGGTCGAGGACCGTGCGAGCGGCTACCGCTCCGACTATGACCTTCTGATCGTCGTCAACACCAAGAGCTTCGCCGAAGAGCATGAGCTGTGGGAGGCGCTGGAAGCACGGCTGCTGCAGGAGCAGATCAGCCACCGGATCGAAACGCCGGTGATCCCGATCGTGCACTGCCTCTCAGACGTCAACGACCAGCTGGCACGCGGCCGTCCTTTCTTCACCGACATCGCCAGAGACGGCATCGTGCTCTACGAGGAGCCCGGCCATCCCCTCGCCCAGCCGAAGGCGCTGACACCGGAGGAGGCAAGGGCCGAGGCACAGCGGTATTTCGATAAATGGTTTCTCGATGCGTCTTACTGTGTCAGGCAGGCTGAAAATGCTGTTGCCGATCAGATGTCAAACCACGGCGCCTTCGATCTGCATCAGGCCACAGAGCGCTTTTACCACTGCGTCTTGCTGACCTTGACGCTCTACAGCCCGAAGTCTCACCGCATCAAGGTGCTGCGCTCGCAAGCCGAAAGCGCCGATGCGCGACTGGTTTCCGCCTGGCCGCGCGAGACGCGCTTTGCCCGCCGTTGCTTTGAGCTTTTGTCTCGCGCGTACGTCGAGGCGAGGTACTCGTCGAAATACACAATCAGTGATGAGGAGCTGCAATGGCTTGTCACTCATGTGAAGGACTTGCAGGCGCTCGTTGAGGAGATCTGCAAGGAGCGTCTGAACGGGTGAAACTGCCGTATAGTTCGATGCAACCGACTCCCGCGCGCAATCATACTCACTCCGCTAGCTGCGCAGCACTCGCCGCTCCGATCTGCAAAAGCGGCACCCTTGGTGCAAGGTCACGCGGCCTCTGCCACCGTCGCGGCGCCCGCTGCGATCTAACGCTGACGGCGTGCTTCTCGATGCCCCTGGCGAGTTTCGACGGGCGGTCGAACATACGGCGCCAGAGGCCGCGGATGGCGGCGATCGGATAGGCGCGGGCGGGCATCGCCAGCGGCATCTCGCTGAACAGGCGCTGGATCATCTTGCGGCGGATCTCTTCGGCGGTCTGCCGGATCTCCCAGTCATATCGGCGGTCGCGGACGGCGACGATTGAGATGGATAGGCCGAGGCGCACCCTGTCCGCGCCCGTCACCCTGCCTGCAACGTCGAAGTCAGCAAAAGGAGAAAAGATCAGGATGTCGCCCGGGCGAACCTGCCCTGCCGCCCGCCCGTCATGCAACGTGATCTCTGCCTTGCTGATTGAAATCGTGTCGACAGTGCAAGGGGTGGAATTGCCGTCGCGTGCAAGATTTGCCTGCCGGGCAAGCGGAAACTGGATGCTGTCCAGCGGTTCGCGCGGAAGTTCGATGCAGACGAGCAGGGAAACGAAGGCATAGACCATGACGACCATGCCCCAGGCGACGCTGAAGCCGTCGAGGTCGTTGTAGGTGCCCATCAGGGGGCCATTCAGCATGCCCACGAAGGTCAGGATGATGACCAGGAGGAACGTGCCGGCGATCGGGTAGAGGATATCGACGCGCGCCCGGTCCTCCCCTTTAGCCGTAACCTTGAACGGCCGCCCGAACGGATGGATGAGGGCGTGAAGCAGGGCGATGGTGATGGGGATCGCCGACACCATCTGCGACACTTCGGTAAAGAGCGGCATGCTGCGCCGGCCGGAAACCCAGGCATGAAAGGCCCACATGCCGCCGACCATCGGCAGCGCATAGAGAAAGAAGGCTTCCGGCTCCATCTGGATCGCCGGCAGGCCAAGGAAATAATAGAGGATCGGCGCCGCCATCAAAAGCAGGATGAACGGGCGGCAGAACCAGAACAGCAGTCCGTGGAAATAATGCAGCCGCTGCAAGAAGGTATAGCCACGGCCGAAGAACGGGCCGTCCCGGAGCAGCGCGACCTGAATGGTCCCGAGGCACCAGCGGCAGCGCTGGGTAATATAGCCGGAAAGGCTTTCGGCCGAGAGGCCGACGCTGAGGCGTTCGTTCAGCCAGCGAGTCTTCAAGCCTTTCTGCAGCAGCCGATAGGTGAGATGGATATCTTCCGTCACCGTTTCCTGCGGCATGCCGCCGATCATGCCGAGCGCATCGCGGCGCACGATGCAGGAGGTGCCGACGCAAAAGGCAGCTCCCCATCCGTCCTTCGAGGGCTGCATGACATCGAAGAAAATGCGCTGATCATCGACCCATGCCTTCGATGCCAGGAGGTTATGTTGGACGGGGTCGGCATTGTAGTAGAACTGCGGCGTCTGGATGAGCCCGATTTCCGGATCGGCGAACTGACCGACGGTGCGCTTCAGGATGGCGCGCTGCGGCGCGAAATCGGCGTCGAGAATGAGGATATAGGGCGCGTTCGTCTCCCTGGCCGATTGCCGGATGGCATTGTTGAGATTGCCGCCCTTGGCGCCGACATTGTCGCTACGCCGCAGATATCGCACGCCGACCTCGGCGCAATAATCCTCCAGCCAGTCGCGGCGTCCGTCGTCCAGCACCCACACGGTGAAATTCTGGTAATCGATCGCCTTCGCGGCAAGGATCGTGCGCTCCAGAATGGAGAGCTCTTCGTTATAGGTACAGATGAAGACATCGACGGCTGGCGGCGATGCGGAGCCGGCGATGAAGAGCTCGCTCGCATCCGCAGCTGCACTGTGGTCGGTCCGCCGGAAGAAGAAGACGATCGAAAGCACCGTATAGAAGATGACGACGATCTCGAAGCAGAGATAGGCCCGCGGCCACAGCGCATAGGCGCTCCATTCGAAGTCCGGCAGCGTTTTGGTGACGCGGAAATAGAGATAATTCAACAACATGACGATGAGGATCGCGCCGAATATGACGCGGTCTTTACCCCGGCGGCTATCGAGCAGCCAGGCGCAGCCCATGATGAGCGCAAGCGCCAGAAGCGAGAAGAGAATGGCGTCCGATAGAGTCACTACTTCGGGGGACATGGGCTATCCTTGCTGATCAACGCCTGGCCCGCGCGGCCGAAGAAAGGGTTGAGATCGAGCGCGGCAAGCACGGCCCAGGCGGTCGCCCCGACATGCGGAAGACGGTAATATTTGAAATCGCCGGGCGAGGAGTTGGGGCCAACCTGAAGGCCGGTGGAAAGCTGCTCGTTGACCGTTGCATAGATAAGGCTGCCGGGCGTGACCTGAGCGGCGATGGTCTTGAACAAAGGCTCGGCTTTTTCCGGATGTCCAGCAAGACGCAGGACGAGTGCCGCCTGCGCGGTACCTTCGAGCCAGATCCCGTCCCGGTCGCTGTTGAAGTCGAAGCCGCCGTCGACGCCATGGTTCAACTCAGTCCATTCCATGACTTGCCCGGCCTTTGTCTTGAAATCCGGCACGGCAATCAGCGGCCACAGTTCGGCATCGAGCCCCGACATTTCGACGTTCGGCGCGTTGCTGCCGGGCACGCTGCCGATGTAGAAGCGCCCCTCGTCGTCGTTCCACATGGCATGAAGGAACTTGAGCGCAGTGTCGCCGCGATGGGTCCAGTCGCCACCGGCGTCCAGGCGCGCAAGC
Source organism: Rhizobium sullae (assembly GCF_900169785.1). Lineage (GTDB taxonomy): Bacteria > Pseudomonadota > Alphaproteobacteria > Rhizobiales > Rhizobiaceae > Rhizobium > Rhizobium sullae. The sequence goes on from NZ_FWER01000003.1 coordinate 166,203, forward strand.
CAGCTATCCGCGGCGTAGACGTCCAGATTATGTTCCGTCGATTTCCAGGTCAGGCGCTCGGGCGCCGGCTCGTGGCCGAAGAAGCCGCCGAAATAGCCCGGGTTTTGCGGATCTGCCGTGCTGCGGTGGATCCAGTCCATGATCTTGCGCGCGGTATCGAGATAGGCAGGCTGCTCCGTCTCCTCGTAGGCCATCAGCAGCGCCAGCGCGCCCCATGCCGTGCTGCCCGTCGCACTGCCGACCTGATAGCCGTCCTCGATCCAGGAATTGCTGGCAGCGCTCCAATAGCCGGGCAGCAGCATTCCCTCCTTGCCCGGCATGACGGGGCCGGACCGGTAGGCATTCCTCAGTCGCCCGTCATGATAGTGGCGGTCCGTCTCCACGGCGAGCACGAGGGCATCGGCAATGCGGCGGGCTTCGGCTTTCCGCTTGCAGCCGTAAAGCGCCATCAGTGCGAGCGCGTTGTCATAGGTGAAGCCGGTGTTTTCCAGAGCTGGATGCAGCGCCGAACCACCGTTTGCCGGTTCGAAACTGCGCAGGACGAAGGGCTGTCCCGGATCGCCGCCCATCTGGGCAGCCAGACCGTCGCAAAGCGTGCAGGCAAGCTCCTGATGTTCGCTATCGGCGAGCACAGGGAATGCCGGCAGGACGATCACCGTCGCTGCGAGCAGCAGCAAGCGTCCCTTGTTCATGGTCGATCTCAGATGCTTCATTGTTGACCCTCGTCAATGCAGCGGCGAAACCGGCGTTACGGATTGGCGGGTTCGGCGGCGGCGGAGCGCGGCGCCGTAGCCTTGTCGAAAAGCGTGGACGCGGAAAGCATGGCGCTCTGCGACGCCAGCCTGTTCATCGCCAGCGTCGAATAGCGGGTGATCCGTGAGACGATCGTCTCGCCCAATGAGACGATCACATCCTCGCCGACGTGGCACCCGAAGAATTTGTCGTTGTTCTGCTGCGCCGGACCGCCGCCCACGCCGGCAGGCTCGTCGATTTTGACGAGCACGTAGACCTCGTGGCCTTCGGCTTCCGGAAATTTCGCATAGTAGCGATTTTCCGGGCCTGAGTTGAAGTAGCGCACGATCTTGTAGATATGGGCGTCGCGCTTGACGCCGAGGCTGCGGAAATTGACCATCGCCGGCATGCCGATTTCCAGCGATGTCACGTCGCGGCTGCGATAGACGGCGGCGGCAAAGGCCTCGTTGCAATCCAGCGATTTTGCCACCGGCTGACCCTGCATCACGAAATCGCCGAAGGATGCGTCGACGCTGACGATCTGGCCATGGCGTTCGGCGACGACCTCGGCCGCACCAGTCTTGCCGAGCCGCCCCTCCTCCCGCGCAATCAGGTTTTCGACCTGCTGCTTGCGTTCCGTCATCTGGTTGATCTCGATATTGTCTTCGGCGATCTCGCCGGCAAGCTTCGTGCGCTGCATTTCAAGCGTCAGCAGATTGGCGGCAACGGTACCGCCCGTGTAGATGTCGCGTTCGACGAGCGACAGGACAATCTCGTCGCGGCGCAGTTCGCCGCGTGCGGAGTCGAGTTCGTACTGCGCAGCGTTGCGCTTCTGGCGTTGTGGTTCGATGCTCGCCTCGGAGATCAGTTTCTTCTTGAGAAGCACCAGCTGCCTCTGCAGCAGAGCGTTCTGTTCATTGAGCCGCGCCTCGTAGGTCTGCACGTTGTAACGGGCATTTTCGATGACCGCCGAAAGCTCGCTGATCACGCCGTTCTTGACATCCGCGATCTGGCTCTTGACCTTCTGGAGCTGGCCGGTGCGTTCCTGAACGACGCTTCTCGTATTGTTCAGCTTTTCGGTGAGATCGAGCTTCTCGAGCCGCAAGCCCGTCAGCGACGTCTGGTCCTGGTTGGGATTGGACACGGTCGCCATCACGTCGCCGAGCTTGACGACCTGTCCGACCTGCAGGGAAATCCTGTCCACCCTGCCGTAGATCGGCGAGGCGATCATTTGCACCGGCGCATTGATGACGGCGCGCGTGGAGACAATGAAAAACTGATTGGGGATCATCGCCATGGCGATAACGAAAATCAGCATAAAGGCAAACACATAACCAAGCGCCCTTGATACTGAAAGTATCTTATGATCACGCGGATCAAGCACTATAGTTTCGTCCTTCATTTTCGTCATTCCTGACTTTTTACACTGCAGGTCGAAGTGAAGGGCGTTTCCATGTATATTTTTTATTTCTTATGTTTTATATCCATGAAATCCTAGTATGCAAATGAATTTTTTTCTGCAATGCCGTTGCTTAGTTTCAGTATCAGTACGATCAACATCGGTGAGACTACTATGGACACATATTGTCTTAAGTAATTCACACAATTATTGCGCGCAATTTTGGATGGAATCGAATTTCATCCATCCAACCATTGTTTTAATTTGTCTTTGATTTTGCGGTGATTTTTGTGACGCACCTGAAGAGACAGCCGACATGGCGCCTCATCCCTCATCTGTCGAAGCGGGGCCGTACACAATTAGAAAAAGAGAAGCCCGCCATCTCAGAAAATTGGCGGGCTTTTTATTACTTTACTGCTGCGCCGGAGGCGTTGCCGGCGGGGTTGCAGGTGCCGGTTCCGTAGCCGGCGGTGTTGCCGGTGCCGGAGTTGCCGGGGCCGGAGTTGCCGGGGCCGGCTCTGTGGCTGGCGGCGTTGCCGGCGCAGTCGACGTTGCCGGCGGTGGCGTTGTCGTTTCGCCGGCTGGGGGTGCGCCCGCGCGCGGCCAGTAAATTGCGGCCAAGGCTATGATTACAACAACAGCCGCGATGCCTATCCACATCGCCCATGGTGAGCGGCGGTCGCTGCCCGGAGTGCCGCGGGCATCTTGGCCAGGCCTATTAAAATCATTGGTCATAGTAGTCCTCCTGTACACTCTAAAACTACCAAGTGCATAAAAGGTTCCATGCGGCGTTATGATGCGATGCTCGACTAGTGCAAGCCACCACAGTTCGGACGTTATACTTCTTCAGGCTTCCGGACAGTAGCGCCTGCTGCGCATCGCATCAGAAGCGATTATACCATCTTTTCGCCCTTTCCATCGCAAAAAGGAGGAACTCTATATTCGAAAGGTGATTTGCACCGGTACCGATGCCGTGGCAGCATTCACCTCCAGCGTTGCGGCCTGGCCGATAGCGCGACTGTCACCGAACAAGCATGAAACCGCGCCCGTGGGAGGGAACCATGTCCGATCAACTGCCGATGTTCATCCTGCAATCGATCGTCATCTTCGGTCTCGTCGGCGCGCTCTTCATTCGCGCCTGATCCCGTCTACCGGACCTCCGCCCTTGCTCTCGGCCGCGTATCGTTGCGTTCCCAGGAGAAGATGGCGCGTGGCAAAGGCGCCCGCCCGCGTATGATGTCGGCTCCCTTCTCGCCGACCATGATCGTCGGACCATTGGTGTTGCACGAGGGAACACGCGGCATGACGGAGCTGTCGCACACCCGCAGTCCCTCCAAACCCCTCACCTTCAGATCAAGCCCCACCACGGCCATCCCATCCGTGCCCATCTTGCAGGTGCCGACCGGATGGTGGTCCGTCTTGGCATTGGCGCAGCCATAGTCGAAAAGCTGCTCGTCGGTGACGGCGCCGGCTCCGGGGAGCTTCTCCTCCAGCACATAGGGCTTCAACGCCGCCTGCTGCATGATCTCCCGGGCGATCTTCAAGCCCTCGATCGACATCTTCCGGTCATGCGGTTCGCTCCAGTAATTCGGGTCGATCAACGGCGCAGCCGCCGGGTCGGCGGATGAGAGGCGCACTGTACCGCGCGAGCGGGGATGCAGATAAGCGGAATTCAGCGTCACCCCGGCATTCTTCAGCCGGGCAACGCCCGCCTCGATGCCGGAGCCGAGGCCGAGATGGAACTGGACATCCGGCGAGCGCGCGTTCGGATCCGCATACCAGAAACCACCGGTCTCGAAGAGCGACGAGGCCACCGGACCCGAACGGAAGAGCAGATACTGCAGCCCCGCCCAAAGCGTGCGGTGCAGCTTGGCGACGCCGTCGTAGGTGTGGTCGCCGGTGCATTCGGCAATGACGAAGAGATCGAGATGATCCTGCAAATTGCCGCCGACGCCGGGCAGGTCATGCTTCACATCGACGCCAACAGCTTTCAGATGATCCGCAGGCCCGATGCCCGATTGCAGCAGCAGCTTCGGCGAGCCGATCGCACCAGACGAAACAAGGACTTCACGCTCGGCACGGATAATCTCGATGCCGTTCCGCCCGACAACTTCGACGCCGACCGCTCTCGTTCCTTCGATCACGATCCTGGCAACGCGGGCATTCATCCGGATGGTGAGGTTCGTTCGGTCCCTGATCGGGGACAAATAGCCGAGCGAGGCCGAAGAACGGCGGCGGTTTCGCTGCGTCAGCTGGTAGAAGCCGACGCCCGCCTGCTGCCGGCCGTTGAAATCCTGGTTGTAGGGAATGCCAAGTTCCTGCCCTGCACGGATATAGGCATCACAGATCGGTAGCGTTGAAACCGGCATCGACACTCCGAGCGGCCCGCCATAGGAATGGTAGTCGTCGGCAAAACGCTCATTGTCCTCGCAGCGTTTGAAATAGGGCAGAACGGAGCGGTAGTCCCAGCCCTCGCAACCGTCCTCGCTCGCCCAGAGATCGTAGTCTGCGGCATTGCCACGGGTATAGAGCTGCGCGTTGATCGAGGAGCCGCCACCGATGACTTTGGCCTGGGTATAGCGCAGCACCCTGCCCTTCATGTGCTTTTGCGGCACCGTCTCCCAGCCCCAGCTGGCGACGCCCTTCGTCATCTTGGCAAAGCCTGCCGGCATATGGAACAGCGGGCTCCAGTCACTGCCGCCTGCTTCGAGCAGCAGCACTTTGACGTCGGGATCCTCCGTCAGCCGGTTGGCGAGCACGCAGCCCGCCGGGCCTCCGCCGGTGATGATGTAGTCGTATGCCATCGCAACTCCCCCGCTCAAAGGCGGCCGATCGAAAGCCCGCCGCCGGCATCGATCACCGAGCCCGTGGCAAAGCCGAAACTTCCCGAAGCCAGCGCTGCGACGATCGCGCCGATGTCCTCAGCCTCTCCCCAACGTTTCATTGGAACGACCCCGCCTGCAATCAGCGCATCATATTTTTCAGAAACCTTCTCGGTCATCGCCGTGCGGATGATGCCAGGCCGCACCTCGAAGACGCCGATGCCGCTTTCGGCAAGCCGCACCGCCAGCCCCTTGGTGAAGGCTGAAAGTCCGGCCTTGCTGATGCAGTAATCAAGACGCTCCGGCGATGTCAGCTCCGAGGATGCCGAGGTGATGTTGATGATCGAACGGGTCGCCTGCCTGGCGCCGCTCGTGAGCATCGCCTTGACGACCGCCTGCGTGAAGAACACCGTTCCCCGTAAATTGACGTCGAGCACGGTGTCAAAATTCTCCGGCTTCAGCTCGAGGAAGTCGCCGCGCACCACTGAGCCGATGCCGGCATTGTTCACCAGGCAGTCGATCGCCCCGAATGTCTGCAGGACTTCATCGACCGTTGCAGCATGCCCGACAACATCCGCCAGATCGGCCTGCAGATAGACGGCCTTGGCGCCGAGCGAGCGCAATGCCCCGACCACCGGATCGTTCGGCTGGTCATCTTCTATTCCGGTGATCGCGACGTCATGCCCCGTCTTCGCCAGTGCCTCGGCGATCGCCAATCCGATGCCACATCTCCCGCCGGTGACAAGCGCAACCGGCCGCCTTCTCTGCGCCATCACGCTAGATCCTTTTGCATGATATGTTCTCCGACGCGCAGCGCCTGTGCTGCCACCGTCAGTGCCGGATTGACGGCGGCGGACGTCGGCAGGTGGCTCGCATCGACGACGAAGAGGTTCGGATGGTCGTAGGCACGGCACCAGATGTCGAGCGGCGCTGCCGCCGGATCGTTGCCGATCTTTATCGTGCCGCATTGATGCGACGGCGTCCGCTTGTCGAAGGGCCGGGAGAGAACCAGCGGAAAGCCTGCCGCCCGAAGCGCCTGCTTCAGCTTCTTCACCAGCATCAGATGCGCCGGCCAGTTCGTCCGCACCCACTGCAGGAGGATACGGTCGCCGTCGACCATAATGCGGCTTTCGGGATGCGGAATGTCCTCGCTCATCGCGTAGAAATCGATCGCGTGCGCCGACAGTTGGTTCAGCATCCATTCCGGCACCGACGGCATATTGGCCTTCAGGATGGTGCCAGACACGCGGCCCAGCAGTTGTACGTTGCCGAGCGGCGGCCCGCCCTCGCCGTCCGAGAGGTAATAGTCGTTGAAGCCGAAGGTCTTCTGATAGATGGACGTATTTCGAAAGCCTGGTGAGACCGCGATCACCGCGCTCGAATTGTGGTTCATGAAATTGCGGCCGACCTGATCCGAGCTGTTGGCGAGCCCTTTCGGATGCCTGTCATCTGCCGAGCGCAACAGCAGGACGGCAGATTGCACCGCGCCTGCGGAAAGGATCACGAGCTTCGGAGAGACCGTCTCCTCGGCACCATCCTTCCGGTAATGAACCGTCTCGATGTGCTTGCCGTCCGCCGCCGTTTGAAGCCGCGTCACCTGCGATCCGGTCTGCAGCCGAACGTTCGGATGCTGCAGCGCCAGCGCGAGGCCGATCGTCTCGGCATCCATCTTTCCGTCGAAACTGTTCGGATGTGCGTCCCAGGGGGTCTTCGCCTTGGCAAGCCAGCGCTCGATATCGATGCCGAGCGGCAGCGAATAGGGATGCAAGCCGTTCCGCTTCATCCGCTCGCGCACAAGCGCGATCGGCGGCTCGTCAGGCACCGGCGGAAAGGCATAATTTTGCGAATGCACTGGTTCCGTAGGATCCTCGCCGACTTGCCCGCGCACTTGGTAGAGGTGCTCCGCCCGACTGTACCAAGGCTCCAGCTCTTCATAGGCAAACGGCCATGCAGGCGAGATGCCCTCGAGATGCCGCATCTCGGAAAAGTCCTCGCGCCGGTAGCGCACCATGACCGCCCCGAAGAATTTCGAATTGCCTCCGACATTATAGTAGTTGCCGGGATTGAACGGCTTGCCGTCCATCTCGTACCAGGATTCCTTCGGCCGGAAGTGGCCGCGCTGGAAGATCGCGCGCTGGTCGCGGTTTTCCGGCCGGTCCTCGATATGCCCGCCTGCCTCAAGGATAAGAATGTCAGCGCCCGAAGGCGCAAGCGCGGCGGCGGCGGTCGCCCCACCGATTCCCGAGCCGATAATGACAATGTCCGGCTGCTTCACCAAGCGATCCTCCCAGAACGCAATGCCTGCGGCTCAGCGCGGCATCCACCAGCCCGTCCGGGCGCCGATATGCATGTTGAGCGTCTTGGTCTCCGTATAGTCCTCTACCGCATGCCGCCCGAGTTCGCGGCCAAGGCCGGATTGGCGGTAGCCGCCAAACGGCAGTTCCGCCGCACCATCCATGAAGGTATTCATCCAGATCGTGCCCGCCTTCACCTTGCGGCCGATCGTCAGGCAGGTATCGAAGTCGCGGCTCCAGACGCCGGCCGAAAGGCCATAGTCGACGGCATTGGCGATGCGGATTGCATCCTCGACGCTTTCGAACGTCAACACCGAAAGCACCGGCCCGAACACTTCCTCACGGGCCACAGCCATATCCGCCTTGACGCCGGAAAGGATCGTCGGCGCCATGTACTGGCCGAAGCCGAAATCGATATGGCTGCCGCCAAGGGCGATACTTGCACCGCTGCCTGCCGCGGCAGAAACATAACCCTGAACCTTCTCCAGATGCTGCGGCGTGATGATCGCGCCCACCTGCGTCGACGGGTCCAGCGGATCACCGACCTTCACCTTCTGAGACAGAGCCGCCACGCGCGAAGTCACTTCTTCCGCAATGTCGCGATGCAGGATCAGGCGCGAACCGGCATTGCAGCATTCGCCCGCGTTGAAAAAGGCGCCGAACACAGCGGCATCAATGAAGGCGTCGAGATCGGCATCCGGGAACACGATCTGCGGATTCTTGCCGCCAAGCTCCAGCGAAACCTTCTTCAGCGTCTTTGCGGCATTTTCCATCGTCAGCCGGCCGACGCCGGTGGAACCGGTGAAGGAGACCATATCGACATCCGCATGCCCGGTCATCGTTCCACCGACGGCTGCCCCCGTGCCGACGATGATGTTGACGACACCTTCTGGAACGCCAGCCTCCATCAGGATTTCGCCGAGCACGAGCGTCGAGCCGGAGGTGAGCTCAGACGGCTTGACGACCGCTGTGCAGCCCGCCGCAAGCGCAAAGGGCAGTTTCTGGCTGACAATCAGGAACGGGAAGTTCCAGGGCGTGATGATCGAGACGACACCGACGGCCTCCCGCAACACGACGCCGAGCGTACCGTCGCCGAGCGTATTGTAGCTCTCGCCGTGCAGACCGCGGGCAAGCGCTGCCGCATAGCGCCAGATGTCAGCGGCACCGGCGATCTCGCCTTTCACCTGCGTGATCGGCTTGCCGGCTTCGATCGCATCGAGATAGGCCAGCTCGTCGGCACGCGCGGCGATCATATCCGCCGCCTTTAGCAGAATACCGGAGCGTTCGGAGGCCGTCATGCGCGGCCAGGCACCGTGATCGAAGGCCTTTCGGGCGGCGGCGATCGCCTTCACCGCATCATCCCTGGTCGCCGCCTTGTAGCGGCTGACGGCGACGCCATGGCTCGGCGCCACGCGCTCGATCGTGCCTGCCTCAACGCCCTCCACCCACTTGCCGTCGATCAGCATGCTGAACTCGCGCACCTTCGCGTCCGCCAGCTTCTGCGGCTTCACCAGCACCGTCATCACCATTCTCCCTTGAATTGAGCTGGGCGCTTTTCGGCAAATGCCGCAACGCCCTCTTTGAGATCGCCGGTCTTGGCAGCCAGGATAGACCCTAGCGCCTCGACAGCCGCGCCATTGTCCTCACCATTCGCCGATGCGATGAGAAGCTTCGAGATCTCAAGTGCGGCCGGACCACGCTGAGCAATCCGCGCCGCGTGGTCCTTCGCCGCGGTAAGCGAAGTGCCGGTCTCGACGACGGCATCGACAATACCGTTCGCGCGCGCCTCCTCCGCCGAAAACATCTCGCCGCCGAGCACCATTCGGCGAACGATCTGCGCGCCGAAGCGCTTGACCAGCCGCTGCGTGCCGGACCAGCCGGGTATCATGCCGAGACCCGTTTCCGGCAGGCCGATCCTGATCTGCGTTTCGGCGATGCGGATATCGGCAGCGCCGGCCAATTCCAAACCACCGCCGAGCGCATGACCGTTCAGCGCCGCAATCACCGGCATGCGCAGCGTCGCTAGCCGCTCGAAAACGCGGTGCCCGAAGCGCACCCAGGCATGACCGAATTCATTGGCCTCCATGCCGCCCCAGGCCTTGATGTCGCCGCCCGCAGAAAAGGCTTTGCCCTCGCCCGTCAGGATAGCGACGCGGACGGTGGCATTCGCCTCCACCTCGTCGCAGGCCGCGGCCAACGCCTTCAGCATGTCGATATCGAAGGCATTGAGCTTTTCCAGCCGCGAGATGGTCATGACCGCGATCTGACCTTCGATTGAAACCTTTACCTCACCCATGGAACGTCCCTTCCAGAACCCGCTGCGGCTTCTGCGAGAGCTTGAGACCGATCGGCGCCTCGCCGAACAAAGCGGCATCCATCACCTTCAGATTGTCGGAAACGATCAGCGGAAACTCCGACTGATCGAGAATGTGCGCCTGCAGGTCGACGCCGGGCGCGATCTCCGTCAGCACAACGCCCTCAGGCCTCAGCTTCAGCACGCACCGCTCGGTGACATAGGTGACATCCTGCCCCTGGGTCACGCCGCGCGGACCGGAGAAGGTCACATGCTCCACCGTTTTGACGAGCTTCTTCAACTTGCCTTCCTTCTCGATCACCAGCCTGCCGTTCTCGACGCCGAGCTTTGCACCAGCATTGAACATGCCCGAGAAGACGATCTTCTTCGCCCGCGCTGTAATATCGACGAAGCCGCCGGCGCCCGCCGTCACATGCGGACGGAAGGAGAGCTTGGAGACGTTGACCGATCCGTCGCGGCCGATCTCAAGGAAGGATAGCAGCGAGGCGTCGAAGCCGCCGCCCTGGAAATAGGTGAACTGATAGGGCGACGGCATGAAGGCATCGGCATTCGAGGCGCAGCCGAAGGCAAAGTCGAGCAGCGGAACGCCGCCGACGGCACCCTGCTCGATCACCCATGTCACCGCCCCGTGAAGTCCTTCTTCCAAGAGAATGCGCGGCACGTTGGCCGAAATCCCAAAGCCGAGATTGACGGCACTGCCGCCCTGCAGTTCTTGCGCGACTCGGCGTGCAATCGCCTTCTGGATATTGAATTCCGGCAGGCGGAACGTATCGAGCGGCCGGAAGATTTCGCCGGAAATCGCCGGATCGTAGAGCGTCTGCGTCGTCTGCTTCTGGTCGGGATCGACCACGATGTAATCGACAAGCACGCCGGGAACACGCACGTCGTGCGGCTTCAGAGAGCCTTCCTTGGTGATCCGTTTCACCTGCGCGATCACGATGCCGCCGTTGTTGCGAGCGGCGAGCGCCTGGTCGAGGCCGCCGAGATAGGCGCCTTCGTGTTCATAGGTGAGATTACCACGCTCATCCGCCGTCGTCGCCCGGATGATCGCCACCTGCGGTGCGATCGCCTTGAAGAACAGCCAATCCTCGCTCTCGAAGCTGATCTTCTTGACGATTGGCTCAGCGGCGGCCTTCGCATTCATGGCGCAGCCTTCGCGCGCCGGATCGACGAAGGTTTCGAGTCCCACCTTGGTCATCACCCCCGGCCGCTTGGCGGCTGCCTCGCGGTGCATGTCGAAGAGGATGCCCGAAGGCACGTTATAGGCGGCGATTTCGTCGTTGCCGATCATCTGCCAAATCAGTGGCGGCTCCGCGCTGGACGGGCCGGAGGGATAGGAGCCGCCGATGATCTTCTTCAGCAGGCCCTTCTTCGCGATGTAATCCACGCCCTTGATGCCGCTCATGTCGCCCGCCGCAATCGGGTGCAGCGTCGTCAGATCACGCGGATGGCCGGTCGCTTCGAAACGCGCGCCGATCGCCTTCAGCATCAGGTCCGGGCAGCCGAGGCCGCTGGACGACGAGACCGAGACGATTGCGCCGTCGGGGATCAGCGCTGCGGCTTCGGCGGGTGTTACGTGCTTGTCCATGTCAAAGCCCCGGCTCGATCTTGACTGCCTTGCCGGTTCTTGCGGACTCGACGATGGCAAGGCCCGTCGCAAGCGACCAGACGCCGTCTTCGCCCGTCGCCGCCGGCTTGCCCTTCCCGGCAACCGCATCGTGGAAGGCCCTAAGAGTGACCTCGTAGAGATTGGTGTTTTCGCATTCGAGTTCGGTTTCGCCGTCCGCATTCCGTAACGTCACGCGGCCGACCGCACGCTGGGTCATCACGTTATGGGCGACGAGCGATCCCTCGCTGCCATGCACCTCGAAACCGGTCTCGGCGTATTTCGTGGTGAAACCGTCATGGAACTGCGCGATGACGCCGGACTTGAAGCGCAGCACGCCCATGACGGCATCCTCCAGCCCGACCTTGCCCATGCCGCCGCTCTGGCCGAAGGCGATCGCCTCCACCGGATCGTCGCCGAGCACGAAGCGCAGCGTATCGGCATCGTGCACGCTGATATCTAGAATGACGCCGCCGCCCGCCTCCGGCCGGTCGAGCCGCCAGCCCTGCAGATGCGGCGGCAGATAGACCGCATGAAAAACGCGGGCGCTGAGCGGTTTGCCGATCCTGCCCGCTGCAATCGCATCGCGCATGGCGCGGTGGGTGGAAGCATTGCGCAGGTGGTGGTTCGTCGCCATCACCACGCCCGCCTCCCTTGCCGCCTTCACCATGGCGTTCGCATCCGCCAGGCTGATCGCCAGCGGCTTCTCGCAAAGTACATGCTTGCCCGCCCGGATCGCCGCCAGCGCCTGGTCGCGATGCAGCTCGTTGGTGGTCGAGATGTAGACCGCCTCGACATCCGGGTCATTGACGAGGCCGGCGACGCTGATCACCGATTTCTCGATGCCGTACTCGGCCGCGTAAGTCTTGCCGCGCGCCGCATCCATGCTCATTACGGAGACGGCCTCACCGCCGGCTGCGCGGATCGCATCGATCATCCATTCCCTGGCGATCGTGCTGGCACCGATCAAACCCCACTTCGTCATCGCACTCCTCCTTGAATGCCTGTGCCGCAGCTTTGACGGACGACGAGGCGCACGCTGCTGACCAGCGCTTCCGGCTCCGACGCCCCCGAATTGATCTGCTTCAGCAGCAACTGCGCCGCCCGGCGCCCCATGCCTTGCGGATCGACGGAAACGGTCGTCAGCGCTGGCACCGCCGTCTTTGCCTCGATAACATCGTCGAAACCGATCACCGCGAAATCGGCGCCCGGCTCCATCCTGCGGCTTCGAAGCCCGTCGCAAACGCCGAAGGCGACCGCATCGTTGAAACAGACCGCAGCCGTCGGCGGGTCGGCAAGCCGCATCGCCCGCTCGATCGCCTCGACGCCGCCCGCCCGCGAGGGCGCCGCCCCGATGAGCAGATCCACGTCGAAATCCAGTCCTGCCTCGATCAGCGCGTCGCGATACCCCGTAAAGCGCTCGGTGAAGACAGCGGTATCCGGAAAGCCGCCGAGAAAGGCGATGCGGCGATGGCCGAGCTTTGCAAGGTGCGCGACGGAGGCGGCCGCTCCCGCGTGATTATCCGATATCAGCGACGAAACCCGCGCTCCGGGCACATTGCGCACGGCCATCACGACAGGAATCCCGGCATTGGAAAGCGGCCAGAAATCCGCAGCCTCAGTGCCTCGCGCCGGCGAAATGATGAGCCCGGAAATCCCATGTTCGCGCATCGATGCAATGACCTCGCGCTGCCGGTCGATGTTCTCGCCGGTATTGGCGAGAAACTGCACGTAACCTGCCGATTGCATGACACTGTCGATGCCGACGGCGAGTTCAGCGAAGAAACTGTTCGTCAGGTCGTTGACGACCATGCCGACGATTTTCGACTTGGCATTTGCCTGCCTCAGATTGGCAGCGCCGCGATTATAGACATAACCAAGTTCGCGGATCGCGGCATTCACTTTCGCCCGCGTCGTCTCGTTGACGAGCGAGCTTCCCTGCAGCACGAGCGATACGGTCGACTTCGAAACGCCGGCGGCGTTCGCAATGTCGATGACGGTCGCCCGCTCCCTGCTCATGATTGCTCCTCCAAGAATACCCAGAGTTAATTGGAACGTTCCAAATTTGTCAAGAAATGAATTACTTTGCAGCCATATCTTTCTCAGATCGATTTGGAACGTTCTAAACCGAGGTGATAAGTCCGTGTGAAAAAATATATCCTCGAACACAAAAGCGTACCGGAATTGACAAAAGTGCACTTTGCAGCCGTACTCGACGGTACTAGTGAAATGAGCGTCGCTTCTTCTTTTCCCCGAAGCGGCCTAGAACTCAGCCTCGCCCGTCGCGAGGCTTTTTTCATTTTTTGCAGCCGGAATCCCGGCAATAAAAAACCGCCCTTGCCATGATCCGAGGAGAATTGGCAAAGGCGGTTCTTGTGCCGCCGCGTCAGGAAAGACCGGCGGATGCTACTTAGCGGCGGATCAGCGGGCAGCCGCGGACATTCGCAAAGGTCATGCGGTCCCAACCGCGGCGGTCACGGCCGGCAACGACGACGCGGCGCGGCGTGACATTGACTACGCGCACGTCGCGCAGGCCGGACCAGCGAGCCGCGCGGACAGCCATGACCGGCGAGCAGCCGCGGTAGACCGGCGGCGGACGATGGTACTGGGCGTCGACGATAAAGCCGCGCTCAGCCCCTGCCGCAGCAGCGGTGGAGACGGTGGCGGGGATCGAAGCAATGGCAAGCAATGCGGCAAACGACGCTTTGGCAATGAAATTGGTCATTGGAGAATTCCCTCGTGTCAATGGACGCTCGAACTCCCTTTCAGGGATGATTCGACCATAGAGGGCCAAAGCTGAACGATGTTCGAATTGCGTATTCAGGCTCTGTTCACGCGCTGAGATGCAGCACGATTTCGCGGTGATGGGGACGGTCTCGATGCTCGAAGAGAAAGAGACCCTGCCAGGTGCCGAGCACCATCCTGCCGTTCGTAACGGGAATGCCGAACGAAACCTGTGTCAACGCCGCCTTGATATGGGCGGGCATGTCGTCCGGGCCTTCGGTCGTATGGACGATCCAGCGCATCGACGGGTCCGATGACGCTGGCACGAGCCGGCGGAAGAAGGCATTGAGGTCCGTCTGCACATCGGGGTCCGCATTTTCCTGGATCAGCAGCGAACAAGAGGTGTGGCGCACGAAGACCGTGAGCAGGCCTTCGTCCACGCCGCTTGCGCCGACGAAAGCTGCCGCCTGGTCCGTGAACTCGTAAAGACCTTGGCCGCGGGTCGGGATGCTGATCGTCGTCTGGGGCACCGAACTCCTCTTTCAAAGTTCGACGAAGGTTTCAAAACCGCCGTAGATCAACCGCTTGCCATCAAAGACCGTTTTCCAATCATCGCCCTGCAGGCGTGGATCGGACATGACCTTGGCGACTATATCGTCGCGTTCTTTTCTCGATCCATAGACGATCCAGGAAAACACGACCACTTCATCCTCCTTGGCCATCACCGCACGCGGAAACGAGGTGAGTTCTCCATAGGGCACGTCATCGGCAAGGCACTCGACATATTTCTGTGCACCATGCTCCTTCCAGATCGAGCCGGCTAAATTCGACAGTTTCTTGTAAGCCTCGATATTGGCTTTCGGAACAGCCACCAGGAATCCGTCGATGTAAGGCATTGTCGTTCTCCTATCTTCTGTTGACGATCATAGGACGAATAGCGGACGCAAAGGCCGACAGTCTCGATGAGAAAATATGCGTGATCCGACTATGTTCCAGTCCTGCAGCGTCCCGGTCTTGGCGAGATCAGGGAAAAGACCCGTCCCCCGTCTGAAGGATCCGCTTGCTGACCGTGGCGAATGCGCAGGCGCAATTTTGCGACTAATGGAACGATTGTTCCGATCGCGACAACGCGCTCAAATGCTCATTGAAAGAAAGCGTCAATGCGCCATTTTCTGGCGTAAACGGAATGGTGCATGGCAACTGAAAACATGCTCAATAGGCGTGCTGGCGGACGCGGTGCCGCGGCACCCGGGTTCACGTTACACCGCGACCAGAGGGAACAAGAAAATGAAAGCACTTTTGGCCTCAACCGTCCTTGCTGCCGGCCTGTTCGGCCTTGGGGGCGTGGCTTCGGCCGCCGAATGCGGAAATGTGACCATCGCAAGCATGAACTGGCAATCCGCCGAAGTTGCCGCAAACCTCGACAAGATCATCCTCGAGGAAGGCTATGGATGCACCGCCGAGATCGTCAGCGGCGATACGGTACCGACGCTCACCTCCATGGCTGAAAAGGGTGAGCCGGACATCGCGCCGGAAGCCTGGGTCAGCCTTCAGCCGGAACTCGTGAAACGCGGCCTCGAAGGCGGCAAGGTGGTCGCTGCCGCGAAGATCCTTTCGGACGGCGCGATCCAGGGCTGGTGGATCCCCAAGTACATCGCTGAAGCGCATCCCGACATCAAGACGATCCCTGATCTCTTCAAGCATCCCGAACTCTTCCCCGCCCCGGAAGACAAGAGCAAGGGCGCCGTCTTCAATGGCCCGCAAGGCTGGGGCGGAACGGTCGTGACCTCGCAGCTCTTCAAGGCCTATGGCGGCGACAAGGCCGGGTTCACGCTGGTGGATACAGGCTCGGCAGCCGGCCTCGACGGCTCGATCGCCAAGGCCTACGAAGGCAAGCAGCCCTGGGTCGGCTACTACTGGGCCCCGACTTCCCTGCTCGGCAAATATGAAATGGTAAAGCTCGGCTACGGCGTTGAATATGATGCGGCGGAATGGAAGCGCTGTACCTCAGTTGCCGATTGCGCCGACCCGAAGCCGAACGCCTGGCCGGCTGACGACGTTCAGACGCTTGTGAGCAAGACATTCGCCGATCGCGCCGGTCCTGCCATGGATTATCTCAACAAGCGCGCCTGGACGAACGATACCGTCAACAAGCTGATCGCCTGGATGACCGACAACCAGGCCACCGGCGAAGATGGCGCCAAGCACTTCCTCAAGGAAAATGAAGCCCTGTGGAAGGAATGGGTCTCTCCGGAGGTCGCCGAGAAGATCAAGGCTTCCCTCTGATCCCCGATGATCCGCAAGCAGGCGGTGCCTTGACAGCACGGCACCGCCCGCCCGATCTTTTCAAGCGACGGCCATAAGAAGAACAGGCCCGCCGCCGCTTTAGCCATGGGGAACGAGACATGGACTGGCTCTGGAAATTTCCAACAATGGATGCCGATACGCTGCGTATCTTGAAAAAGAACGTGGACGAAGGCTTTCGCGCTTTTACCCGCGCTTACGGCGACAGCATCGAAGGGCTGTTCAGCCCGCTGCAAAGCTTTCTGATCTGGGCTGAAAGGCTGCTCACCGGCGCGCCATGGCCGCTGGTGATCCTAATCGTCGCCGGCATTGCCTGGCTTGGGAGCCGCAATTGGAAGATCGTCATCGGCTGCGCCGCGACGCTTCTCCTGATCGGCTGGTTCGACATGTGGGAAGACACGATGAAGACCGTTTCGATGATCTTCGTCTGCACTGTGATTTCAATCGCGATCGGCATTCCGATCGGCATCGGCATGTCGCGTTCCAACCGGCTCCAGAACGCCGTCAATCCGGTGCTCGACGTCATGCAGACCATGCCGAGCTTCGTCTATCTGATCCCCGTCGTCATGCTGCTCGGCATCGGCCGCGTGCCTGGGGTGATCGCCGTCGTTATTTACGCCTTGCCGCCGATGATACGCCTCACCAATCTCGGCATCCGCATGGTCGACAAGGACGTTCTCGAAGCGGCCGACGCCTTCGGCTCATCGAGCTGGCAGAAACTGCGCAACGTCCAGCTGCCGCTTGCCCTGCCGACCATCATGGCCGGCATCAACCAGACAATCATGATGGCGCTCGCCATGGTGGTCATCGCCTCGATGATCGGCGTCCAGGGCCTTGGACAGCCAGTCCTCAAGGCCATCGCCAACCAGTACTTCACCCTCGGCGTCTTCAACGGTCTCGCCATCGTCGGCATCGCCATCATCTTCGACCGCATCAGCCAGGCCTATGGCCTCAGGCTGCAGAAGCACCGGGAAATCGTGCATGGCTAGCCAATCGATCGAAATACGCAATCTCTACAAGATCTTCGGTCCGCGTGGCGACGATTTCATCCAGGCGGTCACCAAGGGCATGTCGAAAACCGAGCTCAACAAGAAGCACGGGCACGTCCTCGGCCTCAAGGATATCAACATCTCGATCCCCGGCGGCAGCATCACCGTCATTATGGGGCTTTCCGGCTCCGGCAAGTCGACACTGATCCGCCACATCAACCGCCTGATCGACCCGACGGCCGGCGAAGTGCTCTATGGCGATACCGACATCTGCAAGATGGGCGAAGAGGAACTCCGCGAATTCCGCCGCCGCAGAACGGCGATGGTGTTCCAGAAGTTCGGCCTGCTGCCGCATCGCAACGTGCTGCAGAACACCGTCTACGGGCTAGAAATCCAGGGCGTCCCGAAGGCAGAACGCGAAGAGCGCGCCAATGTCTGGATCAAGCGCGTCGGCCTCGATGGCTTTGCCGGACATTACCCGAACCAGCTTTCGGGCGGCATGCAGCAGCGTGTCGGCCTGGCCCGCGCGCTCACCAACGACGCGGAGATCCTGCTGATGGACGAGGCCTTTTCCGCCCTCGACCCGCTGATCCGCGTCGATATGCAGGGCGTTCTGCTCGACCTGCAGAAGGAGTTGAAGAAGACGGTGGTCTTCATCACCCATGATCTCGATGAAGCATTGCGGCTTGGCGACAAGGTCGCCATTCTGCGCGATGGCGAGGTCATCCAGCAGGGAAGTGCGGCCGACATCGTGCTCAATCCCGCGGACGGCTACATCGAGGCCTTCGTCAAGGAAGTGAACCGCAGCCGCGTCATCCGGATCGAGGCGCTGATGGAACCGCTCAGCAATCCTGCAAGCGACACGGTGATCCGCATCCCCGGCCAATCGACGGTAGAGGAAGGAATGCGGATGATGACCGAAAGCAATGTCACCCACGCGACCGTCACCGGCGCCGACGGGCGGCCAGCCGGCCGCGTCTCGCTGGAAGGTCTCGTGCGCTGTCTTGTTGGGACGGAACGCTAGAACTCGCCGGCCTCGGGCGCCTGCAGTTCCTCGATCGAATCCACGCGGTCCGGATAAAACGCCATGCGGTCCTTGATTTCACGCACCGCATCGTGCGGTTTTTCATAGGTCCAGATGGCGTTCTTCGAGCGCTCGCCGCCGGGCGTGATGCTGTAATAGGAGGCGTCGCCCTTGTACGGGCAATGCGTCGAATGATCGGTGCGTGCAAGCAGCGACATGTCGACGTCCTTACGCGGAATATACTGCACCGGCGGATAGGAGGCTTCGCGCAATGTCAGCGCATCGCGCGTATCGGCAATGACGCGTCCGCCGAGCCTGACGACGACGCGCGCGGGATTGTGGTCTATGGTGATCGGATGATCAGGCCCGGGAATCTTGATCGGCTTGTCTGACATGGGGTTCGCCTTCGAAAGATTGCACCGTCCTTAGATAGGGTCGTGTCTGGCGCTTCCCAAGGGGCGCCGTCACGCGCGCCGCACCCGGACAAGTGCGGAAAACCCGAGCCCCAGGATTGCGGCAAGCACGCAGGCGACGCCGAAAATCTGATGGAGGCCGACCGGTTCGCCGAGCAGCACGAAAGCGAGGATGACGGCTGAGACCGGGGCGATCGCCGTAAACAGCGAAGCCTCGCTGCCGCTGACGCGCTCGGCGCCTGCGTACCATAAAATGAAGCCGCCGACAGTCGGCACCAGCGCATAGTAGAGAACGGCCGAAAGCGCCGCTGCGGAAAACCCGCTTGCGGCATGGTTTTCGAAGAGAGCCGGAATACCGGCAACGAGGAAACCGATGCCGGTCATCAGCGATGACTGCGTGAGCGGCGGGATTTCGGTCCGCATGCGCTTGTTGAGAAGGATGAACAACCCTTCGCAGACGACGGCGCCGAGGATCAGCGCATTGCCTGCCAGCGAGCCGCCTGCGGATGCACCCGGCGTCACCGCGATCGAGAATACGCCGAAAGCGGCGAGCGCGATGGCAACCAGCAGGAAGCGATGCGGCCTTTCGCCGAGAATGAGGATCGAGATCACCGCCGAGACGACCGGCAGCGTGCCAATGATGACGCCGGCATTTGCCGCCGACGTCAACTGCAGACCCGAGATCAGCAGCGTCGTATAGCCGACGCTGCCCGCCCCTGCCTGCGTCACGAGGATAAGCCAGTCGTGGCGCGACACCCTCGGCAGCCGCGATCGAGTGAGATGCATCAAAATCAGGAAAAAGGGGAAGGCTGCGGCGAAACGCAGCGCCGTCGCCGTGAACGGCGCAAGGCCGGACGCGATGATCTTGCTGGCGATCACCGTGCTGCCGACGGTGATCATCGCCAGCGTCAGATAGATGTAGCCCTGAAATGCTCTTGTCATGGGATCCTCCGTTTCGATGAACGGAGAGAACCGCAAAGACGGCGAAGCTTCTTGAACGAAATTGCAGTTCGTCAGGCAAGCGCCCTGGCATAGACACGCGGCGACAGGCCGTATTTGGCGGTGAAGACACGTGTCATGTGACTCTGGTCGGCAAAGCCGCTGGCAAAGGCTGCCTCGGCAAGCGGCATGCCGGAAGCGATCAGACGGCGCGCCATGTGAATGCGGGCCTGGACGAGATAGGCATGCGGCGTCATGCCGGTCGCCTTTGCGAAACCGCGCAGCACCTGAAACCGGCTGAGGCCGCTTTCTCGCGCAAGATCGGCGAGCGAGACGTTGGCGAGAGGATCATCGTCGATCAGGCTTTGCGCCTTGTGGATCGCGGCCGGCGCCATGCGCGCCACTTCCGGCATCGGCTGTTCGCGCATCACATCCGCAACAACGCCAAGGAGCAGTTCTTCGCGTGCAAGGTCATCCTGCGTGGAGCCGCTGGTGATTGCGGCAAAGAGGCTTGCGAAACGCGCTGTAAGGGTGGCATTTTGAATAACGGGGCGCGGAATTTCCGAGCGCATCGCCCTGCCCTCGCCAGCGTCCTGCATGAGATCGCTGATGATCGTCGGATCAAAATAAAGGATGCTCCACGACCGACCCTCCCCGATCGGCGCGCCGTCATGGACCTCGTTCGGATTGACGGTGATGAGGTCACCTGCTTCCGCCTCGACCATGCCGCGCCCGCTCAGCGACTTCTGCGCGCCGGAGATAATCAGGCCGATGCCGAATTGTTCATGCGTATGCCGCGCGAAACTGTGGCGCGTTTCCGCCTCCACCGCCTCCACCCCGGCAATCGCCGAACGGCGCATCGTGAACTGACTTTTGGCCACGCAGCGTCTCCTTCCGGCCGGACTCTGCCAGCGGCAGGCGAAGCACGCAACATCTTTACCGAGATCAGTGAAGGGTTTCAGGCCGGATTTCGTTGGAGAGAATTTTCAGGGCGTCTTCGAGCGCAGCGACCAGAATATCGGTCAGCTCATCACCCTTGTTTTCGAGGAACGCCAAGCTCACGGCCTCGTCTTGTGTTTCAAAGAAGTGCTGGATTTCGTTCGACATCATCGTCCTTTCATTCACCGGAACATTCAGCGATGTAAGCAGGATTACGAGAAGTCACTTGCGCAGGGCTGACGTAGCCGGCGCCATCAGTATTCCGGGAAGCCGCGGCTCCGCCACTGGCTGCTTGGAATCGGATCGCCGACATCGACGGCGAAGGACACGATCTTGGTCACTCCTTCATCGACCTCGCAGCGGAATTGAACGTCATACCAGCCCTCGCGCGTGCGGAAAGCGCCACGCCGAACGTCCAGCTTCGTGCCGCGCGGTAGCGCATAGGCTGGGACGATCACCGGATTGTAGGGGGGCGAGCCGTGAACCAGCTGCTCGCGAAGCTCGGTACTGCAAAGCTGGGCGGCCCGCCTGCTGCGCGGCAGGTTGCCCATGGCGGTTTTTGCCACGGGATCGTCGGTTGCATTCTGCGAAAAGAGCGTCTTTGCTTCCTTTAGCTTTGTGGGCTTTTCAACCTTCGCCACTTCCGTCTGATCGGTGTTCGGCTTGTCCGCGAGCTTTGTCTGTTCGAAGCCGGTCTTGGAGCCGTTTTCCGCGCCAGCCGCAGGTCCGTTCTTCTCCGGATTGACAGCGGAGATATCCACCTGCGGCAGTTGGACGTCGTCCGGCACCGGATTTGCCGGTGGTTTGCCGGCGACGGGCGGCTTTGCTGCAACCGTCTCGGCCGGTTCCGGCTCCTCGGGTCTCGGCTCGTCCGGCGGAGTCACCGGTGGCTTGCCTGCTTCCGCTGAAGCATTGCCCGTTTCGGATTTGCGCGGGCCGCTATCCTTGTCGCCGTATTCGAAGACGGGTCTGAGAACTGGCATGCTCTGTCCCTTCCCGTCCTTGTCGGCAGAATCGTTCTTGGCTTCAGACTTCGGCGGTTCGGACGGCTTTTCTTCCGGCTTGGCTTCCGGCGGCGCCGGAGGTGGTGGGGGCGGCGGAGGTGGTGGTGGCGCCGGCGGTTTCTGCTCGGCCTTCTCCTCGATCTTCGGCAGTTCGGGAGGCTTCTCAGCCGGCTTTTGTTCTTCCACCTTCTTTTCTTCGGCCTTCTTCTCCTCCGGCTGTTTTTCCTCGTCCGGCGGAGGCACGAGATCGACGTTCACCGTCTCCTCTTCTGGCGGCTGCGGAGCCTTCTCGGGCAGCTTCACCAGGAAAAACGCAACGACGGCAATATGCAGCGCGATCGAGGCTGTGACACCCCAACTGATTTCTCTCCAGCGCTTTCCGACGATCTTCTGCATGCCCGCGTATGATGCTCTCCGATAAGGTACGGATGTGGCCTTTTAAGGAGGCAGCATCAAGCCGTAAAACAAAAAAGTGCTTTGCCGCGCGACCAAGCGAAGGCCGCACGGCGGATGCTCCATATCTTTTCACCTTTACGAGGCTGCGATTCGCAGGCCGATCGCCACGGTTAGCCGAGCGAGCCTATGATTTCGCGATAGGCAGCCTCCGGAAACGCCTTCAGCGTTTTCGTGCGAACATTGCCGGCCGTCGCAAGCTGCAACGTGAACCGCGCCATCACGGCGTCGTCCGGCGCCTCGCATATGGAGACCATGTCGTATTCACCCATCGTCAGAAAGAAATCCTTGAAGGAGCCGCCCATCTCGCCGAGCGCCTTCTTTGCCGCGTCCAGCCTTTTTGCCGAGTCGCGTGCACTGCGAACGCCTTGATCCGTCCAATTGATAAGCATGACGTAAGTGGTCATTCCACACCTCCCTACGGAGGGTTTTGGTCCACGCAGGTATGTGGCGACCTTCGCTCACGCGCTGCGGCCGGTCCCGTCCCCCGTATCCTCCGGACTATACCATTGAGGCGCGCGGAAAGCGACGAAATGTCGGATGGCCCAAAAAGAAAAGAGCCGGGACCAACCCGGCTCTCCTATCATCGATCGGTCACCGCACGGCTGCATCGCAGCCGGTACGGCTTTAACTGTCCAGGAAGCTGCGGAGCTTTCTGGAGCGGCTCGGATGCTTCAGCTTGCGCAGCGCCTTCGCTTCGATCTGGCGGATACGTTCTCGGGTAACCGAGAACTGCTGGCCGACTTCCTCAAGCGTATGGTCGGTGTTCATGCCGATG
The DNA here is from genome assembly GCF_900169785.1 of Rhizobium sullae. Classification (GTDB taxonomy): domain Bacteria; phylum Pseudomonadota; class Alphaproteobacteria; order Rhizobiales; family Rhizobiaceae; genus Rhizobium; species Rhizobium sullae. The sequence continues at coordinate 188,937 of NZ_FWER01000003.1, forward strand.
CCGAAGCGCATGCGCAGCACGCGCTCTTCGCGCGGCGTGAGCGATGCCAGAACACGCGTCGTCGTTTCGCGCAGGTTCGCCTGGATCGCAGCGTCGATCGGCAGCAGCGCGTTCTTGTCCTCGATGAAATCGCCGAGGTGTGAATCCTCTTCGTCGCCCACAGGGGTTTCGAGCGAAATCGGCTCCTTGGCGATCTTCAGGACCTTGCGGACCTTTTCAAGCGGCATCGCAAGCTTCTCAGCCAGTTCCTCCGGCGTCGGCTCGCGGCCGATCTCATGCAGCATCTGGCGCGAGGTGCGGACGATCTTGTTGATCGTCTCGATCATGTGCACCGGAATGCGGATCGTGCGGGCCTGGTCGGCGATCGAGCGGGTGATCGCCTGACGGATCCACCACGTCGCATAGGTCGAGAACTTGTAGCCGCGGCGGTACTCGAACTTATCGACCGCCTTCATCAGGCCGATATTGCCTTCCTGAATGAGGTCGAGGAATTGCAAACCTCGGTTCGTGTACTTCTTGGCGATGGAGATGACGAGGCGAAGGTTCGCTTCGACCATTTCCTTCTTGGCGATGCGCGCCTCGCGCTCGCCCTTCTGCACCATGTGCACGATGCGGCGGAATTCCGATATCGAAATGCCGGTTTCCGTAGCGAGGTTCTGGATCTCCTGGCGGATGTCGCGGATCGTCGTGTTTTCGCCCTTGGCGAATTCCTTCCAGCCGCGCGCAGCCAGATTGCCGATCGACTTCATCCAGTTCGGATCGAGCTCGGCGCCCTGGTACTGCTCCAGGAAGCTGTCGCGCTTGACGCCGTAGGATTCGGCCAGACGCAGCAGGCGGCCCTCGTTCTGCACGAGGCGCTTGTTGATGTCGTAAAGCTGCTCGACCAACGCCTCGATGCGGTTCTGGTTCAGCGACAGCGACTTGACGGCCTTGATCAGCTCGTCCTTGAGCTCCTTGTAACGGCGCTCCTGGGCGGAAGACAGCGTGCCGGTCGCGGCAAGACGTTGCTCGACCTGCTGGTCCTGCAGCTTGCGCAGCTTCTTATAGGTCTCGGCGATGAGGTCGAGCGTCTCCATGACCTGCGGACGCAGTTCCGCTTCCATGGCTGCGAGCGAGAGGTTGGATTCGTCCTCGTCCTCTTCCTCTTCTTCCGCGGGCAAGCCCTCGCCGCCGACATCGGTGATGTCGTCGTCGCCGAAGCGCATGCGCCGGGTCTTTTCCTTCTCTTCGGCAGCCTTGCGGTCAGCCTCGATTTTTTCCGGGCTCTGGAACTGCGGGGCGGCCTTGGCTTCCGGACCGGAATAGGTCGTTTCGAGATCGATGATCTCGCGAAGCAGGGTCGTGCCCTCGTTCAGTTCGTCGCGCCAGATGATGAGCGCCTGGAAGGTGAGCGGGCTTTCACAGAGCCCGGCGATCATGGTTTCGCGGCCGGCCTCGATGCGCTTGGCGATGGCGATTTCGCCTTCGCGCGACAGAAGCTCGACGGAACCCATCTCGCGCAAGTACATGCGCACCGGATCGTCCGTACGATCCGTCGGCTCTTTCTTCTTCGCCGTTGCGAGCGCGGTGCCGCCGGAAGGCGCGAGTTCGCCGCCTTCGCTCTCCTCGTCACCGCCCGCGTCGTCGTCGTCACCGCCGCCCGGGCTTGCCTCTTCGGCTTCCTCGTCTTCGACGACATTGATGCCCATATCGGACAGCATCGCCATCGTGTCTTCGATCTGCTCGGACGTCACTTCTTCGGACGGAAGAACGGCATTCAGCTCGTCCATCGTCACGTAGCCGCGCTTCTTCGCGGCCTTGATCATTTTCTTGACCGCGTCATCGGAAAGATCGAGAAGAGGGCCGTCGGATGCGCCGTCGCGTTCGACTTCCGCTTCTTCGTTCTCTTTGACCTTGGTTGCCATTTATATCGTCGCCTTCCTGACGCTATTCAAACTCGCTGCGATGAACGGCCCGAAGCCTGGGTAGAACCCAAGCCTCGAATCACCTTATCCACCTAACGGGATGAGCTTTAAAGCCTGATTAACCACGATCGCTGATGCCGGACGACAGAGCTTTAGTGCTTCGAAATTTCCGGCCATGATTATGTGCGATCCGCCTCGACCCAGTTCACCGCTTTTCAAGTCGAACGGTGATTCCCACATTTTTAGTTCTCGTCAAGCTTTTCTAGTAAAAAAGCCGCCGAAAACACGGAAAAAGCCTTATCCACAGGCTAGGAACCGCTCAAGCGATTGCTTCGCTTAGATAGGATGTCACCGCAAGAAGACAAGGGGAGCGAGAATTCTTGCCACGGCAGCAGGCGTTTTCCACTGCCGTTGCCAGGATACATGCAGCCCGCAGCTATCGGGACACACCATCGTAAGGCACGATTTCCAGAGAACCGAGATCGATCACAGGAATACAACGGAGATTGATCGATGCCATGGGATCGCCGTTCGGCAGAACGCCTTCACCGAAGGGTGGATTACCGCAGTTGGTGCAGAAGTAATGTTTGATGACGTGGTTGTTGAAAGTACAGGTCGACAGGTCTTCTTCCGGCGTCTGCAGCTTCAGCGTGTCATGCGGAACGAAAGCAAGCAGGCCGCCCCCCGGCGGCAGAGCGAGCAATTGCAATCAATCGCCCTGCTTGAGGTCTCTGTCCACCTCGAATGCGATCTTGCCGCAGTGGCGACTTCCTTGGTAGATCATCGTCCCTTAATTCCAATCCATCACGACCTTGCCGGAATTGCCCGAGCGCATCGCCTCGAAGCCGTCCCGGAATTCGTCGATCTTGATGCGGTGCGTGATGACCGGCGACAGATCGAGGCCGCCCTGCACGAAGGCGATCATCTTGTACCACGTCTCGAACATCTCGCGGCCGTAGATGCCCTTCAGGTTCAGCATCTTGAAGATCACCTTGTTCCAGTCGATCTCGAAGCCGGCCGGCGCAATGCCAAGGATGGCGATCTTGCCGCCATTGTTCATCTTGTCGATCATGTCGCGGAAGGCGGGTGCCGCCCCCGACATTTCCAGGCCGACATCGAAACCCTCTGTCATGCCGATCGCCTTCATGACGTCGGCAAGATTCTCCTTCGATGCATCGACGACGTAGTCGATGCCAAGCTTGCGCGCCAGATCCAGCCGATGCGGGTTGATGTCGGTGATGACGACCTTGCGGGCGCCGGAACGCTTGGCCACCAGCGCGCCCATGATGCCGATCGGGCCGGCGCCGGTCACAAGCACGTCCTCGCCGACGAGGTCGAAGGAGAGCGCAGTATGAACCGCATTACCGAAGGGATCGAAGATTGCGGCGATCTCATCGGGAATGTCGTCCGGTATCGGCACAACATTGCTTTCCGGAATGCAGACGAACTCAGCGAAGGAGCCGGGACGGTTGACGCCGACGCCAAGCGTGTTGCGACAGAGATGCCCCCTTCCCGCGCGGCAGTTGCGGCACTTGCCGCAGACGATATGGCCCTCGCCAGAGACCCGCTCACCGACATGGTATTTGGTGACGGCAGAGCCGATCTCGGCGATCTCGCCGCAGAACTCATGACCGACTACCATCGGCACCGGAATGGTCTTCTGCGCCCACTGATCCCAGTTCCAGATGTGAACATCGGTGCCACAGATTGCCGACTTCTTCACGCGGATCAGAACGTCGTTCGGTCCGACCTCAGGCACCGGCACGTTTTCCATCCAGAGCCCGACCTCGGGTTTCGACTTGACCAGCGCCTTCATCATGTTCGACATGATCTGACTCCCCCCAACCCCTTAAATGACTCCGAGTTCCCGTCCAGCCTCAGCGAAAACCGCAATCGCGCGCTCAACATCCGCCTTCGAATGCGCGGCTGACATCTGCGTGCGGATGCGTGCCTGGCCCTTGGGTACGACGGGGAAGGAAAAGCCGATCACGTAAACGCCCTTCTTCAGCATCAGAGCCGCCATATCCTGGGCGAGCTTGGCATCGCCGAGCATGACGGGGATAATCGGATGCCCCTCACCCGCCAGCGTGAAGCCAAGCTTGGTCATCTCTGAACGGAAGAGCGAGGCATTGGACGAAAGCTTGTCGCGCAACGCATTGCCGTTCTCGATCAGGTCGAAGACCTTCAGCGAGGCGGCGGCAATTACCGGAGCGAGCGTGTTCGAGAAGAGATAGGGCCGCGAGCGCTGACGCAGCCATTCGACGACCTCGGCCCTTGCCGAAGTATAGCCGCCCGAAGCGCCGCCGAGCGCCTTGCCGAGCGTGCCGGTGATGACGTCGATCCGGCCCTCAACGCCGCAATATTCCGGCGAGCCACGGCCGTGTTTGCCGACGAAACCGACGGCATGGCTGTCGTCGACCATGACCATCGCGCCGTATTTCTCGGCGAGATCGCAAACACCCTGAAGATTGGCGATTATGCCGTCCATAGAGAAGACGCCGTCAGTGGCGATCATCTTGAAGCGGCTGCCTTCGGCCTTTTTTAGCTCCTCTTCGAGCGCCTTCATGTCATTGTTGGCATAGCGGAAGCGCTGGGCCTTGGAGAGCCGCACGCCGTCGATGATCGAGGCATGGTTCAGCGCATCGGAGATGATCGCATCTTCTTCGCCAAGCAGGGTCTCGAACAGGCCGCCATTGGCATCGAAGCAGGACGAATAAAGGATCGTATCCTCCATGCCAAGGAACGACGAAATGCGCGCCTCGAGCTGCTTATGCTCTTCCTGCGTGCCGCAGATGAAGCGCACGGAGGCCATGCCGTAGCCATAGCGGTCGAGCGCCTTCTTTCCGGCTTCCGTAAGTTCTTCGTTATCCGCAAGACCGAGATAGTTGTTGGCGCAGAAGTTCAGCACGCGCTCGCCGGATGCGACGGCGATTTCACCGGCCTGCTTGGACGTGATGACCCGCTCGGCCTTGTAGAGCCCGGCGTCTTTGAGGGCCGAAATCTCGGAGCGCAGATGGGAGAGAAACTGCGAGGTCATTGGCTGCCTTTCTTCTGATACTTCCCGTTGGCGGTCGAGTAGCACATCGACGAAGGCTTGTCTCGCTCAACGCTCGGCGGAAATCAGTAGGAACATCGGCCGGTCGAGCTCCTCGGCCCAGTCGGGATTGGCCGCGAGTTCCTCGGCATTCGGTGCCCATTCCTCCACATGGCGGATGGCAAAGCCGGCGCCGATCAGCGTGTTCAGCGTCGTCCCGAGCTTCCGGTGCTGTTTGACGACGCCTCTAGCGAGCCAGTCGGTGGTGCGGCTGCCCTCCAACGAATAGCTGGCGAGCGGCCAGATGCGCCGCCCTTCGGCATCTGTCGTCCAGGTCGGGCGGGTGGGCGCCATGTAGATCGGATGCTCGATTGTGAAGACGAATTGCGAGCCGGGAACGAGGCTGCGATGGATGGTCGCAATCACCTGCGCGAAGTTCTCGATGTAATGAAGTGCAAGCGAACTGTAGGCGAAATCGAAGACCGCCTTCGGCAGTTGCAGGTGCTCGAGGTCCGAGATCTGGTACGTGATCGCCGCATGGCCGTTATCCGCGTTCGCGCGGGCGATCATCTTTTCGGATATGTCGAGAGCCAGCACGCCTGCCGCGCCCCGCTCCACGGCATAACGCGAAAACCAGCCGAAGCCGCAGCCGAGGTCGACGACACGCTTGCCGGAAAGATCCGGCAGAAGCGCGCGGACCGCTGGCCATTCGGCGGCTCCCTCGAGCCCGAGCACGGACCGGCGCATGTTGCTGTAGCCTTCGAAGAATTCAGGCTTGTCGTAAATGTTCTGCGTCATCGGGCAGCCTCCCGGCCGATCCTTATAAACGGCCACGCCCCGATCTCAAGGATCAGGCCTCCGGCAATCTCGATAAATGCATTCTCCATCCTCACACTATTGCCAAAATTACTTGACTCAGTCCATTATTGGAGCCGGCGGCGAACGGATATCGCTTTCAGCATGGAGAGAGCTATGAGCATTTTCCAACGATTCTCCCTGAGAGGCCGGATCGCCCTCGTCACCGGCGCAGGGCGCGGGCTGGGGTTCGAGATGGCGCGGGAGCTTGCTGATGCCGGGGCGCATGTCCTCGTTAACGGACGGACGGCTGCAACGCTCGACGAAGCCGTCGAGGCCATCCGGGCGTCCGGCGGCAGTGCCGAGGCTGCCGCTTTCGATGTGGCCGACCGCGATGCGCAGCGCGCAGCGATGATCGATATCGAAATGAACCACGACCGGCTCGACATCCTGATCAACAATGTCGGCACCCGCGACAGACGCCCGCTTGCCGATTTCGAAGACGAAGCGATCCTCCACCTCCTCCAAACGGATCTGGCCGCTGCGATGACGCTCTCCCGGGATGCCGCCAGGCTGATGAAGCGGCACAACCATGGGCGGCTGATTTCAGTGACGTCGATCAGCGGCCACGTCGCTCTTCCCGGCGACTGCGTCTATCCCGCTGCAAAACAGGGACTGACCGGTCTGATGCGGGGGATGGCAGTGGAATTCGGCCCACATGGCATCACCAGCAATGCCATTGCGCCCGGTTGGTTCGCGACGGAAACGAACGCGGCGATGGCGGCGAACGAAGAGCTGATGCCATTCGTTAGGCAGCGGATCCCGGTCCAGCGCTGGGGGCGGCCGGACGAGATCGCCGGTGCCGCCCTCTTCCTTGCCAGCGACGCCGCCTCCTTCGTCAACGGCCATGTCCTGATCGTCGATGGCGGCATGACTGTCAGGATGTGAAAGCTTGCTCCTCCGGCTGGCCTTCGCCCGGCGGTGGACCGCAAAATGCCGGTCCCGATCCTAGAGTTCGGCTTCGATTTCGACGTCCATGAGGCCAAAACGTTGCTGGATCAAAAGGATGGCCTCCGGCGTGCTGGCGCCGGTGCGTTCGAGCTCCATGAAGAAATGTTCGAAACCACCGGGCGTTACGACGGCCATCATGCGCCCTGGGGCATCGCTGATGTTTTTCCACGCATGCGGCACGTTCGGCGGCAGAACGACCGTGGTGCCTACCGGCGCATCGATTACCTCGTTGCCGCACCAGAAACGATAGGCTCCAGCAATCACGCGGAAAACCTCAGTCTCCCGCGTATGCATGTGCGGCCCCGGTCCTGTGCCGGGCGCCGAAAATGTCTCCCACATGCCGAGCACGCCACCCGTTTCTTCTGCCGTCGCATGTATGAAGACCTGCCCGTCATGCAGATGCCTGGCAATCCGTTCACGCCCGGGCAACGAAACCACCGCTTTATTGAAAGTTGTCATCGAAGCCCCCGAACTTTAGGAAAAACATATCAGAGGTCCGGCGCGCAGAATATCACCCGATTGCATTAGGCCAGCATATGCAACCGCCTCATTCCGGTCTACTCGTCGTGGGCCAGAATGACGTCCAGAAACGCGTCGCCATAGCGCTCAAGCTTCGATTGCCCCACGCCGGATATGCCAAGCAGTTCCTTGCGGCTGCGCGGCCGTTCGGTGGCGAAGGCGATCAGCGTCGTATCGGGGAAGACGACATAGGGCGGAACGCCGAGGGATTTGGCGATCGATGTCCGCTCCGCCCGAAGGGCCTCGAACAGAATGCCGTCGGCGCCGGAAAGGCCGGAGCGGCGCTCGCTACGTTCGGCTTTCTTGGTGCGGCGCTCCGAGGCCGGGCGGTCCTTGCGGAAGAAGACCTGGCGTTCATGCTTGAAGACGGCGCGGGCATCCAGCTCCAGTTTGATAGCGCCATGGGCGTCATGATCGACGCGGGTCAGACCCATGGCAAGAAGCTGGCGGAAGACGGATTGCCAGACGCGGGCCGGGATATCCTTGCCTGCGCCGAAGACCGGCATGTCGACATGGCCGAAGCGCTCCGTCTTTTCATTGATATTGCCGAGAAGCACATCGATCACGTGGCCGGTGCCGAAACGCTCGCCGGTGCGATAGACGGCGGCAAGCGCCTTGATCGCCGCTTCCGTCCCGTCCCAGGTTTCGACAGGCTTCAGGCAGGTATCGCAGCTGCCGCAATTGCCAGCATGCGCCTCGCCGAAATGCCCAAGGATCGCCTGGCGGCGGCAGGAAGCCGTTTCGCAGATGGCGAGCAGCGCATTGAGCTTGCCGCGTTCGATGCGTTTGATCTCATCTGCCGCACTGCCCTGATCAATCATGCGGCGGCGCTGGATGACGTCGGCCATGCCATAGGCCATCCAGACCTCCGACGGCAGGCCGTCGCGCCCGGCGCGGCCGGTTTCCTGATAATAGGCCTCGACGGAGCCTGGCAGGTCGAGATGGGCGACATAACGCACATTCGGCTTGTCGATTCCCATGCCGAAAGCGACGGTGGCGACGAGGCAGAGTTCTTCCTCTTTCAGGAAGGCATCCTGATTGGCGTCACGCAGTGCCCGGTCCATGCCGGCATGATACGGCAGTGCGCGAATGCCCTGTCCGTTCAACCAATCTGCCGTGTCATCGACCTTGGCGCGCGACAGGCAATAGACGATGCCGCTATTGCCCTTGTGGCCCGAGAGGAAGCGTAGCAGCTGCTGGCGCGGCTGATCGCGCTCGACGATCTCGTATGCAATATTCGGGCGATCGAAACTGGTGGTGAAGACCTTGGCGTTGTTCAGCGCCAGCCGCTCTATGATGTCGTCGCGCGTATGCGGATCTGCGGTCGCCGTCAAAGCGATGCGCGGCACGCCGGGATAATGTTCCGCAAGCCTGCCGAGTTGGCGATATTCCGGGCGGAAATCATGACCCCATTGCGAGACGCAATGGGCTTCGTCGATCGCAAAGAGCGCGATCCTCGCCCTGCCGATGATATCGCGAAAACCGTCCATCAGGATGCGTTCAGGCGTGACATAAAGCATGTCGAGCGCACCGGAAGAAAGCGCCCGGCGGATGTCCGCATATTCCTCTCGCGAAATCGACGAATTGAGCGCGGCGGCGCGGATGCCGAGCTGCCTCATCGCCTCCACCTGATCGCGCATCAGGGCAATCAGCGGCGAAACGACGACGCCGAGGCCGTCGCGGCAGAGCGCCGGGATCTGGAAGCAGAGCGACTTGCCGGCACCCGTCGGAAAGAGCACGACAGCATCGCCGCCCGCCACGACCTGTTCGATCACCTGCTGCTGCTTGCCCCGAAATGCCGGGTAGCCATAGACGCGCTTCAGGATATCGAGCGGATCCCGGCTGCCGAAGAGCGCGCCTGTGGCCGAAAATGCCATGTCGCCGCCGTCCATCAATGGCTTGCCGCGCCTTTGACGCGGCCGGAAAGCACGCCGAAGCCATCGATGATGGCTTCCTGGTTTTCCAGCCGAAGGCCTTCGAAATGGACTTCCTGCAGCGCGCGCATCAGCTGGTCGATGACGTCGCCGTCCCCGGCTTCCGTTGCCTCGGCGATCTCGCGTTCGAGCTCGATCTTCTGCCAGCGCAACGCCTTGGTGCGCTTGTGGAAGGCAAGCGCCTGGCGGTAGCCCTCACGGGCATCCTCCATAGCCGCCTCCTCCGTCGCGATCCAGAGGCGGGCGTTGCGGATCTGCTGCTCCAGGCCTTTGAGGAGCGCGCCGAAGCCCTGCTCCTCCAGGCGCTCGATCAGATATTCGCGCGTCAGATGCTGTGCGGCGACTGCCGCCGCAGCGCCCAGCACGCCGGACCAGAGGCGCTGAAGCTCGCGATTGTCGTAGTCGATCGAAGCGATTTCGTCATACTCGTCCTGCATCAGCGCCGGATGATTGACGATAGTGAGGGCGAGCACGCTTTCCCGTAACGCCGGAATTTCCTGATGTCCGCGCACGAGGCCCGATCGCGCAAGGCGCTCGGAAATACCGCCGCCGGAGATGCGCGCACCCCGCGCCTCCTGCTGCCCGCCACGCCCACCCGGCCGACCGCCACGATCGAAGCTCCGGCGTTCGCCTCCGCGGTTCTGGAATTGCGGCTGGAAGAATGCCTTTAGCCTGTCGCGGATATCCTGCTGATAATGGCGGCGGACATTTTCGTCGGCGATGACAGCAACCATCTGCTTCAGGCGCGCTTCGAGTTCGGCGCGCGCTTCCGGCGTATCGAATTTGCCCGTGTTGATCTCGCGGCTCCAGAGCATTTCGGCCAGCGCATTTGCCTGGCTCATCACCTTGTCGAACGGCGCGCGGCCGTCATGGCGCACGAGGTCGTCAGGATCCTTCCCGTCGGGCAGCAGCGCAAAACGCAAGGTTCGGCCGGGTTTCAGGTGCGGCAGGGCCAGATCCCCGGCGCGGTTGGCCGCGCGGATGCCGGCGCCGTCACCGTCGAAGCAGAGTACCGGCTGCGGCGTCATCTTCCAAAGCAGCTCGAGCTGGTTCTCGGTAAGGGCCGTGCCGAGCGGCGCGACGGCATTTTCGATGCCGGCCTGATGCAGCGCGATGACATCCATGTAACCTTCGACAACGATGATGGTCTGCGCGCCGTCCGCACCTTGGATCGCTCGCCGGGCGCGCGCGAAGTTGTAGAGTACGTTGCCCTTATGGAAGAGCTCGGTCTCATTGGAATTGAGATATTTCGCCGCCGCATCCGACGACATGGCGCGGCCGCCGAAGGCGATCACCTTCTCCCGCGACGAGAGGATGGGAAACATGATGCGGTCGCGGAAACGGTCGTAGCTGACTGGCACCTCGGGGCCATGCACGACGAGGCCGCAGGCCTCGATCTGCTCCTTGACCACACCCTTGCCCGCTAGGAACTCCTTGAGCGCATTGCGGCTGTCCGGCGCAAAGCCCAAACGGAAGGTGTCGATTGTCCGACCCGTCAGCCCGCGGTCGCGAAGATAGGCCCGCGCCCGCGCGCCGTTTGCCGTCTGCAGCTGGTCCTGGAAGAACTGCGTCGCAAGCTCCATCACATCCTGAAGCGAGCCGCGCTCCTTCTCGCGCTTTTCCATCACCGGGTCGGCGATCGGCATCGCGACGCCCGCCATATCGGCAATCTGCTGCACGGCTTCGGGGAAACTCAGGCCCTCAAGGTCAGTCAGAAAACGGAAATGGTCGCCCGTGACGCCGCAGCCGAAGCAATGATAGCGGCCCTTGCGGTCTTCACAATGAAAGCTCGGCGATTTTTCGCCGTGGAACGGGCAGCAGGCCCAGTAATCGCCGCGCGGCACGTTGGTCTTGCGCTTGTCCCAGCTCACACGACGGCCGATCACATCCGAAATCTGGACGCGGTCGCGTATCTCGTCGAGAAAGGAATTGGAAAAGCGCATATGAACCCTCGTGACCAACCATCATATACGCAGGTTTGGTGGAACGTGCCATGAACTTTGACGGAAAGACGCGCTATTCACAGGCTTTGGCCGCGCAGCGTACATCGAAGAATGTCAATCACAGAAAGCCTGAACCACCAGGGAGACGGGCTGCGACAATTGTGCACAACGATGCGCGCCGCCTCGTTTCCACAATTTCTCCAGACAGGAATAGGGATCTCACAAAAATCTTTAAAAACAAAACTTTATGATATTATTCCGGGAACGATAGAAGCGGCTACCGCCCGACCATTGTCTGTCATCCGCAGGTGCAGAGGCAGCATGCGATCGAATTATTATATTTTTGTAATTTGAATCCCCTGCCGCACCGCAATACCGTCCACCCCAACAAGCGATCCCCGAGCGAGGCTCCATCCCTACCCCCGGCGCCGCCTCGCAAGGGTGCCTTTGCAAATACGCCGCTGGTTTGGGTTTCGGCCCGCGTCGCCAGCGACAGCAAAGAGCAAGAAGGCAGGAGCACCCCCCAGCTCCTGCCTTCTTTAATTTTGCGCTTTAACCTTGCCGGTTAACTGACCGAAGCAATTTTGCAGCATCCTTGTGCAATGTAACATTGACAGGCGCATCCTTCGTGCCAGATGGAATACGTGTGCCCGCCTGGATTGTTCGATGTCTAATACCGCAGAAAAACTTGCAGCCGATGATCGTTTTTTTGAAGCGGTACTGCTCTGCGCCAATGAAATGCTTGCAATTTATCGCGACAGCCCACGCATTGCCTCGATCTTTGCCGCGCAGCAGCGCTGGTTGATGGCGCACGCCGGGTTTGCGCTGCACTACGGCTATCCGGACGGCACGACGAAGGGGCTTTATTCCGGCCGCTTTGTGGAATTCGTCGTCGCCAACAAGATCGCCAGCCGCAATACCGCTGCCGCTTTCATGCAGGAAATGCTCGCCTATCGGTTTCTGAGGCCGGCAATCGGGCAGAGCGATCGGCGCACGCGGCTGCTTGAGCCGACGGAAACGGCCGAACAACATTTCCTGAAATGGCTGCTCGCCCATCTGTTTATCCTCGATGGGCTCGACGGTGGAAAGCGTGTCGAACGGGCAAGTGCCGACCCATCGACCATCGGCAAAATTCAACCGCTGATTGCCAAGGCGATCATCGAGACCGATGCCGTGCGCGATCCCGGCAAGACCTTCAATCTCTTCAACTGGGCAAATTCGGGAGGCCTGGTCATGGATTATCTGATGACGCGCCTGCCGGGCTTCGACCGGTCGAAGGAGCGGATCGCTCTTGGTCCCGTATCGCTCGGCGAAATCCGCGCGCAGTTCATGATTTCGAACACGCACCTGAAGCGCCTGCTTTCCCAGGCTGCCGAAATGGGGAGCGTCGGCTGGGAAGCGCCGCCGCGCAAAGGCGATCTCTGGCTCTCGCGCGGCTTCATTCTCGAATACTGGAATTATCAGGCCGCGAAGTTCGCGGTCGTCGATGCCGCGGCCGAAGCGGTGCTTGGCCCGGCTGTTTAGCCTACTTCAGCAGCTCCTTGACTGTGCCGGACGCCTTGGCGAAGTCCATCTGCCCGGCATAACGCTCCTTGAGCGCCGCCATGACCTTGCCCATGTCCTTCGGCCCCTCTGCGCCGGTTTCCTCGATGATCGCGGCGACATTCGCCCGCACTTCATGCTCCGAAAGCTGCTTGGGCAGGAAGTCCTGGATGACAACGATTTCGGCACGTTCCTTGGCGGCGAGTTCCGGACGGGCGTTCTCTTCGTAGATCTTCGCCGATTCGTCGCGTTGCTTCACCATCTTGGCGAGGATCTGCAGGATCTCGTCGTCCGAAGCCTCGCCTTTGCCTGTGCCGCGATTGGCGATATCGCGGTCCTTGATCGCCGCCTGGATCAGGCGGACGGTCGAGAGCCGTTCGGCATTCTTGGATTTCATCGCGTCCTTGAGCGCGGTGGCGAGCTGATCGCGCAGCATTATCTTCACTCCTGTTGAATGGCGCTTCATAAACCAGCCCGATGGCAGGGATCAAATAAATTGCGAGATTCGCGTAAGAAAGCGCAGGAAAAGGCCACCGATCCGCGCTAGAAAGATTGACGCCGGGGCATAGCGCGGCTATCTACCGCCACCTGCACCAAAATTCGTGATCAGGCCTGAGATGCGCTGCGACAAGCTGCGCTCATACGCTTGCGAACACAAATGGCAGTCTGACGGCCCCGAGACGTCGACACCTGCCGGAAACGGGATAAAGATGACCGCGACAGCACCCTGGACAACCGAAAAGCCGACCGCCCTGCTCGTTCTGGCAGATGGAACCGTGATCGAAGGCAAGGGCATCGGCGCGACCGGCAAGGTTCAGGCCGAAGTGGTCTTCAATACGGCGCTGACCGGCTACGAGGAAATCCTGACCGACCCCTCCTATCTCGGCCAGATCGTTACCTTCACCTTCCCCCATATCGGCAACATCGGCACCAATGACGAAGACATCGAAGACCTGACGCCGGCAGCACGCCACGGCGCGGTCGGCGTCATCTTCAAGGCCGACATCACCGAGCCTTCCAGCTACCGCGCCGCAAAGCACCTCGACACCTGGCTGAAGGCCCGTGGCGTCATCGGCCTCTGCGGCGTCGATACGCGCGCGCTTACCGCCTGGATCCGCGAGAACGGCGCACCGAACGCGGTCATTGCCCATGATCCGAACGGCGTCTTCGACCTTGAAACCCTGAAGGCGGAAGCCAAGGCCTGGAGCGGCCTCGAAGGCCTCGATCTCGCCAAGATCGCGTCTTCCGGCCAGTCGTCGCAGTGGGCTCAAACGCCGTGGATATGGAATGAAGGCTACGCGGAACTCAACGCCGACAAAACAAAATACCATGTCGTCTGCCTCGATTACGGCGTAAAGCGCAACATCCTGCGCCTCTTTGCCGGCCTCGATTGCAAGGTCACGGTCGTTCCGGCGACGACGAGCGCCGAAGATGTGCTTGCCATGCAGCCGGACGGCATCTTCCTGTCAAACGGCCCGGGCGATCCGGCGGCAACCGGCGAATATGCCGTGCCGGTGATCCAGAAGCTGATCAAAACGGACATCCCGGTCTTCGGCATCTGCCTCGGCCACCAGATGCTCGGCCTCGCGCTCGGCGCAAAGACCGAAAAAATGCATCAGGGCCATCACGGCGCCAACCATCCGGTGAAGGACCATACGACCGGCAAGGTCGAGATCGTCTCGATGAACCACGGCTTCGCAGTCGACACGAAGTCATTGCCAGAAGGCATTGAAGAAACTCACGTTTCTCTCTTCGACGGCACGAATTGCGGCCTACGTGTTTCAGGCAAGCAGATCTTCTCCGTTCAGCACCATCCGGAAGCCTCCCCCGGCCCGCAGGACAGCCACTACCTCTTCCGCCGCTTCATCAACATGGTGCGCGAGAAGAAAGGTGAAGCAGCGCTCGCCGAGCGTTGAACCGCCCCTGACGGCCAAGTCAAAAGCCCGGATGCCCTCAAGACAGTTGCCTTTGCGTGACGTGCTCTTTGCGGCGCCGGCCGGCGCTGATAGGCCGCGTCCGGTGGTCCGGCCGCTGATCGGCGCGCGGGATCGGCCGTTCATTGTTGCCGGCCGCCCCCGAAGTGGATGTCCAACTTTCGGGGGCCATTTCATGGCTGCGGGCGTTTTACTCCGTTACGAAGAACTCAGTCCTTCTTGATCGGCGGGATCGGCCGGATCGCCAGTTCGCGCAGCTGCGTCGGCGTTGCCGGCGACGGGGCGCCCATCAGGAGGTCCTGCGCCTGCTGGTTCATCGGGAACAGCGTCACTTCGCGCAGGTTCTTGGCGCCGACGAGCAGCATCACGATACGGTCGATGCCGAAGGCAGCGCCACCATGCGGCGGCGCGCCGTATTGGAAGGCACGATAGAGACCGCCGAAGCGATCCTCGACGTCCTGCTGGCTCAAGCCCACCTTTTCGAAGGCGGCGACCATCAGTTCCGGCGACTGGTTACGGATCGAGCCCGAAGCGATTTCGAAGCCGTTGCAGACGGCGTCGTACTGGAAGGCCTTGATTGTCAGCGGATCCTGGTTCTGCAGTGCCTCCAAGCCGCCCTGCGGCATGGAGAAGGGGTTGTGCGCGAAGTCGACCCGCTTCTCTTCCTCGTTCCATTCGAAGAACGGGAAGTCGACGATCCAGCAGAGCTCAAAACGGTCGCGGTCGATGAGGTTCAGCTCGTCGGCGGCGCGGTTGCGTGCTTCGCCTGCGAACTTGTAGAACTTGTCCGGCTCGCCGGCGACGAAGAAGCAGGCGTCGCCGTCATCGAGGCCGAGCTGGGTACGGATTGCATCCGTGCGCTCTTCGCCAATGTTCTTGGCAAGCGGGCCTGCGCCTTCGAGCTTGTCGCCCTCCTTGCGCCAGAAGATGTAGCCAAGGCCCGGCTGGCCCTGGCTCTGCGCCCAGGCGTTCATGCGGTCGCAGAAGGCGCGGGAGCCGCCGGTCTTTGCCGGGATCGCCCAGACCTGAACCTTCGGGTTGGATGCGATCATGTTCGCGAAAACCTTGAAGCCTGAACCGGCGAAGTGTTCGGTCACCGCCTCCATGACGATCGGGTTGCGCAGGTCCGGCTTGTCGGAGCCGTATTTGCGGATTGCCTCGTCATAAGGAATGCGCGGCCACTCCTGGGTCACCGGCTTACCTTCGGCAAACTCCTCGAACACCTTGGTCATCAGCGGACCCGTGGCATTCCAGACGTCCTCCTGGGTCACGAAGCTCATTTCGAGGTCGAGCTGGTAGAATTCACCCGGCAGGCGGTCGGCACGCGGGTCTTCGTCGCGGAAGCAGGGTGCGATCTGGAAATAGCGGTCGAAACCGGCAACCATCAAGAGTTGCTTGTAAAGCTGCGGCGCCTGCGGCAGGGCATAGAAGGTGCCCGGATGGATGCGGCTCGGCACCAGGAAGTCACGTGCGCCTTCCGGCGAGGAGGCCGTCAGGATCGGCGTCGAATATTCGGTGAAGCCGATATTGCCCATTTCGCGGCGCATGGCAGAGATGACCTGGGTGCGCTTGACGATGTTCTTGTGCAGCGTCTCGCGGCGAAGGTCGAGAAAGCGGTACTTGAGGCGGACGTCTTCCGGATAGTCCGGCTCGCCGAAGACCGGCAGCGGTAGTTCCTTGGCGGCGGAGAGAACTTCGATCTCCTGCGCGTAAAGCTCGATCTCGCCAGTCGCCATCGCCTTGTTGACGGTGTCTTCGGTACGTGCCTTCACGAGGCCGTCGATGCGGATGACCCACTCGCCGCGAACGGTTTCCGCCATCTTGAAAGCCGGCGAATCCGGATCGGCAACGACCTGCGTGATGCCGTAATGGTCGCGAAGGTCGATAAAGAGAAGGCCGCCATGGTCGCGAACGCGGTGGACCCAGCCGGAAATCCGGACATTCGAGCCGACATCCGCCTTGCGGAGGGCTGCACATGTGTGGCTGCGGTAGCGATGCATAATGTCTAATCCTGGTATTTTGGCTTGAGACGGCAGCAAGGGGCTCGAATGGCTCTCCGGTGCCGACAAGAAAATCGGGCGGAAAAGCGCATGGACGGTCCGATTTGTCAAGGCTTGGGCCGCATCGAGCAGCACTTTGGCGTGGTTTATTCGGAAGCCCAATGCAAGGCAACTGCGGCAGTTTAGCCTTCACTTCTTTATTGATGAAACCTGCAGTCAACTTTAAAGATGACGCCATTGTTGTTGCCGGAGCGCCAGATGCCCCTACTCACCCGCCGCAATCTGCTGAAGGCGTCCGCCATCGCCGGCGCTTATGGCGCCGGCATGGCTGTCGCCGGCAAGTTCGGCTTTGCCGGCTCGGCACCCGAACCGCGGGTGCTGCGGGCGGTGAAGACCGAGGCTTCGCTGACCGCTGCCGGGCCGACGAGGGGTGTCATGACCTGGGGCGACGGTGGTCCACCGCCGGTGCTGCGCATGACCCGTGGCAGGCCCTATGCCGCGCGCCTGACCAATGCTCTAGACGAACCGACGACGATCCACTGGCATGGCCTGCGCATCGACAACCGGATGGACGGCGTGCCCTTCATGACGCAGCCCTACGTCTATACCGGCGACAGCTTCGACTACGCCTTCACGCCGCCGGATGCCGGCACCTTCTGGTACCACCCGCATTGCAACACGCTTACACAGATAGGGCGCGGCATGGCCGGCGCGATCGTCGTCGAGGATCCGGCCGATCCGGCATTCGATGCAGAAATCGTGCTCAACCTGCGCGACTGGCGGCTCGGCGGAGACGGGCAGTTCATTGCGCCCTTCCGTCCGCGCGACGCGGCAAAGACCGGCACCTACGGAACAGTGCGCACCGCGAACTGGCAGCAGGAGCCGCAATATGATGCGCCGGCCGGCGGCCTTGTCCGCCTGCGCGTCGCCGTGACAGATGTCACCCGCGTCTTCTCGCTGCGGATGGAGGGCGCCGAGGCGACGGTGATTGCCATCGACGGCAATCCGGTGCCACAGCGCTTTCCGCTTGACCTGCTCCAGATCGGCCCCGGGCAGCGGCTGGATCTTGCCGTCAGGATGCCGGACAGCGAGGGCGCTGTAGCGATTCTGGAGGATATTCGGGGGACTGCGCCGAAAACAATCGCCAGCCTGCGCGCCGTCGGACAGTCTCTGAAACGCAATGCGGGCGACCTTGCCCCGCTTGCCGCCAATCCGGTCCCGCACGCCGATGTGTCCTCCGCCGAGAAGATCCCGCTGGTGCTCAGCGCCACGGCGGAAAACGCATCCGCCGACAGCATATGCGGCACGCTGGGCTACACTTTCTGGGCGATCAACAGGGTGCCATGGCCGGGCGACATTGCCGGTTCGGCCGCTCCGATTGCCGAGCTGAAGCTCGGCAAGAGCTACGTCTTCCAGCTCGAGAACGTGACGCCGCACTTGCATCCGATCCATCTGCACGGCATGAGCTTCACCGTTATTTCGTCCTCGACGCGACAGGTGATGCCGCTCGTTTCCGACACCTATCTCGTCCAACCCGACGAGAAGGTCCAGCTCGCCTTCGTCGCCGACAATCCGGGCGACTGGGTGCTGCATTGCCATATCATCGAGCATCAGAAAACGGGCATGACGAGCTATGTGCGGGTTGTTTAAGATGCCGGCAACGTCCCCGCCCTTCTAGGCCATTTGGCGAGGCAAGTCCCCTCGCCCCGCTTGCAGGGAGAGGGCGAGGGGAATCTTCGGCATGACGAGACCTCTCTTTGTATGTTGCATAAAGCTTTCCGCCATAGTTGCATTACCTTTAGCAGAGAGTCGTACACTGAGAGGCCTCCCGCTGTGAGCGGTATCGAAATCTTCTCTTTCATTGTTCTGCCTGCGATGGTAGCCGCCGGAGGCTGGATTGCCATGCTCGCCAACGAACGCAGCAATTGTAGGAAGCATCGTGTGACTTCTCCCCGCCGTGAAGGACGGGGCTTCCGGTCTTGATCACGCCGCATTCGCGCGGGGACTGCTACCGTCTTCTTCCTGCTTCCGACCCGCAACCGGGTTCGATTCACAGGCCATCTCCGGATGTCCGCCGGTTCGGGCCTTGCGGCCCAGGTAAAGGATGTTCAGCGCCGCATTGTGGTCGGCGCAGGCGGCGTGGCCGCAGAGAGGCACTGGAACGTGTCCCTGTCGGGACGGTTGGCCGCCTCGATGTGTCCGCACGCGTGACACCTCTGCGAGGTGTAGGCGGGGTTGACGTAGTAGACGCCGCCGCCGGACCGGCGCATCTTGTATTCGATCTGCCTGACGGTCTCGCCCGGCGAGACGTCGAGCATGGAGCGGTTCGA
>NZ_FWER01000145.1 GCF_900169785.1 Rhizobium sullae
CGAAGCGGCACGTGAGAATTCTCGGCTCGATTGTTCAGGCCCTTGTGCGATCGATGTTCGACGGCGGGCATCACCTCCCGTCTTGCAGCACCATATGAGCGCAATTTGTCGGTGACGATCCGCTTCGGCGTCAGGCCTTGCTTCTTCAGCAGCCTGACCAGCAAGAGGGCTCGGCCCTGAGCCCACATTTCGTGTTTGAGCATCTGCAGGGAAAACGGCGTGATGGCGATTGTCATTGTGACGGACTTGAGGTCGGCACCCTCCGGAAGAGCTGAAGGAAGTGTTTAGTGCCGCAATTCAGGCATCCCTTTCGGTTCATAGCCGCGCGCGATGTCACGTCCTCACGCTGGCTCAGTTCGATGTTGCCTGCTTAGTATCCATGGCGCGGATGGAATGCATCCAAACGTACGATTTTACTGATGGTATGAAGTGCTTCATTACCAAACACGAAACCAAACGGATAGACGCGAAATCTGCCGGCGGGCAACGTTGCGGAGAACCTTCTGACGGAGTTTTCGGCGAGAGCGGCCGGACCAGGCCCGAACAGGACACAAATGGGGAATAAGCCGTAGACGATCCGTGGCAGCGCGACAGAACCAGTTCGAGTGAGCATCACGCGATCGCCCGCCGGTTCTCGTTCCCAAAGTTCCATCACAAATGCACTCGCCGTCGGGTGCGCAGGAATGCCAGGATGCATCAACGAAGACAGCTTGCTCACCGCTCACGCGATTTCGTCCTTAGGACGAATCGAATTGCGAGCGTTAGCATCACCTGACGTATGACTGGGCGATTGTCCTGTCGAGCGCGACGGCTGTAGAGCAGGAGCAGCCATCTGGAATCTTGCCGCATACTCTGGAAGTGATTTTCGTTGAATACCAGGCTTCAGAGAAGCGCCCTACTCCTTTTTCATTCCTGATGAACCCGTAAGGACCGGTACAATGTCATACGAAGCAATCTTTAGTCTTGGCTCGGACTGCAGGCCTGCGTCCCATTTTATACGATATTTCAAAGGGCGCCCAAGTAGCTGTTTTGATTGGCTTGTGACGCCTGTGGCCTCCATCGAGAGAATACTGGCAGACGATGGAGCACAATTTGGACTTCGTGTATCTGCTTTAAATGGGACGACTGCTCTATGTGAGAATTACGGAGTTCTTTACCATCATGAATTTGAGCGAACGAAGTCGGGCGCCGTTATTTTCACACCGGAGGCGTTACAGTCTTGTCGCGAGAAGCTGACTTACAAATACAACAAGATGATCAACATCGCTCGGACTCGCAAAACGTTGTTCGTCCGCTATGTTGCGGGGACAGATTCTCCGGGGGATCAGCAGCGAGGGAAGCCGTTTGGAGCAGATGATCTCCAGAAGATGGTCACTCTCCTTGAGGAAAAATTAGGACACTCAAGCTTCCACATCGCCTATTTTCGCGCCATCGGAGGGGCTTACGATGATTCGGAATTTAGAGGGCCAGTCCCAGAGCGCTGCAGTGTCCATCAGGAGCACCATGTGCCTGATCAACCAGACAATTATAAGGCGTGGGACGAGTTCTTTTCCACAATGGGACTTTCGCCCGACCGTCCGCCGCATCTATAGTCGATCTGAACCCTTCAGGCTGGGACCGTTAGACGTAGGTCGGAACGGGCGACGCCGATACGAGCCGAGGGCAATAATCTCACTGCTGCAGCCGATCATCACTTCGTCGACATAACCCCGGATCCAGACATCCTGATGGCCATAGGCGACCGGGACGGAATAGTCGTTGGGGCGATGTCACGTTGTTTGATCAAGGTCGGAACAAGGCGCTTGTGTGAGACGTCAGGCGGTTGCGCCGGTCACGGCTTTCCACTGCGCCATTGCGCGGATCCGATGGATGTGGATGGCGAGGGCTGAGTTTTTCTGGTGCGGGGGGACGAAAAGATTTCGGAGTGCCGAAAAGATCGATATGAACCGTTGCAAGCCGCCGACGGATCGAAATCCCTGCATCATCCGCTCCCGTTTTCGAAGCGGCATGTGAGAATTCGCGGCTCGATTGTTCAGGCCCTTGTGCGATCGATGTTCGACGGCGGGCATCACCTCCCGTCTTGCAGCACCATATGAGCGCAATTTGTCGGTGACGATCCGCTTCGGCGTCAGGCCTTGCTTCTTCAGCAGCCT
>NZ_FWER01000111.1 GCF_900169785.1 Rhizobium sullae
TCTCTCTCTCTCTCTCTCTCTCTCTCTAACTTGCCTTTCTGAGCTTGCTCACAGCCGCCGTTCCTGGCGGGCAGCGCGGTCTCGCCGGGCTGGTCTTCGCCGTTTGTTACATTTCTGCTCCGCAAACCTCGCCGCTGTTACGGAGTGAGCGAAGTACGGGACCGTCCGTATTCCGCTCCCTCACGGCGGTTGATCACGTTCAGCTCGGAGCAAGTTGGTCCATAGTCATCGTAGTCCGGCCGTCTGCTCACGAAACCGTGTACGCGGGTAATGTAACAAATCGCCCCTTTGGCTGCGAACAAGGCTCCGTGTGGCCTCGATCACGGGTCGCACAGGTCCTCAAAAATGGAGAGATGTCATGTCCAGGAAATCCACGATCAGTGCGGCCATGTTGGCCGGTGCCGTAGCGGCAGCGGTGTCGTCATCATTTGCGATCGCCGCACCGCTCTCGCAGGAGCAGGTCAAGGCCGCGATGGATGCCGGAAAGGAGAAGTGCTTCGGCGTCGCGCTCAAGGGTCAGAATGATTGTGCGGCCGGCCCCGGCACGACCTGCCAGGCCACCTCGACGGTCGATTATCAGGGCAACGCCTGGAAATTCGTCGACGGCGGCACCTGCACGACGATGGATCTGCCGGGCGACCGCAAGGGCTCGACGGAAGCGCTGTCGCGCGACCTTCCCTCGTAAGCCCAACCAGACACCGGAAAGTGGAGGCAATGATGCCCAATTTGGCAAAGCATACGGATATTGGCGCGTCGGGAACTCTCCGCTTTCCGGCGTATCCGATCGATGGCCGCGCTGGTACCAGCTTCAAGCACCAGCATCTGCCGTCGATCCTCGCGGACGATGATCGGAATGGAGGCTTCTTCGAAGTCCATGCGGAAAACTACATGGGCGCGGGCGGCCCGCCGCATGCCGCACTCGCGCGCGTCCGCGAGGACTATCCTGTTTCGCTCCATGGCGTGTGCATGTCGATCGGCGGGCCGCAGCCGCTGGACAAGGCACATCTGGCGCGCTTCGCGGGGCTAATCGAACGATATGAGCCCGCGCTCGTCTCGGAACATCTGGCCTGGTCGACTCACGACACGACCTACTACAACGACCTGTTGCCGCTCCCCTACACCGAAGCCACGCTGCGGCGTGTCGCAGAACATATCGATGAGGTTCAAGAGGCAATCCGCCGGCCGCTTCTGTTAGAGAACCCTTCGACGTACGTGCTGTTCAGGGAGTCGACGATGAGCGAGACCGCGTTCATCCGGGACATCGTGAGACGCACCGGCTGCGGGCTGCTGCTCGACGTCAACAACGTCTTCGTCTCGGCAATCAACCACGGCTTTTCCGCTCTCGACTACCTTTCCGAATACCCGCTCGAACATGTCGGCGAGATTCATCTGGCGGGACACACGGAGCAGGAGGACGACGAGGGTGATCTCCTCCTAATCGACAGTCACGACGGGCCGGTTGCCGACGCGGTCTGGAAGCTGTTCGACATCGTGATCGGGCGCTGCGGCCCTGTTCCGACGCTCATCGAATGGGACAGTGCCATTCCCGATTGGCCCGTATTGAAGGCCGAGGCAAAGGAGGCGCAGGCGATCCTCGATCGGTACGCGGCTCTGCGACTGGAGCGGATCAATGTGCGCGCTTAGGGGCTATCGTATCGAGGCTGCCAACAGCCCCGACTATCCGGAAGGCATCGTGGCTGGGCTGCTCGATCCCGCTCGCGCGACACCCCTTATCGTTGCCGGCCCGAACGGCAAGGCTGCCGGCAAGCGTTTCAATGTCTATCGCAACAATGTGACCGTTAGCCTGATCGATGCGCTCGCGGCCGTCTTCCCCGCCACGCTGCGCATCACCGGAGAGACGTTCTTTCGTGCCATGGCCCGGTTCCACGTCCGCGAGACGCCGCCGACATCACCGTTGCTGTTCGAGTACGGCCGGGATTTTCCGGATTTCATCGAGCGCTACGAACATGCGCAATCCATGCCATGGCTCGCCGACGTCGCGCGCATCGAGCGGGCCTGGCTTGATGCGTATCATGCGGCAGATTCCGCTGTGTTGCAGCCGAATGTCCTTGCCTGCGTCCCGCCGGAACGGCTCGGTGACCTCATTTTCGATGCGCATCCGGCAACCCGCATCGTTCCTTCTGCCTATCCGGCCGTGACGATCTTTTCGGCCAACAGGGCGAGCGATGCGGTCGGCCGCATCGAGGCCACGGCAGCGGAGAGCGCACTGGTAACACGGCCGATGCTGGAGGTGGAGGTTCGCCGCCTTCCGCAAGGCGCCGATATCTTCCTCGCCGACCTCATGGCGGGCGAGCCACTTGGAAAAGCTGCGGCGACAGCGAGCACGAGCTGCCCAGAATTCGATCTCGCGACCGCTATTCGCACGATGTTCGAGGCGGGTGCGTTCACGGCGGTCCGCGATGGAGGATGAGATGCTGACTTCTATACGAAAATTTTTCCACAATCCCGTCACCCGAGGGAAGACAGGCTGGCTCGGTCGGATCGATGGCCTGATTGCCACCTTTGCGCCGACATCGCTGGCCCAACTCGCCTTGCGCTTTGGGCTCGCCGTGCCCTTCTGGCGCTCAGGCATGAGCAAGTGGGACGGCTTCCTGCAGTTGAACGATGTGGCCATCCTCCTCTTCACATCGGAATTCAAATTGCATCTGCCGGGCGGGCCCTATGACTACCCGGCGCCAGCCGTGATGGCCTTTGCGGTCGCGTGCGCGGAAGTTTTGTTGCCGATCCTTCTGGTTCTCGGATTGATGACGCGGCTTGCGGCGCTCGGACTGCTCGCGATGACGATCATCATTCAGCTCACGGTGCCAGACGGATGGCCCATTCATTTGACCTGGGCGGCGATGGCACTCGGTGTTATTACTTGGGGGCCGGGCAAGTGGGCGCTCGACAGGTGGATCGCCGCCCGCAACCCCCATCCCGGCGACGAGTAACCGCTAACGTCTGTTATCAGTAGCGGTCGTCTGTCAGAACTCACGATAGCAGCTTTTGCATGGGTCGGACCGCATATCTGGCTGAAAGTGTCGGCCCGCCTGCATCAAAACGCCGCCCGCAACATGAAGCCAAGCCAAAACGCTCGCGGGAGAGAAGCAAGGCCATCAAGAAACGCTACGCTCGCCGTGCTCGCCTACGTCGTGCCGACCTTCATCACGAGCTTTGTCTGGCATCTTGTGGCGTTTCACCACGCTACGAGACTGAATATCTACCGGCCCGACCCAATCATCCCGTCCGGGGTCTGGCTCGATGCTCGTACAGGGTTTGCCGTATTGCAGATTCCGAGGCAATCCGCCCCCGCATTCCGAAATGATGCCGCTCCAGTCCGCCGTGGCTGAGGGCCACGACCTGCCCTTCAGCCACCGCAACACCGAACTCGTTGCTTACCGGCCAGGCTACGCGCTGTGATTAGTCAGTTCCCATCATTGAGATAGCCGGCGAACCCGACCGCCTTGAGCGGAACCGAACCGCAGAGCCACTCAAAGCTGCTGTGCAATTCCAGTTGAGACATTGTGCGACTTTCGAAGCACAGACCGAGAACATTTGGGATTGATCGGCCGGCCCCCTACAAGGGCAATACGACACGAGCATGTCCCACTCGCGTAGATGCTGCCAGTTACTCACTTTGGGTTAAGTGACACTAGTATAGTTCTCGGCTATAGCTGCCTCGCCATTCGACGCCCTGAAATGCACCTAAATAATCCCATTCTTTACACCGAATTCGATTAGCAAATGCGGGCGCGCAGTGCTGCACGAAAGGTATCTGATAATCGACAAAGATGGCGAAGAACGAACTTTCGTCATGTCCCATATGCGATGTGTCGGCTACCAAAGTGATTGATGCCGTTGGCCACGCCTTTAGTCCTACTGTTGTTGCGACCCAGTGTAGGGCGGCTCGATCATAGGTCACTGTCATTTCCTATTGGAGGATGCCCTGGCAACCGCGGCTGACCTCAAGGTTTGGCAGTCAAACCGCTGAACGCAGACGCAACAAGGAGATTCAAGATGCGTAAGCGACTGAGTCCCGAAGTTATCAATCAAGACCGGCGCCGGATCTTTAGCGCAGCTGCGATGGGAATTGCGGCTGCGGCTGCCGCGGGCGTTTTCCCTTATCCGACGATGGCGGCCACGGCTGACGAAATCCGCCCATTTCGCGTCGATATTCCGGACGACCAACTTGTCGATCTCCGCCGCCGCATCGCCGCCACACGGTGGCCTGACCCGGAGACGGTTAATGATCAGTCCCAAGGCATACAGCTCGCGAAGATCAAGCCGCTCATCGAGTATTGGGGGACCGACTACGACTGGCGGAAGGTGGAAGCAAAACTGAATTCCCTGCCCCAATTCGTTACCAAAATCGACGGAATTGACATCTATTTCATTCACGTCCGTTCGGAGCAGCCCGGCGCTTTGCCTGTGGTTATCACCCATGGCTGGCCCGGTTCGGTGCTTGAGCAACTCAAAATCATCGATGCGCTCACGGATCCAACCCGCCATGGCGGGCTTGCTGAGGACGCGTTCGATGTGATCATTCCGTCGATGCCGGGCTATGGCTTTTCCGGCAAGCCAACGAGCGTCGGTTTTGGCCCCGACCATATCGCGCAAATCTGGGCCAAGCTGATGAAGCGCCTCGGTTACACGCGCTACGTTGCGCAGGGCGGCGATTGGGGCTCCCCAGTCTCAAACGCGATGGCGCGCCAGGCACCTGAAGGTTTGCTCGGCATCCACATCAACCTGCCGGCGATCGTACCGCCCGAGATTGCCGCGGTGCTTGCGGTCGGCGGGCCTGCGCCAGCGGGATTGACCGAGAAGGAGCGCGCGACGTTCGATGCGCTCAGCGCTGCCGCAAAGATGGGGAACAGGTCATATGCGGTGATGATGGGAACGCGGCCGCAGACGATCGGCTATGCGCTTGCGGACTCGCCGGTCGGCCTTGCCGCGTGGATGCTCGGGCATCCCGGTTTCTCGATGTGGACGTACAATAGCGACGATCCCGAAAAGTCGCCTGACGAGGTGCTTGACGATGTCACGCTTTACTGGCTGACGAACAGCGGTACTTCATCGGCGCGGCTCTACTGGGAAACCGGTGGCCGCAGCCCTGCATTTGCGGGCGCGGAGATGACATCCGAAATTTCGCTGCCGGTCGCCATCACCGTTTTTCCGGGCGAGAGCTATCGCGCGCCGGAGACATGGGCGCGGCGCGCCTATCGCAACCTGATCTATTTCCACGAGGTCGACAAGGGTGGTCACTTCGCCGCTTGGGAACAACCGACAATTTTCGCCCAAGAATTAAGGGCGGCATTCAGGTCGTTGCGATAACCAACCTGATGGGGAGTAGGACGCCCCACTCAAGGCCTGACGTTCCATTCGATGTCAGTATCTGCGGATCGAAACATGCCGCACTCAGTGAGAAGTTCGTCCAATAACAAGGAGATAACTATGACAAATGCAGGAGCAGACATGAGACTCGAGGTGGCCGTTATCCCTGTATCGGATATCGATCGCGCCATGCGCTTTTACGATAGCCTGGGTTGGAGGCTTGATGCCGACTTCGTCAGGAAAGATGGGTCTCGCGCCGTCCAGTTCACGCCTCCCGGCTCACCCTGTTCGATCCATTTGGGTAGGGCAACAGGCCTTTTTCTCATCGTGTCCGACATCGAAGCCGCGCGTGCGGAACTCACCGAGCGCGGTGTCGAAGTCAGCGAGGTGTTCCACAGCGGGGATGGGCCTGGCCGAGTCCAGGGCGCGGATCCGGAGCGGCGCAGTTACGCCTCATTCGCCTCATTCAGCGATCCAGACACCAACAGCTGGCTGCTCCAGGAGGTGACCGCGCGGTTGCCTGGACGCGTCGACACCGACAACACGACATTCAACTCGTCTGCGGAGCTTGCATCAGCGCTCCGTCGCGCAGCGGCTGCGCACGGCGAGCACGAGAAACGCACTGGCGGTCAGCACGATGAGAATTGGCCGGATTGGTACGCCGAATACATCGTGCGGGAACAGGCGGGCGAGGAGCTGCCGGCATGACTGAAGGCCCCCGTTCGCCAGCGAGCTTATTGCTGCGTTGTCTATCGTTATGGGCACCGCACCAACCATGATCAAGGAGAGTTGGCAATGAAGATCTTGATGGTACTGACGTCGCACGATGAGCTTGGCAATACCGGAAAGCCAACCGGCTTCTGGCTTGAGGAGTTCGCTGCCCCTTACTACGTGTTCAAGGATGCGGGGGCCACCGTTACCTTGGCCTCGCCGAAGGGCGGCCAACCGCCGATCGATCCCAAGAGCGATGAACCTGGCAACCAGACCGACGCTATGGCGCGGTTCAAGAGCGATCCGGCGGCACAGAAGGAACTGGCGAATACTGCGAGGCTCAGCGGCATTCAAGCGGAGGACTATGACACGGTCTTCTATCCAGGCGGTCATGGACCGATGTGGGACCTTGCCGATGATCCAACGTCGATCGCTTTGATCGAAGCCTTCCACAATTCCGGCAAGCCGGTCGCTGCTGTCTGTCATGCTCCGGCGGCTCTACACAAGGTCAGTTATCAGGGACAGCCCATTGTGAAGGGCAAGCGGGTTACGGGCTTTGCCAATTCCGAGGAAGAAGCCGTGCAACTGACCGAGGTGGTGCCGTTCCTCGTCGAGGATGAGCTTAAACGACTGGGCGGCCTCTATGAGAAGGCTGCCAACTGGGCTGATTTCTCCATCGTCGACGGACGACTGATCACCGGCCAGAATCCGGCCTCGTCCGCCTCTGCTGCAAAGCTGCTGGTCAAGTTGTTACAAGCTGAACCTGCGGTCGCGGGCAACTAGCTACAGGGGACGGTCGCTCGCTCTCTTTAAGATAGGCCCTCAGTAGTTATTCGCCCAAGATGAGGGGTCGATACATCAGAAGGCGGGCTGTCAGGCCTGTCCCGATCCAGGCTTCCGGCAGCATTCCGCCAGCCGGTAGATGTTATGGAGGCTCAGCATGGACAGTGAACGAAAAGTGGCGATCATAACCGGCGGCTCGCAGGGCATTGGTGCGGGTCTCGTTAAGGGTTATCGGGATCACAGCTTTAGGGTTGTGGCAACATCTCGCTCAATCGAACAGAGCAGCGACTCGGACATTCTCACTATCGCAGGCGATATAAGCGATCCCGAGACAGCCGAACGTATTGTACGGGAGACAATCTCGCGCTTTGGCCGTATCGACACCCTTGTCAACAATGCCGGCATCTTTATTGCCAAGCCCTTCATCGAATACACCGCACAGGACTTCGCCTCGAAAGTCGCAACGAATGTCGCGGGCTTCTTTTATATAACGCAGCGTGTCGTCGTTGAAATGCTTAGACATGGATCCGGCCACATCGTCAGTATCACGACGAGCCTGACGGATCAGCCGGTTGCCGGCGTTCCTACGGTGCTTGCCAACCTTACCAAGGGCGGCATCAACTCGGCCACCAAGGCACTCGCCATCGAATATGCCGCAAGGGGCATACGGGTGAATGCCGTTTCGCCCGGCAACATTAGTACCCCGCTGCATCCTGTTGAGACCCACGAATTTCTCGCGGCGATGCATCCGGTCAAACGCATGGGTGAGATTCGCGACGTCGTCGAGGCCGTTCTCTACCTGGAGTCCGCGTCCTTCGTCACCGGCGAAATCCTTCATGTCGACGGTGGCCAGAGTGCCGGCCATTAAAGGAGTTTACCCATGCCTATCGTCACCATCCAAGTTACGCGGGAAGGATCCGCTCCTGGTCGCGATTCCGTGACGCCAGAGGAGAAAGCATCCTTGATTGCCGGAGTGAGCCAACTCTTGTTCGATGTTCTTCACAAGCCTCTTGAGGCGACCTTCGTGGTCATCGAGGAGATTGAACTGGAGAACTGGGGTTGGGGCGGCCTGCCGGTGGCGGAATACCGTAAGCAGCTCGCCAGGACTGGCGATCAGTGACGGCAACGAGCAGGTGAACGCCGTGATTGTCAAATCTGCACAGAACAGTCCGATCCTGGTGACCGGAGTATAGATGCCATTGGCGGCCATCTCACCGCAATGCTTCTTGCCAAGGGGAATAAGGTGTGCGCCTTGGTTCGGCGGGAACCCGGCGCACCCGCCACATGCTCCAGCGCTAGCCGCGACGCCTCCGGGCG
>NZ_FWER01000078.1 GCF_900169785.1 Rhizobium sullae
GCCAATGGCTTCCCACCGTCCGGCGCATGAGGCCGGACCACACATGGGACGACATCGCTCACGTGCTCAAGCAGCGGGGCCTCGACTGGACGCCGGAACGCCTTCGCCGCGCCGTGAAGTGGATGGTCGCGGAGCGCATCGCCGATCCCGTCTTGCTTCGTAAATCCCCTCCCCGTCTGCCCGAGGATCGATTGATGACGTTGGTCGCCGGCATCCGTTCGTCTAACCCCGACCTGACGATTGCGAAGCTTCCCATACCGCTGCCCCGGTCGGTGTGACTTATTTTCCGTTCGCGTTTCCCCATTGCTTTGTGGCTGCCTCTCCGACGTGTTCCTGCAAATCCGTCTCGTCTGCAAGAATGGCGGCGGCCTCGTCCAGCAGGACGTCTTTTGCCTTCTTGCGGGCATTCTCGATGGCAATAGCAGCGCTCAGGCTGCGCTCATCTGCCTCCAGACCATCGTCTCCACCAGGATCCTCGCCATCGCTTGCCTGCGCTCGAGCCTTGAACCGATTCTTTCGAGCAGTCGCTTCTTTGCGACGTTCCGTTTCATTCAGGGAAACAACCCCCTTCTCGCGCTGCGCCTTGAGGTCGGCAATGTCTTGCAGCAGACGTTGGAAGTCCGGATCACCCTTGACCCGCGCATCATGGCGGCTTTGCAATGTCGGCAGCAAAGTCTTGACGGTGTCGTCGGGAGCGTAGTTCGCGGGCTTGATCTGCGCCCACGGCAGCGCATTGTCATAACTGGTCTCGCCGAAGCTCGTCGGATCGGAAAGTCCCGGCAAGCTGATATCAGGCTTCACGCCGCGCAGCTGCGTAGTCCCGCCATTGACCCGGAAAAACTGGGCAATCGTTACTTTCAGCTCCCCGAATTCGGGTTTGCTGTTGCGAACGATCCGGTCAAGATCAATGACGGTTTGAACAGTGCCCTTCCCGAAACTGGGTTCGCCGACGATCACGCCTCGACCGTAGTCTTGGATGGCCGCGGCAAAAATCTCCGAAGCCGACGCCGAGCCGCGATTGATCAGGACACCCATCGGACCTGTCCAGACAGGCGCTGCAAACTCCGCGCTTTTGACTTCGATCTTGCCGTTGCTGCTACGTTGCTGAACAACCGGGTCCTTGCCGATGAAGAGACCAGTCAAATCAATCGCCTCGTCCAATGAACCTCCGCCATTGTTGCGCAGGTCAATGAGAACACTGTCGACCTTTTCCTGCTTCAGTTCGTCGAGAAGTTTGGCGACGTCGCGGCTTGCGCTTTTGTAATCCTTGTCTCCTTTGCGCTTGGCTTCAAAATCCTCATAGAATACCGGCAAAGTAATGATCCCGATTTTGCGCGCGGCGTCGCCCGCCTTCACGGACAGCACAGCCTTCCTGGCAGCCTGCTTATCGAGACTGATTTTATCGCGCACCAGGCTGATAATGCGATGCGTGCCATCTGCTCCAGCATCTGCCGGCAGGATGTCCAACCGCACGACGGAGCCTTTTTTCCCGCGTATCATCTGCACGACTTCATCAAGGCGCGTGCCCACCACTTCTTTTATCGCCCCATCCTTGCCTTGACCAACGCCGGTAATGCGGTCTCCGACCGAGAGGCTGCCGGACAGCTGCGCCGGCCCGCCAGGCACGAGCTCACGGATCGTCGTGTAGTCGTCGCGCTCCTGCAGCACAGCACCGATACCAAACAGCGAAAGCTTCATCGAGACATTGAAGTCGGCTGAAGCGGCCGCGCCGAAATAGTCCGTGTGCGGATCAATCGACGTTGAATAGGCGTCCATGAACGACTGGAAAACGTCGTCGCTTTTAAACTTGTAAGCGCGCTCGAGTCTGTTTTCATAACGTTTATCGAGCGTTTCGCGAATAGCCGCGTCGGTTTTGCCGCCCAGCTTCAGCCGCAACCAGTCGCTTTTGACGCGCTTGCGCCAGAGCTCATTGCTTTCGGCTTCCGACTGTGGCCAAGGCTCTTTGTCGCGCAGCACGGAATAGTTTTCCTGTGCGCGGAAGTCGAAGTCCTGCTTAAGCAAGTCGCGCGCGTAGTTCATGCGATCAACAACGCGCTGTTCATAGGCGTTGAAGATGGCAAATGGGATCTTCAAGTCCTTCCGTTCTATCGCATTGTCAATCTCGCTGCGGTCAGACATGAACCCGTCGATGTCCGCTTGCAGGAAGAGCATGCGGTCGGGATCAAGTGACTTGATGAACCGATCCATGACCCTGGCCGACAAGGTGTCGTCGAGTGGAATGGGCCTGTAGCTATACCGCGTAAGAAATTGCGCACTTAACTGGGCGGCTTGCGCCTGTCGCGTCAGCGGCTTCAAAACAGGCGGTGGTGCGACTTCAGCATATGCGGACTGTACGATTGCAAGAAATGCACCGAGAAAAACGTAGGGTATGCGCATTCAGCGTTGATCCAATTCTTTATGCCTGTTGTCGACGTATGATCTAGGCGAGGCAATTATGGTTTTTTGGTAACCAGGTGGCGAACGGCATCGTCTGCAAAGCCGCGGAAAAAGTATCCGGCATGATCAAGCAGAAGAAAATGAAGCGTATCGTTATCTTCGAAACGGCCGCAATCTGTCGGCGCCGGGAAATCGTCCGGGCCGGCGGCAGGCGTCCACATGAACGTCAAGCCGTTCGCGGAGTTCATCGCGGAGCGCACTTCTTGGTCGATGAGCAAGGCAGTCTCAAATCATCCAATTGTCCGCTCTGCGCCGAGGGATCCGTCGGGAGCCATCAATTGCCTTCCTGCCCAAGGAACTTTGCCTTTCAGCTTCCATTTCCTTTCTGGTTGAGATTTGGAAATGCGGTTCGGTCCGGTGAAGATCGCCACCTACAACGTCAATGGTATCAATGGTCGCCTTGACATCCTCCTTCGATGGCTGAAGGAGGACAAGCCCGACGTCGTCTGCCTTCAAGAGCTGAAGACCGAAGACACAAGGTTTCCGCGGAGAGAAATCGAACGGGCCGGCTACGGCGCCGTCTGGCATGGGCAAAGGAGCTGGAATGGCGTCGCGATCCTCTCGAAAGGCTCGATGCCGGTCCTGACGCGTCGCGGCTTGCCCGGCGATCCCGACGATAGCCATAGCCGCTACATCGAAGCGGCGATCAACGGCATTTTGATCGGGTCCTTGTATCTTCCGAATGGAAACCCTGCGCCTGGTCCGAAGTTCGACTACAAGCTTCGGTGGTTCCAACGTCTCCATGAGTACGCGGCCGAGCTGCTTGAACTTGAGGTCCCTACCCTCCTCGTCGGCGACTTCAACGTCATGCCGACGGAGATCGATGTTTACAAGCCGGAACGCTGGCTCGACGACGCGCTCTTTCGGCCGGAAGTTCGGAAGGCCTATGCTGATCTCGTGGCGCAGGGATGGACGGATGCCGTGCGCCATCTTCATCCTGGCGAACGCATTTACACCTTCTGGAAATACTGGCGGAGTTCCTTCGAGCGCGACGCCGGGCTGCGGCTCGACCACTTCCTGCTCAGCCCCGTCGTCGCTCCATGGCTCAAGTCGGCGAACGTCCGGAGGGCGCCCAGGAGCTGGGCGCATACGAGCGACCACGCTCCCGTTGTGATCGAACTCGATGTTCCCAAGCCCCAGGACGACGGCTGAAGGAATTTGAAAGCGTCATGATAAAACGACGACCATCGGCGATATCTGCTTCAAGCATGCCTCTGAGCGCTCCAGTGCTCCTTGCGGATCGGCGCGGCTTGCAGGTTTCGTGTATCCCAAATGTCTGGGTCGAGGTGAATGAGATCAGCATCTTTGACCCGAATCGCCTGCGCGCCTCTTTAGGTGCGGTGGTCAGAATCGATACGCGGCTGAGAATTCGTTCGGATCATCAACCTCGGTCACGCTGCATGACTTCCGGAAAGCAGAACCAGTTGTCACCCTTCCCAGTACGGATGGCGGCCGCAGCGCGATTTTCATTGACGTGTGTTGATAAATATATCAACATGGACTATATGCCAGACAACGTCCGTAGAGTATCGTGGATCAAGGCCGCCCGGAAAGACTTTGAGGATTTTCCGCCCGGCGCACAGATCGAAATGGCGCGGGCGTTGAATGTGGTTGCCGCGGGCGGCCATCCCGATATCGCAAAGCCGCTGACGGGCCTCGGATCGGGCGTGCTCGAGCTGGCATTGAAGCACCGGGGCGACGCTTTCCGCGTCGTCTACGTGTTGCAGATCGATACGGACATATGGGTCGTCCACGCGTTTCAGAAAAAATCGAAGTCGGGCATTGCGACGCCAAAAGCCGAAATCGATCTGATCCGCGAACGACTAAAACGACTGAAGGAGGCTTTACGATGAGCGATGATTTGGAACTGGTCCGGGGCAGCGATAACATCTTCCGCGACTTCAATATGCCGAACCCGGAGCTGGAGCATCTTCGGGCGACTCTGGCGGCGCAGATTATCAAGACGCTCGACAAGCGGAAGCTGTCGGTGCGTGAAGCCGGAACGCTGACCGGAATCAACTACACCGAATTCTCCCGCATCCGCCGCGTCAAGCTGGACGGCTTCACGGTCGATCGCATGTGGAAGATGCTCGACCTTCTCGGCCAGACGGTGGAAGTGAAGGTCAAAGTCCATCCGGCCGCAAAGCCGCCGCGGGCTGTGCACGCCCATGCGTAAGATCCGCAGCCGCTGAAGGGCTGCTCCGGCAAACGAGCCTTTGACCGTTCCTGTCCTGAACTGCTGGATCTGCGGTGCGCCCGCAACCACGGGCGAGCACAAAACCAAGCGCTCCGACCTGCAGGCCGTGTTCGGCCGTCCGTCGCAGGCTGCGCCGCTGTTCGTCCACGACTACAAAACGAAGAACCGGCGCGTGGGCAGTCTCAAGTCGGATTACCTGAAGTCTCGCGCGGCTGTGCGAACCCTGCAACAGCGCGCGCACGCAGCCACACGACATGGCGTGGGAAAAAATGTCGGCGGCGCTGCGGTCACGGATGCCGCCGATTGCGCCCGGCGCAATCGTGCGGGACAACCGGATTTTCGCGCAGGATACCAAGCGGCAGATGCTCAACGTTCATCTGTACTTTGTGAAACTGTGCGGCGGCTCTTTCAAGGGGCAACGTCCCGATAGACACCGGGACGTTGGGCCAGGCCATTCAGCAGGGCAGGGCGCATCCGCGCATTTGCCATCTAAACGCGCCGCGCGCATATCTTGCGGTGTACAACCAGATTATGCCAAAAGAATTCCGGAGGCTCCACCACCTTCTCGGTTCCTAGATTGGCACAATCCCCGATGCCCGCAACTTCCGGCGGGCCGAAACATGCCCTCGGTTAGGAAGCAGGCGTTGCGTGTTCGTAGAGCTGGTCCATGCTTAACGTCGCGATTTCGGCAAACGGGGTCTGATGCCTGACGCGGCCGCCGTCAAGGATCACGATGTCGTCGCAAAATGAAATCGTGCTGCGGTGATGGCTGATGACGATCGTCGCACGACGACCGGCTCTGGATTTCAAGGTCTCCACGATCGCTGCTTCGGACAATCCGTCCATGGCATTCGTGGCCTCGTCCAGGATGAGGATTTCCGGATCGCGCACCAGTGCCCTTGCCAGCGCAATCCGCTGCCGTTGGCCAGCCGAAAGACTGGCCCCCCTATAGCCGACGATCGTCTCATATCCGTCAGGAAGCTTCTCGACGAACTCGTGCGCCTCAGCAAGCTTTGCTGCGCTCTCCGCTTCGGCCAAAGAGGCATTGTGACCATAGGTGATATTCTCAAGGATAGTACCGTCAATCAGCTCAAGGTCCTGGCTGGCGAGCGCAATTTTCCGTCGCCATTGGACTGGGTCGATTTGATTAAGAGAGGTGCCGTCGATCAGAACCTGCCCTTCATCGGGCTCTACAAATCGGCACAGAAGATTGACGATCGTGGTTTTTCCGGCGCCAGAGCGTCCGATAATGGCTGTCGAGCGACCTTGGCGAATTTCGAAAGTCGCAGCGCGCAGCACCACGGCTCGCGAGCCAGAACCCGGATATTTGAAGGTCACGCGATCAAATTTGATCTGCTGGAGAGGGGCATGAAGCTGGCCGCCGCCTGCTGGCGGCGCCGGCTTATCGGATGGATCCAGAAGCCATCTGACCTCCTCCAAAGAGCCGCTCCAGCTTTGCACCTGGCTCCACGCCATTTGAAGTGAACGTACATGTGGCTGCAGCCGATAGAGCAGCACCACGAAAGCAACGATAATCGGGAAGCTCACGCCCCAAAGCCAGGCGCTGACGACGACGGCTAAAAAAAGGCCCGAATGCAGCGCCTCGGTCAGTGGCGGCAGTACGGCCTGGCGGGACTGTAGAACGAAACCTGATTTTCGTACGGCATCTGAAGCAACATCAAAGACTGCTCTCTCGCGCTGCTCCTGTCCGAATGCACGGATGAGCCGTCCGGCGTGTACAAGATGAAGCATCCTGGCGGCGAGCTCGCTGTTGAACGACGTGACACTGCGGCTCGGGGCTTTCAGGCTGGCTGACAAGATCGCGTGAAGGGCTTGGATCAGAATAAGCCCCAGCGCAACGCACAGCGTCATCTGCCATGAAAGAAGCAGGAGAAAGGCGAGCAGAATGATAATGGCCGAGGCGTAGACGATCGAAGCGAGCATGGTCTGGATTGCATCCGAAGCGCGCCAGGATTCGTTGGAAATGATATTGAGCAGCCGCCCAGGACTTTCCTTGAGGAAAAACGGGTATCCGATTGTCAGAAGCTGACCGGCAAGAGAGCTGCGGAGCGCGTGGCCCGCTTTGCCGTAGATGAAACCGGCAAGCACGGCGTTGGCAAACGCCAGCACATTCTTCAGAGTGATCAGTCCAAGGATGGCGGCAGCAATTGCAATCAGTCTTGTGCGGTCGTCCAAACCGGCACCCACTTGCTGGAAGACCGCTGAGAGCCCGGCCATCCCCGAAGGATCCTTTTCGCCGGCAATGATGCCGAGCATCGGAATGATAAGACCAATGCCCGTGCCTTCAAGGACAGCGCTGCCTAGCCCAAGAGCGACGACAACCGCAACGAGGCCGATCTTGTTGCCCAGCGCCTGGCGCAATAGCCGAAAACTCGACGCAATGAATTCTAGCATGGCGGTTGTGACCTCGGCAGACGAGTTCTACAGTCGAGCAGGGTTACCTCTGACAGCGCCTGTCCTACGAAGATGACAAGAGGCGCAGACCTGGCAGCAACGCCGCCCACTATGTGAGCCCCTGAAGCGGCGGGACCATTTTGACAGGCACCGATCGGCAGTAACGCGCCAGCGTGTCCACCCGCCGGGTGGCCCCGTCCGAAAAGCGACACAGCCACGGGGCATGAACGGCAGAGCGAAGTCCATATCGCTCGCGCCGCCGAATGACCTGCCACTTTCCGGTTCGCGTGAGAAACTCATGGGTTAGGTCGGGACGCTGCTCATCGGCAATGAGCTGATAAAGGAAATAGAAGAAAGACAAGGCTCCCTCCGCATAGCTGGCGGCTGCCGGTGCAGCCTGCTTGGCGATGTTTCTCTCCACCGTGAGGATGCAATTTGCAGCACGGCGTACCGTGTCTAGTGTGACGGCTGCACCGATGTCATGAAGAGCCTCCGGGTCATCGTTGAGAGATAGCCGTTCGAGGTTCTCGGCAACGATCTTCAGATGGGTCCGGCGCATTTGCGGCTTATGCCTGTTTGTGATGCTGTCGCCGTGAATACGATAGGCGACCAGGCTTTCATCGATCATGGCCGCCGGAAACTCTCGTGCGATGCGCCTGAAGAGATCGAAATCTTCCGCGT
Organism: Rhizobium sullae; assembly: GCF_900169785.1. Taxonomy (GTDB): domain Bacteria; phylum Pseudomonadota; class Alphaproteobacteria; order Rhizobiales; family Rhizobiaceae; genus Rhizobium; species Rhizobium sullae. Next base: position 7,751 of record NZ_FWER01000078.1, read on the forward strand.
GCACATAGCTGGCGTCATAGACCAGCATGTCCTCAGGAATGAGCTTTCGGTTAAACATCACCGTCGAGTGCAAGAAGATTGTAAAGAACAGCGACAAGATGTGCCAATCCCCGGACTGATAGACCGGATTTGGCTTACCGCGTACGACGCGATTGCCGAGAAGCTGATCGATGCCGGTGCCACTCATCGCGAGCTGGGGCTGCTGCGCAAACAGCGCCACCTGGCGTGAAAAGCGCGACGGATAGGAAACATCATCTGCGTCCATCCTGGCGATGAGATCGCCCTCCGCCAAGGAAATGCCCTCATTCAAAGTCGCCACAAGCCCGCGGTTCTCCCGCGAAACGATACGGACGCGCTGGTCGACGTCGCGATAGCGTTGCAGAATAGTCAGCGATCGATCGGTCGACCCGTCGTCAAGCGCTATGACTTCAAGGCGCCGGTAGTCCTGGCGCAGAATGCTCTCTAGCGCGGCCGCCACATAGGGTTCGGCGTTGTAGACAGGCAGCACAACGGAGATCAATGGAACAGACATCGTTCAGCTCGCACGTTCGTCGGAAATGCGGCGATAGGCCGAAGTATCATATTCCCGTCCGCCAGCCTCACTTGGCTTCATAGATGAAGGAGGGCTGGCCACGCGTCCGGAGCGCACGTAAGGGAAGTAGCGTTTAAACTGGTTGAGCGGTTTTTCAAAAGCCAGCCACGAAATCGAAGCGACCAGCAAGGTGGCCGTCGTTCCAATCATGAATCGCCAAGGACCCTGTTCAGAAACATTGACCGGGATAAAAGGCTGGGCCTTGACGATCAGCGATAGGACGATTGGATGGAAAAGGTAAACGCCGTAGCTTACCCGCCCGACGGCAACAACCGGTGGCAGCTCCAGCAGGCGGCCGAAGGCGCCTCGCAAGCCTGCCGAACAGCATCCAACGAGCATGACGAGCGGGACGAGCGGAGAAACCTCGCTGCCAATCCACGTCAGCCATTCGAGCGCCGGCGTCATCGAGATTGATCTCAGCCAGAGCAAAATGACGGCGGCAGCAGTCAGCGGAGCCCAGCTTAGCCGTATCCATTGTGGCCAAGCCTCGGTGCTGCTTCGATAAACTGCGAGGAGCGCGCCTGCGACAAGCGCATCCATCGACGCGGGAGGAAGAAGGTCACGCGCAAGCGATGGTGTGCCTGTCAGTGGCCAGTAGAAACGATACCCGAGTGAGAATGTGATGACGGCGATGCAAATCGGTGCAATCAACCGGCGTGGTGCGAACAGGATGACCAGCGGCCAGACGATGTAGAACTGTTCCTCGATGCTCAGGCTCCAAGTGTGGCACAACACCCATGGCGTCCATTCGTCGCGAAGGGCATACCAGAAATTCGAGAGATAGAGCGCGTGCCATTTGAGGCTGCCTCGAGCGCCCTCGAGATTGATGAGCCAAACGAAGCCCAGGATCGCGAAGTAGGGGGGAAATATCCGAAGCGCGCGGCGAATGTAGAACGACTTCAGCGTATTGCCTGGCTCATATTGGGTTGCCGATCGGGATTCCAGGAGGAGCCGCGTTATCAAAAAGCCGCTGAGCACGAAGAACAGGCGAACGCCGAGATGGCCCAAAACTGAGCCTTCGCCTGCCCAAAAATGGTCGTACAGCACCATTGAAACGGCAAAGGTCCTCAGACCATCCAGTTGCCGTTCGCGTGCATAAGACATGGATCCCCCTCAGTCCCGTAGGCCTCTTGTCGCCGGACTCCCCGGGCGGCACCCGCTCAGCCTGCTGCTGCTTACTCCGGTCCCGGATGGGGCGGATCGATGTATCAAAGCGCTTTCTAAAAATTCCGGGGAATCGGGCCAAACTGTGACGCTGACGCTTTTTTCGGACTTTAGTCCGATACGGTTGCACAGTATCGACCGCGACTTCGACTGAGTTCTGTCCCGCGCGTTTCGGGCGAATCAGCCGGTGACGATTGCCACCTGCAACGCCAATGGTCTCAACGGTCGCCTTGGCATCCTCCTTCGATGGCTGACGGAGGACAGCCGCGCCTTGAGGCTAATTCCAGAGCTATTGACCGGTCATTGAAGCAAGGCCGCCGCAGGTCCTTCCTGTGAAAAGGAAGCACGAACGAACTCCGCGTACCGTAGATGATGTCTTACCGGCCTGCACCGCTTTTCAGCGACATGACGAGCGTCAGAGGATTGGCAGGGGATGGGATAAAGCCATAGTGTTCGTAGAAGGCCTTGGCCTCTTCGGAGATCGCGTGGAGCAGAAAGCCGCGAATACCCATGATATTGGCCGCCTGTCCGGTCCGCAGCACAGCGCCTTGCAACAGCGCGGCTCCGAGTCCTTTTCCCCACCAATTGCGATCGATAGCCAAGCGGCCAAGCACCGCCAAGTCACCGACGACCCGGGCACCCGGCAACAAGCTCTTGCCGATTGCGATCGTCGACGAGTTTGTATCGTTCAACCCAACCAGCGACACAATGGCGTTGCCGCAGATGCCAAGTGCAAGCACAATAAGAAGTGAAGTCAGGCCCGTCTTAATGGAAATGTTCATTCTGCCCCCTGAAAATAAACTTTCGCTAAATTAATCGAAAGAAAATGGAATTGGTTAAGCGGCTGGCCGGTCGCGACCGGGCTGCTCTTCAAGGGTACGGCGGGCGAGTCGGCTGCGCCGGATCGCGTGGTTTTGTGGCTCTGGTACGGACACTCGCAGCGCCTTTGGCGAGGAGAGACTTCGTCGGCTCCCGAGGAGCTTTTATCATCCCCTCCGTCCATTAGACAATTCTTATAAAATCCATTAGTGAGAGCTTGCTTAGACGTGGTGCGCGGACGTACTATTTGCAGTTCGCGAGCCTTGCCCCTGCGCTCAGCCGAGGTAAAGGCCTGGCGAGAGGGAGGTTTGTCATGAGAGTTGCATCGATATTCGCAGCCGGCGTGATCGGATTATGCGGGATGGCCTCCTTTGCTTCGGCAGAGGGTGCGCACACAATGGTCACTCCCGATGATGTCAAGTGGGGGCCGGCCCCCAAAGTGCTTCCTGCCGGAGCAGAAGCGGCGGTCCTGTTCGGCGATCCCACCAAGGAAGGTTTGTTTGCCCTCCGGCTCAAGGTGCCGTCGGGCTATGCGATCGCGCCCCACACACACCCTGCGGATGAAGTGGTCACAGTCGTATCGGGGACTACTAATCTTGGAATGGGCGAAACGGCCGATCGGAAAGCCGCCAAGGCACTGCCTGCAGGCAGTTTCTTCGCGTTGCCGCCCGGCATGGCGCATTTCGTTTACTTCGACGAGGAGACAGTCGTTCAAATTACGACTACTGGCCCATGGGGCATCAAGTATGTCAATCCGGCCGACGATCCTCAAAAGTCACAGTAGCCAGCCGCTGCGTTGATGGCCGACTGCCCCGCCGAGGGCGGCGGGGCTAGATGCCTGTTGCGGTCACGGATCTTGCCGACAATCATATGCTCGCACTGGCGCCGAACGACGACACGTCCGCCTTGCTTGACATGCTGAAGAGGTGGCGGAGCTTGGGGCTTGCCAGTGTTGCCGACAACGGCGGTGTTGAAGGAGTTTGGCGTCATCCCGGCGCCTCGTCTGAATCATGAAACCAGACGAATGCGAAAACCACATCCTCGATGCAGACTACGCTTCAGTCAACATGACCCGCTCCCGGCATTTTGGCGGCGCGGACTGAGGCGAACCGTTCGGGCAAGTCCCACGCCGAAACACACGCTGGAGGTGTGGTCATGGACCTCCCGTCCCTTCCAGTCGGCGGACCATCTCGGCGATCCAGACCGGTGCGTAGGGTGGCGTGCAGCCAGGTGATGCAGGGTAGTCGATCAGGACGGCGAGCCGCTCGCCAATGCCCATAGCTCGCGGGCGGTGTTCTGGATGATGAATGCCAATCTCGGCAAGGCAATGATTCATGGCCCACTGTTTCTGAGCAGGTGCCTGCTTCATCTCCTTCTCGATCTGGCCGAGCAATGCATCGAGGTCGAGGCCCTCGGGGTTCTTGACGACTCTTTCAGTTGTCAGGCTCCAACCGGCGCGACCGACGAGGTCGTCGCCGTCCTTCCAGCCCAGACGGAGTTCCTCGGCGTAGCGACCGGGCTTGACCACGTTCACGATAAACCAATCAAGCAGCTTTGGAGAGCGAATGTCGCGGATCATTGCGTTGAGCTGGGCCGCGGAGAAGGCCTTCGGCCTGCACACGAGGGTCGCGAGAAGGCGCGCGGCGGTGTCGCGGGTATCCCACAGATGAAGTGCGAGTTCTTGCTGTGTCTTCAGCCGCCTGGCGAGAGAGCGAAGATGGGTAAGGTTCACGCCGTGATCGTCACCACGGCGTTCATTAGCCGCGCGCATCTTCGGGTCTTCGAGTGCGGCGAGCTCGCCCATGACTTCCTTGATTGTCATTCCCGGTGACATGATGCTCCCTTCGTCATGCTCCCTATGCTCGCTTGATCTGTGAGTTGCACGCCTCTTCGATCCGCAATCTCCGCGTATCCTCTGGCGTTGCGCGGCCAGCTATTCACGAATGTGTTCCAGTCTATCGGGACATACATAGGGCAAAGGGCCGCAACACATCAAATCAGCCGCCTTTCCTTGCCGAGGAAAACGGCTCTCTCTTCTGGCTGGATGCGATGAATCAGCCGTTTTTCTAGCAACGGGCCTCGTAGGTCCGTCCGTAGCGATCTCGATACACGCAGTAGCCGCGACGTTCGGTGGAGCGGCCAATCAGAGCGCCGGCGACGCCACCAGCGACGGCTCCAACCGCAGCACCTTCAACGCTGTTGCTGACGGCTCCGCCGATGATCGCTCCGGTGCCGGCTCCAATGGCCGTTCCCCTCTCGGTGGCTGTGCAAGATGCCAGGGCGCCAAGGAAGGCACTGGCAAGAACAATTTTTCTCATCATTTTGAATGTCTCCTTCTCTGCCAACAATTTACTGCTGTGCGGGAGCCGCCGGCGGTGTAGGCGGTGCCGGCGCCGCGCTGTTATCAGTGGGTGCCGTCGGCTTTGCCGGGACAGATGCAGGCTCAGAATTCGTGGTGGATGCCGTGGTCTGCAAATCGGAACCCGGCGTGTCGGTCCACAGCGTGTAAGCAAAGGCGACCACGGCGATCGCGGCGATGGCAGCGATCCAGCCCACCCACGGTTTGGAGCGAGTACGATCCACCGGCGTAGTGCGTACGTCCAGATCACTTAGGCGATTAGGGTCGTGCAGGGGATTGGGATTTTGGATCATCATACATTCTCCGCGTTTTTGACGACAGGGGAAGCATTTCACGGACTGTTTGTTCCACAGCGACGCCCGCTCAAGCGCCCGTATTGGACTTCGGTCCCTGACGGGATCGGACTTTGGTCCGTGAATGACAGGGTACAAAGCCTCTCGGGCTTTCGGACTGTGGTCTAGGGCGGGAACGTCAGTTGCTGCCCGGCATTGGGGTACGATGACGGAAGATCGCCAAAGGAGGATTGCGATGAAGGACGTGGGATCAACCCGGGGCAAAGCTGGCTGGTGCACGGCGGCCGTCGCACTTGTCATCGCCCTTGCCGGCTTGCTCTATGTCTACGGCGAGCTCCTTTCAGGCGACGGCGGGCAGTTGACGATAAGACTTCGCAATGCCGTGGTCATGGGCGATGGTGGCTAAGGAAAATCGGAAAGCGCATGGGACCGCCAAGCGGACTGCTGGCGTTAACGGTCATCAGCTCGTAGTCGGATTTTCGATCGATTGGACGATGGAGCCAAGCCCTTGGTTCTGCGCTCTCAAGTTCAACACCGATGTTGCGATGCAAACATTAGTTATCACTAAAAAACCTGTCAGACTAAGGTCTTACGTCATTCCGGCCTATGGTCTTATGTAGGGAACTCCTTCATTGAACCATCGTTTGGTCACTGCGCGGCTGCCAAGACAGCCGCTGAAACAATGGAGGAAACAATGCTCAAGAAGATCCTGGTTTCCACCACAGCGCTCGCCCTTATGTCGGGCGCGGCTTTTGCAGGATCGTCGACGGTCAACGGTGCGGTTGGTGGTGCAGCAACAGGCGCGATCCTCGGCGGCCCGGCTGGTGCCGCGGTCGGTGGCGCAGCAGGCGCCCTCGCCGGCACTCTGCTTGCGCCGCCGCCGCCAAAGGTGGTCACCTACGTCCGCGAGGCACCCGCTCCGTCGGATACCGTCGTGATTGAAGAGAAGGTTGCCGTTGGCCAACCCCTTCCACAGACGGTCGTCGTGACGCCCGTGCCCGAAGACCCGAAATATGCTTACGCTGTGGTCAACGATCAGCGGGTGATCGTGGAGCCTTCTTCCCGGAAGGTCATCCAGATCGTCAACTGACGACAAGGAATGGGTGCGGCCTGCAGCATCCATTCCGTCAAACGCTCAAGTTGATATCGACGCTTAAGGACGCCGTGTTGCGACGCCCGCTGGAAAAGTGCGTCCCAACCCAAAGGAGATAGACATGAACCGCAAGATCCTACCTATCCTGATCGCCTCTCTGGCGCTCGGTACGTCACCGCTTTGTCTGCTTTCCGCATCTGCGCAGGATGCGGCCCCCATACTGCCGAAGAAAGGCGCCGCGCAGGGCGAGCAGCCGCAGTCCGGCACGCAGCAGCCGTCAGGCGCAGAAGCGCCAAACGCGGGCTCGGGTCAACAAGCCCCGTCAGGCGGAACGGGCGACGCCACAACCGTCAAGCCCGATAGTGGCGGAACGGGAACATCCGACTCGTCTTCGCAAGGGACGGATCATCCTGACACCCAGCAGCAAGACACAACGAAACCGGCCGAGGGATCCTCATCAGAGAAGGCGCCTGCATCCGGCAGCGAGAGCGGCAAGAGCACGACGAAGAGCTCCGGCGAGGTAACGTCGCCTGATGGAAAAGCCACATCCGATAAGCCGGCAGGCGACGCAGGATCGGGCAATGCCGGCACCACGACCGGCGGCGCCACCACGACCACGCCTAAGTCCTCCGATACCGGCACCACGGGCGGGAACACCTCGTCGGGCACGTCCGATCAGTCCTCGAAGACGACTGGAGGCGACGCGACCGTCAATATCTCCGTCGAACAGAAGACCGAAATCCAGCAAGCCGTGGAGGAGGTCAATGTCGAGCCGGTTCGCGAAACCAACTTCACGGTGGCTGTCGGCACGACGATCCCGCAAACCGTCCGGCTTGAGCCGCTGCCGCCGCGGATCATCAAGATCGTCCCGCAATACGAAGGCTACCGCTTCCTCATCTTGGCCGATGGCCGGATCGTCATCGTCGAACCCTCGACGTTCAAGATCGTCTACATCATTGCCTGAATTGGCAAGGGACCTTCCCGGCGGCGGCGACCGCCGGGGCCGGCGCCGGGAGCGACTTTGGCAATCCGCCAGCGCCGTATCAGCATGTCGACCCGGCCCTTAGGCAAACGGGCTCTTGTACCGTTCCACGTGCGTCTGGTTGGTAATAGCCCCATAGCGGCTCGGGTATTTGCGCGCCAGCTATCACGCGATTTACTGCCCGCGTCATGGCCGCAGGTCCGCCGTCGCTTTCAAGTGAGACGTTGTGCTTTCACACCAGCTTCCGATCACGTAACTGTTGCCGTCGAGCGGTATGCTCCACAACCTTGCGCGTCCCTTGATCAGGCGGCCTTATTTGGAACCGTGCAGCGTCGAATGAACATCTGGCGCGGTACGCAGGCCAACGCATTGGCAAACCGCGTCAGGTTTGCCGGAGGCTCCAACTCGTGAGAGATTGGAGCTCGTCAGATTCCGCCGGGAAAATCGCGAAATTGAAATCGGGTCAATATGCTTTCAACACTTGTTGCCATCGTCGACGACGCCGACATCAGTGAACGGGATAGACCTAATGGTAACACTTCGAATTGATCCCTTTCCGTCTGCAGATGAGCTCTATGCGCTTTGGTTGGAAGCCTGGGGTAGTCATGAACGAAAAGACTTCTCTGCCATTCTATCTCGGAGCCTCACCCATATAGGGGCTTATGAAAACAGTCAGTTGGTCGGCTTCGTGAACGTGGCGTGGGATGGAGGCATTCACGCATTCATCCTTGACACTTGCGTCCACCCTCGGATGCGAAGGCAGGGGATTGCCACACGTTTGGTAAAGGAAGCGACGAGGGTCGCTCAACATCGAGGAGCACAGTGGCTACATGCGGACTTTGAACCGCATCTGAGCTCCTTCTACCGGGCTTGCGGGTTCAGACCTACTGAAGCAGGCCTCATTAGGCTTAAGTGACCAACTCCCCGACCGGGCGTTAACCTTTCTTTGGCGGCGGTGAGGTCATCGAGGTGAATGATCGCCACGAGTGTTCCATCCAACCGTACCTTTCGTGCAACTGGAATTGGCTGTGAGCGCCCGAAAACCTAGCGACGCTATGTTTCTACAACGGGGAGGGATTCCCTCTGGTGGAACCGCGTAGAGGCCAAGCGCAGCAGGAACCGATCCTGCTGCGCTTGCCATGGAGCCGCCAGCTATCGACCACACGCTGCCATTTCGATGGATGGCTGATCACTTGGATCGGCAACATCCAGCACCAGCCGCGATCCGTGCCTGACGCGCCGCCGCAGTATATTGCCCCTATCGATGTTAGATCGGAGCGCAGAAGCGGCCCAAAGTGACCGCACCCGATTACGGGACAAGCCAAACTCGGAGGCAATCAGCTTGTCGACGCGAATGCTTGCCAGCATCGGCACGACCATGTTGATTTCCACCGAAGACCAAACCGGCGTCACGCTGAGGACGACCTTCCGCACCTCCACATCATCGAATTCGTCGATACGTTGGGTCTTTCGTCTCAGCGCGACTAGGTCGAACGCTTGGACGCTGATCCAGGTCGGATCGTTGCCTTGGAGGGCCTCCAGCGTTTTGGCATCAACATCGCCGATATTGCGGCGCTCAAAAATTGGCCGGTTCCAGGTCTTGCTGCATACTGAACACCCGTAGATTAGCCAGGCATCGAGCTTTTTGCCATTGGCATTCAGCCTCGCCTTACCGCTGCATTCAAACGGTCTCGGGGCAGAGCATCCATTGCAGTCGAGCCACGGCTGTGGTGGAATTTGGGGAATAATGGTCCATTCAACTTTAAGAACATTGCTCATGTCGTCTTGGTCTTCCTGAAGGAAGCTCATCAAGACGGTGGCGAGATCAGCCCATGGCGGGCACGGCATGGCGATGTTTCGGGCGACGGAAGAGCTGAGACAGCTGAAGCTGGCGCATGGCACATTTCAACAATGCCAAACCGGTCTCAGACCACCACCCGATGAACGTGATCACAGTCAGGATGAGCGCGAAGCTATCCTGCCCATGAGGGTGAAACGGATTGAGACCGGTGTTTACGACGGCAAAGTGGAACCTCAATGTGCCCAAGCTCTTCGCCTCAAGCCATACCAAATGAAACTGCACTTTAAAAGTGAGAGAATTACAATACCCGCAATCACTCGCGCCTCAGCCAGTCGGTTGCTGGCGGATCAGGTTTGTACTCCTGCGAAAAAGCAGGGCCGTCTCTAATGTAAAGACGGCTGCTGCTTGGCGGACGGGGCATCCGCGATCGTTTGCGTTGCACAGGCTCCGTTTCCGTTTGCTATGGCGCCATCGGGTCGAGCGTCGATATGACGGAGGTTTCCCGTATACGCCTGCGCTCCGCAATCACCAGCATGTCAAGAAAAGCCCTGACCTTGGCCGGCCGAAACCGGGCAGGTGGAAACACGGCATGAATGCCGCCTTGCGGCAGCGCCCATTCAGGAAATAGCCGAACGATCTTTCCAGCCCGCATATCCGCCGCCACCATGTAGTCGGGAAAGACCGAGACGCCGATGCCGGCCAGCACGCAAGCGTAAGCGGCCGGCGTCTTGTCCGTCGTAACGATTGAGCGTGTTTCGATTGTCACGGCTTCCCGTTGCCCGCGGGAAAATGTCCAGCGAAGGGCATTTTTTAGGGCGCCATTGGCGATCCACGGAAGACTGGCCGCGTCTGCCGCAGCAAGGTCAGCCGGGATGCGGGCGGCAACCGACGGCGTCGCGGCAAGAACCTGCTCGAACGTCCCGAGCCGGCGCGCCTGATGACTGGAATCCGACAGCCACCCCACCCGAATGGAGAGATCGATCCGCTCGGCGACGAGATCGTTGACGCTGTCGTCAAAGATCGCGTCGACGTGCATCTGCGGGTAGGCCTGAAGATAGCCCGCGATCGTGGGCGCCACGACGGCCGCTCCGTAGTCGAGCGGAGCCGTCAGCGTCAGCGTTCCGGAAGGCTCCGCGCTACGAAGCGACATTTCCCCATAGGCGGATTCCGCCTGCCGCAGAATGAGCACGCAGCGCTCATAAAAGAGGCTGCCCTCTTCCGTTGCGTGTAGGCGGCGGGTCGTGCGCGTCAGCAGCGTCACGCCCAGTTCCTCCTCCAGTCGCGCGATCTGGTGGCTGACGACCGCCTTGGCGACGCCGAGACGGTCTGCGGCGGCCGTAAAGGAGCCAGCCTCGATCACGGCGGTGAAAAAGATAAGCCGGTTGAGATTAAGGTGGCCGCCCATAGTTTGTCTCAATAGATCATACAGTCTGTACGATTGAACGATATTTATTGCCCCATCAAGACCTGAAATACAGAAGGAAGAGTGATTCAACCTCAGGAGACATGCCATGATCACCCGCCGCGAAACCCTCAAGATGGCCGCCGCTGCCGGCTTTGTGACGGCCCTTCCCCTGACCTTTGCCCAAGCGGAAGGTGGCGGCACCCTTATGTGGACGTTCTTTCAAGCGAGCGAAACAGGCTTCCGCCGCACGCCAGTGCTGCTGACGGGCGACAAGGACGCGATCCTGATCGACGGTGGTTTCACCCTTCCCGATGGGAAAACCGTCGCGGATGCGATCAAGGCAACGGGTAAGCGTCTGACCACGATCTATGTGAGCTGCAACGATCCGGACTACTATTTCGGCCTGCGCCCGATCGTTGATGTATTTCCCGAGGCGAAGGTCATTGCAAAGCCCGTCACCGTCGAGGCGATCAAGGCCAATGTCGAGGCAAAGCTCGGGGTCTGGGGACCGCAGTTGAAGGAAAACGGTCCGCAGACATTGGCGGACGTGGTGATCCCGCAAGCTTCGGACGCCGCATCGCTCGATCTGGAAGGCAATGCGATCGAGATCGTCGAGGTTCCCGGCATGCATGACCGGCGCTACCTTTTCGTACCCGTGCTCGAGGCGGTATTCGGCGGTGTTCTGGTCAATTCTGGCAACCACGTCTGGATTGCGGATACGGCAACCGCCGAACTGCGCGCAGCCTGGATCAAGGCGCTCGACGGCATCGCCGCCCGCGCGCCGAAGATCGTCGTTCCGGGCCACCAGGTCGAGGGCGCGGCCCAGGGTCTTGAGGCCGTCGCGTTTACCCGCGCCTATCTCACCGCTTTCGAGGAAGAAGTGAGCCGGACCAAAGATAGTTCCGAACTGGTCGCGGCGATGATGAAGCGCTACCCGGACCTTGCCGACGTCTCCTCGCTGGAGCTGGGTGCGAAGGTCGCGAAAGGCGAATTGAAGTGGGGCTGAAGTGCGGCAACACTCGAGCCTCATCCGGAAAAGGTCGCCTCTCGGTCCGGCGCGGAGCCGTTAAGGTCGATGTCTCGGACAAGGACGGTCTCTAGCGTCGATATTCGCCAATACCGCTTCGTCCGAAGCGAGGGCTCCCGGGTCACGCTCGACGGCGCTTCCGTCCAGGCAGACGTTTCGTGCCAAAGGCCGGATGATTCCTGGATGGTCGGTCGGTTGCGACTGGCGAATGCGGATCCGGGACCGTCTTGCTCTCCTGATCTCCAATCCGACCAGATGAGCGGAGAAAAAAGCCCCGTGGCTAAGACGGGGCAAGATCAAGCTCGTCTTCTGATAGGATCGCGGCAGCTGTTGACGAGGAAGGGAAGCGTCCGCACCGCGGTCTAGCACAACAACGAAATGCGTCGCCCGATGTTCCAAAAAGACCGTCGAAAACGAGGCTCATCTGATGAAATCGGCCGGCAACTTCAAAGCTGAAGACATCGGAGAGGTCCTCAATGTTGGCTCAAACCCAGACGCCGGACCGTTTCGCCTGCCGACCGAGATTGCGCGCAGCATGACCATCGCAGCGCAATTTTTTTGATGGAACGTTTCTAATTTTCCGGTCGTTTACGGTTAGGCTTCAGGAGGAGCCCAGCCATGACCCCAGCCATGAACATCGAAGCGAGAAACCGCCCTCTTATATATTGGAGCGCACCGGTGAATGTCAGAGTAGGAAACGGTTTCAGCGAAGCGATTTTTGGCCCAGAAACAGCACTCGACTATCTTGAGCATCGATGGCCAACGAGAAATGGCCCGCATTATTTCGACGCGCTGCGTATCTGCAGGGCGGCGGTCGACAGAAGGGAACCGCCCGATTTTGCTCGCGACGCTTTTATCGCTGCCGGCATTGAAGCGGGCATGTTGGCCTAGTTCGACCCAAGCCGAGCGGAATCGAGCATCCATCTGAGGCTCCAGAATTGTTCACCTGTCGCCGCGGTTGCGTTCAGAACCGAAACCGCGGCAAACGCAATGAGCATCATGGTATGGCACAATGACGCGGTCATTCCACCAAAGCCGAAAACGACCCGGCAAGCGGTCGATGTTTCCGGTTTTCAGTGTCTGCTCAGCGACTGCGCAAGTTGCAAATGCTTCTGCAGCACCGGCAACATTTTCTTTGCAAATTCCGGGACCGGCCTGCCACCCTCGCCGGCCTTTTCCTTGAATTCCGCAATGTCCTTCTCGAGGTTCGAGATCATATAGTCCACGAACGCCTGGTCAAACTCAGGCCCGCTCTTGCGCTGCAGCGTTTCAACCGCGCTTTGCGCCTCGACGGTGATAGTGGTGGTTATCTTCACCTCAAGATCGCTTGCGAGAGCCGTGGCTTCGTCCTTGGCTTTACGGTGGTCGTCAACCAGCGCCCGTCCTAGCGAGCGCACATCCTCGCTTCCGCCCTTTTGGGTAGCGAGTTCCCCGAGCGTGATTTCTGAATTGTCGCCCTTCATCGCGTCGCTCAGAAATTCCTTGTCGCTCTTGGCCAACCCAGCAGAGGCCAGTGCAAGGGTCATCGCTATCGTCATAGCGGCAAATATCAATACAGATCGCATTACTGCACCTCGCAATTTCATAGCGCGACACCAAAAACTTAAAACCCTATCGGAGGACGTGTTGTTCCGCTCTGTCTACACTATTATCGAGAACAGACGCCTGCCCCGGCAGTGACGTCGCCGTGCGGGTGGCCGAAACGATTTTCACGCAGCAACCTGCCGTTGTTGCCCAGATCGATCACGCGATTGATCGTTTCGGCCCTTCGATTGCGGATGATTATCAAACCGCAAATGGGTTCAGGTTGGCGAACACATTTGGTGCTCGATGGCTTGTTCCCGCATTCGAAGATGAACGCCATCATATCGAGGCATCAGCCTATGCCCGGATGGCGTCAAAACGAACTTCCAAATTTCGTCATCGAGAGGCTGTCAGCGTGCTTGTCTGCACGCTGACAGCCTTCATCAATTCCGTCTGCTCATTCAACTAGGAAGAGCACCGGACTTCTTTGCGACGAAGGTGGCGACAACGTCCATCAGGGTCGGCGACAGGCAGTCGTATGGCTCCAGTCCAAGCTCCCGCAAGCGGGCGCGTATGCCGTCCATTCGGCTAGGATCAACGCCCGATTCGATGATCGAGGAGACAAAAGCCGCGAATTCAGGCGGAGCCCAGCCGGATTCTTGAAAACGTTCGGGGTGAACGAAGTCCAGCCCTTGGAACGCATGTTCTCGCTCTACCGGCCCATACATGTGCACGCCGCATTGCTTGCAGGCGTGACGCTGGATCAACGCGCTTGCATCGACCACCTGCAACTTGTCGCCGTTCTCGAGCACGGTCACCTTGTCATGTGGGACAACCGCAACGACGGAGAAATAGGTGCCTTTGGGCTTCCAGCATTTGGTGCAGCCGCAAACGTGGTTATGGGCGACCTGTCCTTCGATCCTTACCTTGACCGGCCGGTCCGTGCACGCACAAACAAGCGTGCCGCCGGCAAAGCCGGGATTGGCGGGCTTCAAACCGCCATCGACCGCCGGATGAATTTGAACTGCGCTTTCCATTGCATGTTCCTCCCCTGTTGCGCCGAAGCCCGTCCGGGTCTCCGGACAGTGGCTAACCTCGGCAGATGCGAGCGCCCGGCTGACGCTCAGTAGATGACAACACTCCTGATGCTTTCGCCGGAATGCATGAGCTCGAAGCCCTTGTTGATGTCTTCGAGCGGCATTGTGTGGGTG
>NZ_FWER01000116.1 GCF_900169785.1 Rhizobium sullae
CGTGACCGGCGCAACCGCCTGACGTCTCACACAAGCGCCTTGTTCCGACCTTGATCAAATAACGTGACATCGCCCCTTCCGCCAAAAGGCAGAGCTTGAGCAACGAGCCGCCGGAAGCTTAGTTCATGACGCCATGGCCCGTAAGGAAGGCTTCGGTTTTGGCACTGTTATGCGAGTGGCTTGCGACCGCCGTCAGTTCGGCACCCCGCATGCGCACGCGGATGGCTGGCGGTGTTCGAGCCCCCACGCCGCGTCGAGCAAGAGCTTCTCCGCTCTACCGCCGTCGGCGACATAGGCGCAGCGCTGCGCGGGGGCATAAACGATGCCGGCTACGGGAACATTGCCCTCGATGAGGGCAATGTTGACGGTGAAGTCGTGACGGCGGTTGATGAATTCCTTCGTGCCGTCCAGCGGATCGACGAGAAAGAACGTGCCGCCGCTGATATCCGGAACGCGGCCGGAGCAGACGGACTCCTCGGCAACCACGGGGATCTGCGGAAACGCCGCCGCAAGTCCCTCCAGAATCATTGCCTCCGCTCGTCGGCTTCCGTGACGGGCGACTGGTCCTCCTTGTAGCAGACCTCGGGACCTGCGTCGTAGACCTCGATAATCGCCGCGGCCGCGTCGAGCGCTATGCGCTCGAGCATTTCGCAAAAGGCCGTCATTTGCTCTCCATCCTCCGCTCGAGGAATTCCTCGATCGCAAGCGCCAGATCGGACGGTTCCTGGCCGACGGTGCGTATATGAAGTTCCGGGTTTTCCGGGGCTTCATAAGGTGAGGATACGCCGGTGAAATTCGCGATCCTCCCGGCGAGCGCCTTTTCATAGAGGCCCTTCGGATCGCGGCGTGCGCACTCGTCGAGCGGCGTATCCACGAAGATCTCGATGAACTCGCCCTCGTCCATCAATTCCCGCGCCATCCGCCGCTCGTCGCGGAACGGTGAGATGAAGGACACGAGCACGATCAGACCGGCATCGGCCATGAGCTTGGCCACCTCCGCCACGCGGCGGATGTTCTCGACCCGGTCCTCTTCGGTAAAGCCGAGATCCCGGTTCAGGCCGTGGCGTACATTGTCGCCGTCGAGCAGGTAGGCATGTTTGCCCTGGGCGTGGAGTATCCTGTCGAGCTCGTTCGCGATGGTCGATTTTCCCGAGCCGGAGAGCCCGGTGAACCAGAGCACGGCCGGGAGCTGGTTCTTCAAGGCGCTGCGCGCGCTCTTGTTGACCTCGAGCGCATGCCAGTGGACGTTGTCTGCGCGCCTGAGCGGAAAATCGATCAACCCTGCGCCGACGGTGGCGTTCGTCACGCGGTCGACGATGATGAAATTGCCCGTCGCCCGGTTGTCCGTATAGGCATCGAAGGCGATCGGCGCCTGCGTCGAGATGTTGCAAACACCCACTTCGTTCATCTGAAGCGATTTCGCGGCCTCGCGGATGCAGCTGTTGATGTTCACCTGGTGCTTGAGCGCGGTAACCATGGCACTGACGCTGTCGGTCTCCGTTCGCAGAATGTAGCTTCGTCCCGGCAACATCGGGCTCGAGTCGAACCAGATCACATGCGCCTGGAACTGATCCGCCACGAAAGGGCGGGCACCGGGGGCGACGAGCATATTGCCGCGCGAGGCATCCACCTCGTCGGCGAGCACCAGCGTTACCGCCTCGCCCTCCCCCGCCGTCGCAAGCTCGCCGTCATAGTTGACGATCGCCTTGACCGACGTGCGCTGTCCGCTCTTTGCCACGACGACCGGATCGCCCACCGAAATTCGGCCGGAAGCAATCTGCCCGGCATAGCCACGAAAATCCGCATTCGGCCGCATGACCATCTGAACCGGGAAGCGGAATGGCTTCGCCTGGTCCATCGGATCCAGCTCGACCGCCTCCAGATATTCCAGCAGCGCCGCCCCCCTGTACCAGGGCGTATTGGCGGAAGCCGAGATGACGTTGTCCCCGTCCCGCGCCGAAATCGGGATCGGACGGATGCTGGCGAAGCCGAGCTCTTTCGCGAAAACCATGTAGTCGGCGACAATTTCCTCGTAGACCTGTTGCTGGAAACCGACGAGGTCGATCTTGTTGACGGCCAGCACGACATGGCGGATGCCTAGCAGCGAAGCGATGTAGGAATGGCGCCGCGTCTGCTGGAGGATGCCCTGCCGGCTGTCGATCAGGATGATGGCGAGGTCCGCCGTCGAAGCGCCGGTCACCATGTTGCGCGTATATTCCTCGTGGCCGGGCGTGTCGGCAACGATGAACTTGCGCTTGGACGTCGTGATATAGCGATAGGCGACGTCGATGGTAATGCCCTGTTCGCGCTCTGCCTCGAGCCCGTCGAGAAGCAGGGCAAGGTCGATCTCCTTGCCGTTTGCGGCACCGGGAGAGCCGACGCGCCCGAGATTGGCGAGCTGGTCCTCGAAGATCAGTTTCGCGTCGTAGAGCAGGCGCCCGATAAGGGTCGATTTTCCATCGTCCACCGAGCCGCAAGTGAAAAATCTCAGGATCGACTTGTGGTCGTGCTGGGCCAGATGTGCTTCAATGTCATGCGGCGGTATGGATTGAACATACGACATCAGAAGTAGCCCTCCCGCTTCTTTTTCTCCATCGCCCCGACTTCATCCGTGTCGATCAGGCGGCTCTGCCGTTCAGACGTTCGCACCGTCAGCATTTCCCGCAAAATGTCCGGAACCGTGGCGGCCTCGGACTCGACCGCTCCGGTCAGCGGATAGCAGCCGAGGGTCCGGAAGCGAACCTGCTGCTCCAGAACCTTCTCATCCGGCTGGATCGGCATCCGCTCATCGTCGACCATGATCAGCATGCCGTCACGCTTGACGACCGGACGCCGGGCCGCGAAGTAGAGCGACACGATCGGGATTTCCTCGCGCAGGATGTATTGCCAGATGTCGAACTCGGTCCAGTTGGAGAGCGGGAAGATACGCATCGTCTCCCCCTGGCCGACGCGCGTGTTGTAGGTCTTCCACATTTCCGGGCGCTGGCGCGTCGGATCCCAGCCGTGTTGGAGACTGCGAATGGAGAAAATGCGCTCCTTGGCCCGCGACTTCTCCTCGTCCCGCCGCGCACCTGCGAGAGCCGCGGTGAAACCGTATTTCTCCAGCGCCTGCCGGAGCCCCATCGTCTTCATGACGTGGGTGTGCACGTTCGAGCCGTGCGTGAATGGACCCATGCCCTGGTCCACCCCATCCTGATTGACGTGAACGAGGAGATCGAAGCCGAGCTCTCGCGGCATCCGGTCGCGGAACTCGATCATCTCCCGAAACTTCCATTTGGTGTCTACATGCAGGAATGGAAAAGGCGGTTTGGCGGGGTAGAACGCCTTCATCGCCAGATGCAGCAATACCGAGGAGTCCTTGCCGATCGAGTAAAGCACGACCGGGTTAGAGAATGTTGCAACGACTTCTCGAATGACATGGATCGCTTCGGCTTCAAGCCGACGGAGATGAATAAGAGTCAATTTATCGCCTTGCGTTTACTAGGTAATCATTCGACTTACGCTATATGGCCGTTCCCTTGGAATGACGTCTCCCTATACATCTTCCCGAATACCAGAACTGCATTCATGCCGCCCATGCTAAGGCGTTGCTCATGGCGACGCGCACCCGCGTCCCAGCCGGCCGAAGCCGACGCCCCCACGGTCGCGCCGAAGCGATGCGCATTTTCCTCATCGCAGGAAAGGCTGGGCCATCGCATAGCTTTCTACACATCGGAAATTTTCTACGTGAGCGGAGTTCCCCCGCACCTACTCCGTGCGACAAGGCAGCCGATCCGATCTGGTTTAAGACGTGCTATGCCCGCGCAAATCAATATCTCCCCTGGCGCATGACCGTGCTCAAATCATTGCCATGCCGCCGTTCACGTGTATGGTCTGGCCGGTGACGTAGGCCGCTTCATTGGAAGCGAGATACGCGACCGCGGACGCGACTTCGGCGCTGGTGCCGATGCGGCGGGTGGGGATCGCCGCCATGATCGTCTCTTTCTGCTTGCGATTGAGCTTGTCGGTCATAGCCGATTCGATAAAGCCCGGGGCGACGCAGTTGACGGTAATGTTGCGTGTGGCGATCTCCTGCGCCAGAGACTTGGAGAAGCCGATCATACCGGCCTTGGAGGCGCAGTAATTGGTCTGGCCAGGATTGCCGGTCACGCCGGCGAGCGAAGTGATGTTGATGATGCGGCCATTCCGGCGGCGCATCATCGGACGGGTGAGCTCCCGAGTTAGCTGGAACACCGCGGTGAGGTTGACCTCCAGGACACAGTCCCAGTCGGCGTCTGACATGTGCACGAACAGGCCGTCCTTGGTGATGCCGGCATTGTTGACGAGGATGTCGACGCCTTCGAGATCGGCCTCCGCCTTCAGAGCGAGCGCCTTGACCTCGTCACGATGCTCCAGATTAGCTGGGAACAGCTTGACGCGGTCCCCGAGCTCAGCGGCAAGCATCTCCAATTTCTCAACGCGGGTACCGTGCAAGCCGACAATAGCACCCTGCGCATGCAGCGCGCGGGCGATCACCTCGCCGATACCTCCCGATGCGCCGGTGACGAGCGCCTTACGGCTGGTCAATTCGAACATGTCTTATCCTCTTCTCAATCATGCAGGCTGATGAATTCGGTTAAGCCGCCGCGCCCAGAACTCCTCGCGGGGGGCTGGTTCGCCCGAGCACTCAAGCGCCAGCGGTGCCGCCTACTAACGGCGGCGACATCGCGGTTGATGCGCCGCGCCAGGCCAGACAGTACCTTAGCGGCACCGCTTTTAGATCGTCGAGCCGCCGTTCGGAGGGGAGATTCATTCCACCGCTGAAGCCGGTACATTCGCCCTGGCAACGTGCCGCTTCTTCTCCCGTCGAGGCCAGCGCCGACGTGCTTCGACCGGCGAATCACCTCAATCTGATGCTTCGTCACAGGACTTCACTTGGTGCTTGCACTAAGACTTGCACCCTCAGCCTACATCAGCAACGGGTCATCACCGGCGAGATACGGCGATCCCGCAAGCACCTGAAGGGGTGATCTTTTCAGGAGGCATGTCTTCTACACCTTCCTGAATGCCAGAACTGCGTTCATGCCGCCCATGGCGAAGGCATTGCTCATGGCCACGCCCACCCTGCGCTCGCGCGGCACGTTTGGCGTGACATCGAGATCACAATTGGGGTCTGGCTCACGATAGTTGGCGGTCGGCGGCACGACGCCCTCTTGGATCGCCATCACACAGGCGATCATTTCAAGCGCACTCGCTGCCCCGAGGCAATGGGCGTGGGTGGACTTGGTGGACGAGACGGACAGCGAATTAGCGTGGTCACCGAAGACGCGCCTGATCGCCGCCGTTTCCATTTGATCGTTGGCCTTGGTGCCGGTGCCATGCGCGTTGAGGTAGTCCACGTCCTCGGCATTCAGTCCGGCATCGGCAAGGCAAGCGCGCATCGCCGCCTCCGGCCCGTGGACAGCCGGCGCGGCGATGTGGGAGGCATCGCCGGAAAGGCCGACGCCAGCGACCTCGGCAAGTATTCTTGCACCGCGGGCAGCGGCATGTTCATAGCTTTCCAGCACCGCCATACCGGCACCCTCGCCCACTACCACGCCCTTCCTGTCGGCGGAGAAGGGTCGGCAAGTATCCGGAGCGAGTACCCGCATGGCTTCCCATCCCTTCAGTACCATCCAGACGAGTGGCGCGTCGCTGCCTCCGGCAAGCATGACGTCGGCCCGGCCGCACTTGATCTGGTCTACCGCCGAAGCGATCGCATGGTTGCCCGAAGCACAGGCGGAGGTGACGCCAAAGACCGGGCCGCGCAGGCCGAGGCTCATACTGACTTGGCAGGCAGCGGCACTCGGCATCGTCTTTACGCCAAAGAAGAGTTCGGTGCGCGTCGCTCCGCCCAAAAGGAGCGTACGGTAGGCTTTTTCGGTCGCGTCCCAGCCGCCGAAGCCGGAGCCGACTGTCGCGCCGAAGCGATGGGCATTTCCTTCATCCCAGGAAAGTCCGGCCTGTCGCATGGCTTCGTGCGCTGCAAGCACGGCAAGCACGCTAAAACGATCCATGGAGACGAGCTGCCTGCGGTCAATGTCGTGCTCAGGCAACGCCTTGATCTCGGCGCCGATCATGCCCTTCAGCTCATGAAGCTCTGAATTGACAATCGGGCCGATAGCGGAGCGGCCTTCGCGCATCCCCGTCCAGAGGGAAGCGGCGTCGGTGCCTAGTCCGCACAGCCCGCCCATTCCGGTGATGACGACGCGCCTGTCCATCAAGCCACCTTAACAAGCAAGCCGCGCATGGCTTCCACCATGTCGCCGACATTCTGGAGATCCGACCACGCCTCGGCCGTGTTCATTTCGATCTTGATATCGTAGGCTTGCTCCAGGTCCCAGAGCACGTCCGCTAATCCCAGTGAATCAATACCGAGCGCGGTCAGTTCGGTGGCAGTCGTTATTTCGCCGACAATGGATGCGGTCATTCCCTCGCCGCTCTCCGATTCGACGCGTTTCTTGACTATGGCAATGATTTCCGTTGCGAGTTGGTCTACCATTCGAGTGCCTTCCAGCTTGTGTTTCGACGTGGACGCGGCTCAATTCCTGAGGCTGCCCCCCCATCGTGAAAATTGCCACCAGACTTGCACGACTGGGCAAGGCCAATGCCTATAAGGGCCGGAGGAGTTCCGGCTTCTGTGCCGCGTAGGCTCCGATGACGAAAGAAAGTCGCCGGCTTCCCAGGCGTGTGGAGCTTTGCTATGTAGCAACTGCTAAGATTGGTAAAATCGATTGTTTGGATGAAATCCATTCGTTCGATGGATACTGCAAGCTGGCGCTAGAAGCGCCTTCGTCGGCGATGTCACGTTATTTGATCAAGGTCGGAACAAGGCGCTTGTGTGAGACGTCAGGCGGTTGCGCCGGTCACGGCTTTCCACTGCGCCATTGAGCGGATCCGATGGATGTGGATGGCGAGGGCTGAGTTTTTCTGGTGCGGGGGGACGAAGAGATTTCGG